>JAUBSN010000003.1:126371-176954 GCA_036704825.1 Microcoleus sp. F8-C3 | reverse complement strand
AACTGGGAGGCTAAAGCCTCCTTCTGCCTTTCATCCCCGGACTAAAGTCACGGGGTTTTCATGCTCGATCTTTATAAGCCGAGAAAATAGAAGTTAAAACTGCAGGGTGCTTGTGGCGCACCCTACATTTAGGCTAATGCCTGATTTTTATAAGGGGATTTAATTCTGCCTTCAAGTGACAGTGCATTTAAAGTCAAAATGCAACACTCTTTACTGCAAAGGAACTATGATTTAATTCTGCCTTCAAGTGACAGTGCATTTAAAGAGTAGTGGGAAAAAATTTGGAACCGAGTTTAATCTACTACTTTCAGCCAGCCCCGGCGAACGGCGTGGAGCAAGCGGTTGATGGCTGTTTGATCTTCTTCGGTAAGACAGTCATTTAACAGGGCTGTCTTGAGCTGTTGTCGGTGAGTGGGAGTCAGCAGACCAGAGTGATATACCTGAAAGACTAGCTCTGCAATAGTAAATTGAGGTAAAAGCGTTTGGGTTTTCATCATCTGTGTTTTTTTTGAACTCACTCTTGACAGTATTGACTGATTTTTCCAATATTTATGTGATTCAACTACGGGAGTAAATGTGATCGATTGGCTCTTGATGAGTGATTTATGTCAGCCGGACTTGGGGATCGGATATTTCCTCGATAGCCCTGGCACTGGAAACACCAACCCTGTCCAGAGTCCTGGCTTTTGGCAACTCCGAAATCTCTACTTTTTATCAAGATATGGTGACATATTTATTAATATTTCTCGATATAATAGAAGACTAATGACTGCTAGCTAAATCGCTTGGCTTAATTCAACGTAAAACGTTTATGGTATTTATAAACCCGCTTTTACCTACATTTACCTAGTTTCTTGGTGTGGTCTCTGTTCCGTGGATATACTTAATAACGGCCCAAAAACCAATACAAGTTTCCGAAAGGAGCGACCATCCCCCCCCCGAATTTTAAGCTTTTGTTCGTGGTTTCAGATTCATCTGTGAAGTCAATCTAAAATCTAAAATCTAAAATCTAAAATCTAAAATTGCCTGACTGCTTCAAATCAAAAAATCCCGGCTTCTTCAAGAAACTGGTTCGAGCTTTTCGATCGCAGTACAATTTTTTTGGGAGAGGGTTAATGAGCGACCTACTCGCGAAAATCTTATTGTTGGCAAAGCTTGACAAGAGAGAAAGTGGAAATACTCATCTCAACTTCCTGTGTGAGGGGACTAATCGGAAATCCTCACCCATCCGCGGCGGATGGCGTGCAGCAGGCGGTTGACTGCATATCGGGCGTCTTCGCTGAGAGCACTTTCGCAGAGTGCGCGCAGTCCGCGGCTTTGAGTGCGAGTCAGATTGCCTGAATGGGTGACTTGATAGAACAGTTCAGCGATCGCCCGATCGGATTTTCAAGTCAGAGCTTGCATGAAATCTCGTTGAACTCGACGATTATAATATCGAGCATTTGACACAAGAGTAGGGTGATTGCAGTCGGGTAAGCTGTGCGATCGTTCTTGGCTCGATTTGTGACCGAAGTCTGCCAGTATAGGTGAGTAAAATCACATAAAACCCAAGATATCGATCGCATAAGCTATGATAGGGGTGGTAGCCTCAAGGTTTGACGAAATCTCAAAAAGTCCTGAGTGCAGGACTTTTTGCGCCCCGCACCACTCGGCAGCGGGAGTAAGTCCTCTCAACATCGCAGACTGTGGACTTGGATAGCTGTGAAACTTTGGGTTTTAGACACTTGCAGCTTGCAACTGAGCGCATAAAGTTGCGATCGGCGAGCCACGGCCTGAGATACAATAATTATAAATACTTCTATCCCATCTATAAACAGGGAGTTAAAAAAATGATAATGATTAGCTACTTTTCGATCGCCTTAATCGTTTTTATTGTTTGGTTCAAAAGTTTTTTGAATGATACTGCGACATCTAAAAAAGACGTGATATCTTGGATAGCCTTAATACTCGGGCCTCTATTTTGGCCTGTTGTTCTGCCCCTCTCCCTTTTGCAAATTTCCAGCAAAAAGTCTGTGGTAAAAACAGCTCAATGCGATCGAGAATTATCATAAATTGTGGAAGTAACTGGCTTCAACAAAGTCGCTTATCTCGTCCCAAATTCTTCAGCGTGCATCGCTCCTGGCAGCGAGTAATTTATCTTGCTTAATTGTCAAAAAAAGGCAGCTAGAAGGTAGAATCTAATAAAAATTCTGAATCCTAAAACAGTATTTTTTACGCATCTCCAATTCTGCCTTCTGCTTTTCGATCCAGCCCAAAAACGGATACAATTTTCTTACAGGAGTCGGCAGCAGCCCAAAATTTTAGGCTCTTTCTTGTTCAATATCTCAGATTTATCTGTGGAATAAATCTCAAATCTCAAATCGTTCAACTGAGCGAGATAGACTCATGGATCGCAGAAGGTTTCACGCCGAAATATGCAATCGACTGATGCCTAATTTTCTGTCACACCGTGAATTAATGGTGCGGCTGAGTCAAAATTGTTCGGGCAAAATTGTCAGACTCAAGTTATCGGACAGCGACGGCAATTTTTTTAACTAAAAATTATTTGCCACCTCAGCCAAGCTCAAAATTAATATGCAATGTAACATAGCCTGTTGCTTGCAAAAATATAACTTAAGACATATTTTCGCCTGCCGCTGACCAACTTAAGAATTTTTATTGCTTCGGGCCGCTACGTACCATCAATCGAAGGCGGGAAAATCCTGGCGAGGCGCGGGAAAACAGCTAGGATCTTTGCTGTGAGACCTTTTCCAGCTCCCTTTCTTCAAATCGCAGCACCTCCAAACAAAAAATTGTAGAGTTCGTTTGTGCCCGAAATGCCTAACTCTTACCACAGTTAGATAGACAATTCAAGGGAGAGACTGCAATATGAAATAGGCAACAAAAACTGTTTCAAATCTCAAGTACGACTTATTTTTGGCGATCGGGCATCAGGAGTGTATAACGGGAGCCAGCTAAGTTTTTAGAGGTGCGAGATGTTTGGGAACTTCTAATAAACATGACCGTCACGGTATCCAAATTCGTATTTGCATAAAAAGTAGGAGTCAAAATGAACCAAGTATCTGAGAAACCAATTTATAGAGTTCTTAATCTCTTGTCGCTGCTAGCGCTGGCATACTATGGAGCTACTTCCATCAATTATATTTTCGAGAGTGACGCTCACATCTACAAGTACGACAGCCAGAGCAACTTCAACGCCTCACCAGCGCAACTTGAAGCACACCGCTACGAATAAATAGTACATATTTTATCTGAATGAATGCGGAACCAAATTCCTGGGAAATTTGCTAATCGTTAACGGTAGGCTCGAAGTTAACAACAATGAGTACAAAATTCTTGGCTAAACAATTAATATTTTTACTTGCAGGTATTAGCCATCGAATGTACCACAAAAATGAAATATTTAATTTTTTTTCAAAATAAAACCGAGTGATGAAAGGATGGTAAAGCATTTTCATCATTAAGAGCGTTAATAGCTTTAGTAATCGCTAGTAATCGCTTCATCAAGAAGATTTGAAGGTAGATATGCTTCTGAACGGAAAATCGCTTTGATTTTAGCTCAATACAACTCGATCGGAGATAACTCCGGCGACTGTAGAGGTAAGAATTTTATTTGGGAGCCGATATGCCATCAAAAAATTGGCGGCTGCAGCGTTGCTGCGAACAGGAAAATTCTCCATAACTACAATAGCGCCAAGCCATAACTGCAGCAGGAGTCGCGAGCCGCCCAAAATTTTATATCCCAGTTCCAGTTCCCAGATTCATCTCTGGACGTAAATCTAAAATCTAAAATCTAGTGACAGTACCGTCACAAATCTACCGGCCCACCGTTCGTCCCAACTTGACCAAAAGGCGAGCGCTGCATTGTCAGATTGTCCGGATAGATGCGGATTGCGCTTGAAATGACGGATTGTGGTTGAAAAACAGGGTTTTTTAGCCAAAATCATACATTGAGCGTGAGCGATTTGGCTGAAAACATCCAGGTGGTGAGGCTCAAAAGCCCGTCCGGGACTGTATTGGGACGCACTTTTGGTTGAATCCGGCCTCCAGCTTGCGTGGGCTTGCTTTCAAAGCCAGTTAAAAAATTTTGATTTCTGGGGAACTATTAGCGAAAATCAAAAGTCTGGTCAAGTACAGTGTACTTAAAAAAAATCGCAGCTCAGTTCCAGCCCCATTGCGGGCGCTCGAACTCTCCGGCGATCGACGGTGCCCGGAGGCCCAGTGCAAATTCTCAATCTTGAGAGCATACTCCCATTAAAAAAGGTGTCTGTTTATCTTCAGGGTATTGTTTGAATAATGACTAGCCATATCGACGGTCATTATGGTAAACTCGCAAACGTTTAAGTGGAATATTTTCGTCTTAGAGGAGGCAGTAGTGGAGTCGAGAGTCAAAAGCAGGAAACAACCGAGATTTGCTGCTCAACGAATACAGGATTCAACTCGCGCTCCGAGGCTCGCTGCTGACAATTTAAATTACATGACAGCTTATAGCAGCCGGGTCAATTAGGGTCTCAACCGATGTCCGGTTTCATTTATTGAATCCCTTTGGAGGGAAAAGTGTATTGTAGAAAAATGATTGATCTTTTAGGAGGAGTGTAAATGACACAGGTAACTAATCCAACAACCCCAGCAAGTTCACTACCAGGTGGTGGTGGCGGTGGCTCAACCGTTATCGGCGTCACCGGCGCCAACAGGTTGAACGGCAGCGGCGGTGATGACATCATCCTTACTTTTGGGGCCGCAGATGTTGTCGCTGCTGGCGGTGGCAACGACCTGGTTATTTCCGGAGGCGGCAATGACAGTATCGGCGGCGGCGACGGCAACGATACTATCTTTTCAGGCAGCGGCGCCGATGTGGTCGCTGGCGGGACTGGCGACGACCGGATCTTTGCCGGTAAAGGGGATGACCTCGTTGATGGCGGTGATGGCAATGACTTGGTTTCGGGCGACAACGGCAATGACACCGTACTCGGCGGCTCTGGGAGCGATACAGTCTTTGGGGGCCGGGGCAACGATGTAGTCAGCGGCGGCGACGGCAACGACAGCCTGTACGGCGGTAAAGACAACGATACTGTCGATGGTGGCTCTGGCAATGACTTTATCTCTGGCGACAGAGGAAGTGATGTCCTAACGGGCGGTTCTGGCAGCGATACGTTCTACTTCTTCTCCAGCGGTGGCGATTACGGCGTAGATACGATCACTGACTTTACCCCAGGTGAAGATAAGATCCGCTTGCAGACGAGCGGCGGTGGTGTGTTCTCTGCTTTGGGCAACGGCCTCGATGCCAGCGAGTTTGTCGTCGTTTCTGGTTTCAACGGAACCGCCACCCCAGGAACCGCGAACAAGTTGGTCTACGACCCGCAAAACGGTGTGTTGTACTTCAACGGCGGCAGCGGAGTGCTAACTATTGCTCAGTTGCAGCCTGGCCTGACAATTACCACGAACAACTTCGAGTTGTTCTAAAACAACTGGCAGTTGTGGGGCGGCACCGGATGAGATTCGGGGCTGTTCTCACAAAGCCGGTAGTTTTAAAGGATTTCAACCTCACTCTGCCACAAGCGGGGTGAGGTTGAAATGTTCAATGCAGGAACTACAGCAGGGGCAGTAAAAAAAATCGATCGACAGTTATTGATAAAATTAATCGATCGCCCGATCGGGCAAAATATAAATACAAAGTTTTTAAATTAGAATTTCTAGGTTTTACTGAAGCGGTAAAGAAACCGCAACTGCACCGCTAGCAATGAGCACTGAAGAATATATCCGGCAAGCCCAAATTTATTTGAACCGGGGGAAGTTAACTGAGGCGATCGAGTTTTGCAACAAGGCGATCGAACTTCAACCGTTTTCGCCCTCGGCTTACACGACTTTAGGCGAAATCCTCGAAGCTCAAGGCGATCCGACGGCGGCAAGAGACGCTTTTGTGCAAGCTTTGGAGATTTCCCCGCAGTTTTTTCTGGCTCATGCTTATTTGGGTCAACTTTACAGCGACTATGCGTGGCTGGATGAGGCGGTTTTTCACTACCGACAAGCTCTGGATTTGAAACCAGATTGGGCGCAACTTCATTATAACTTGGGAAATGTTTTTCACAAGCAGGGCAATTTGTTGGGGGCGATCGACTGTTACCGAAATGCGATCGCCCAAAAACCGGATTATCTCGATGCTTTATACAATCTGGCTGTGGTTTTAGATGAAAATAGTCAGCTCGAAGCGGCAATGGATACCTACCGAAAGGCGATCGCTTTGAAGCCGGATTACGTGGAAGCTTACAGCAATCTGGGTGTGATTTTGCTCAAGGAAGATCGGGCTGCTGAGGCGATCGAGGTTTACCAGCGGGCCCTCGATATTAAGCCGGATTGGGCAACGCTGCACAATAATTTGGGTCAAGCCTTGCTGGACAAAAGTCCGGAAAGGGCGATCGCATCTTACCTCACAGCTATTGAGTTGGAGCCGGACATGGTTTTGGCTCACTACAATCTGGGGAAAGCTTGGCAATTACAGGGGGAACATTCGGCGGCGCTTGCTTGTTTCGATCGCGCGATCGAGATTAATTCCGACTATATTTCGGCCTATACAGACGCCGGGTTTTCTTTGATGGTTTTGGGCAAAATTGCGGAAGCCATGCCTTATTTTGAGCGGGCGATAGCTCTGAAGCCCGATTTTGTTGAGGCATACTGCCGCTTGGCACAAAGGCGGAGAGTTGCTGCTGTAGATGATGATGAATTGTCAAGGGCGATCGCTGCGTGCGATCGATTTCTCACAGCACTAACTGGAAGTTCGGCAACGGATTTTGTAGCGGATGTAACGGATGTCACGGATTTAACGGATGTCACGGATTTAACAGATTTAAAAGTAAAGAAAAAAGAGGGTGCGGCTAGATATTTGTCAAGTGCAGAGCGCGAATTGTCTGTGGCTGAAATTTGCGATAATTTAGCCGAAATTTACTTGCATTTGGGAAATGCTTTAACAGAGTACGGCGGACACGAATCGGCCGTCGATTATTATCAAAAAGCTTTGCAAATTCAGCCCAAAAATGCAGAGCTTTACTGGCGGGTGGGAAACTCCTTAACCCAGCAACACCGGTTCGCGGCAGCAATTGCAGTTTACCGCATAGCTTTGACGATTCAACCTGCTTTACCGCAGGTTTATTTTGAGTTGGCTAAACTGCTGGAAAAACAGGGGCGCTGGGAACGGGCGATCGATTATTATCAAAAAGTTTTAGAGTTGCAATTGCACGGGTATGGAGAGCATAAAGAGTGGAAAAAACAGAGTTTTAGCAGGCCAGATAGCACTTCTATAAAACCTCCTCACGGTATTTATTTATCGAGTTGGGATTGGCTGGTTAATGCTAAGTTGGATGCGGACAATTATGTGGAAATATTTTGGAAACCTGCACCAGAAGCAAGTGCAGAAAATATTCCGAAGTCCCAATTTGCGAGATCCAATTCCAAATTGGCAAATTCCGATTGTACCGGTTTAACTTGCGGGCTGTGTTTGCAGCGACTTTCTAAGTGGTTCGATCCGGTGCATTTGGGCTGGGGAGTTTGCCGTTTGTCCAACTCGCAACCGCTACCTGTGCAGTCGCCCAAGACTTTTGTGGCGGCAATTCCCAACGGGCGAGTTTGGATTGTTCCGCAGGAAAATTATTGGCTGATTTGCAAGGCGATCGCTGTAATTACTCCTGACAACTATTTGTTGGCTGATGTGTCGAGAGATTATCCGGGGTTTTTGCCGGGATGCGAAAAGCATGATGTTAGAAAACACAGCGTTTTTAAGTTAGAATCCTTTCCGCCGTTAAAGCAAATTGACGGCAGCGTGGCGGTGCTTTCTGGTTTGTCGGGAAATGTCTATTTTCACTGGATGGTTGACGTTTTGCCGAGGATAGAATTGCTGCGGCACAGCGGTAGGGATTTGGCAGAAATTGATTGGTTTTTGGTGAATAGTTGTCAGCACCAATTTCAGCGGGACAGTCTGAGAATTTTGGGCATTCCCGAAGAAAAAGTATTGGAGAGCGATCGCTTGCCTCACATTCAAGCAACAGAGTTAATTGTACCGTCTTTTGCGGGATATTTGGGCTGGCCTTCTGGGTGGGCAATGGATTTTTTGAGGCGCGAGTTTCTTAAGGGAATTATACCTAGTTCGCGCTATCCCAAACGGATTTATATCAGCCGCAGCAAAGCAAGATACCGACGAGTTTTGAACGAGGAAGATGCGATCGAGGTTTTGGAGAAATTTGGCTTTGTTTCTATTTTACCGGAGTCGATGTCTTTGGCGGAGCAAATTGCTCATTTTTTCCACGCTGAGGTAATAGTTGCAGCCCACGGCAGCGGTTTGACAAATACGATTTTTTGCCGCGCGGGAACTAAAGTAATTGAGTTGGTGTCGCCTCACTATATCAGCCATTATTACTGGGGAATCAGTCAATATTTGCAGTTGGAACATTACTTTTTAGCGGGCGAGGCTTTTGAATGCTATCCTATTAGACAGTTGATGTATCAGAATTCGCTGACTGAGGATATTTTGGTGAACTTGAGTTCGCTGAAAAGGATGGTTGAGGTGGTGGGTTTGAGTTAGTTGGTGTCTGGAGCAAGTTTAATTATGCCCTCGATTGAGAAGATGGAAAAGGCAGCGGTTGATTTGAGTCGGCAAGCAGAAGTTTATTTAGCCGAAGGAAAGTTGAATGAGGCAGTTGCTGCTTGCGAGTCAGCGTTGAAAATTGAACCGAATTTGGGGGCAGCTTGCCAGACGCTGGGAAAGGTGATGCAGGTTCGAGGTGAAATCGAGCAAGCTAAGCAGTGGTATGAAGCGGCGATCGATCGCAATCCAAATTTGCCGGAAGTTTATGCTAATCTTGGCAGTTTGTATTCTCAGGGTAAAAAGTGGGAAAAGGCGATCGCAAATTGTCAAAAAGCGATTTCGCTAGCCCCGAATTTTGCTGCTGCTTATCGGCAGTTGGCGAGAATTTGGACGCAGTTGGAGAAGCGAGAAGAGGCGGCAGAATGTTGGTATCAAGCTTTTAATATCGATCCGAATTGGGCAACTGCTGACGAGCACGTCACTCTGGGAAATAGTTTGGTTGAATTGGGAAAGTTCGATCGCGCTATTGAGTGTTATTCGCGGGCAATTCGATTAAACCCGAAGCTGGCAACAGCTTATCACAATTTGGGAGAAATGCTGGTTGGCCAGAAACGGTGGGATGAGGCGATCGCCAATTACCGACAAGCGATTGCCATCAATCCAGATTCTTTTGAATCTTACCACAGTTTGGGTAAAACTTGGGCGGAACGAGGAGAATTGGATCGGGCGATCGCCTGTTACAACAAAAGCCTCGAACTCAATCCAAATTATGCTCGTGCTTACGTGGGTTTAGGTAATGTTTTCGCGCAAAAACGCGACTTTGATGCAGCCATTAAATGTTACCGTCAGACTCTGGAAATTAATGATAATTCCTACTGGGCATACAATTGTTTAGGGGACGCTTTGGCTCACAAAAAACTGTGGCCAGAAGCTATTAGTTGCTACCGCAAAGCTATTGAAATAAATCCAACTATTCCTTGGTTTTATGTCAATTTGGGAATTGCCTTAACCTGCGAACAATCCTGGGATGAAGCTGTTAGCGCTTACCTGCACGCGGTTCAGATCGAGCCGAACTTGACGGGCCTCAATCAGCGGTTGGGATATGTTTTGCGGAAGCGCAGCGAATCCGGTTTAGACAGCACAATCGAAACTTACTGTCAAGCTATTGAGGTACTTGCAAGCGGGAAAATTCACCACAAATTGCTGGAAATTGAGTTAGATGGAGCGGAGTTTTATATAAATTTAGGCAATAGTTTAGCGCAACAGAAGCAGTTGGAAGGTGCGATCGTATTTTATAGCATGGCACTGCAAATTGAACCCAATGCTGCGGAAGTTGTCGAACAACTGAATGATGTTCGGGCAAAACAACAAGAGTTATACGCACAAATTGCCGCTTACCGCCGCCAAATTGAAATCGATCCGAGCAATTCTAAAGCTTACAACGATTTAGGAAATATTTTACCCCAATTAGGGGAATTGGAAGAAGCAATTATTTGCCACCAAAAAGCCAGCGAATTGAGGGGTTGGCCTGAGTGTGCGGCGAAAGATTATCAATTTACCCAAGATTGGTTTACCCACAATATTCCTATTTGGCAACGGCATTTGCAGGAATTTACCGGAATTGCGGATTTTCAAGTTGTGGAAATCGGCAGTTTTCAGGGAATGTCGGCTTGCTGGCTGCTGGATAATATTTTAACTCATCCGACGGCAAAGATTACTTGTATTGATTTGTATTTTCAACAACATTTTAAGGGCAATATTGTTAAAACTGGGGCCGCAGATCGGGTAATTGAATTAGAAGGTTACTCTCAAGAGTTGTTAATTAATTTGGCTTCTGAATATTACGATATCGCTTACATTGACGGCTGTCACAAACCCACCAGTGCTCTGCAAGATGCGATTTTATCTTGGAGGTTGGTGAAAGTTGGGGGGTTGATGATTTTTGACGATTACGAGTTTACGTTTCCAGACAGCCCGGAGCAAGATACTAAAATCGGGATCGATGTTTTTTTGGAAATGTTTGGAAGTCAGTTAGAAGTAGTACACAAAGGCTATCAACTGATTGTCAAAAAAATCGGCAATCAAACTTTGGGCGAAGAGCAAACTCTGTTGTCTCTGGGCTGGGAAAAGTTGGGAGATATTGCGGCAAATGCGGGTTATTTGGATGAGGCGATCGCCCGCTATCAAACAGCTATTAAAATTAAGTCTGGCAACTACTTAACTTACCACAAGTTGGGTAAAATTCTGCAAGAGAAAGAACTGTTTGACGAAGCTCGGGCCGCTTACCAACGGGCGATCGCACTAAACCCTAATTTTAGTTGGTCTTACTACTTTTTGGGGGAAACTTTGCAGGCGATTGAGGAACAGGAGGAAGCCGCTGCTGCTTACCGCAAAGCTATTGAGTTAAATCCAGATTTTTGTTGGAGTTACAACTATTTAGGCGATGTGCTGATGGAGCTTTCTGAGTGGGAGGAAGCTGCTGTTGCTTACCGCAAGTTAGTTGAACTGAATCCAGATTTTTGTTGGTCTTACGAGAGATTAGGTAGGGCTTTAGTTGCACTAGAAAATTGGGAGGACGCGACGGCGGCTTACCGCAAAGCTATTGAATTAAACCCCGATGATTGTTGGCTGTACAATAGTTTGGGGGAAGTTCTGGAATTACAAGAAAATTGGCCCGAAGCTGCAGCGGCTTTCGATCGCGCTATTGAGCTAGAACCCGATCGTAGTTGGCTGTACAAAAAGTTGGGCGATGCACTGCGGAAGCAAGGGGAATTGGAAAGGGCGATCGCTATTTACGAAAAAGGCATCAATCTCGATCCAAAATCCTGCTGGTGTTACGAAGGATTGGGTTTGAGTTTAATTGCCAAACAGCAGTGGGAACCGGCGATCGCTAATTTAGTTCAAGCACTGCAAATTAAACCCGATTTGTTTGAAGCTTACGATAATATAGGTTATGCTCTGGAACAACAAGGAGAAGTCGATGAGAGCGATCGGGCAAAATGCAGCAATCAAAATTTACCCTTAAGTGTTCTCAAAAAATACTGCGGGTTTACAGAAGATTTGACCGTTACAGCAGAATCCAATCAGCATCTCACCTGTATTGACATCCATCCTGCGAGTCACATCAATTTATCTGATTCCAAAACAATCGACAGCAGCCGCAGATTTTGGGAACATCAAAGTCATTCCAGAAAAGCTTTTGTTGCCGTATTGCCAAACGGACGAGCTTGGGCAGATGTTGTGACTAGCGCCGTCATTACTTCAGACAATAAACTTGTTCCTGATATTTCAATGGGTTGTGCTGAATTGGTAATCACTTCCGACAAATTGCCTCCCGCTGAACGCGTCGATGGAAATGTGGCTTTTTTATCGGCTCGCTGGGGTGGAGCCGCTTATTTTCATTGGATGTTTGATGTGATTACCAGATTTGATCTTTTGCAGCGCAGCGGATTGATAGAAACTATAGATAAATTTGTTGTCAATGCCTCGGATTCTTCCTATCAAGCAGAAACTTTAGATACTTTAGGAATTCCTCAAGATAAAATTTTAGAAAGTCGCTGCAATTTACACATTACAGCAGATAAATTAATAGTTCCGTCAATATCTTATAACGGATCGGGAGCGGTTTCTAAATGGAAGTGTGAATATCTGAGAAAGACATTTTTAAATAAACAACAGCCTAGCAACACAGAATATTCAGAGCGAATTTATATCAGTCGCCAACAAGCATCCTATCGGCGAATCGTTAACGAGGAAGAAGTAATTAAATACTTAGAAAAATTTGGGTTTCGCAGTGTCAAGTTGGAAACGATGTCAGTAGCGGAACAAGCAGCGTGTTTGGCTGCTGCTAAAGTAGTTGTCGCACCTCACGGAGGGGGGTTGACTAATCTAGTTTTTTGCTGTCCTGGAACTAAGATCATTGAGATTTTTTCTCCCTTTTACGTTCCGTATTGTTATTGGATGATTAGCAACTTATGCGGTTTGGAACATTACTATTTAATTGGCGATTTGGTTGATGATGGAACTCCCATCAAACCCTTACATAAAGATATGCGGTTGAATTTGAAATCGCTGGAAAAATTAATGACTGTTGCAGGAGTTTTGCATGGACAGTGACTACCACGATTTGGGTAATTCCCTGCAAGAAAGCGGTCAGTTTGATGAGGCTGTTGCTGCTTACAAACAAGCTATTGAATTAAATCCTAATTTTTCTTGGTCTTATCACAGTTTGGGCGATGTTTTGCAGAAACTTGAAAAATGGGAGGAAGCTGTCGCTGCTTACAAAAAAGCTGTTGAGTTAAATCCAGATTTTTCTTGGTCTTATCACAACCTGGGCGATGCTTTGCTGAAACTTCGGCGATGGGAAGAGGCTGCTGCTGCTTATCGGTGCGAGATTGCCCTCAACTCGGATTTTGCCTGGTCTTTTTGCAATTTAGGCGACGCTTTAACTCAACTAAAACAGTGGGATGAAGCTATCGCCACGTATTTAAAAGCTGTTGAAATTGACGGAGATTTGCCGGGAATTTACGAGAAGTTGGGATACGCTGTCAGACAAACTGAGTCGGATTTAAACTTAGTGTTAGAACAATCTCAATTGCAAATTACACCGGAAAATTGGGAGTTTTATTTGCAGTTAGGAAAGAATTTAGCCAAGTACGATCGCCCAAAAAGCGCAATTATTATTTACAATTTTTCATTGACAAATATGCCGAGGTGTGCAGAAATGTCAGGGGAATTAGAGGAGTTGTTGCAGCAGCGAGAAAAGTGCGTAAGCGTTGCCCTCGAAGAGGATCGCGCATTAGCCTCATCTCGCGCAACTGTCGCCCAAAAACCAGATGATTGCTGGTCTTATTACAATTTAGGTGCTGTTCTGAGCCACCAAAAATATTGGGAGGAAGCGGCGGTGGCATTTTTCCAAGCAATAAAAATAAATCCCGATCTTCCTTGGTGGTTTTATTACAATTTGTGGGAAGTTTTGGTTAGGCAAAACAAGCTGGATGAAGTTGAGAACTTGTGCCGCGAAGTTGTTGCAGCTAAGCCGGAGGCTTTTTGGCCTTATCTGAATTTGGGGGAAGCTTTGACGAGGCAAGGTAAAATTGCCGAGGCAATTGATTTTTATCGAACTGTCAGTTACCAACAAAGTTTTGCATCTATTATCAGTAAGAGAACAGGCAAGATGCCTGTTCCACAACCAGATACAGGCAAGATGCCTGTCCCACAAAATTGGAACTTAAAATCAGTCAAAGTTCCTAACTTTATAATTATTGGTTCTCAGCGGTGCGGCACAACTTCTCTGTATACTTATTTAGCTCAGCACCCGCAAATTTTGACTCCGATTAAAAAGGAGATGGATTTTTTCTCGTGGCACTTTGATAGAGGGATTGATTGGTATTTGGCTCATTTTCCGCCCATGCCGCAGGGAGAGCAATTTGTAACTGGCGAAGCAAGTCCGAGCTATTTTGACTGTCGGGAAGCACCAGAACGTCTCTACAGCCTGTTTCCAGCGGCGAAACTGATTGTACTTTTGCGAAATCCGGTCGATCGGGCGATTTCTCAATTTTACCGCTTGACTGACTTAAATTGGGAAGCGCGATCGCTCGATCGGGTAATTAGCGATGAAATTGAACGGTTGAGTCAAAATCCAGAATACATCATCGGCGAGGAACCGGGGAATTATTTAGCTCGCGGTAGGTACATAGAATTTATTAAAAACTGGCGGGCTTTCTTTCCCCAAGAACAGTTGTTAGTTTTGAAAAGCGAAGATTTTTATGCAGGTGCGGCGACAACACTCAAGCAAGTTTTAGAATTCTTAGATTTGCCGGAATATCAATTGTCTGAATACCAAAATGCTAATCCCGGTTCTTACCAGCGGGTAAATGAATCGGTTCGCGACAGGTTGAGCGATTATTTCCGACCTTACAATCAGGAATTAGAGGAATATTTGGGGAGGCAGTTTGATTGGGAATAAAGTTGAGCTAAGATTAGAACAACTTGTAAGGAGGTAATACCAATGCTGACGGTCGAGCTAGATACGCTACTTAAGGAACAAGCACTCCAACGCCAAGATCCTGAAGATCGCTACATTACCGATAGCGCCAACTGGGAACAATACGAGACACTGCTAAATCGAATAGGAGATGCTGCGGGATATCGAGTTACTTATTTAGATGGAGTTTTGGAAATTATGTCGCCTTCTCGCCGCCATGAAAGTAGAAAAACTCGCATAGGAGATCTGCTGCTTATTTACTTTGTAGAAGCTGAAATCGAATATTTCCCTTTTGGGTCTACAACTCTGCGACAAGAGGAAAAACGTGGCGGTACGGAACCGGATGAAGCTTACTGTATTGGGACAGATAAAGAATTTCCCGATTTGGTAATTGAAGTAATTGTTACCAGTGGTAGCATCAATAAACTAGAACTGTATAGAAGGCTGAATGTGCGAGAGGTTTGGTTCTGGCGAAATGACCGATTTTCTATCTACCATTTGCGAGAAGAAAGTCCGGTTGAATTCGTGTCAAACTGCGGTTATGAATTAATCACACAAAGCGAATTGCTACCGGGAATTGATATCGATATGTTGACAGAATGTGTAAAAAATCCTCACCCGTTAGCAGCAGCAAAGGATTGGAGACAGAATTGCCGACCTACTTAAACAGCAAGTTTTAAATCTGCTAGCTGTTGCAAAGACAATGAACTGAGCTCGCGCGCCCAAGTCCGAGAAAAAAACTCGCCTCCCTTGACAACTCATACTCGTTATGAGTACGCTATAATCAGCAAAGGAATTGAACCCAAGTACCCAAAAATTTAAAATCATGCTGACGAACCAAGAAGGTCAAAGAGTACCCAAAGTCACCTTTCGCACTCGCAAAGACAACGAGTGGGTCGATGTCACCACCGATGATATATTTGCAGGTAAAACCGTAGTAGTCTTCTCGCTGCCTGGAGCTTTTACTCCCACTTGTTCGTCAACGCACCTCCCCGGTTACAACGAATTGGCCAAAGTTTTCAAAGAAAACGGCGTAGATGAAATTGTTTGTATTTCGGTCAACGACACTTTTGTGATGAACGAGTGGGCAAAAGACCAAGAAGCAGACAATGTGACGTTAATTCCCGACGGTAACGGCGAATTTACCGAAGGCATGGGAATGCTGGTAGACAAAACAGATTTAGGCTTTGGCAAGCGGTCTTGGCGTTATTCGATGCTGGTAAAAGATGGCGTGGTTGACAAAATGTTTATTGAGCCTGAGGAACCGGGAGACCCTTTCAAAGTGTCCGATGCCGAGACGATGCTCAACTACATCAACTCCGCAGCAGCCAAGCCGAAGCTAGTTTCGCTGTTTACAAAAATGGGCTGTCCCTTCTGCGCTAAGGCTAAGGCACTGCTGAGTAAAAATGGCTTGGATTATGAAGAAATCGTCTTGGGCCGGGAGATCACAACTCGATCGCTGCGGGCGATGACTGGGGCTACAACTGTGCCGCAAGTATTTATCGACGGCAAGTTGATCGGTGGTTCCGAAGCCCTAGAGTCTTATTTGGCAGCGGCTTAGTCAAACCAAAATATTTAGCTTGGGTGGCCGCGCGCGCACCTTACAACGAGTAAGGTGTGCACTGTGTGCCTTTGCCGTATTTGGAGGTATTGAGCCCGATCGAGCTTTCGCGTCCAAAGTTCGATCGGTCTATAGATCCATTCTCATGGCACAATGACTGGGGAAGTAATATTAAAAACGCAAGAAATGGGAGTGAACGATCGTGGATTTGAGTTTAGTCGCGTCAAATATCTTAAATCCACCCATATTAGCTTTTTTTATGGGAATGCTGGCAATTTTTCTCAAATCTGATTTAGAAATTCCAGCCCCCATCCCGAAACTGTTTTCGCTGTACCTGCTGTTTGCGATCGGATTTAAAGGCGGCGTCGAACTGTCCAAAAGCGGAATTGACCAGCAAGTTGCCCTGACTATTGCGGCCGCGATGCTGATGTCAATGCTAGTACCAATTTATACTTTTTTCCTGTTGAGGATAAAACTCGACTCTTACAACGCCGCGGCGATCGCAGCCACCTACGGTTCCATCAGCGCCGTCACATTTATCACCGCAACATCCTTCCTCACAGCACAGGGGATCGACTTTGACGGTTACATGGTAGCCGCGCTAGCATTAATGGAATCCCCAGCAATTATAGTCGGGCTAATCCTCGTGAGTATATTCGGGGGGGAAGAAGGAAAACGCGAAATAGTTTGGCCAGAAGTGTTGCAAGAAGCATTCCTAAACAGTTCAGTTTTTCTACTGATTGGCAGCCTAATTATGGGCATCATGACAGGAGAACACGGTTGGCAAGTTATGAGTCCGTTTACTCAAGACTTGTTTTACGGAGTTCTGACTTTTTTCTTGCTAGACATGGGGCTGGTTGCAGCCAGCAGAATTAAAGACTTGCAAGAAGCAGGAATTTTTCTGATCTGCTTTGCAATCCTAATTCCCATAGTCAACGCCGTAATTGCTTTGCTAATAGCCAAATTAATCGGAATGCCGCAGGGAGACACTTTGCTGTTTGCCGTATTGTGCGCGAGTGCTTCTTATATAGCAGTACCAGCAGCCATGCGCCTAACTGTTCCTGAAGCGAATCCAAGTCTTTACATTTCAACTGCCTTAGCAGTGACGTTTCCCTTTAATATCATTGTAGGCATTCCCATGTATCTATACGGAATCAATATGTTTTGGAGGTGAGATAATGGAGTCAGTCAAAAGAGTAGAAATCATCGCCCACTCGGTGGAACTGGGCAAGATTTTAGACGGTTTAGACAAAGCTGGCGTCCCCGGTTATTCGGTGATACGTGATGTCGCAGGAAAAAGCACCAGGGATCACGTTTCCCGCAATTCATCAATGACGATGCTGGATAACGTTTACGTGCTGGCTTTTTGTTCGCCAGCTCAAGTTTCAGCAGTTGCAGAAAACATTAAACCCGTGCTCAATAAATTTGGTGGGTCGTGTTTTATTTCAGATGCGGTGGAATTGCTAATTACTAGGTGCGTCGGGTAGAAAGCTGAGTGATGAGTGATTATTGATGAGTGACTTGGTTATTCAGTCCTCTCAGCTAGGACGAAAGTAGGGACACGGCAATGCCGTGTCCTTGCGTGTATCTGCGACTTTAATCCTAGGCTTTTAGGCTTTGTGCCGCGACAGCCACCGCGAGGATTTCACTTTTGCATCCCAGCTAGAAATTGGAGTTTTGAGGATCTCTTGCTGCGAGGCAGGAGGAAATAGCTAGAAGGAAGCAGCCAGAAGAATTATTTTGACAAATATGAGACGATCCTCGGCCACTACTGGTGAGAATATAGCGATCCTAAATGAATTGCGTAATTGTTGTAGGGGATCTTCCCCCCGTGGTTGCTGAGATCCGTGGGGGTAGGCACTCTTAGAAGTACCCTAAATATTTGTACAACTGATGCGAGGATTGCTATACCAATCCATTTGGGTTTTTGTATAAGTTTTTTGTTATTACTTTAGCATGATTTTAAAAAGGCTATTTTGAAAATAATTTCTGTCTCTTGTAGCACGTTGAGAAGTTTACAATCATCAGCCATCAACCATTAGCCAGCGGTCATTTCAGGATGAATTACCCTTCGCCACCCCCGAATTCATAATTCTTAAGAGATAGAAAAGAATCAGTTAAAAAAATCCGTTAACGTGGTAAATTCTATGCCACAAGAGGCGATCCTCTTCGAGGGCAACGCTTACGCCCGATCGAACAGGGATATTTTCAAGAGGAGTTTAAATCATGGCTACCCTAAAAGTTGGCATCAACGGATTTGGTCGCATCGGACGGCTAGTTATGCGTGCCGGCCTCAAAAACCCCAACATCGAATTTGTCGGCATTAATGACTTAGTTTCGCCAGAAAATCTGGCTTATCTTTTCAAATACGACTCCACCCACGGCATTTACGACGGCGAAGTTGAAAGCAAACCCGACGGGATTGTCGTTGACGGAAATTTTATTCCCTGTACGGCGATTAGAAATCCTGCCGAATTGCCCTGGGGGAAATCCGGCGCAGATTATGTTGTAGAATCTACGGGATTGTTTACAGATTTTGAAGGTGCATCCAAACACTTGACGGCGGGAGCAAAACGAGTAATACTTTCAGCACCGACAAAAGACCCGGAAAAAGTTGCAACTTTTCTAGTAGGCGTCAACCACCACAAATTTGACCCGACCAAAGATACGGTTGTTTCTAATGCTAGCTGTACGACGAATTGTTTAGCACCAATTGCCAAAGTTATCAACGATAACTTTGGTTTGGAAGAAGGTTTAATGACGACTGTTCACGCAATGACAGCTACTCAACCAACTGTAGACGGGCCCAGCCAAAAAGATTGGCGGGGAGGGCGCGGTGCGGCTCAAAATATTATTCCATCTTCGACCGGTGCGGCGAAAGCTGTTACTTTGGTGTTGCCAGAATTGAAAGGAAAATTGACGGGAATGGCTTTGCGGGTGCCAACTCCCGACGTGTCTGTAGTTGACCTTACTTTCAAAACGGCGCAGGAAACTAGCTATAAAGAAATTTGCGAGGCAATGAAAAAAGCTTCGGAGGGCGAACTCAAAGGGATTCTCGGATATACTGAGGATGCGGTAGTTTCGACGGATTTTCAGGGCGACGCGCGATCGAGCATTTTCGATGCAGGTGCGGGAATCGAACTGAATTCTAAGTTTTTCAAAGTTGTTTCCTGGTACGACAACGAGTGGGGTTATTCTAGTCGCGTGATTGATTTAATGCTGTCTATGGCCGAGAAAGACGGAATTTTGAATAATTAATTTTTTGGGGGGTGGCATTTTGGGCGGGCTAGAAGCCCACCCCACAAACAAATTCCTATGATTTTTTGTGGAACGGGTTCTCCGGCCCGTTCCCGATAATGTTATCTAATGTGAGTTAAACTTTTTTTATTTCCGATTCGATCGCGCTCATGTCTGAATTACCACCGCTGAATAACGAAACTATTTGGGCTATCCTCAACGAAGAGATAGACGATGCAGCCGTCAACCGGTTAGTTTGGCAGTATCTGGGCTACCGCTGGGATGCCGAGACTGGCAAGTGGAACAGTGCAGGTGTTGCAGCCGAGTGGCGTCAAGAGTACCCGGAACCGCCGGATTTTATCGATTCTAGGCCGGCGACGGTGAAATTGACTCGATCGACTCCTCCAGAAAACAAGCAGTTGCTGAAGGAAAAATTGGGGTTTAAAGGCTATAAAATTGGGGAATTCGGGCCCCGACAGACTCGCAGGGCGACGATGGCTAATTGGTTGATGGGTTTTATGGAATCTGGGGCGTAAAAGGAATTTTGGATGGCTGTGCGGTTGTTGCCACCTTTAGTCTGTGTCCTCTGCGTCCTCTGCGGTTCATTAACAAAAATTAAGCCTGTTGAAAGTCAAAAAACACTAAAACCCGCCAATTCCAACCTCCTCACCCCCAACCCTGACTGAAAATTTGGGTGCAAGCCCAATCCTTTTAGGACGGCTTTAATTAGACTTCTTGAAAAAGCGTTCCTACGTTCGCTCATGGTTGTGATATAATCAGGTAGGAGAATAGAGCAAATGTTTCATTTAGTCTACGAATTCAAACTCAAACCAACGGCAGGACAAATAGCAATCTTTGAAGATTGGCTAGAACAATGCCGTCGCGTATACAACTACGCATTGGCAGAGCGTAAACATTGGTTTGAGTCTCGTAGTTGTCGAATTAACGCTTGCTCTATCCGATCTGAGTTCATCATTCGGGCCGAAACAAAACGACCAACTTATGCAAGCCAGTGCAAAAGTTTAACTACGGCTAGGGCAAACATACCCACTTTGGCTGCCGTCGCCGTACACGTTCTACAGCAAACACTGAAAAGGCTTGAAAAAGCGTTTGTGAGTATGTGGGAACAAAAACACGGTTTCCCCCGCTTTAAGAAAGCAGGAACAATGCGATCGTTTGTATTCCCACAATTGGGGGTTAACCCCGTCCAAAATCAAGCGGTGAAGCTTCCTAAGATTGGTTTGGTTAAGTTTCATCAATCACGGACTATCCCTGATGGTGCAACGATTAAGCAAGCAAGGATAGTCCGTAGGGTTAGCGGTTGGTACGTGATGTTAACCCTACAATGGGACGTTTCAGTACCCACTCTAATGCCCCACGGTGAAGGTATCGGAATTGATGTGGGACTAACTAATTTTCTAGCAACTTCTAACGGTCTTTTAGTCAAGCGCCAAAGATTTTTTAAAGACGCAGAACGCAAGCTTAAATTGCTGCAACAACGTGTCTGTCGTAAAAAACTAGGTTCTAACAATTGGCGTAAAGCTCAAAAGAAAGTCGCCAAACTGCATGAATACGTTGTTAACAGTCGGAAAGATTGGCATCGTAAATTATCTCATCAAATCTGCCAAGATGTGGGAATGATTTTCGTTGAGGATCTGAATCTGATTGGGCACTCTTGGGCGATGCTAGGGAAACACTGCTTAGACGCAAGCTGGGGTCAGTTCTTCACAATCCTAGAGCAAACTTGTTGGAAATATGGCGTGTATTTTCAAAAAGTAAGCGCTCATAAAACGAGTCAGGTTTGCCCCAATTGTCTAGCAGAAACAGGAAAAAAACAGCTTGATGAGCGTACTCATTCATGCTCGAACTGTGGCTATACAACAGACAGAGATGTTGCAGCCGCTCAAGTAGTTCTAATTAGAGGACTTGCAGCCGTAGGGCATACGGTCAAGATGCTTGCCTGCAAGTAAATTCATTGGAATCCCTGCGAATCAAGAATCCCCTCGCCTTTAGGCCGGGGTATGTCAAATCGGGCTGTTCCGTAAAGTATCCTAGAGTTGGCACAAAACAACTGTGAGGTAAGCTTTATGAAAACAACCACCATATCTCGCTTAACCGGCATTTCCCTCGCTACCCTAATGCTAGTTGGCGTTTCAGTCAATGCGATCGCCACACCGGCCACCACCGAACCCGCAACCCAACTCGCCCAAGCAACTGCCAAAAAACGCCTCGTCGTCATGGACTTCGAGTACGGCCCCACCAACAGCTATTACACTTCCTACAGGGGAGTCGGCGCCGCCAAAGGCATCAGCGAACTGCTAATCAACGAACTCGTCAACAACGGCACTTATACAGTAGTCGATCGCAGCAAACTCGAACAAGTGCTCAAACAGCAAAATCGCAGCGGTGCGATGGATGCCGGCACAGCAGCCGAAATTGGCAAACAATTAGGAGTTGACGCCGTGCTCATCGGCACTATTACCAAGTTTAATATCGACAAACAATCCGGCGGCGGCAGTTTCATGGGAATCGGTGGCAGTTCACAAAAAACCAAAGCTACCGTTCAAATAGACGTGCGGTTAATCGGTACAGCTTCGGGAGATATTCTTGCCACTGCCAAAGCAGTAGGAGAGGCAGATCAAAGCGATTCTAATATTTCTGTCAGAGGTATCAGCAGCAATTCTGGCAGCAGCAATGAAGACTCACTTTTGAGCGCGGCAGTTGACAAAGCCGTATCCCAAATGGTGACTAAACTGGCAGAAGTATCTAACAAATTAGGTTAGAAATTTTGAAACCTTGTTTGATTTGAGATTGGAAATTATTAAATTTCCAATCTCAAATCAAACATTATGTCAGCTACTTGACCAGGGATGGTATCAGTTAATCTTAGTTTTATTTAGAAATTTGCATTTTTCTTTCTACTAAATTTAAGCAAAGTTGCTCAACATACTCAAGCATTAACAGTTTAATTAGCATTGGGGTTTGAGTCAGAATCAACGCATTTTCCCTGTTGATTAGGATTTGGGGCTAGGTTATAGACTACCTTAGAAACGGCAATTTGTTCTTGAATCCATCCGATTTCCCCCGGTTGCAGCTTGGCGCTTTCTACTTCAACTGTTGGCTTAACTGTCGGGGAAGGCGACGGAGTTGCCTCAGCGGGCGATGGATTTGGTGCGGGTTTTGAAACTGTAGAAAAATCTTTATTTGACTCGGGTTTGGGAGAGTTCGATCGCACTATTTCAGGAATCGAACAAACTTTCAATTCCAGCCAATTGCCTTGAGGCGTAAGCTGTTTGTTGGTCACTTGCAAAACGCTGCCGGCTGGGACTGTTCCTTTGACAGTCAATTCACCGATTGCGACTCGCAAATCCAAGAGATCGCCCTCTTTTTCCACTTCGCCAGCCCCAGAACTTTTAATCTCTACAAATGAGCCTGTTTCTAAAGATTTGATCGGAGAAGGTACAGATTCAACTGTTTTTTCTGGCGTGTTTCCAGCTTTAATAAAACCGCGTTTCCCAAAAATCGACTCCCCGGCAGTATCGATCGCGCGACCCACCGGAGGGATGAAAAAATAAGCAAATACACCCCCCAAGCTTAATAAACATAAAATTTTCAGCAGCAGCGAAAATAAACTTTTGGTTTTTTCCGGCTGTAACAACTGCGTTTTTCCTTGAGAATTCCCCTCGCCAAGGCTTGTGCTTTCGGTCAAATCCGTTGGCATATCCTCGCTGTCGGAAATTAGTTCGATCGGCGTATCTAAAGGTGCGACAGACAGTTCTGTCAAAGTATTGCCGTCTTCCCTCAAATGTGCTTGACAGTGAATTAAAGCAACAGTGACGTTATCGTGACCGTTTCTAGTATTAGCAATCTCGATCAGTCGATCGCGCGCCTTATCCAAATTAATGCTACCGTCGAGAATTGGCAAAATCTCCGCTTCCCAACATTCCTCAACCCGGTCTTTGTCGCTCAAACCGTCGGAACACAGCAGCAAAACGCAGTCTTCATCCACCGGAAAACGCTGTACAGTCGGGTGCAAAGTGTTGGACGAAGTAATCCCCAAAGCTTGAATCAGAGCTCCGGCGGCCACTTGTTCCAAAGCATCCCGGTAGAGAGAGTAGCCCAAACGCACCTCGCGGCAAGCCACATTGTCATCGAGAGTAACTTGATAGCAGCCGGTGCGGGTAATCCAGTAAGCCCGACTGTCTCCGACGTGGGCTACGTAGAGTTCGTGAATGTGGGCTAAACCCATAACTAGCGTAGTTCCCATTCGCTGCCGGCCTTGGCGGTGTTCGCTGTCGTTGCGACTGGCTATCTTGTCGTTAGCAGCACAAGCGGCCCGTTCCAGCTTGGAAGTCAGGCTCAGCGGGTCCCAATTAGCTTGATGTAAGGGCATTTGCTGCAACTTGTCGCGCAGCACGGCAATCGCTTCTTCGGAAGCGACTTCGCCCCCGTCTTGTCCGCCGATACCGTCGCAGACGATCGCGCAAGCTTCCGATCCGGGATTTCCTCCCCACACCGTACCGCTGGGCGGATAGCAAGCATCTTCGTTGTGAGCCCGGGATCTGCCTACATCGGTGCCCGTGGCAATCTCCACGTGACGGTCGTAATATCTGCCGCACTTTGCCAAAGCTTTATCCAACTGGCCCATCAGTTGTTCGCCGTAGCGCACTTGACCGGCAACCATTTGCTGGCAAAGTTGCCTCAAAAAATTGGTAATCGCCGGGTGAGCATCTTCAAGCCACTGCTGCCACAATTTGCCCAACTGCGACAAATTAGGCGGTTTGCGATCGGGCTGCAATTCCAGAAACCGCACTAACGGCCCTTCCACCCGCAGCAGTTCGGGATTCAGCAGCGTCGAAGCCACGCCCTGAGCGATACACGGCTGCCACAACTTGGCAATTTGCCACAGCCAATTGAGCTGGCGCATCGCTGCGGTTCCTTTCCAGGAGTCCGCCAATTTCGGCATTAAAGATTCCGTCACCTTCAAAATAGGCCCGTTTTCCAGCAGCCAGATATCTCCAGAGAGCTTGCTCCTCTGTGGCGATACCAGACCGTATACTTGAGGTACGTGCAACTGATAGGTAAATAGTCTCAGATAAGGAGTGACAACACTCGGAATCTCTTCGGGCAGTTCCGGCAACTGTTCGGGTTGAGTATCGACAAGAAGTCGATCGCGCTTGACCAAGTAGCGACCAGCGATCAGATCGCCTGGCTTACACCCTTTGATCCCTTCACCTAAAGCCCATAAGTAGTGTTTTGCCACAGAGTTTTGCATAAGGGTTCCTGACGCCTTTGGGCAAGCGTGCTGATCTGAACTATTTTAGCGATTGAACCTCGACGGGTTGATACGTGGCGATTATTCGACACCCCCGCTTTCTCAACAGACGGGGATTCTTAAGACTTCGCAGTCCTAATATCCTGATTTTTCAGGTTCCTAGGCTGACCACGTTTGCACTCTTGTGCGCGTAGTTATATCTCCTGAGAATGTTTTAGGCGTGACTTTCCCCCAGTCCAGGGGTAGGTTTTAATGTCTTGTACTGACACGAATAGTCTACCATTTTGTTGACCCCCCGATGAATCTTGCTGTGAGCTTTCAGGGTTAGACGCTGGCGCGACGCCGAAGTCCTCGAGTTGAAAGCACGCTGTTTTCAGCATATTCCTGATAGTAGCGATTTCCCGAAGAAATCGCGGTTCTCAAACGAATTGAAATTTTAGACTAACTATAATGGTATGATGCAGGTAGGTAGAAATCACCTGAGCCAACAGGTATAAATAAATATCAATTCTCGGTTTTCTCGCCCAGGGTGTTCCGTGCCTCGTGCCCGAGTTTCGCAAGTAAAGTTAAATTTAACCTTACCCAAAGAAGGAGACAAGCCCGCAGATTCATCTGTGGAGTCCATCTAAAGTCTAAAATCTACAATCTACAATCTACAATCGACTGACCGGCCTCTGCAAGCTGTTGAGTATTTAACCATGCCCCTACATGAGTCCAGTGCCTTTCGCAAAAATTTGTCCGATCCGAAGCTGCTGCCTGCAGTTGAAATAGACGAAATATTGACTAGCATTCAACATTCTCACAGTTTTTATTACAAAGTGATGAATCTTGAGGTTTGGGCGCTGGTAGAAACCTTGGATGGGCTGTTTCCCGGCGCTTGGGGTCATTTTATGACCAACCGCCAAGTTGCAGTTAAACAGTTTTTAGAGCGCGATCGCCATCCTACTAATTTTGCGGTTGATGCTGGGGATGCGGGGGAGAAGAAAGAAGGAAAAAGGCCCTTTGACTCGGCTGAGGGTAAAAAGAAGGAAGAAGCTAGGAGTCAGGAGTCAGGGAGTCAGGAGTCAGGAGTCAGAAAGAAGCAGGAAGAAGAATAAAAGCAGATTTTCCCAATTCTCCCCATCTGGGCATTTCCTTTGTATCGAATGTATCTAACTCTAGATCCGCCTCCATCCCCTTAAGGCCGGACACGAAAGAGAACCGTCTTGTCCCCCCCTACTCCCCCTGATTAAGCAGGGTGGTTTCATACAAGGATAGAAAAAACTTGCTTGAGTTGGTTGGCTAAAGCCCTTTGTGCCTGTGGGATAGTTCGGAAACCGAGAGAACGTGCGATCGTAATGAAAAAGCTATGTAAAATCGCCCAATTAACCGGAGCATTACCACCCATTCGTGGTGGAAAGTCCTCAGCAAATGTGACATCCTTCACCCAATGCAATCGGTTTTCAATACCCCAATGACCTTGAGTGTCAGCTAGCAACTGCCCGGCAGACAAGGACTGACTGCAAATGTAAAACTGACATTCATCAAAGGGCTGACCATCACGTTGACCCGAACGTTGGACAACCACAAAGGTTTTCAGTCCTTCCCACTGTTTTTGTATTTGTTCTGGAACAGCAAATACCCGACAGTCACGTCGCACGACTCTAGAATGAATGTTCTCGAACGTAGTGGCACAACTGAGGGGGATATCTTGCTGCGAGCAGGTTTGAGCCATATTATATAAGGTGGGTTGGTTTTGTTTTAATCCAATCAGATAGTCATTGCCACTGTTGACAATTATTGATACAGTTTTTTTTGGCAGTGTAAAGCATCCAGAGTAAAAACCACCTCAGCATCACAAAACTCGGAGATTAATTGTTGTACGATCGCCACTTCACTAATTTTTTTGTTGGAGATTGGTTGCATCCTCAAGACAATGGCCCGTTGATGACTGTAGACTGATACTGTACTGATAAAGTTTTGATAAGACTGAGTATAATCTGTAACTGTGCAACGGATGCTTTTGCCATCAATTGCCAATCGTTCTCCCGGCATCGGTGGCATCGTCACAGCAGCCCAATTATTAAATAAGTCTGTTAATGGCTGAAAATCTATGGTTTTCAGGACTCGTCGGAAAGTTGAGTAAGATGGAAACTCGATTGTCGCATCCAGATCTAAGAGTTCAATCAAGCTCTCTCGATGTACTTTGGTGAAGTCTGCCAGTGGTCGGTAGCCCCAATAGCCAGTCATCGCTCCTAATAAGATGAGTAACAAGACCAACCACAATTGATGTCTGCGGCCCCGAATGTGTCGATAGTCATTGAGAAGTTGCAACTGTTCAATGAGATTCATATTAGTCACCTTTTCTACCCTGAATCAGTACATTTGCCTCGTGAGCTAGCAGGGTGATCGCGTAAACAAGTCGAGCTGGGCCAAGATCCGGCGATCGAGCGCTCGACCAGGTAGATTTTCCAGATTTTTTTGCTGGCTACACACACGCGTGATTGGACGGGCGAGCGAGCGATCATCCACATCATAATTTTTCTATCCTTGTATGAAACCACCCTGCCCTACTCCCCCTGATTAAGGGCAGTAGGGGGGGTGGAAACTCAGCTACAAGCGACATTTATGATGGGTTTCAATCTTAAGTTGACACAAATGCCGATCGCCCGATCGCCATTACAGGTGAACTTTGGCATCAACTTGAGGCAATCCCATGCTGTAGTTGACAGCGCGGCTGTTGAGATTGTAGCTGATTTGGCCTTTTTGGAGGAGCGATCGCACCAAGTGTTCCAACTCCGAACCGATGCGGCGGAGGTTATACTCCGTCAAGTCTTCGCCCTCGTATGCGTCTACGAGTTGGTCGAATTTGGCATATACCTGTTTGACTGACTCGTCGTTCCAGTTAAGTTCGTTATCTGGGTCAATGTCGAGTGTCAAAAGGTCATTGCTGGGGACGAGTTCGTTGTCTTCGAGGATGGCGGTGTATATACGAATATGGCGGGTTGTTGACTTGAGCTGCATGAGTTCTTATGTGTAAAGATTTTTTGCTGAATTAATTGTAATGGCTGGGAGATGCGCGAGGAGGGCGGGCGATCGTCAATTTCTCGGAATCCCGAAATATTTTAGTTGTTCGATCGTCCAATTTTTGTAATATTCAGTTTTCTCTAAAGCATCGGAAGCTGGCTTCAGCTTAGAATTTACTTGAACCGTGAAGCCGGGATACGGCATCCTCCTAGTATGAAGCCCGTCAATATTAAAATCTTCTTCGGGATGAGTGTGAAAAGCCAGCAAGCCCAACTCTGAAATCTGGTTATTCAGTTTTTCTATCAATTCTTTAGTTTGTGGCGCACTAATTGCAGTTTTATCGGGATTAATTACTACCATTATTTCAAATTCCGAGTTGTAAAATTCATAAATCAATTTCATTATGGCAGAATTGCGATCGAACTCAGTCAGCGCTGAAAAAGGCTCGATTTTGAATAAAATTTGATTTGCCAAGCGTGCTTTTTTAGTGAAGGGACAAATCGGTAAATCGCTGAAAACTGGATGCGGTAACTCGACAAACTCCGTCATCCATCTGAGGGTAGATTCTATAATTTCCGTGTCAGATTCATTCATCGAAAATCTATATACTTGATATTTCACACTAATCATACTCTATTTTTTGGGTGGGCCATGCCAGCCATTGGTGTCAATTTAACGCTATTTCCCTCAGTCCGGCAGGGGTTTAAACCCCTGCCTCATAGCAAAAGTCCTCTGAAGAGGACTGAATAACTCATTAGTCCTCTTCAGAGGACTTAAGCTATTAGCCAGGGAATTCATTCCCTGGCGGACTTTCGGTTAAAGTGACACAGATATATTGCTCACCTTGCTCTTTAATATTGGCGATCGAATTTATTCGTGAATTGTGCCATCTGGCATAATTGCACCTGCGAGTTTTGCCGTTTCCAAATTTACCACACCACTTAGATTCGCTCCCTTGAGGTTGGCTTTTTCTAGGTTTGTATTCTGCAAATTTGCCCCGCGCAAGTCTGCCGAAGTTAAGTCGGCTCCACTAAAATTGCCGTAACTAAGATTAGCTCCACAGAGATTTCCTTCACTTAACATTGCTCCGCTAAGATTACATTGAAGAGTTCCACTAACCAGATTAACTTTGGTCAGATTAGCACCACTAAAATTTGCCCCACCTGTTTCTGTATTTTTCAGATTCGCTCCACTCAAGTCTGCTGCAGTTAGGTTGGCAGATCCTAAATTTGCCTGCATCAGGTTTGCTCCTATCAGGTTTGCCGCCGTTAAGTTGGCACTCCTCATATCTGCTTCGCTTAAGTTGGTTTTATTCAAATTAGCTTGCAGGAGTTTTGCACCCTGCAAATTTGCCTTAGTTAGATTTGCACCGCTCAAGTTAGCTTCACTCAAGTTAACTCCGCTCAAGTTACGACGAGCTAGGTTTGCTTCTTTCAGTGAAACATTAGGAGCGATTAAGCAAGCACTTGCTTTAACAGGGTCAAAGCCTCTGGGGAAGACAGTCTGTGCGTTGTAAAGTGCTTGTTGAAGTTTTGCTCCTTCAAGGTTTGCCCCTTGAAGGTTTGCAAATAATAGGTTAGTATTATTTAGGTTGGCATTACTCAAATCAGCATTCATCAATTTTGATTGCTTCAAATTCAACCCTGTTAAGTTTGCTTTACTGAGGTTTGCCCTGCTGAAGTTTGTCCCCAATAACAAATGAACTTTACTGAGATTTACCCCACTCAGATTAGCTTCACTTAGGTTGGAATTAGACAGATTTACTTCACTTAAATTTGCATTGAGTAATTGTGTTTTACCTAAGTTGGCTGAGCTGAGATTGGCTTGGTGAAGGTTTGCATGACATAAATTTGCCTCACTCAGGTTAGAAAAGTATAAGTTTGTTTCAGAAAGTTCAGCACCGCTTAGATTAGCCCTACTCAAGTTGACCTGACTCAGGACTCTTCTGCTCAGATTTACTCCTGCTAGATTAACTCCAGTAAAATTTCGTTCTTTCTTATTATACCGTTGCAAAATTTCCTCAGCAGTGATCGCTGGTTCCTGATTTTCTCCTGCCGAATCATCTATTTTTTCCTCTTCCTCAGATTGCACAGTATCCGCCGCAGGAGTAGGCACCGACTGTTCTACCGCTTCGCTAGATACTGGAATTGGTGTCTCCTCGATCGCCTCTTCGCGCAATAACCGATCCACCCGATCGCTAAACTGCCTCAAAACCTCAGCATCATCAACCTTCTCAGCAGCCTTCGAGCTTTTCTCAACCGCCTTCTCAACATAATACTTGTCTACAAAACTTTGCAACCCAGCATTATATCCCTGTCCTACCGCCTGAAACCTCCATTCGCCATTCTTCTGATACAAACGTCCAAACTCTAAAGCCGTTTCTTGCGAAAATATCTGATTTAAATTGTACCGAACCAATTCGCTAAGATTCTCTGAATTGTAAAGCCGGATAAAAGCATTTTCAACTTGACTAAAACTTTGATTTTTTTCCTGTCCGTCGTGAATAGTCACCACAAACACAATTTCCTGAATCGACGCATTGATTTTACTCAAATCCAGATAAACCGTCTCATCGTCTCCCTCAATTTGTCCATTCCTGCTGTCTCCCGAATGCCGCACCGCACCGTCGGGCGATGTGAGATTGTTGTAAAATACAAAATACTTTTCATCGGGAATGCGACCGTCCGCCGCTAAGATAAAAACAGATGCGTCAATGTCGCAGTTTTGTGCTTTCTGACTGACTTGCCACCCCAGGGCGATCGCAATTTTACTGAACTTAGGAGTTTCTTTAGAAAGATTGAACCTTTCACCCTTAGTTAATTCGATACTCATATGCGATAATTCCCTTATCTCATAAATGGTATTAATTATCTCATCTATGTTAACGCGATCGCAAATTGGATTTTATCTCGAAGATATCGAAACCCCAATTGGTAGAACCGTCAATTTAACCCTTACCGGACTCATTCTTTTATCTTCCGCCAGCTTCATCGCCGAAACTTACCCGCTTTCGGGGCCTGTTAGAATTAATTTCCAAACTCTCGATACTGTTCTTTTAATCGTTTTTGTAGTTGAGTATTTATTGCGGCTGTGGTGTGCCGAAAATCGAGTTAAATTTATTTTTAGTTTTTTTTCTATCATTGATTTGCTGGCAATATTACCATTTTTATTGGGATTTGTCAACGTCAGTTTTATCCGAATTTTTCGCTGGTTTAGAATTCTCCGACTCATCCGTTTTCTGGAATTGAAAATTTCTATTTTCCGCATCAGCAGCGAAGATGGGGTGATTTTTGCTCGGATTTTGTTTACTTTGCTGGCAATAATTTTTGTTTATTCTGGTTTGATTTATCAAGTGGAACATCCGACAAATCCCGAAAGTTTTGGAACTTTTTTGGATGCTGTTTATTTCTCGGTTGTCACCATGACCACCGTGGGATTTGGCGATGTTACTCCGATTTCGGAATCCGGTCGTTTTCTGACTATTTTGATGATTTTGACGGGAATTGCTCTGATTCCTTGGCAATTGGGTGATTTGATTAAACAATTAGTTAAAAGTGCTAATCACGGAGAAGCTGTTTGTACCGGCTGCGGTTGGTCTGTACACGATGCTAATGCTAGATTTTGTAAAATGTGCGGCACTCAATTAGATAATGGTTGACTGTTGACTGTTGACTGTTGACTGTTGACTACTGCCTCACCCTAGATAATTCATCCGTGTATCCGTGTCAAAATCCGTGTAGTGCTTTCCTTCATTAAGCTAAGGGTAACAAAATTTCAAATTCAGTGCCTCTACCTAATTCCGATCGCATTCTGAATGCACCGCCGTGTTTGCCCGTCACTATTTGATAGCTAACTGCTAAACTGGTTTCTTTGAGGGCGCGTTTTTCCGTAGAGAATGATTCTATGATTTTTTTGTACTTGCTAGGTGACATTCCAGGCCCGTTATCGGCTATGCAAATCGAAACCCAGCGAACATGAAGTTTGTCTAAATCCGGCGCAGGTTCGGGACAGCAGACTTGAGTTGTGATTTCAATTTTAGGCTGGCGATCGGCGTCTCTAAGTCCTGCACCTTTGAACTCTTTTGCCAATTCTTGACCGACTGCTTCATTAATTAATGTATGAATAGCATTGGTTAATATATTCATAAATACTTGGTTTAGCTGTCCTGCATAGCATGGGACTGGCGGCAGGTAGCCGTAGTTTTTCACTACTTGGATTTCCCTAGTCAAACGACTTTTGAGCAGCAAAAGTATGCTGTCTATGTTGGCGTGCAAGTCGGTGGGTTTAGGATAAATATCGTCGATGTGGCAGAAGTTTTGCAAACTGCTTGCCAACTTGCTCAAACGTTCTGCACCCGACTTGATGCTGGCAACAGTTCGGAGGAAATCGTTTTGCAAAAAGTCATAGTCGATCTCTTCCTTGAGCCTTGCTATTTCCGGCGGAGGATCGGTACAGTATGCGTCGTAAACTGACAGCAACTCCATCAAGTTTTTGCTGTAGTCGCTTACGTAGGTTAAATTGCCCCAAATAAAGCCTACCGGATCTAAAATTTCGTGGGCTACTCCGTTGACTAAACGTCCTAAACTAGCCATTTTTTCGCTTTGAATCATTTGAGTTTGGGCTCTTTCGTAGCGGACTTGAGTTTCGATGCCGCGAATTTGCCAGTACGCGATGTTGAGTGCGTGAGGGTCTAAGAGGCGGTATGATTGGGAGTCTATTTGGACGACGATTGGTTCTGACTGCAATTCGGGCGATCGGCGCAGAGCTTGTGGGGCTGCTGCCAAAATGGTTGTACTTTCTGGGACTAATAATATTTCGACGCGAGCGTAACTGTAGAGAACTTTTAGCGGCAGGTGTAAAAATAGCTCGGGACCTTGTGGTTTGAGCAAATATTCCAGCAGTTGCCTGCGGGATATCATGCCCGCAAACTCTCCTGCTTCCATCAAGACGACTCCCGGTACTAGGGGATGCTGTTCAAACATTTCGGCAACTGCCACGGCCAAGCAGCTCGATTTTACCTGAAAGTCATACAGGGGCAAATCCCAGAGGGTAGACTCTAGGGAAAGGTCTTGATGGCTGCCTTCGGAGAGTGAAGGGCCAATTAGTTTGGAACTGAATTTATTTGCCACTGGAACTTTTAGTTGCCGAGACGCTGGGAAAGTGAAATGAAAACCTACTACTAAGCTACCCTATCATTTCACCGCAGGAGCGAACAACCTAGAATATTCTTGAGTTAATCATGTTGTGCCAAGTATAGGCAGGAGAATTTCAAATTCAGTGTTCTTACCTGGTTGCGATCGCAATTTGAGTTGGCCGCCGTGCTTTTCTGTGACGATTTGATTGCAGATAGCCAGCCCCATACCAGTGCCTTTGCCCGCTGGTTTAGTGGTAAAAAAGGTGTCAAATATCTGCTTGTGATTTTCTGGGGCAATGCCGGGCCCGTTATCGGCAATACAAATTGATGCTCGCTGGCCGTGTTCGGTTTCTATAACTTTAGTGGTAATTTCGATTTGGGGCTGCCAGTTGTCCTGGCACTGGGTCTGTATTGCTCGATCGGCTGCGTACTCTGTCAGGGCGTCTAGAGCATTAACTAACAAATTCAAAAACACTTGACTCAACTGACCCGAATAGCCACTAACTAGCGGCAGTTCGCCGTAATTTTTCACCACTTCTATGCTGTTTTTCAAGCGGTTTTTCAAAATTAACAGCGTCATCTCCACGCATTCGTGAATGTCTGTCTCGGCTGGTTTTGTCTCGTCCATGTGAGAGAAGTGGTGCAGCCCGTTAACTATTTTTAGCAATTGCGAGGCTCCCAACTCCATCCCTTCTAAGGTGATCGGCAAATCTTCTTGTAAAAAATCAAATTCAATTTCTTTTTTAAGGGCTTCTATTCGGGGACAGGGTGCCGAATATTCTTCTTCATAAACCGACATGAGCTGAAGCAAGTGTTCAAAATAGGACAGCAGAAAAGTTAAATTTCCCCAAATACAGTTCAGCGGATTTCTGATTTCGTGGGCTACTTCTGCTACAATCCTCCCCAAACTCGCCATTTTTTCTGTTTGGATGAGTTTGGCTTGGGTTTGTTTGTGGAGTAACTTATTTGTTAATTGGTGAATTCTTGATTGAGCGACCATTAATTGGTGTATGTCTAACAGCTTGTAGGTCTGGGGGGCTATTTCCACTACTACTGGTTCGTAAATTAATTCGGCCGATCTGTCAAGACATTCCTGGGCGGCTTCTACTATTAATTTATTGGCTGGAAGTACGAGTTCCTCTGGCTTGGCAAACTTGTACAGTACCTCTATTGGCCGCTTGAAAAACATTTCTACTCCGTAGCGTCGGTTAACTTTTTCAAAAAATAGACGCCTGGATATTATGCCGACAAAATTACCCCCATTTGTCAAAATGACGCCGGGAAGCATGGAATTTTCTTCAAAAGCCTTGGCTACTTCTTTTGCCGATTGAGTTAATTCAATTTGGCAGTTGAAGAGTGGCAGGTCTAGGAGAGTTGATTCTATGGAGATGTTCCAAGTACAAAATTCAGGTATATGCAACACTGATAACTCCGAGCTAGTCTCACGCACAGCAAACATAGATGAAACCCCTGTTAAATATTGTATTAACGGACAACTTAAGTTGCTATTAATTCGTAACTGGTAATTCGTAGCTGGTAGTTGCTAATTTGTCAAATTACAACAGCACCCGACGGGAAAACCCGATCGCAGTAGCATTGTCTGCTCAAGATTTTGTTTCTAAGTCAATATTAAACGATCTAAGCTTTTGTGGAACTTGCGGAGTAGGCGCTTTAAACTTTTTACCATGATATACCTGCGATCGCGTGTTTTCTGAAAATTTTTAATCTTTATAACGAGTTTTTGTGATAAATTATACCATTTTTCCAGTGAGAGAAGGGAATTGGAGAACTGCGGGCGGGTTATCAGTGAATGTAAAGGTATCCTTCGAGGGTTCGAGGGCCCGGATTAGCCATCGTCCAACGGGCTTGAGGCTATAACAGTCCAGACACGGGCGCAGACCAAAATCGGCAAATTGTACAGCAGAAGGAAGTTCGGCAACGGATTCGCTTTCTTCGGATGTAACCGAACGTAACAGATAGAAGGCTTTAGTTATCGTCGCGAGAGAAGGAAGAAGCAATTTTCCGCAAGGGTTTGTGGAATTAAGAACATCCTAACTGTCGGCCGCAGTTCCTGTACCACTCACAAGAAATGTAACTTTAGGCAACTTCCAAACCTCGACATTCATCAGTTTTTTGCAATCTGCAATCGTCTTAGGGTTCTACCTCCGGCCACAGGCGTTCTAGCTGATACCGCCAAGCCGCGAGAGAGTTTTCGCGAGACTCTCGCCCTAGTTCCATTTCACCCATCAATCCCTCTGCGTAGAAACGTTCTAAAGTCTGAAGGGTTGTTTCGACAGACTGTCCCTGCATCTTGGCAGCTTTGATGATTTGACGGATGTGGCTTTCTATCAAACCGCTGAAAAAGTCAGACAAACCTCGCTCTTGCAAAGCCAGCAGTCTGGCGACGGCGGCTGAGAAATCGGCGGCATCGAGTGTGGCCCGGCTGTGCTGAAATACTCCCCACAAAACGTTTTGATGTAAGGCGTAGCGAGTTTCTAGGGTGGTGTCAAAGTTAGCTTGTAGCAGTCGATCGAGAAATGGTTGAGCTTCCTGGGCATCGGCGATCGGCAGCAAAATCCGCAGCCAAGTCCCGTCTTCTGAAAGGAGGACTAACAGGCGAAAATTGGGGGTTTCTACTTGCCAAGAAGTGGCAGCAGGCCTCTCAACACTGTCACCAAATAAGTCTTTAAGGGTATTGCTAATTTCTTCGGGAGTCATAATGATTTTAGATTTTAGATTTTAGATTAGTCACCAGTCATTAGTCAGCAGTACGATCTCAAGTCTCAAATTGATTTATGGTAGCCAGCGGGGGTGATAGCCGGCAAAGGGAATTTCTTCTGGCTGTAGTTTTGCGGGAGAACTGTCTGTCGGTATTTCTACTAAGGGTAGCAGCCAGAGGCGGCTGGTGGCGATCGACTGTCCGCCCGAGTTGCGGGGACTGTCTGCTGCTGAGGGAGTTGCTGCTGTGACTGATTGGTCGAAAATTAATGCCAGCCCGTCGGGAGATAAACTGATTTGGGTATCTAATTGGTTGGGCAAAATCAGCAGCGGTTTGATGGTTCCTACCAAACGAGTACCCTCTTTTTTGAGGTCGATAGTAGCGATGAAAGGCTGTTCTTTGTAACTTTCTGTTTTGAGGCGTTGAGCTAACAAACAGTAGAGACGCTGAACTTGGTTGTCTTGGTTTTGGCGGGGGTCGAAATAAACTGCCATAATGCTGCCGGGAATACGCAATACTTCTTGTTCTACACCTTGGTTATCTAAGATGAAAAGCGATCGAGTAAAGTCGCTGTTGTATTTAACATAGGCGGCGGCGGAGTTGTCGCGTGCCATGCCCAATACTTGTTCGTATTTTGGCAAAAATTCTACTGGGTCTGCTTCGGGTTTGAGGGGGACGATCGCTAATCCTTGTTTTTGAGAGATTACCATCGATTTGCTATCGGGGCGAATCATAAAATCTCCGCCTTGTTCATTTTCCAATGGTCTGGGTGGCTTTTTTTCTTCCACAATCCAAGGACTGAAATCGCTGGGATTGCTGCGGTTGACGCGCTGGACAACTATGATTTTTCCGTCGGCTGAGAGGTCGAATTTGAGGTTTTGGTAATCTTTGGAGTCTAAGATTTTGTCTATTCTACCGGCTGGGTATTTTTGTTGAGTTCCCGATCCCGATTGCGGGTTGAGACCGGTTGTGACTGTGAATAGTTCTTGATTTAGGGTGCCGCCACTGCGGGCGACGGATCGATCTGTGGCTGAGAATAAAATGCGATCGCTGTCGGGATACGGTTTAAAATCGGTGACAACTAAATCTTTGGGAGTCAGCGGTATCGGTTTCGAGTCACTGCTGGTGAGATTTACTAGCATTAATCTGCTTTCTGTTTCGCCTTGGACACCGATGTAAGCAAAAGCTCGATCGCGGCTGCGAAAGGAACTGCTAAACGGTTGCATTGGCGTTCCTTTATTTTGGTTTTTTTCTCCGAAATACTTGTCGGTTGCTCCGGCGAGTTTTAATGTGTAGGTAACGCCGTAGGGTGCTGGATCTTTGAGGGTATAAGCCATGCGTCTTCCAGCCCAACTAAATTTACCGGGGAGGGGGGGTTCTAGCTTTAAGTTTTCCTCCACGCTGGAGTGGTTCATCGGCCGAAAGAATGTGAGGATAAAGCCGGTATCTTCGGCGCCGATTTGTTTGTTTTCCCAGGTAAATTCTCGCACTCTGGGTGCTGTGCGATCGCCGCTAAGCAGCAGCAGCCCTATTAAGAAGCTCAGCACTAGCATGAGGGCGATCGCCGTGCGGTCGATCGGCTGTTTGAATGGCCCAATAGCGAAGGGTGAAGGATTAATTTTTTTATGAAAAATACTCACAAATCATTACTCTTCTATTTCTGCTGAAAATTAACTGCCAAATTTTCCCTCTTAAATTTTACACTATCGGGCGTACTCCCGATCCTCTGAAACAGGTTTTTTTACCAGGGGAAAACGCTGCAACGAAGTATGTTTGTAAAAAACTCGGTTTCTGAAAGTGTTGGTGCCTCCAGGACTGCATTAAACTCACGAGCTTAAATTTGTGGAGTCTGCAGCACTTACAACCGCCTTAACCGATTTTAGACGTGAAATTTGAGTTTTAGATTGTAGGGAACCTCAGAGCTAAAATTTCCTCGCTCTCAAGAGATTTTGACCACCGTATAGCACCCTATCATTGTGCCAGTGGCGTCCAGAAATGTTTGAGCTTTGAGATTTTTAATTTAATCTAAAATATCAAATCGCTAATTATTTAATAGGTTGAGGGATAACTCTGGCGATCTACCCATCCTACTAATAATCATGACGACTACTTATAGCGGTTCTCAAGCGTCGTGAGGTATGCCCTGCGCGGCCCTGCGCGGGCCTGCGCGGGCCAATTCCCAACGAGCACCTCATGTTACGCTCGAAAGGCTATACATCCCTTTCACGAAGCCTTGACGGTTGGTGTGTTGGAACTATTATTAACTGCTGACAGTGTATACGGCGATTCCGGTTCAGGATATAGCTTAGAATATTTGCTATCGTAATGCCTGACCTCAAAATAGTTTAAGTTTGACGGGTGAGGTTTATATATGGAGAAACATTCCAAAAGACAAAAAGTGGCTGCACTTTCTAAAGGCCCGACATTCACTATTTGATTTTTGAAGATGCGACCTGATTTTATCCAGTGTTTCATCTGGCTTTGTGACAAGCAGTAAAATGCTGAATGAGGGTTGCTAAATTCAGCAAATTTTACCTTTTCTATCTCTACACTAGATAGCTGATTCCATGCTAGCCCCCGATCTATTGTCAAATCAATATATCTCTTGGTTCCTTCATACATTTCAAAACGGTTTGGGTAAAGAATAGCATTCTCATACCCGCTTTGTCGGTTAAATTTTTCTAATTTTTCTAGAATGAAAGCATCGTACAAAACAATGTCATCTTCTATGAATAAAAACCAGTCAAATTTTTCTACTCTTTCGACAAATTCTTCCTGAAGTCTAAACTCTACAAACATGGGGTCGCATTCAGGGCCTTCTTGGATCTCAATGCACTTAATTTGATATTCCGGTAAGTAGGCTGTAACGTGTCTGTTCGGTAGAGTTTGGATAGTAATTGTCAGGTCGCAATGAGCAAAGCTCGTCAACAGTCCATCTATTGTGTGTCTGAGTCTCTCTATTTTGGCTGCGGCTTTTTCTGGATTATTAGATTCTTCAACTGATGTAATGTGTGCGACAGCGGCAAACACTTTGGGGCGTTGTTTTTTGGGCTGTTTGTTTTCTTTGAATAAATTTATAATCCGATTTCTTTGATAAAAAAGCATCATTTTAGTATACCTCGCGGTCACTCGCGATACTTCTTTTAACATAGCTATTTGTAAAAAGATAAAGTGTATTACTTTTCTTCTGGTATTGTTTTCTGCTGACATATAGACAATCTCCTTTTTGTTTACTGAAACAGTGTATTGATTGGAACTAAATCCATCGATGATATTTTATCGATTGGCAGACCAAAATCTAAAGCCACTCTACACCAAAGTAGAGTGGCGAGCACTCCTACAAACAGCCCTGTTAATTGAATATCCTGCCAAAAACAAGTTAGTCCTTCTTTCCACAAACCGTAGTTAGTTACTGCATAGGTAGGAAGGTCGCCGAGAGCTATAGCAATCACGGCCCCTAAATTACCTTTTAAGTGGTACCCCAGCGGTATACTTATACATAGGTTCACAAAAGTCAGCAGATTGCCCATAGCTGGGTACTGAGACTTTCCTACGGCTAACAGACAAGAACCCATCATATTGTGGAGGGTGGTGTGCCAGATTCCTAATGCCAAGATTGGCATCATCCAAGATGCAGCCTCATACTCTTTCCGATACAGTATTAAAATAAACTGATCTCCAAAGCCCACAAAAATTGCTAAGCCTACGGCTAACGGTATTAGAATTAGCTTGCGGTTCTTGAGTATCTTCGCGCGCAACTCCTGTCGCGGCAACTCTGCCAGCATAGAAATTGAGGGAAAAATCACCCGACCGCTAATGGCAATGATGACTTGGCGCGGCATATCCCCCAGGGTAAAAGCGATGCCGTAAATGCCCAACAGTGTTAAAGTAAATATTTTCCCGAGAATGAGTCGATCGGCTTGAGAACACAGAAAAAATAAAATCGTAGACAAAAATATCCATTTGCCATAAGAAAATATTTCTTTTACTGCTTCTTTATCCCAAGCAAAGCGGTTTGACTTGCCGGGAATCAAAAAATGGCTCCATACTAACTCCACTACAGCTCCAGTCCAGCCGCCTACAACGATCGCCCAAATGCTGCGATCGAAGAAAGCCCACACAATCATCACTGTAGTAGAAATTATCTGTGTACCCAACTCAAAGAGCACTACTTCCTTAACGCTCATTTTGCGTTCTAGGGTGGATACGGAAGTCGATTTAAACCCTCCTATTAGGGTATTTATACTTATGGCTGGAATCAACCACATCAGACGGGGTTCTTCATAGAATTGAGTAACTGGCCAGGTTATTAGAATTAAACACAACCAAACAAACAAGCTGCGAATAACTTGCATTGTCCAAGCAGTGTTGAGAAATTGAGGATCGTCCCCGCGCTTGTTTTGAATGATACTTGGGCCCAGACCTATGTCTGTGAATAAGTTAATGCCTATGATGAAAACGTAGGCTAGACCCATTAGACCAAATAGTTCGGGCAAAAGCAGACGCGTCAGGATTAAGTTACTGCCAAATCGGATAATTTGACTGCTTCCATAGCTGGCGATCGTCCAGGCAGCACCTTTGATAGCTAATTTTTTTTCTGATGACATATACTCAGAATTTATTTCCTAATTACGAGTGTAGTTGCTGAATTTGTTATTTGCAACTCCTACAGGATGCTGCTGCAACTTTTGTTGCTGACTTTACCGTATCTTCATATGTATACGGATGTTGATCCTAGACTGTCGATCTGGCAATACAGGTAAAATTCAATCTGATACTTAATCCACATCTAATAATCATAAGGGTTTTTTGGTTCAGGAATTGGTTTGAGGGAGGATGCTTGAATGGTTAATTTGCGCTTGCCTTGCAGTTCTTCTACGATCGTTTCTCCTTCTATTTCTAGCCAACTGTCTGGGGCAAAGGCGGCGCGGCTTTGACCGATCGGTAATTTTACCGGCAACCCGATCGGATAGGCGTCTGCCGCGCAGCAGGTAATGATAAAACGTCCGATCCACATATATTGTTCTGCTAGGTTAGGGGGATGAATTACAAATCCTTGAACTTTGACTTTTTGACCTCTGTATGTATCCGGTTCGGGGTTGAAATTTAACAGCCGCACCCATTCGACGAGCGATCGCTGTTCGGGTTTTGTAGTATTGCGAAATTCTTGAGGTTGCAGTCGGGTGATTGGCAGGGCTTCGGTGAGGCCTCGTTCTAATGCTGTCTGGCTGGTAAATGTGCGTGGCGTTGTTACTAAACCGATTAATGCGACGCTCAACATTAAGGTGCTGCCGATACTGGGAGGAAACAAAGTAACGTGTTCAACTTCTGCGATTCTGAGAGAGTTATTTGCTGCTGATATCCGCGATTGCTTTGTGCTGCGATCGAGTTTTACGAGTTCCCAAGTTTTTAACCCGCCAATAACCATTAAGCCGATTCCTCCCGCTAGAGTCAAGCCAAAGTAATTGGGGTGAATGAGAATGCTTAATTTGCCCGAGATCCAATATTTGAGGAGCAGTATTCCCCACGCTAAGATAGCTAGGGCGTCCAGCCAGGGGCTAATTTTTTTAAGATTCATTTTGTAAGAGTCATTGAGAATGGGGAATGGGGAATGGGAAATGGCGCATGGGGAATGGGGAATGGGGAATCTATCGTTAGTTGTCTATTTGGGCTAATTTATTAACCTAAATGCAAGTTGACAGCGAGGGTCATTAAAAAGGTTAACTGAGCTGCCAAGACTATTAAGTAAACTACGGCTCGACTTTTAAAAATTGACAGCATTAAACCGATGCCTTTGAGGTCAATCATCGGGCCGAAAACGAGAAATGCTAACAGCGAACCGCTGGTAAATGTGGAAGAAAAAGACAGAGCAAAAAAGGCATCTACTGTAGAACAAATCGATACGACAGCGCCTAAAAGCAGCATGGCTAGAATTGAGGAAACGGGGCCTTGGCCGAGGTTGAGAATTAGTTCGCGGGGTGCGCCAACTTGAATGATGGCTGCGATCGCACTTCCGACTACCAACACTCCTCCCAATTCGCGCAACTCCTGTACCATAGTATCCAAAAGCAAGCGCATACGCTCTTTAGAAACGCGGTGGAACATGGAGGAACGTTTTGAGGTTTTTTCTGTTTTGCCTGTTGGTAATGGCTTCCAGTCGTCTTGTAGCAAAGATTCGATCGGCACCGCCCCCCCCGGCTGACCGAGCATAAATGTTCCCGACTGCAACAGCAGCGGAGTGTTGGCTGGGACGAGTTCTTTTTCGGAAAACTCTGGTTTTGGCAGGGGAATCGCGCGGGCTACAGAGGGTTGCAGCAGAGGCCGCAAGTCTTTTTGCGCGCTGAACACCCAGCCGATAATTGTCGCTATAGACAGAGAAAATACTACCCGCAAAACTACAATTTCTGGCTGATCGCGAAATGCCGTCCAAGTTGCCCAAATTACCACGGGGTTGATGGTGGGGGCCGCCAGCAAAAAGCCGATCGCGGCTGGTGCGGGTACTCCCTGCATCAGTAACCTGCGGGCTACGGGTACGTTACCGCACTCGCACACGGGAAACAAAAAGCCGATCGAACTGCCCATCAAAGCCCCCAGCAGCGGGTTTCGCGGGATGCGGGATACGAGTTTGCGTTCGTCTACAAATCCCAGCAGCAAACCTGAAAATAAAACTCCCAGCAGCAGAAAAGGTATTGCCTCTACTAACAAGCTGAGAAAAAGGGTAAAAGCATTGTTTAACTGATTCGTTAGGCCGGGTTGCATCGATCACCTACTGGTAGATTGCTATTTAGTTATACGTCTTTGGTAGAACTCCGTGTAGATCATACCAAAGCATAGCACTAAGTTAAGATCCAGTTAATTTTTTTCTTTTTTTGCGAAAATTTGCAGACCTTCTAATTTTATCAAGGCTGATGCCTTCAATGATTTGGACTGGTTAAACTTGTTTGAATTTGATTGAATTATTATTCATATCCGCATCGTACAGCCAATCAATAATTGACCGAAAGTATCCAGGATACAAGCCCCCGCATCTGTCCAGAAATAAAAAACCTGTATCCGATGAAACTTGCCTAACGTATTTATCTCGCGCAAGTCAATGCTTCAATTCTAAAATCTAAAATCTAAAATCTAAAATCGATTGACTCTGCCAACCGTCACAGATTTGATGGATCTTTCGGTTAACAATGGTTGATTGCAGAACAACTGGCAAGGCAAGTTTTGCAGATTGCGGGCGAGGTTTACTGTTTTATATAAAGATCGCTATAAAATAGGTTTGTAGCGATGACTAAAGTCTTCACTACAAACCTATAAGGAACGCATTGGCAGGTGTGTCGCTGGCCGATCGTTACGGGGGGTTGCGAGTACCGGATCGGGGAGATGGGATGAGATCCCCTCAAATGCCTTAGCACGGGCGAGGACTCCCAGCCATCGCGCTTAGCTAGCTAAAACTCAGGGAAGCGACCCCGGGAATTTCTGCTTTTAACTTGTCTGCTGACGGGTGCACCGCGCGGGCGATCGGGCAATTGCGATTTTTCTCTATTGTCAATCAATTATATTTCTCAGTACAATAATTTATTAACAAAAAGTTAAGACGATAACTTAAGGTTAATGAATAGTTAAATAGTCGAACCAAGCGTTAATACCGCTCAAGTCAGTATAAAATAAAGTCAGGTATAATTACCAGGGCGCATTTATCTCGGTGATACTCAATCTTGCCTAATACTTTAAGTGGTAAAATTTCATTTACTACAGTCAGTTTTTTGTGTAATTTAAAATGCAGTTTGCCAGGGGGATGTCGGTCAAAGCACTCAGCAACTTACCCGCTGACCTTTGGTCGCTGAATGTCTGCTGGCAAATAGAACCCCAAAAAAGCGTGATCGTGAATTTATGCTAAACACCTCTTGCGTAGAAAGACCAGCCCAAGCTATGTCCCAGGCTTCCATCGGAGAACTTTGTTTAGACTCTACTCTCCAACAATTGTCGCTTTACGATTTTCAGGTAGAAGCTACGGATTGGGGAATGCGAATTTCTCAGATGTTAGAAGCTAATCCGCTATTACCGGGAGTCATTGTCACCCATCAAGGTGAATTTGCAGGCATGATTTCCCGGCGGAGATTTTTAGAATTTATCAGCCGTCCTTTTGGCCGAGAATTATTTTTAAAGCGACCAGTGAGGGCTTTGTACCGCTTTGCCGAAACTGAGAGTTTAATTTTTCCCAGCAATACTTTAATTGTGGATGCAGCCAGGAAGTCGCTGTTGCGATCGAAAGAACTGCTTTACGAACCTATTGTAGTTCAAGTGTCGCCTCAAACTTATAGTTTGCTAGACGTGCACGAACTGTTAGTAGCCCAATCCAACATTCACGAACTAGCAACAAAATTGCTGAGGCAGCAAACTCAATCTCAACTAATTCAAACCGAAAAACTAGCGAGTTTGGGACAGATGGTAGCTGGAGTCGCCCACGAAATTAGAAATCCAGTCACCTGCATCAGCGGAAATCTCGGCTTTTTGTCCAACTACTCGAAAGATATTATGGAGTTGCTGTCTGCTTACGAACACATTGTGAGTGACAGCGAAAAAATTGACCAACTAAAAAAACACATAGAATTTGATTTTTTGCAACAAGATTGGGTGGAAATTATCAAAAGTATGAAAGTTTCATCGCAAAGGCTGACCGAACTCGTCACCAGCCTGCACACCTTTTCTCACATGGACGAAACCCACTTGAAGCAAGCTAACATCCACGAATGTATTGACAGTACGCTGCTAATTATGAAAAACCGTCTCAAGTACGGAATTGAAGTAGTTAAAAGCTATGGTGATTTACCTTTAGTCAAGTGTTATTCTGGTCAGTTGAGCCAGGTATTTATGAATATCATCAGCAATGCGATCGATGCTTTGGAAGAGGTAAAAGCAGAAAAAGATTTTATGCCTGCGATTACTATTGAAACCGAGGTAATAGACAGTTCTGACGGAGACTGCGTGAATTCGGAATTAATTCAAAATTATGTTAGGGGCGATGGCGTCCCGCCCCGCAAGCTACGACAAAATGCAAAACAGCTATCATCCGCCAGCCAAAACGGCGACTTCTGCCCAGAACCAGCGGAAAAAAATCAAAATAACGCTTGGATAGCCATCAGAATTGCTGATAACGGACCGGGAATTCCTCCAGAAATTCAGCGGCGGATTTTTGAGACATTTTTTACCACTAAACCCGCCGGGAAAGGTACCGGTTTGGGGTTGGCAATTACCCATCAAATCGTTACGGAAAAGCATAAAGGCAAGTTGAATTTGCATTCTACGCCCGGTACGGGTACTGAATTTGAAATTTTGTTGCCATTGATTTGAAGCAATAAGTCATATCAAATCTCTCTTCTCTTTATCTGCGTGAATCAGCGTCAATCCCTTGTCATCTGCGGTGAAGAAATTATCTTTTTTGAACCGCAGATGGGGGCAGATTAACACCGATTAACGCAGATGAATTAGATGGAGTCCGGTTGCAGCATCGGTGAATGTTGACTGTTGACTGCTAACTAATGACTAATGACTGCTGACTGTTTTTAAGCTCTTAGCTGCACTGGCATCACCAAGAATGTAGCATTGACTCCACCCAAGGGCTGAAAAATTACTGGGGCTAAAGCACCGTTTAATTGCAGTTGAATTTCGGGGGATTGAGCAGTTTTCAAAATGTCTATTAAGTATTTCACGTTGAAAGCAATATCTATGCTATCTCCCGAAATCTGTGCGGGCATTGACTCTTTGCCGCAGCCGACATCTTTAGCATCTACCGACAAAGTGATTTCCTGATTTTCCTCGTCGATGCTGCATTTGAGAATATTATTTTTTTGGTCTGCAAAAACGGCTATTCTTTCTACTGCTGCTAAGAACGATCGCCTTTCTAAAGTAATTTGTCGCTCAAAGGAGGGCGGAATCAACTGCCGGTATGCGGGATACTGCCCTTCCAAGGTGCGGGTTGTCAGCCGCTGGTCTGCCCATTCAAACACTACTTGACCGTGTTCAAAATGCAGGGTGACAGGTTCAGTCCACTGCCGCATCACCAACATTCTTTCTACTTCCCGCAATGCTTTAGCGGGGACTGTCACCTCAAATTCTTCTTGGGTTTCTTCGCCTTCAGCTTTTTCATTGGCAGTTTGAACTACTGCCAATCTGTGGCCGTCTGTAGCTGCAAATTCCAAGCAATCTTGCAATACCTTTAAATGCACGCCTGCAAGTACCTGTTTTGCCTCGTCGGGGCTAGTAGCAAATAAAGTTCCTTTGAGTCCTTCTATCAAGGCTTCCGGCGGCAATTTAAGGATTGTTCCGGCTTCGATTGCGGGCAATTCTGGGAATTCTTCCGGGCCCATGCCTCTAACTTGGTAGCTGCCAGAAGTGCAAGTGAGATAGGCTACGGTGTCCCCCGCTTCGTCTTCTAAAGTAATCTCTCCATCTGGGAGTCTCGAAACAATATCGTTAAGCAATTTAGCGGGTATTGTAAAACTGCCGCCGCCAGTAACTTCTGCTGCGAAGCTGGTACGAATGCCCAAACTGAGATCGAAAGCTGTCAAGCTAACCCGCTGATTTTCCTCATCCGCTACTAAGAGCACGTTGGCGAGTACCGGATGTGTCGGGCGGGAGGGAACGGCCCGACTCACCAACGAGAGGTTGGCGTTGAGGTCACTTTGGGTGCAAACCAATTTCATGGTAGGAAGGTTAATTAACCGGATTTGAAACAGAAACAAATCGTATCACAGAAAGCTGATGACAGTTGACAGGAAAGCCGTTGACAGGAAAGCCGTTGACAGGAAAGCCGTTGGCAGTTGACAGGAAAGCAGTTGGCAGTTGTCAGTTGACAGGAAAGCCGTTGACAGGAAAGCAGTTGGCAGTTGTCAGTTGAGAGTTGACAGGAAAGCAGTTGGCAATTGAGAGTTGACAGGAAAGCAGTTGACAGGAAAGCAGTTGGCAGTTGGCAGGAAAGCAGTTGGCAGTTGTCAGTTGGCAGTTGACCGAAGCAACAAGGAAGAGTTGACATTTGGCGGAACAGTTTTTTTTATTGAATTATTTTTGTGTCGATCGCCCTGTGGAAACTGTGGAAAAAAAAGCTAACTGCTTGCTGGGAATCACTTGTAGGTAATAAATACCTGTGGAAAACTTGTGGAAAAGCTGGTGCGGCCGATCGCCCATTTTTGTGCAAAAGCTGTTTCGGGCGATCGAGTCAAGTTTTCCACAAACAGAGGGCAAATTTTCCACAGGTTTTTCCACAGGCAAGCTGCTACGCATAGAGATTGTCTGTTATCGGAGAGTTACCCCTTCGACGATCGGGATCTTGAAATCGCTGGATAGAGTCATTGGTGTGACAACTGACTGACAACTAACAACTGACAACTGACAACCGACAACTGACAACTGACTTTTTATTAACTTTTGCGGCTGACAACATTAATTCGATCGCTCAACTGACGCAAAGTGTGGGCCAAATTCGGGTCAGTGTTCCGCAACTGAGCAATTTTGTCGCAACTGTAAAGCACAGTCGTGTGGTCTTTGCCGCCGAACACTTCGCCAACTTTCGGCAAACTCAAACCAGTATGCTGCCGAATTAAATACATCCCTATTTGACGTGCGAGACTAATTTCTCGCCTGCGGGAAATGCCTTTCAAATCTTCAACAGAAACATCAAAAGCCTCGGCCACAACTGCAATTACTGCATCGGGAGTCGCCTCTTGGCTTTCAGTTTGCGGGTTCAAAACCGGGGTGATATTCTCTACAGTCATCGGCAAACCGGTAATTGAAAGATATGCTACTGCCCGAATCAAAGCACCTTCTAATTCCCGAACGTTGGAAGTGTAACTAGAAGCAATGTATTCAATGACATCTCGCGGCAGCCGCATTTTTTCATACTCAGCTTTTTTCTGCAAAATTGCCATCCTAGTTTCCAAGTCTGGCAATTGAATGTCGGCAATTAATCCCATCGAAAATCGGGAGCACAAACGTTCTTGCAGGCGGGGGATTTGCTGCGGCGGGCGATCGGAAGCTAAAACTACTTGATTCCCGGATTCGTGCAAAGTATTAAAAGTGTGAAAAAATTCTTCTTGAGTGTATTCTTTGCCTTCAATAAATTGGATGTCATCTATTAATAAAACATCTGCTGCCCGATAATGGTCGCGGAAAGTTTGCATACTATCTTTGCGAATGGCGGCGATTAAATCGTTAGTAAATTTCTCAGTAGAAACGTAAAAAATCTTGGCGTTGGGGTCAATTTCCAAGCGATAATGACCGATCGCCTGCATCAAATGAGTTTTGCCCAAACCGACGCCGCCGCACAAAAATAGGGGATTGAATTCTCGGCCCGGAGACTCGGCTACCGCGAGGGAGGCTGCGTGGGCCATGCGGTTGTTGGAACCGACGACAAAGCGGGAAAATACGTATTTCGGGTTTAAATGGGCGGGTTTGGGGGGGTGAAGCGAGTGGCTTTCTGGGACATCGGCGATGGGGGACGGCCAAATCATGGCGGAGTCGCTGCTGCCGCCTGTTTCGTTTCCTCCGGCAATTGTCAAGTAAATGTCTACGGGATAGCCGAGAATTTCTTCGACTGCATCGGCAATGGTTTTGACGTAATATTTTTGCAACCAATTGCGAGCAAAGGGGTTGGGGGCGCTGACAATCAAACAGTTATTTTCGAGTTGTTCGGCGCGGGCAGTTTTGATCCACGTCTCAAAGCTAGGTCTGCTAAGTTGTACCTGGAGACGTTCAAGTATCTGATTCCACAGACTTTCGAGGGGAATGTCCACTACTAACCTCTGCCGATCGGCATTCAAGATATTAATTCTACTCTAGAGAGTTTAGTCTTCAGATGCTAAAGTTTAAGGGAGTCTGCCGTAGCACGGGCGAGGGCGGGACGCCATCGCCAAAAATTTTGCGGCTCTGCAGCCCAAACCAGGTATCGGAGAGCTGCTAGGCAAATATTTAGATTTGGCAGGAAAGCCTTAAAACATGGCCATGAAGAGTTCTACTGGCAAATTTTGGAAGCAACCGGCAATTTACATATTGCTGCTGGTAACGGGAGCCGGGGCCGCCATGTTGGGCGATCGTCTGACGGTTTCTCAGTTTCGTGCAAATTCTGGCGAATCGGGACAAAGGGCGGTGGAACCGAAATTGCAACTGCCTCCTACTACAAAGGATCGAGTTAGCAAAGTCTTGCCCCCTGTTTCCTTGTCGGGCGACGCGGCTAATGTGAATTTTATTGTGGCTGCAGTGGCAAAAGTTGGCCCGGCAGTTGTTCGGATCGATGCTTCGCGCCGGGTGAGACCGGAAAATAGAGGGCTGTCGCCGGAAGATTTTTTTGGTATAGAACCGAATTCGGGCGGCCGGGGCGGGATCGAACGGGGCACTGGTTCGGGTTTTGTGATCGGTGCCGACGGCGTGATTCTCACTAACGCTCACGTTGTAGAGGGAGCAGATACGGTAAATGTAACTCTCAAGGACGGTCGCAGCTTTCAAGGGCGCGTGTTGGGGGCGGATAAGGTGACGGATGTGGCTGTGGTGAAGATTGAGGCGAACGCTTTGCCTGTGGTGGCGATCGGCAATTCGGATAAGCTGTTGTCTGGGGAATGGGCGATCGCGATCGGCAATCCTTTGGGTTTGGACAATTCCGTAACTGCGGGGATTATTAGCGCTACGGGGCGATCGAGTACCGATGTGGGCGTACCCGACAAGCGGGTCGGTTTTATTCAAACAGACGCTGCAATTAATCCGGGGAATTCGGGCGGCCCGCTGCTGAATGCTTCGGGCCAAGTTATTGGCATGAATACGGCGATTATTCAAGGTGCTCAAGGATTGGGGTTTGCGATTCCCATTCAGGCGGCCCAAGAGGTAGCGAAGGAACTGGTTTCGACAGGGAAAGTCGAACACGCTTATTTAGGCATTGAAATGGCGACGCTGAATCCAGAGGTTAAGGAGCAAATTAACAGCAACGCTAACAGCAGCCTGCGAGTTGCAGTCGATCGAGGTGTGGCTATTGTTAGCGTTGTTCCTAATTCTCCAGCAGCAGCAGCCGGTTTGCGCGCTGGAGATGTGATTCAAAAAATTAACAATCAGCCGATTATTCAGTCGGAAGCTGTTCGGGATTTCGTGCAAAATGCTAAAGTTGGCGGTCTGTTGCAAATGGCAATCAACCGCAACGGGCAAATAGTTAATTTGACCGTTAAAACGGGAAGTTTGCCGGTTCAAAAAGTTGGATAAGAAGGAAGAAGGTTCGGCAACGGATTGTGTAACGGATGTCAGTCCGATGTCCGTCGGAAGAAGAAGGAAGAAGGAAGAAGGAAGAAGGAAATAATAATTTGTCAGTAGTTAACGACTAACCAATAACGACTAACTAATAACTATGGCAGAAATCTTACAAATCTCGCAATTAGGAAATCCTGTACTGCGCCGCCCGTCGCAAGTTGTCGAGAATATTCAGGACGATCGCATTCAAGAGTTGATTGACAGCTTAATCTTTACCGTACAACACGCGCACGGAGTAGGGATTGCCGCCCCTCAAGCGGCTAAGTCCGATCGCCTGTTCATCGTCGCATCCCGCCCCAATTTGCGGTATCCCCAAGCACCCCACATGGAACCCACAGCGATGATTAATCCCCGGATTGTGGCTGCATCAACAGAGACAGTCAAGGACTGGGAAGGCTGTTTGAGCATTCCGGGGATTCGGGGCTTGATACCGAGAAGTAGGGCGATCGAGATAGAATACACCAGTAGAGACGGCAAACTCCACCGACAAGAATTGACAGACTTTGTGGCCCGAATTTTTCAACACGAACACGACCATTTAGATGGAATCGTGTTTTTAGACAGAGTGGAAAATACCCAAGAACTAATGACCGAGGATGAGTACCAGCAGCAATTTGTCAAGCTACTTTAACCAAAAGCATCCAGCATATAAGCCCCCGGATTTATCCGTGGGATCGATGCTACAATTCTACAATCTAAAATCCAAAATCCAAAATCCAAAATCGATAGGTGAGTACCAAAAGCAAATTGTCAACCTGCTGTAGTCGCAAGCATTCAGGGTACAAAGCCCCCGCATTTATTCGCGGGATCAAT
>JAUBSN010000003.1:0-126271 GCA_036704825.1 Microcoleus sp. F8-C3 | reverse complement strand
TCTTCAATTATCCAATCGAAAATCCCAAATCGAAAATCTAAAATCGATAGATGAGTACCAAAAGCAAATTGTCAACCTGCTGTAGCCACAAGCATTCAGGGTACAAAGCCCCCGGATTTATTCGCGGGATCAATTCTTCAATTATCCAATCGAAAATCCCAAATCGAAAATCTAAAATCGATAGATGAGTACCAAAAGCAAATTGTCAACCCGCTGTAGCCGCAAGCATCCAGCGTACACGCCCCGGATTCATCCGCAGGGTCAATTATTCAATTATCCAATCGAAAATCCCAAATCGAAAATCGAAAATCGATAGATCGGTACCAAAAGCAAATTGTCAACTTACTATAACACTTGATATAATTGCTAGTAGTAACGCCAGTGATGTTGTGAATAGGAGGGCGAATGTCTATCAATTTGGAAAAAGGCGGGAGAATCAATCTCTCTAAAGAAGCACCCGGGCTGAAGAATGCCGGGATTGGTTTGGGATGGGATATCAACGCTACAGACACCGGCGCAGCGTTTGACTTAGATGCTTCCGTGTTTATGTTGGGGGCTACTGGCAAAATCCCCGGCGAAAAATACTTTGTTTTCTACAACAACAAGGAGTCGCCGGACACTGCTGTAATACATCTGGGAGATAGCCGAACCGGAGAAGGATTTGGCGATGATGAAACAGTTACAGTCGATTTAACCAAAGTCGATCCGGCGGTGCAAGAAATTGTGTTTGTGGTAACTATCCACGAAGCAGAATCGAGAAGGCAAAACTTCGGTCAAGTGCGGAATGCTTTTATCAGGATTTACGACACTACTACGAACACAGAGGTAACGAAATACGATTTGGACGAGGATTTTTCTAGGGAGACAGCGGTAGAGTTTGGCAGACTTTACAAGAAAGACGGCGAGTGGAGGTTCCAAGCTGTAGGACAAGGCTACAATTCCGGCTTGCAAAGCTTTGTAGACAAGTATGCCTGATAAAAGGTCGATCGCTCTTATCTAAATAAATCGAGGGAAAATTCGTCAGCAGGAATGTTTCCCTCGATTTTAAGCAATCAGACTCATGAGGTGATAAACCAGATGGGAATTCAATTAAAGAAGGGCGAAAGATTTAATCTTTCTAAAACATCTCCCAGTTTAACAAAAGTTGCGATCGCCCTGGGGTGGGAAATAGCAACTGAACTAAATTTATCGGGTTCAAACCAGCAAAGCTGCGATATCGATGCCTCGGTTTTTGCGTTAGGTTCAGACGGAAAAATCCCCGATGAAAGATACTTTGTATTTTACAATAACTCGCAGTCGCCGGACGGAGCGATCGCCCATTCGGGAGACAATCAAACAGGTCAAACCCAAGGGGATGACGAGACAATTTATGTAGACTTAGAAAAAGTAACGGCTGCGGTTGAGGAAATGGTTTTTGCGGTCACGATTCACGACGCACAAGCTAAACATCAAAATTTCAGCCAAATCAGAAATGCTTTTATCCGATTGTACGATCGCCAAACCGACAGCGAACTAGCCCGCTATGATTTAACTGAAGCTTTTTCTGAAGAAACAGCAGTCGAGTTCGGACGGTTGTATAAAAAAGATGCAGCTTGGAGATTTCAGGCCGTAGGGCAAGGATATAAAGCAGGGTTGCAGAGTTTTGTTGACAAGTATCATTCTGAGATTAAGCAGGAAAAAAAGCCAGCAGAACCTAAATTACCGGTTATTGAAGATAGCCCCAAAAGTCAGAAAGCTATAGCATTAGACAAAAAGCTTGAGGAGAAAGCGCCGCACATTTTCAATCTCGCAAAGAAAGCCGATATCTCGCTCAAGAAGGCAAATTTAACAAATCACAATGCTCAAGTAGCGCTTTGCCTCGATATTTCGGGTTCCATGTCTTCGCTGTACAGTTCAGGAAAAATTCAGCGTTTGGCAGAGAAGATTTTGGCTTTGGGATGTCGGTTTGATGACAACGGATCGATCGACATATTTCTGTTTGGAGTCAACCCCCACAATCCCGGTTCCATGTCGATCGACAATTTCTCAAACTTCATCCACCATATACTCCAACAGTATCCTTTAGAAGGAGGTACTTACTACGGTAAAGTGATGAAGGAAATTAGAAACTTCTATTTTCCTGACGGTCGCGGTAGCAGGCGCTACGCAGCTATTAAAGCCGATCGACCTGTCTACGTGATGTTTGTCACGGATGGAGAAACTGCGGACGAATCGCAAAGCAAGCAGCAGCTACAATGGTCGTCCCACGAACCGATATTTTGGCAGTTTATGGCGATCGGCAAGTCGCAGAAAGATGTCAAAAGTAAGGGAGTTCGCGGGTGGTTAGCAAGATCCGCAGCGAGCGATTTTAGCTTTTTAGAACAGCTTGACCAAATGGGCGATCGCTACCTAGACAACGCAGATTTCTTCAGTTTAGAAGACCCGGAACACATTGCCGATGAGGAATTATACGATTTGTTAACAGCCGAATATCCGCATTGGGTAAAATCAGCGCGCATCAAAAATATATTACCCTAGAAACAGCTTTTTCGTGCCAACAAAATGCTAGCTTAGGGCAATCATTCAAATTCACCCGAAACATTACAAAATCACAAAACTATGGCTATCAACTTGACAAAAGGACAATCGATCGTTCTCAGCAAAAGCGAATACGACTTATCCAGACTGACAATGGGTTTGGGCTGGGATGTAGCGAAAGCTAAAAAAAGTATTTTCGGCAGAAGCAGCGGTGCAAATTTTGACTTAGATTCCTACGCTTTGCTGCTGGGTGAAAACGGCAAATTAAAGAACTACAAAGAAGATGTAATTTATTACTCTCATTTGGAATCCAAGGACAAAACAGTGGTTCACTCAGGCGACAATCTCACGGGAGAGGGAGAGGGAGACGACGAACAAATATTGGTGAAACTGAGCTCTTTGCCAGCACAATATCACAAAATAATTTTGGGAGTTAATATTTACAACGGGCAAGAGAGAAATCAGCATTTTGGTCTGGTAGAAAATGCTTTTGTGAGGGCTGTAGATGCCGCCGGGAAAGAAATAGCTCGCTATCGCTTGTCAAATGACCCTTCTTATGAAGGAAAATTAAATATGTTGATGGGAGAAGTTTATCGAGAAGGCGGCGAGTGGAAATTTAAGGCTTTGGGAAATCCTTTGGCCGCCGATTTGAACGGTGTTGTCGGTTCGTTTATGCGGTGATCGGTAGGTCAACTTAATCGTCGCGATCGCTGTTAGATCCTCGACTTCTTTAAGAAGTCGGGGTTCTGTGTGTTCTGGTTAATTTAATCCCGATTCAGAAAAAGCCCGATCGATTTCTGAAGCGATATTTAACTGGGAAGACCAATGTTGCAGGTAAGCCCTATCTAACGAATCTGCCTGAAGTTTCATCACTCCTAGAATATCTCGCCATTGCTTGTCTGACTGAAATCTTGACATTCTGTACCAAATGAGTTTTTGCAAAATTATATCTTCGGGGCTACAGATATAAAAGGTTAATTCTGGTCTGTCGTCTGGGTAGAATTGCTGTCGGCGATCGAGCTGAGATTGCTCGTATTCGCGATCGGGTTTAATCAAATAAATGTCTGCTTTAATGGCTGTCTCTAGATGAATGACGTTGAAACTTGAACTTCTCCCCCTCAAAGCGTCTTCAACTGCAATATCGCTGATATAGAATTCGCTTTGCATTGCTTGCATGAGGGACTGAGTTTGTTCTTTTCGGATGCTGATAGCAATGTCTGCATCCTGAGTAGATCTGGGCTCGCCGTGAGCGGAACTAGCAATTGAACCGCCAACATAGTAGGGAATTGACAGTGTATCTAGGATGTTACCAATTTTAGCTGCTAACCATATCGGATCTTGCATTACAAGTTTTGTCTCTAGTAATTGGGCAATTTTAATAAATTCTTGTCCTAAAGTTGCTTTGATAAACTCTTGTTTGAGGTAGATGGAATCTAATTGAGGGTTACGTTTTTTGATTCCGGATAAGGCTAATTGGCGGCAGCCCCTCGTGGCAGCGGAGGCTAATGCTAATCTCTTTGCGGGCTGCATTTGCCTCCAGAGATTAAACTGGATGATTTCTACTTCAATACAGGTGTCTGATGCTTGAGGTTGATATCTTGATTTGAGGGTAACTGACTCACTTAAAATCATGTGCGATCGGTGGGTTAGTTAAATAAACAAAAACATTATAACTGGCGCGATAATTCTTATTTAAAATGTCATAAATATTAATATTGAGCTGCCACAAGCGAGATATAGCCTTTCTCGAAAAGATGAGGTACGTAGTTGGGAAGAGAGCCCTATACGTTTAGTGGTTATGTAAGCTGTCAGTCATACCTCATCTTTCTGAGAACCGCTATACCTGACTTCTTAGAGAAGTCGGGTATCTGAACTGAACTCAAATATTTTACGAATCCTTAACTGGCCGCATTGTCGGGAACATCACCGCATCGCGGATGCTTTGAGTATTAGTTAAAAGCATCACCAATCTGTCTACGCCGATGCCCATTCCCGCACAGTTAGGCATTCCCAAAGATAGCGCTTGAATAAAGTCTTCATCCATTGGATGCGCTTCGTCATCGCCGGCATTTTTCTGCGCCAACTGTTCCTCAAACCGCTTTTTTTGCTCTTTCGGATCGTTCAATTCTGAAAATCCGTTCGAGTATTCGGTACCGTTGATAAATAGCTCGAAACGTTCTACAAATCCCGGCTTGCTGCGGTGTCCTTTTGCTAAGGGACTGACTTCGACGGGGTAGTCGATTATGAATGTAGGTTGAATTAGTTTGGGAATAACTAATTTGTCAAAAACTGCATACAGCACGTAGCCTAAACTCTGTTGTTCTAACTTAGACAGGTGCAATTCTAGCTTGGTTGCAGAGGCGATCGCACTTTCGAGATCCAAACTGTCAAAATCCAGCCCAAACTCGTCTCTGACAGCTTCTACCATCGTTTTCACTTGCCAGTGTTTGCCGCTGAAACCGGGATACTTTTCGCTGTAGTCGAACTTGCGTTCTAAACTAATCGTTTCCCCCTGATTTTCAATTTCTTTGACATCCCCAAATACTGCAGCGGCTGCGAAACAGATCACGTCTTCGACAACTGTTAAAATGTCGAAAACATCAGCATAAGCTTGGTAAACTTCTAAAGAGGTAAACTCAGGATTGTGAGTGCTGTCAATGCCCTCATTTCTAAATGCTTTCCCCAGTTCAAACACCCGCTCGAAACCGCCGCAAATTGCTCTTTTTAAGAATAATTCGGGAGCCACTCGCAAATACAAATCCACATCCAAAGCATTGTGGTGAGTGATGAATGGCTTAGCAGCAGCACCGCCGTAAATAGCTTGCAGTGTCGGCGTTTCTATTTCGTAAAAATTTGCTTGCCAGAGATAGGAACGGATGCTTTGAACGATGCGGCTGCGAAGCATAAAACGGTTGAGCGCATCTTGGTTGCTTGCCAAATCCATTTCGCGGTGACGGCGGCAAACTTCGGGGTCGTTAATTCCATAATAAGCATCGGGAAATTGAATGGTAGCTTTTGATAAAAGCTTTAATTCCCTCACTAAAATAGAAAGTTCTCCCCTGGGGGTGCGGCAGCCGATACCTTCGACGCCGACAAAATCGCCGACATCGAGCAATTTTTTAATTTGTTCAAAGCTCAAACCGACTTCGCCGGTGACGATTGCTTTCTCGATTTTGAGTTGAATTTTGTCTGTGGCGTCTTTTAAATCGATGAAACCAATTTTGCCGCTGTCTCGCTTGGAAATAATGCGGCCGGCTAATCGCAGGGGAATTTCTTCGGGGTCGCTTTCTCCGTTTTGGAGTTCTTTTCCCGGCTGACTAAATATTTCGCGAACAAGCTTGGCTGTGTGCGATCGCGCGTAGGATTGACTGGGATACGGTTCTACGCCTTGCGATCGCAGTTCGTCTACTTTTTGACTGCGGACTTCGGCTTCACTGAGAGTCATTAGTTATTGCCTGATTAAAATTACAAATATCTGACATCTTGCACTATTCTGGCGCTATCCGGGCGGGCGGGACGCCCAACCCCTACTCCCCACAAGCAAATAATTCACTCTTCGCTGCACAGGCTTTCCGGTCGGTTCGGGACGCCCAACCCCTACTCCCCACAAGAAAATTCACTCTTCGCTTCACAGGCATCTTGCCTGTTCGTGACAAAGCTGCAAGATGTCAGAAACACCAAACTTTATCATAACAGGGTGGTTTTTAGAGGCAATTTGCCAAATAATTAAGTTACACGCTCTTGTAGCCCGATCGCACAGAGCCGCACTCGCCCCAGAAATATCTCCGATAACAATTTGCGATCGACTGCACAAAGCGACCGAAACATTAAAAAATTAAGTTGTCTGTCGATCGCAACAGGTGAGATGATATGTAGTGCAGCCTCACGGCAGTTCCACAGAAACTGAACAGCAGAGACCCGAGCGATCGAACTCGGCTCATCGCACTTCTGTCAGAATCGACCACACACACTCTCTCTTAACATATAAAAACCAGAATTATGGCTGTTGCAACCCAATCACTCGAAGAACTCTGCATCAACTCTATTCGCTTTTTGGCCATCGATGCGGTAGAAAAAGCAAAATCAGGACACCCGGGACTGCCGATGGGCGCTGCCCCTATGGCCTTCGTGCTGTGGGATCGGTTCATGCGGTTCAACCCCAAAAACCCCAAGTGGTTTAACCGCGATCGCTTCGTCCTCTCCGCCGGTCACGGCTGTATGCTGCAGTACGCCCTCCTGTACTTGACCGGCTACGACAGCGTCACCCTCGACGACATCAAGCAATTTCGCCAGTGGGAATCGAAAACCCCCGGACACCCCGAAAACTTCGTCACCGAAGGCGTAGAAGTTACCACCGGCCCCTTGGGACAAGGAATTGCTAATGCGGTCGGTCTGGCAATGGCAGAAGCTCACCTCGCTGCTAAGTTTAACAAGCCCGACCACACAATTGTTGACCACTACACCTATGTCATCATGGGTGACGGCTGCCACATGGAAGGCGTTTCCGGCGAAGCTTGTTCTTTGGCAGGACACCTCGGACTCGGCAAATTAATTGCCCTTTACGATGACAATCACATTTCCATTGAAGGTAATACTAATTTAGCCTTTACTGAAGATGTGGGCAAGCGTTTTGAAGCCTACGGCTGGCACGTTGTTACTGTAGATAATACCAATCTAGACGAAGATACTAGCTTAGAAGCAGTTCACAAAGCTATTGAAGAATCCAAGAAAGTGACGGACAAACCGTCGATGATTAAAGTCCGCACGATCATCGGTTACGGTTCTCCGAACAAACGGGATTCTTACAGCGCTCACGGTGCTGCTTTGGGTGCCGATGAAGTAAAAGCAACTCGCGATTTCTTGAAGTGGGAACACGCACCGTTTGAGATTCCTGATGATGCTTTGTCACACTTCCGCAAAGCAGTCGATCGCGGCGCTCAAGCCGAGCAAGAATGGAATAAAGCTTTTGAGGCTTATAAAGCAGCATATCCAGCAGAAGCAGCAGAATACGAGCGCACAGTTGCCGGCAAACTTCCCGAAGGTTGGGATAAAGTTTTGCCGACATACAAGCCGGAAGATAAGGCAGATTCGACTCGGAATCATTCTGGAAAATGCTTGAATGCTTTGGCAGATGTTTTGCCTGAACTGATCGGCGGTTCTGCTGATTTGGCTTCTTCTAACATGACCTTGCTCAAGAAGGAAAAAGACTTCCAAAAAGGTCAGTACGAAGGGCGCAACCTGCGGTTTGGCGTGCGGGAACACGGCATGGGCGCGATCGCCAACGGCTTGCTCCTGCACGGCGGTTTGATTCCTTACTGCGCTACTTTCTTGGTATTTGCTGACTATATGCGCGGCGCAATTCGCCTCTCTGCACTCTCGGAAGCTGGAGTTATTTATGTAATGACTCACGACTCCGTAGCCTTGGGCGAAGACGGCCCGACTCACCAACCAGTTGAAACTCTCGCTTCTCTGCGCGTAATTCCCGATTTGTTGGTAATGCGCCCTGCGGATGGTAACGAAACATCCGGCGCTTACAAAGTGGCAGTTGAAAGCCGCACTCGCCCAACTTTAATGGCTTTGTCTCGCCAAAATCTGCCCAACTTGGCTGGAAGTTCGATCGAAGGAACGGCCAAAGGCGCTTACATTTTGTCCGACGACGGCGGCACTCCCGACATCATTTTAATCGGCACCGGCGGCGAAACATACCTCTGCGTTGACGCTGCTGAAAAATTGCGCGCCGCCGGGAATAAAGTGCGGGTAGTTTCGATGCCTTGCTGGGAATTGTTCGACTTGCAAGACGCCGCTTACCGCGAATCTGTACTGCCGAAAGCTGTTACTAAGCGGTTGGCAGTTGAAGCGGCTGCTAGCTTCGGCTGGGGACGTTATTTGGGTGCTGAAGGCGACAGCGTCAGCATCGACAGATTCGGCGCTTCTGCACCGGGCCCCGTTGCTTTAGAAAAGTTTGGCTACACAGTTGATAATGTGGTAGCTAAGGCTCAGGCGCTGTTGGGCTAATAGCAGCAGCATAATTTTTGGTGGGGCGGGCGAAGAGCTCGCCCCATTTTTTATAGGATTAAACAAGTTTAAACAAGAACGCAACTGCAGACAAGCTCCAAATCCATACATAATCAGTCATTCCCAATTATTTAATCTAAAACCTAAAATCTAAAATGTTATTAGTCATAGACGCACCCTTTCTGAGGAAACCCGGTTTTGCCAACGAGGCATCTACGAAGAAACCAGGTTTGTAGCCCCCCGTGCGTCCAGCACTGTATATTTCAAAAATTTGAGATAAGTTATAAGTTATTGGGTTAAATTTCCCATTACCCCTTCCCCATTCCCAATTCTATTTATGATTTGGAACTTTTTAAATAAGCTGTTATTCACCGGGAATTATATTCCTCACGGCCACTGTTACCTTTGGCAGCGAGAGCTAGTCGCGATCCACATAGTGTCAGACTCTATAATTGCCCTGGCTTACTATTCAATACCGCTATCGCTAATTTATATTATCATTCAGGGAAAAGAATTGCCCTTTCGCAACATCTTTTGGCTGTTCGCAGCCTTTATTATCTCCTGCGGCACTACTCATATAATGGAAATTTGGACGCTTTGGCATCCTGTTTATTGGGTTTCTGGCATTCTGAAAATTATTACCGCCGCGATTTCTGCTTACACAGCTTTTTCATTAATTTTTTTAGTTCCCCAAGCATTAACTCTCGTCACTCCAACTCAATTAGGGATGCTCGCTCGAATACTGCAAAAAGAAATCATTGAACGCCGAAAAACAGAAGCTCGCTATCAAACTTTAACTGAAGCTTCGCCGGTAGGAATATTTTATGCAGACGCTTTAGGAGACTGCTTGTATGTCAACGAGCGCTGGTGTCAAATTTCGGGAATAGCCTGCGATAAAGCTTTGGGCAAAGGGTGGTTGGAAGCCATTCATCCAGAGGACCGCCAGCGGGTTTTTGCTCAATGGTATAGCGCCGCGCAGGAGAAATTGCCTTTTAAATGTGAGTACCGCTTTCAAGGCATTAATAACCCTAAAATCAGTTGGGTATTCGGTCAAGCTGTCGGTATAATCGGAGAAAATGGGGAGGTTAAAAGTTATGTTGGTACTATTACTGATATTACAGAACGCAAGCAGGTAGAAGAGGAAAATCGACTGCTCCATGCAACTCTGGAACATCGAGTTGCTGAGCGCATTGCTCAAATCGAAATTTCTCACCACTCATTGCCAGAAGAAATAGCCTACCGACAAAGAATTGCGATAACTTTGTTGGAATTGACGCAACTGCAAAATGTAATTCTTAACAGCGCTCACTACACAATTATTTCTACAGAGCCCGACGGTACAATTAAAATATTTAATCGGGCAGCACAGCAACTTTTAGGCTATTCCCCCGAAGAGGTGGTGGGGAAAGTCACGCTAGCAATAATTCACGATCCTGTGGAGGTCGGTAAAAGAGCTGAAATTCTTTCTCAAGAATTGGGAGTAAAAATAGAGCCGGGAATAGAAGTTTTTTTTGCTTTGCCACGCCGGGGAATAGCTGACGAAAATGAATGGACTTACATTCGCAAAGACGGTTCGCGGTTTCCGGTGCAATTGTCCGTGACTGTCTTATTCGATACTGAAGGAAATATCACTGGTTTTTTGGCTATCGGTCAGGATATTAGCGATCGCAAACAAGCTGAAAAAGAGCTGCGCGACCTCACCGCAGCCATGCAAAATGCGATGGAAGGCATTTCGCGGCTAGATCTTGAGGGACGCTACGTGAATGTTAACCGAGCTTACGCTCAGAGATGCGGTTACGAACCAGAAGAAATGCTCGGCCTGCAATGGCAGCTCACCGTACATCCGGGTGATATTGAGATGATGCTCTCAGCTTATCAGGAAATGGTAATTTCTGGGAAAGTAGAAGTTGAAACTAGAGGCGTGCGGAAAAATGGCTCGTTTTTTTACAAGCAAGTAACAATGGTAAAAGCTTGCGACGAACAAGGGATATTTAACGGCCACCACTGTTTTATGAAAGATATCACCGAGCGCAAACTAACGGAAAGAGCGTTGCAGGAAAGTGAATTTAAGTACAGACAAATAGTAGAACTAGCAGAAGAAGGGATTTGGGTAATTGACAGCAATTCCCTCACGACTTACGTGAACCACGCAATGGCGCGAATGCTCGGCTATAGTGAATTAGAAATGTTCGGGCGGCCGCTTTTTGATTTCATGGACGAACCGGAAAAACAACAAGCTATCGCTCTTGTCGAGCGGCGCAAGCAAGGTATTGGCGAACAACACGAATTTAAATTCAAAACCAAGGACGGCAAAGATATTTGGACTGATATGTCTACCAGTCCAGTCATGGATGCCCAGGGGAATCTGCTGTCTTGTTGCGCCTTGGTTTACAACATTACAGACCGCAAACAAGCAGAGCAGCAAATGCTGCAACTTACAGAAGATTTGAAGCGTTCCAACAAGGAATTAGAACAATTTGCTTATGTTGCTTCCCACGATTTGCAAGAACCGCTCCGAGCCGTTACCAGTTACACTCAATTGCTGGCCCAGCGCTATCAAGGAAATTTGGACGATCGCGCAGATAAATATATTAATTATATTGTCGATGGTGCCACCAGAATGCAGCAGTTAATTAACGATTTGTTGGCGTATTCGCGCCTGGGAACGAGGGGCCACGAGTTTGAGGAGGCCGACTGCAACGCTGCTGTCGAGAAAAGTTTGTGCAATTTGCAAATTGCGATCGCCGAAAGAAAAGCTGCAATCACCTGGGACGCGATGCCAACGGTGATGGCGGATGAATTTCAACTGGTGCAATTATTCCAAAATTTGATCGCCAACAGCATCAAATTTTGCCGCCAAGATATCCCGTTGATTCATATCGCTGCCTGCAGGCAAGAGAGCGAATGGCTGTTCAGCGTCCGCGATAACGGCATTGGCATCGATCCGCAGTATGCCGATCGCATTTTTATCATTTTTGCGCGCCTGCACTCCCGCCGCCAATATTCCGGTACTGGCATAGGTTTAGCGATGTGCAAACGCATTGTTGAACGCCACGGCGGGCGCATCTGGGTGGAATCTCAGGAGGGCAAAGGAGCGACTTTTTACTTCACTATTCCTATAATTAATACCTGAAGCCTCAAAGTTCAATTTTTTTTACAATCAAAAGGATACGCCGGTTATGAGCGATCGAAGGACTGTTAGACCTATAGAGATTCTGCTGATTGAGGATTCTCCCAGCGATGCCGATTTAGCAATAGAAGTGATCGATCAGGGTAAAATATTGAATAACTTGCATTTTGTGGAGGATGGAGTCGAAGCAATCAAGTTTTTGCGCCGAAAAGAACCCTATCTCAGCGTACCCCGTCCCGATTTGATTTTGCTCGATTTGCATCTGCCGAAAAAAAGCGGTATTGAAGTTCTAGAAGAAATTAAAACTGACCCAACATTAAAATTAATTCCTGTAGTGATTCTCAGCACTTCAGCAGCTCCAGAAGATATTTTTCAATCCTACTCGCTCCACGCCAACTGTTACATAACCAAGCCTGTTGACTTAGTACAATTTACTAAAGTAGTCAGGTTAATTGAGGAATTCTGGCTGGCAGTCGTTAAACTTCCTCTAAATTAAACGAACAGATACTTGCCTGGTGAGCGCTCTCAAAAATTTTAACCTAGGGAAATTCTGCAGGTGGATGATTTGCTCAGCGAGGCTGAATTGACTTTATAAAAGCTGGCGATCGGCCAAATTTTAACAATTGGCCCAAGAGTAGAAGATAGGTATCAGCAATTAATTTATTGAATAAAGCAGGCTTGTATTTTCCTATTCCCCTCCCGATTTAATTCTGCTTGACTTGATTTGGTATAAAAAAAATGGTGGGTAAATATCGATCTAAATTAATTCAGCACTCAAGTTAAAAATGATTCCGGTGGTAATTATGACAACCTCAGCAGCCGATGAAGAGATGCTCGAGTTTTATGCCCTGTCAGCCGGGTGCTACATCACTAAGCCTATCGATTTTAGTCAAGCCGCTAAGCTGGTGAGATGGATTGAGGATTGGTGGCTGGTGGTGGTGACACTTCCCAAAAGATAATTTTCAAGTTTAAAATGGCAATGGAAAGCAAAAAAGTTTAACCTAAGATTGGTAGAGTAAAAATTTTACAGTCAAAAAGGTCTAAGCTATGTGGATTAAGATTCTGTTAGTAGAAGACAATCCGGCTGATGCTGATTTGCTTGCAGAACTGTTAGAAGTATCTGTGGGCGTCCAGTGGGAACTGGTGTCTGTTGAGTTCCTGCATGAAGCGATCGCGCAATTGTGCAAACAACCCTTTGATGTAGTTTTGCTCGACCTTTCTTTGCCGGACAGCCGCGGTTTGGAAACCCTAACTCGCCTGCGAGAAGTTGCCCCGGATACGGCAATGGTGGTAATGACGGGCTGGGATGATGAGGCGATCGCACTTGAATCAGTTCGCTTGGGAGCTCAAGACTATATTGTTAAAAGTCACATTACTACTCAATTATTAGTGCGGACGATCCGCTACGCGATCGAACGATCTCAAACATTTCAAATGCTTAGGGAAAGCGAGCGGCGCTTTCGGGCGATTTTTGACTCTTCGTTTCAGCTAACAAAACTGCTGACTCCCGAAGGAATCGTGCTGGAAGTGAACGAGACAGCCCTCGATTTTGCCGGATTGCGATCGGAGGATATTGTGGGCCGCCCGATTTGGGAAATGGCGGTTTGGGCCCAATCGCTACAGGTTTCCGAACAACTGCAGTGCGCGATCGGCAAAGCAAGTCAGGGCGAGTTTTTCCGCAGCGAACTCGACTTGTCAGGCAAAAGCGGCCAAATTATGACAGTTGATTTCTCACTGAAACCTGTGAAAAATGAAACAGGACAAGTTTTGCTGCTGATTGCTGAAGCCCGTGATATTAGCGATCGCAAACGAGCAGAAGCGGAAATTCTCAAAGCCCTCGCACGAGAAAAGGAACTTTCAGAACTCCGAGCTAAATTTGTCACAATGGTTTCCCATGAGTTCCGCACACCTTTAACAACCATCCAATTTTCCGCTGGATTGCTGCAAGATTACAGTTCTCAGTGGCCCCAAAATAAAAAATCTACTCATTTTATGCGGATTCAATTAGCCATTAAACGCATGACAGAGTTATTAGAAGATATCCTCGTAATTGGCAAAATCGAAGCCAATACCTTGCAGTTTCAACCGGTTTCCTTAAACCTTGAAAAATTTTGCCGTCAACTGGTAGAAGAGCAGCAGCTCAACGACAGCAACCAACACCCGATCGCCTTTCAATATAAAGGCGGCAACTGCGAGGCTCAAATGGATGAAAAACTGCTGCAGCAAATCTTGGGAAATGTCCTCTCAAATGCCATCAAATATTCCCCCGTCGGCAGTACAGTTTCCTTGCACCTCAACTGTCAAAACAAAGAAGCTGTATTCCAAGTTCAAGACCAGGGCATCGGCATTCCCCAAGCCGATCGAGACCGGATATTAGAAACTTTTTACCGAGCTCCAAATGTCGGCACTATTTCGGGAACAGGTCTCGGTTTAGCAATTGTGAAGAGGGCTGTGGAACTTCACGGCGGTCAACTCGCGATCGACAGTCAAGAAGGAAAAGGCACAACTTTTACTATTACCTTGCCTTTAATTTGCACTCCCCGTCAATCACGCTAAATTATTAACTATATATATTTCCAATTTTACAATTAGTTAAGCCCCTAAACAAGAAAATTATTAAGTATCTAAACCCATAATTTTTCTAACAAACTACTAACGAAAAGGAGCTATCACCGTGGCTAAGATTTTGGTAATAGAAGACGAAGAAGCGATTAGAGAGAATATTTTAGATTTGCTGGAAGCCGAGAATTTTGAAGGAATAGGAGCGATTAACGGCCAAGTCGGCATCAAATTGGCGATCGAAAAAATCCCGGATTTAATTTTGTGCGACATGATGATGCCGGAAGTAGACGGTCACGGCGTTATCAAAGCTTTGCGCTCCGAACCCTTGACTGCCACAATTCCGTTTATTTTCCTCACAGCAAAAGCCGATAAAGTTGACGTTCGCACGGGCATGGAATTGGGAGCTGACGATTACATTACTAAGCCGTGTACGCCGCAAGAACTGCTCAAAGCCATTGCTATTAGACTTGAAAAACAAAAAACAATTAGCCGACAATCTCAAAAGACGCTAGACGAATTACGCACTAATATTAGTATGTCGCTGCCCCATGAATTGCGGACTCCTTTGAATGCAATTCTGGGTTTTTCTGAGCTAATCCAGTCAGAATATCAGGTCTTAGAGGAATCAGATATCTTAGATATGATCGGTCAAATTCACACTTCTGGTCATCGCTTGTATCGGCTGATTCAAAACTTTTTGCTGTATGCAGAACTGGAGATAGCAGCCACAAATCCCGAACTGCTAAAGGAGATGCGAAACAGCGAATTTAGCTGTGTAAAATCTTTGCTGAGTCAAAAAGCGCTGCAGCAAGCAAAACACGCGAATAGAACCGACGATTTACAATTAAACGTGCAAGATTCGTCGGTAGCTATGGATTCTGTCAGACTCGCAAAAATTGTTGAAGAACTATTGGACAATGCCTTCAAATTTTCTTTAGAAGGAACGCCTGTTTTATTAAGCACTTTCGTCGAAAATAAGACTTTTATTCTGTCTGTCAAAGACCAAGGTCGCGGCATGACTGCCGATCAGATTGGACAGCTAGAAGCTTACAGGCAGTTCGATCGCAAACTTTACCAACAAGCAGGTTTGGGATTGGGCTTAGCCATCGTCCAACGCCTTGTAGAATTGCACGGAGGAGAATTTAAAATAGAAAGTGTGCCGCAGCAAGAAACCGTAGTTTGCGTTTCCCTGCCTGTCTAAACCATTTTAGATTTTAGATTGTAGATTTTAGAATTGGGGATGATTTACTAGATCGGGGTTGGGATATTCCCTACAGTTGCATTATTTTGGGAAAATCCTATAAACAATATAGCAACCGTGGCCGATGATTGGGAAGTTTTTAATCGCACTTTCCCCATGCGATCGATTGCTTCTTCCTTCTCTCGCCACGATAACTAAAGCATTCTTCCCTCTTCTTTCTTCCTTCTGCTATTATTATGCAGGAGCGATCGCTCCTTTCAGACACCGCTGCATATAAATTTGAGCTACCTTATCATTAGGGTTGATTTCCAAGCAGGCCGAAAACAATCTTATAGCTTCGCCACACTTGTCACTATTGTAGAGTACCAAAGCTTGCTCAAAGATTGTCTTTGTCTCTAACTTTTTCTGTCGTAACTCTGGCGGATCGGCCGCAAATACTTCATAAAGTGTTACCATTCGCGATTTGCCTTTAACTGTTACGCGATCGATCAACCTCAAATCATAAATATCGTTTAACTGTATAAAAGTATAGTGAGTAATTAACATCGAAACTTCATACTCTTTCGTCAAAGTTTCCACGCGGGAGGCTAAGTTTACCGCATCGCTAATCACCGTGCTGTCCATCCGACTTTGACCGCCCACCGTGCCTAACATCAAAGAACCTGTATTGATGCCAATGCCAATTTGCAGCGGCGGGCAATCGACCTGGTTGCGACTAAGATTATACTCGTTAAGCTGTTCTAGCATAGCAATTCCAGCTTTCACAGCATCGTCCGCACTGCCATCAAACAGCGCCATAATCGCATCGCCAATGTATTTATCAATAAAACCAAAGTTGTCAGTAATTGCCGGTTCCATCCGCGACAAATAACCATTAATAAATTGAAAATTCTCTTCGGGATTCATCTTTTCCGAAAGAGCAGTAAAATCGCGGATATCTGAAAACAGCACCGACATTTCTTTCTGTACCTGATCGCCTAATTTGACTTCTAGAATACTTTCATATCCCAGAAAGTGGAGAAATTGGTGCGGCACAAACCGCCCGTAAGCATCGGTTAAATTTTCTTCTGCTGCTAAAGCTTTTTGCAACTCGTCTGTGAATTGGCGGCGCTCGGTTTCTACCTCTAGACGTTCCGTGATGTCTTGAAAAGCCGCGATCGCGTAAACTATGTTTTTCCGTTCGTCGTAGATTGGAGTCGCCCAAACCTCGATCGGCACAATCCGATCCGGCCCGTGAATTTCTAGAGCGTCCATACGCACAAATTCTCCCCGCAACGCTCGAACAATCGGTTGGCTATCCCTCGGATACAATTGATTAGTTCCAGCGTCGTAAAAATGATAAGCTTCAGGAAATTGTTCAGTACCCCCATCAAAAATTAAACCTTGGGCTAGTATCCTTTCGCCCCAAGAATTCATGTAAAAAGGTTTACCATTACCATCGACAACAAATATTCCCACTGGCATCGCTTCCAGGAATTGAGTCAATCGGCTTTCGTTTTCTGACAGTGCCTCATTTAACTTTTCTTCGGCTGCCAAAGCTTTTTGTAAATCATTAGTAAACCTAATTCGTTCCACTTCCACCTGTCTTTGTAAAGTAATATCCTTAGCAAAACCCTGATAGTAAAGCACTTCACCGTTAGCATCATAAACTGTGCGCGCATACTCAGAAATCCAGACAATGCTGCCATCTCGACAGTAAACCTGAGACTCAAACTCACACAGAGTACCGTGCTGTTTCATCAGCGCCAGAAACTCTTGACGGCGGTTCGGTTCCACGTACAATTGCTGCTGAATATCATTAATACTTTCTATCAATTCTGACGGGGAATCGTAGCCGTAAATTTCCGCCAAAGCAGGATTCGCACTGATAAAATGTCCGTCTGGCGTCGTCTGAAAAATACCTTCTAGAGCATTTTCAAATATCCCGCGATACTTCTCTTCAGCTTGAATTAGCGCCGCTTCAGCTTCCTTGCGTTCAGTTATATCACTAAAAGCAATAATCGCATAGGAAATGTCGCCTGTAGAATCATAAATTGGAGTGGCCCAACTCTCTACAGGAATAATCTTATTAGCTGTACGAATTTCTACACCATCAGTCCGCACATTTTCGCCCCGAAGCGCCCGCATAATTGGCAATTCTTCCACAGGGCATCTCTGATTAGTCCCGGTTTTATAGAATTGATAAATTGCTGCTTTTTGCTCTGAATTAATATGCGGCACAGTGCCTTTGCCAAATACATTCCGCGCCTTCTGGTTAGCGTAGAAAGATTGCCCGTTTGCATCAAGTACACATACCCCCAATGGCATAGCTTCTAGATATTGGGTCAAGCGACTTTCGTTTTCATGGAGTTTGGCAATCAGCATTGCCTGCTTGCGGTTTAATTTTACCAACTCCTGATTCATTTCCTGAAGTTCTCTTTGTTTTTCAGCTAATTGCTTATCTTGAAAATATTTATATATTGCCTCAGTAACAGTTAATTTTAAGTCATCACATTGCCAAGGTTTAGGTATATATCGGTACAACTTAGCATAGTTAATAGCATTGGCTACCGCATCCAAGTCTGCCTGCCCCGTCAGCATAATCTTGAGACAGTTCGGCGAGATAGCATGAACGCTCCTTAATAGTTCGTCTCCTTTCATACTAGGCATGATATGATCCGAAATCACCACAGGAACTTCATACTCTTCTGCTAAAAGTTCTGAGAGTAGCTCTAAAGCTTCTTCGCCGCTTTGGGCCGTTTCAATTAAATATTTATCTTCAAAGGCTTTTAGCAGGTCTATTTCCAGACTGTCGAGTATAGTCTGCTCATCATCCACACAAATAATGACTGGTTTTTTCATAAATTTGCTAGACCAGAATTAATCGCTTCAATTAATTCTTGATTGTGCCAAGGTTTTTGTATAAAAGCATGAAGATTTGCTTGAATTTGTGTTCGTTCGATTGCTTCTTTGTCTGCTTGTCCCGTCAGCATCACTTTCACAATTTGCGGATATTTTTGATGGATTTTAATCAGCAACTCATCTCCTTTCATTCCGGGCATCAACCAATCAGAGACAATCACTAGAATCTTAACCTCAGCTTCATATAGCTCTTCAATAATTTCCAGGGCTTCGGCAGCACTTTCAGCAAATTCGCAAAGATATTTACCGTTAAATGCGTGTTGCAGTTCAATTTCCAGACTTTCCAACACTCCTACTTCATCGTCCACACACAAAATTGCTGATTTAGACATAGCTAGTTTCCTTCTTTAGTGTGGCAGGGTGAGATCCTACGGGCAGCACACCGTTTTTCAAATTCTACATTCTGCGCGGGTAGACTGCAAATTTTCTCCCCAGACTGAAGTCTGGGGCGCTTTACCTACTCAGTTAAATTAATCGGCAAAGACACGGTAAATGCTGTTTTACCTGGCACCGACTCCACATCAATTTTACCCTGATGTTTTTCAATTATTTTTTTAACAATATCCAATCCCAACCCGCTGCCTTCTCCCGCTGGTTTGGTAGTAAAAAACGGCTCAAAAATTTTCGGAATAATCTCTGGTTGAATCCCCTTGCCGCTGTCAATAATTTTTACCAAAATTCTGGTATCTTGTTGTACCGCGTCAATTGTCAAAGTTCCTTGATTGTGCATCGCTTGTAAGGCATTGTGAATTAAATTTGTCCAAACTTGATTGAGTTCGTCGGGATAACACAGTACCGCAGGCAATTGACCTTGATAGTTTCTGACGACTTCCACACCCTGCTTGATTTGGTTTTGATAAAGAGTTAATACAGTTTCAATTCCATCGGTAATATTAACCTGTATTTTTTCCCCTTTTACATCATAACGCGCATAATTTTTCAGGGCAAAAACCACTTTTGCGGCCCGTTCAGTAGCGGTAGCGATGGTTCGAGCGCTTCTGTGAATGCTAGCAAAGTCGTAGGCTGTTTTTATAATATTTTCGCTGTCAGGATCTTTGAGCAACGGCAAGAATTCTTGCAGATTTTCCTGCAATCCGATATTGACTAAAATGCTAGCAAGCGTGTCAGCATTGTCAATCCCTTCCAATTCTAGTTGCTGCTTCACGCCTTTTTTCAATCCCCGTTTTTCTCGCGTAGATAAAGAGTAAGTTTGTTTGCTGGAACTGTACATCAAACTCACAAAATCCTGCTGGCGTTCGGTTGATAGTTCTTTAAAAAAAACTGGCAAACTTTCGATATTTTTATCCAAAAAGCTGGTAATATTTCCTATAGACGATCGAATCGCCCCCAGCGGCGTATTAATTTCGTGAGCAATGCCCGCAATCAGTTGCCCTAAAGCGGCCATTTTTTCCGATTGCACTAATTGATTCTGAGTAGCTTGCAGTTGCTCTAAAGTGAGAGTCAGTTCATCGTTTTTTTGTTGGAGCTTTTTTTGCAAATGGCACATTGCTAAATGGGTTTCTACCCTAACTAGAACTTCTTCCACCTGAAAGGGCTTGGTAATATAATCTACCCCGCCCACAGCAAAAGCTTTGACCTTATCTAGTACGTCATTGATCGCGCTAATAAAAATTACCGGAATGTGGCGAGTGCGTTCGTCAGCTTTAATTTTTTCGCAAACTTCGTAGCCATTCATTTCGGGCATCATAATATCCAGCAAAATCAAATCTGGAGGCATACCTTTTGCTGCTGAAAGCGCTAACTCCCCGCTAGGTACGGGGCGGACTTTATAGCCCTTGCCATTCAAAATTCCGGCTAGCAGCCGCAAATTAGCTGGGGTGTCGTCAACTACTAAAATATTACCGCGATCGGTGCTAGGAATGTTGTTATTCATGTGATATTGCTTGAGATATTAATTTTAAAACTTTGTCGTACTCAAAATTTTCTATACAATTTGCGATCGCACCAGCCGTTACTGCATCCTTTAATCGAATTTGCTCGATCGAACTATCAATTAGATCCATATCTGCATTCAGTATCGCTAGCTTTAAATCAGCTACCGCTGAATCTGACAATTTCACGAAATCAGTCGCAGTCATTGCGCGATCGCCCTCTTTGATTGCCGATAAATTAGTTTGACCCGGATCTTCATAAATATAGCGCACTCCGATATGTTTGTGCAGAGTATCAAAAATATCCGCTTCCCGGAAAGGCTTCCTCATAAAAGCATCGCAGCCCGCCGATAAAATAACTGCCCGTTCTTCCTCCAACACGCTCGCTGTCAGCGCAATAATCGCTGTAGCTTGACCTTTAATAGTGCTTTTAATGTGTTGCGTCGCTTCGTACCCGTCCATCACGGGCATTCTCATGTCCATCCAAATTAAATGCGGTTCCCAACTATCCCAAATCTCAATAGCTTCTTGACCGTTAGTAGCTTCTTTTAGTTCAAAACCCAGAGGAGAGAGGATTTTAATTAACAGTTGGCGGTTGAGCGGTTTATCGTCTACTATCAAAATGCGATAGGTGTGTTGGTTGGGAACCAGGGCAATCACATTCCGGCTCGGTTTTGGGCTTTCAATGTCAGCCGTATCGACCGCAATAACTTGAATGTCAAACTTAAAATTAGTTCCCTTGCCAACCGCAGAACAGACGCTTATTTCGCCGCCCATTAATTCCACAAATTTGCGGCTGATTGGCAATCCCAAGCCTGTACCTTCTTGCGAATCTTTGCCTGTCTGGGTTTGCACGAAAGCTTCAAAAAGATCGTCTAATTCATTGGTAGCAATACCGGGGCCAGTATCTTCTACTTCAAAATGAAGGAAGAAGGAAGAGGCAGAAGCTGCCTCGTCATTTTGGGGTACAAAAATCTGATTTTCCGACTGATTGAGTTGAGATATCTTAAGACCGTTACTTGGGGGGATTTCTTGATTTTTTGAGGGTTCAGAGCAATCATTTTTTTCCCCTTCTGCCTGCTGATTTATGCCGGACGACAGCTTGCTCACTCTGACCGATACACCGCCACGATCGGTAAATTTAAGAGCGTTATTGAGCAGATTAATTAAGATTTGCCGCAACTTTAAATCGTCAGTTTTTACGTATTGTGGCACGTCTGGGCTGCGCTCAAAAACTAACTGCAAGTGCTTGTCATCTGCTTTGAGTTGAAACATATCTTCCAAGTCGTTTAGCAGGCGATAGAGGTCGAATTTTTGGGGATTGAGGGTAGTGCGCCCAGATTCAATTTTAGATAAATCCAGCACGTTATTAATCAGGGTGAGCAGGTGTTCTCCGCTGCTGCTAATTATGCTAATATTTTCTTGATTTTCTGGCGATAGAGTTTGGCTGCGAGTCATCAGTTGGGAAAAGCCGAGAATTGCATTGAGAGGCGATCGCAATTCGTGGCTCATGTTAGCAAGGAAGGTGCTTTTAGCTTGGTTCGCTACTTCCGCTTTGTCTTTAGCTACAGCCAATTCTGCCGTCCGCTCTTGCACTCGCTGTTCTAAAGTTTCAAAAGATTGTTGCAGTTGTTGAGCCATGCTGTTAAATGACTTGGCTAATTCCCCCAATTCATCCGAGCGTTCGCTTTCTACTGTTTTGTCCCATTCACCTTTAGCAATATTTTTGGCTGCTGCATTTAAGCTCAAAATAGGATTTGTCACCCACCGAGAAGTCAGAATGCCGATCGCCACAGCTACTCCTAAAGCTGCAAAACAAAGCAAAACCGCTGTGCGGGTATTGGCATCGATTTCTTTGGTGAAATCTGCTTCGGGAACAACTACGACAATCAGCCAGTCTAAACCTTTGCCGTCTTGGAACGGCAAGACTTTTAAAAATTGTCGCTTCCCATCTATTTCAAATTTCAATAACTCTGAATTTTTAATTTGGTTGAATTGGCTAAAATGTGCATTCAAATATTTAGCTGTAGCTTGAGTAAAAGGATTGCTGCTTTCTTCCACTTTAAACAATTGTTTTTCATTGTTTTTGGTGCGAAATGGTTTTTCGCTGGTGGAAGTTGCTAACAAAGTACCCTGGCGATCGATAATAAATGTTTGACCGGATTTACCAACTTTGAGACTGTTGAGAAATCTCCCAAGATGGTCGAGACGCAAGGCAGTAGATAATACTCCTTCTAGCTGATTTTTTTCGCTGTATGCGGGTTGGAGAGCGCTGATAATTAATGTCGGTTCTAGTAAGGAAACATAAACCGAACTCCAAGTGGGTTTGCCTGCTTTTACTGCACTTTTGTAGGCAGGATGCTGTCGGTTATTAAAGTTTTTGACAATCGTGGCAACTGTAGTGCGATCGCCTCGCTCGTTTGTATTGTAAGAATAAAAATTTAACCCAGTAGATTTATCTATCACATTCATCGTTCGGGAGCCGTTAGACATTTGTTCACCGGATCGATAATCTCCATTCTCGTTGCTAACGGAGGTATAATTGATATAGGGATATAATTGTACTTGCCGCCAAAGATATTTCTCCCAAGCTGATAAGTTGTCCATTTTTAACAAACCGAGCTTGACAGCATCCAGCTTGGTTTGATTGATTTGATGGGGAGTTGTCAGGTAAACTTGCAGGTTTTGCTCGACACGCAAACTCACCTCGCTCATTAACTGACTGGCAAGGTTATTAACTGCTTTTTGTCCGTTTTTAAAAGACAGATATCCTACGAGTCCCACGGCTCCCACGATTTGCAGTACAAATGGAACTATGAGGACAGTTCGCAGCGGTAATTTGTCTGACATTTTAGAAACCATAAGATTCAGAGGTTTGGTGAATTGATCCCAGTACCGTCCTTGCAGAGCCAGTCTTAACAGCAGCACCATTTATTTACTGCCGATTAGCTAGGGGGAATTGATGCAGGCTATTTTAGCTGTAGTAGATGCTCAACCCCGATCGAATGCGAACCTAATTTTTGCTATATTAAAGGCTGTTATTTTACCCCATTGTCGTATTATTTTGATAATTTAGGTAGAATTTTTAGTCCCTGGCTTCGAGAACTACCTAATAAAGGCGATCGCGCGCGCGAGTTCAACCCCGGTAAGTCAAGCGATTTAGAGGTCGGTCAGGAAATTTGCGATCGGCACTCGCCATTTTCCGCAAGACGTGTTATACTGTAGAAAGTCGAGGGCACGTAGCTCAGTGGATAGAGCATCAGGTTCCGGTCCTGAGGGTCGGGGGTTCAAATCCCTCCGTGCTCATTTTATATGTCTTTTGTGGAGTAAGGGTTTGAGGTTAATTGTATTACCGATAGTCCTATTTGCCGCTCAAATTTCGCTCCTGTCGGTTCCTAGTATCTTCAAAACCACGTCTACCGCTCTTTTGTAACTCTAAGCAGAGGAAAAGTGACGATCGACCGATAGAGTGGAATCAGGAAAAGGATGAGAGAGGAAATTCCTCAAATTAATCAGCCTGGGAAATCCCAAAGATAATTGTGGAATTGGAAATATTTTTAACCAGGGAAGAATCAGGTTAAAACAAATAAAAGGTAAACTAACTAAACGGAAATTATTTAAAAGGTTCTTCCAACCTTTTCCTCTATCTCACTGTGGGTGTGCTGTGAGAAGTTCTATAACTCGTTCGCCCTCATTGTTAGATGTAAATCCCTGCTGTTGAGTCCCAGGCAAAGTAAATAAGTTTACCAAGAAATAAGGACTCGAAACTATTTCCCACCACTTTTCGATATCTGAGTAATGTAACAATCGAAAATCTGACCGCCCTAATTCATTCTTGCTTTGATTTAAGGCATATTCTACCCAATTTCTGCACCCATATAAGTTGCCAACATCCTTGTAACTTAAATTGGCAATTTCAGTCATCAAATAATAGGTTGAGTTTGGTGGTAAGGTTTCTGGGTCTGTAGTAATTTCCCAATATCTCCGATATCTTTTTTTGCCAAAAACAATTTCTCTCACCTAGCGTACTTATGAAGGTTGGAACGCTGAAAACTCTGTCAAATTTTCGCCATCTATTATGCTTAACCCTCTGTTCATGAAGCAACCAGACACCATGATTACTTCTAATAGCTACAATAAACCTCAGCTTTAATTCTTCTAAACATCCTAAAAAAGTTGTGTCACTTTCTCCGTACAGACTATCTGCTAGTAACAGTTCTATTTCAAATCCCATTTGTTGAATTTGCGGTATCATAGTGGGGGCTATTTCCGGTTGGTAACGATAGACATCTCCTGAATGGAGGCGTGGTTTCGGTTGATAAATTTCAAAAGTTAAGGCAAAGGTCATATGATCAATATAACCTCAAGCTGTTACCGCAACGATACCATTGTCTATTTTTCCCAACTTACCTAGATACTGGCGACTGACATAATCTGTACTTTTACCTTTTTTCCGCTCTCCAGTCTCATCAATAATTACAAATATTTTTTGATATTTTAATTTTTGTAACGTATACTCTAACCTCTGGCTTCTCAGTTGCTTGGCTGACCCTGGAGATTTACTCAAAAAATGGTGCAACGATTGCGAATTAGGTAATCCTACTATTTCTGCTATTGCTGGTAATGTTTTGCGCTTGAGATCGGATATCATCCCGATATGCAGATGCTTAAAAGCCTCAAAACTTCTGACATCTGAAAACAGATTTCTGTAGGCGGCGCAATATTCATCGATCAAATTTATGGTTGGTCGAGCTGGGTCTGGCCGATCCATAAGCTGTACTTGGGTTTTAGCTGTTTTCTCTAATTATACTTTCATCAGAGTGACAGAAGAGCGGTAATATCTGCTTAGTCTAAACTCCAAGGTATAGCTGTATCCTCAAATTCAAAGGCTTTGCGACCCTCACAATGAAATTAATCATAAAAAAATGGCGTTTGTCAAGTACAAACGCCATTTTATAGAATTACAAGCGCGGCGTTTTATCTTGTTTAAACGACGCTAAAAATTCGCGAATTTGGTCGGCCGCAATCTCGCGCCCGCCCAAACCAAAAGCTAGAGCAATGCCAACTGCGATCGCCCCGAGCAGCAGCCCGAAAGCCAAATTCACAATATCGCTGCCAATACCCATCTGTTGCAGCGCCAAGGCCCCAACAAAAGCAATAATCGCGATCCGAGCCGCTTGGCCCAAAAGCCGCGCTTGACGAGTTCCAGAACTGGCAATCAAACTAAACGCCAGATTCGCCAAATACAAGCCGATCGCAAATACCACCAAACCGGCCAGCACCCGACCTGCAACCAGGACTATACCGCTAACAATCGCCGTCAGCGCTGGAATCTGCAGCACGTCGGTAGCAGCCACCACAGCAAACAGAACGATCGTCACCTGCACCACAATGCCGACAAACTCAGAAGGCGTGCGGGCCGGAAGTTCGGGTTCCTGAAGTATTGTTGCCTCCGGATCTATCGAACTCCCCGGTAGCCTCAGCGGCTGTTTCGGCGGCTGCACTCCCAACCAAGAAAAGACATTGTTAAAGCCAATTCCCGTCAGGATATTAGTAACCAAATCGCCTACCCAGCGCCCCAAAATGTAAGCCAGCACCAGAATTACCGCTGCCGTGAAGATTTTGGGAACCGCGAGCAAAATGTCGTTGAGCATCGCGACTGCTGGCTGGGAAATCGCCTGAATGTCCAAAGCGTTGAGAGCTGCGATCGCCGTTGGAATTAAAATCAAAACATAGACGATGGTCCCGACAATCCACGACACCGATTGTCCGCCCGAAGTCCGAGAAATTCCAAACCGAGCGCCCAAACTGTCTGCCCCAGCAGCAGCCAACAGATTCGTGACAATCCGCCGCACCACCACAGCCAGCAGCCAGCCGACAAACCCAATCAGCGCAGCTTCCAGAATTTTCGGAATTGCCGCCAGAATTTGGTTGAGCAAATTATTAACCGGCAGCAGAGCCTGCTGCATTTCCAGCGAGTCGAGAATCAGCGGCAAAAACAGCAGAAAAATGAACCAGTACAGCGCATTCGCCACAGTATCGCTCAGCAGCAAAGGGCGCTCAGCGGGCGCTGTGCCCACCTCCTGATTCAAGCGCTCGTCCACGCTAAAAGTCCGCATCACCCGCGATACGGCCATTTTGGCGACTGTTGCCAACACCCAAGCAATCCCCAACCAAATTAGCGCGCCGGCTAACTTCGGCAAGAAACCGGTAATTTGATTGAGAAAAGTATTGAGGGGTTGCGAGACAGCCGTTAGATTCAGCCGGTTGAAAAAGGCAATTAGGAAAAAGACAAAAATGATCCAGAACACCGCTGCGGAAATCCATTTTTCCACTTGCGGGGTTCCACCTCCTTCCGGTCGGCTGCTAATCCAAGCCCCCAGCCGATTGTCTAGCGTAGTCTTCTTGAGCAATCCCCCGACTACAGATGAGACGAGGGCTGATACTATCAAGCCAATTAGCAGGATACCGACGGCCCAGAGGAGATTTTCAATGTTTGAGCCCTGAAGGAAATTGTTAATTCCGCGTTCTGCATCTGTCAGCGGATTCCCGGGCTGGGCCTGGGCCAAAATGCGATCGGACAAAGCCGCTATTGGCCCCGGTATCGGTTGAGTTATTTCTTGCCAAGTTTCATTCATTTTTTTCTCGGGTTAACGTCAGATTTGACAAGGAGAAGACGAAACTTTAATAATAGTTCCAAAAAATCTAGACATCGTCTAAACTTAATGTTTGTACACTTTTAATCGTACTGGGTTAACTACAAAACCCTCTATCGAATTTGGGATCGACCCATCTCCGACTGCTTTTGGGCCAATATTCAAAGAACCGTTTACATCGGCATTTATTAGTTGTCCAGTTTTGGTTCTGAACAATCCTCTTTTTACCCTACTGCCAATGTAGTCGGAATGTTGTTGAATTGGTTCCCAATCCAAAGCTGAACATTTGGATGTGTAACTCTCCTCAACTAACACAACTTGAATTACCGCAACTTGTCCTCTGTACTGCAACATTTGCAGCAACCGGCGATGGGGAATACAGGCAAAATTTTTTTGATTTCTCATCTTACCAGTATTAATCCCATCATTAAAATCCTGGTTCCCGCCTCTAACCAGCAATCCAATTTGATGATTGACGAGTTCTTTAATAATTGCGGCACTCGTGTGGAGGCAGTATTCCAATGGACAGTTACGCTTGTGCCACAATCTGGCGAGTTTTTTACTATTTTTTGGCGCTGCGGGCAGCAAGGATTTCAATGCCGATGAAACTTGATTGCAGTATTGATTGGTTGACTTAACAGCCCGTCCGTCGAAAATTGTCGGTACTAACCCAGGAACATTGTAGGTTAATGTTGCCAGATTGTTTAATCCTAAATCTATGGCAGCTACCCTCTGATTAACTTGTAAAGGCTGTTCTAACTTTTCACAGAGCACCTCGACAACGTAACCACCTACTTTGGGAACAAGCCGGATTTCCAGAATCGAGGTGACTTGTGATGGCAACCAAATATTAGTCCCCGATGGAGGAGCATATCCTTTTTTTAAGGCTTTTTTGCTGACAGCTTGACAATTAAATACAACTACATAGCGCCCGTCCTCTCTTTTTCGCTCTTTTGAACCTTGATAATTAGGGATTTTGGGTGCGACTTTAAATTTAGTTGGGTATTCTTGATAGTTTCGCGCCGCCCGATAATAGCTAGTCCATGCTTTGAGCGCTAAGCCGAGTGTGCTTTGTGCTACCTTTGCGGGCAGTGCTTTGCAATCAGGACTTGTTTTGAGCGCGCGATCGACAGCCAGAGTGTTTGTTTGTTGGCTAGCGAAAAAGTTTTTATGATAGATGTAGTTAGCGCTCTTGTAAAGATTTTTGCACAGCCAAGACAGTCGATCTGCTTCTCGATAAAACCTATGATTTGGTTTAATGACGTGCCTTTCGACTAGCTGCATAATCGGTATATATACTTTAATTCAAGATGATACACTGTATTTATGAGTGTGTCAATCTTTTAATTTCTGGAAAAATTGACAGTACAAGTAAATAAATGACTATAAAGTAAGCAAAGTTTTGTAATACCCTCATTGTTGCAGGTTCTCATGTCAATTCGTCAAGTTTTCGAGCAATCCATTGAAATTAGCGCTGCGGCTACTCTGGTGGAGCAGTGTATAGTCGATCGCACTTTAATGCACAAGTGGCTCAATCCCCTGCTGCGCTGCGATCCCCAGGGCGAATGGGATACCGCTGTAGGAAGTCGCAGCTTATTTATCATAAAAATTCCGGTTTTGCAACCCACTTTAGAGAGTGTTGTGTTGGAGCGACAACCCGGTTTAATTGTTTGGGGGTTTGACGGATTTTTCAAAGGATGCGATCGTTGGGAATGCCAGCCTCAAATCCAAGGAACTCTCTTGATTAACCGCTTTGAATTTCAAATTCCCAATCCTTTAATTAGATTTGGTTTCAATCGCTTTGCCGCCCCTTGGACGCAGAAAGATATGAAAGACCAACTCCGCCGACTCAAACGGGTGGCCGAGCAACTATCTCAAAAGATGGGTAAGGGGTAATGGATAATGGGCAATTGCGAACTTTTACCCTCGCGTAGCAGAAAAATTGGTAATTGGTCGCGAGTAATTGGTAATAGCTCAAAACTAAGAGCTAATAGGAAAAAAGCACCAATTCCCAATTCCCAATTCGCCATTGCCCATTCCCCATTGCCCATTCCTCCAACTTCAGTTATTTACTTCGCAGTTCCCGATGGACTGGGCTGACAAATCATTTGTCTGGCCGAATTCACGGCTTGGTTAGCCGTATTTTGCAAAGCCGGTGAATTCTGATACAAAGCTTGCAAATCTTGCACGTCTTTAATCACTCTATCGTAGATAACCATCGCTTGATTGCCGTCAACTTCTAAGGTCGCAGGGCTGTAATTTTGCATCACTTCAATCAGCGATATTTTGCCATCTTTGGAAGCTGCGACTAAAGCATCGCGCAGTGCGGGTACGCTTTGAAGCCTAGCTGTCGGCGCATAAGCAACCTCGCCCAATTGTTTGAAAACAATTTCCCCAAAATAAGTGCTTGCCAGCCGCGCTACTAATTGGGAATCTAAAGGCACTTCTCGCGTTAATATTTGGCGCATCGACTCGGGAGTTTGTTTCGCAAGGCTCAAAACGCTTTGCAGTTGAGATGATGCTTGGCCGGTTTGTGCAAAGCTTTGTAAGTCGCTCATCGGTAATGTTACGTCAACAGCACCGTATTTTACGGTAACATTATCTAATGCAAAGGCTTTGCCGCTGCTTAGGAATACTGCACTTGTTCCCAGCAAAAGCGCCAAACCTAATGATAAAGACTTTGACATTCTTTTGGTTAAATGGGCTGACAGCGGTTGCATTCCGTTGAGAAAACCTTGTTGAAACTGAAAGTTCATGAGTTTGTGCCTCTTTACGTCAAAATACTTTTTCGAGCGCTCGTCAGTGCGGGTATCAGTGCGGGTATCAGCCGGAAAAGTGGAATCGGGATTTCCGTAAATGACCTCTGATTGTACAGTCAAGTCAAGCAAATTCAACCTATCAAAAGATTGGTGTTAATTGACAATTAATATGTTATAGTTAGCGTTTTGACAATTTTAGACCGCTTGGCAAAAATGATAAAAGCGAAATTGGGTCGTCGGGCAGCAGTTGATTGAGTGTCGCTTGAATATGTCTTATAGTGTGCGATCGATACCAAGTTTAATTTCACACATCCCGATCGAGCCGATCGAGCAATTGGCGAATTGTAGCAGCATCAGCAGCATTCGGAGCATTTCTCAGGTATAGTTCCAAATCTTGGCGCGCCTGGGCCAAGCGGCCAACTTGATAGTAGAGAATTCCCCGATCGCGCCGTTCCCCCAGCGCATCGGGAAACAGCAGCAAAATCCGTTCGATCGCCAACAGCGCCCTCGAAGCATCTCGCTGTTGCAAGTAAATCGCCTTCAGATTTCCCAGCATTCGCCCCAAAAAATGCCGGCGACTTATCGGCGCGAGAAAATCCGGCTGCAACTCCACAGGCTGACCGTAAATTTGAGAAAGTCTGGCTTGACAATCTTCTGGAAATAATATCTCGCCGCCGTTAAACGCATCAACAAAAATGCCGGCATCTTCAAAATCCGGTCTAATTAAGAAATGTCCCGGCATCCCAATTCCCACCATCGGAAAATCAATGCGCTTAGCAACCTCCAAATAAACCAAAGATAAAGAGATCGGAATGCCAGTACGCCGATCGATCACTTGATTCAAAAAGCTATTGCGGGGGTCGTAATAATCAGCATCGTTGCCCGCAAACTGCAACTCCCCGTATAAATAGGCGTTAATAGTTTGAATAATCCGCAGCGGGTAATTCTCTGCAGGCAGGCGATCGCGCACTTCATCTGCGATCGTGTCAATAGCGTTGAGATACTCCTCGGGATCTAAATTTGGGTATTCTTCCAAAGCCATGTAAAGGGCAGCTTTCGCCAGGTCGATCGAGCCATCAGGCCGATTTATTTCTCGATAAAATAGTTGTCGGGCGATCGGAAAATCCATATTTATTATTAATTTTTTTTTAATTTACTCGTTGGACTAATATCACGAACAGGCTTTCCGGCCTGTTCCACAACAAAGATTATTCGGGTAAATCGGCATTTATTGTAGTACAATTAGTTTTTTTTTCTGCTAAGATAGGTATTTTTTATTGTGGAAGAGACATCTTGCCTGTCACAGCTTTTTGTAGTATAATAAAGTTTTTTCTGCTAAGATAGGTACTTTTTATTGTGCAACAGGCATCTTGCCTGTTGCCCAAAATATCTTAAGATTATGTCATTTAACCACAATTTAATTCCCCAAAATGGCTGTTGCCAGTGGCAACCCCAATTGATGGGACTGCACGCGGTCAGCGATTTGTTAATTGCCTTGGCTTATTATTCAATTCCAGCACTTCTGACATACTATGCCCGGAAGCAGCGGAATGTGCCTTTGAGCAAGGGGTTTCTCCTATTGGGAGCCTGGTTTTTCTGCGGCGGGACAACTCATTTGATGCAAGTTTGGATGTTGGTGCATCCCAGCTACTGGCTGTCAAGTTCGATCGCAGCCTTGACCGCTATCATCTCTTTGTGGACTTTAACGTCTTTGATACCCCGGATTTCTCAAGTGCTGGCTTTGGCTGGGGCGGGTTATTTTCCAGGAAATACGGCGCTATTAACCCAAAAGGTCGATCGGCTGCAAGCCGGCTCTGCCATTAAAAATTCCGTCGCCTCCCCCACAACCGAACTGCAGCAAATTAACGAGCAATTGCTTGCAGAAATAACGCAGCGCGAGCGAGTCGAGAACCTCCTGCTTGACGCTTTAGGCAAGCTGCAAGAAAGTGAAGAACGCTTCCGCGTTTTTCAGGAATTATCTCTAGACGGTTTTAACGTGTTCCGCAGCATCCGCGACGAATCCAAAATTGTGGATTTTGAATGGGAATACGTCAATCCCGCAGCGGCAAAAATGCAACACCGCACCCCGGAAGAATTAATCGGCAAGCGATTGCTGCAAGTCCTGCCCGGCTATAAGGATAGCAGTTTGTTCGACCGTTGCGTGGAAGTTATAGAAACAGGAAATCCCCTCGATACCGAGATTTATTACAACAGCGAAGGCATTGTCGGCTGGTTTCGGGTTATGACCGTTAAATTGGGCGACGGCATTGCTATTTCTTTTGGCGATATTAGCGGGCGCAAGCAAGTAGAAGCATCCCTGCGCGAGGCGCTGCAAAAACTCACTTCTCATTTTGAAAATACTCCCCTAGCGGTGATTGAGTGGGATGAAAATTTTCGGGTCAGCCGGTGGTCGCCGGCGGCCAAGAAGATTTTTGGGTGGGAAAAAATAGAAGTTTTAGGCAAGTATTTTAGCGAATGGAACCTGATTTCTCAAGGAAATTTGGAAGAGGTAGAATCGGCAATTTATAGTTTAAAAAACCCAGAAAAGAGCTGCAATGTAGTTGGCAACACCAATTATAATAAGTGGGGTTCGCTGGTACACTGCGAATGGTACAATTCGGCTTTTTACAGCGATTCTGGACAGTTGATATCGGTGCTGTCTCTGGTTTTGGACGTGACGGAACGCTTTAAATTTTTGGAAGTGCTGCGACAGTCTGAAGAGCGGTTTCGGATTGCTGCAGAAAGTGCCAGCGATTTGATTTACGAATGGGACATCGAGACCGACATCGTGCTGTGGTTCGGTCACGTAGACGAACATTTGGAGTACGAAAAAGGCGAATTTCCGAGGACGAGAGCAGCTTGGAACAGTATCTTGCACCCGCTCGACCGCGATCGAGTTTTGGCCGCGGTCGATCTTTACTTGAGCGCGCCAGACAGTTCTGCGGCCCCATTTTTTCAGGAATACCGCGTTCAGTGCCAGCGGGGCGGCTTGCTCCACTGGATCGATCGGGGCAAAGCAGTGCTTGACAAACAAGGCAATCCCTGCAAGTGGATCGGCGCGATTAGCGACATCAGCGATCGCAAACAGGCTGAAGAACAGCGGAATTGGGCGTTGGCCCGGGAACAGGCCGCCCGCCGCGAAGCCGAAGCCAGCGAACAGTTGTACCGCGTCCTCGCTGAAGCCATCCCGCAAATAGTTTGGACTGCCAGAGCCGACGGCTGGGTGGACTACTACAACCGGCGCTGGTTTGAATATACTGGCTTGACGGTGGAGGAAACTCAAGGCTGGGGGTGGCACCTAGCCCTGCATCCAGATGACGTGGCAGATGCCTTAGAACGCTGGAAGACTTCGGTGCAGACGGGGAAGACTTACGAGGTGGAATACCGCTTTAAACGGGCATCTGACGGGGCTTACCGCTGGCATCTGGGCAGGGCATTGCCCGTGCGGGACGCTGAGGGGAAAATTCTCAAATGGTTCGGGACTTGTACTGATATTGACGATCGCCAGCGATCGGCCCAAACAGCCAATTTTCGCGCTCGCTCCTTGGCTTTGCTGTCGTCGGTTTCCCTCGATTACGAGGAGGCGCTGCAAGGTTTGGCAGATTTAGCAGTACCGGGGCTGGGCGATTGGTGCTGCGTGCATTTGATCGAGACGGACGGCTCGATCCGCTTGCAAGCAGTTGCTCACTCCGATCCGAGCAAAGTCGCTCTGCTGTGGCAAATCGACCAGCGCTTGCCACTAGATCCCCAGGGACGGCACGGAGTAGCAAAGGTGCTGCGGACTGGTGAGTCGAAGCTATACCCAGAAATACCGGAATGGGTGATCGAGGCGGTTGTGCCGGACAGGGAACTGCAGTTGGTGCTGCGATCCCAATCCCAGGTGCTGTCGGCAATCTGCGTGCCGCTGATCGCTCGCGGGCGGACGCTGGGATCGATTTCGCTGCTGTGCGGGGAGTCCGGCCGCCGCTGCGGGGAGGCGGATTTGGTTTTGCTGGAGGATTTGGCGCGGGATGCGGCGGTGGCCATCGACAATGCGCGGCTTTACCGGGAAGCAGCGGAGGCCAACCGGATTAAAGACGAGTTTTTGGGAACGCTTTCTCACGAGTTGCGGACGCCTCTGAACGCCATTTTGGGCTGGGCCCAGATGCTGCGGCAGCGCCAGATGAGTCCGGAAAAAACGGCTGTGGGTTTGGAGACAATTGAGCGAAACGCGCGGTTGCAGACTCAGATGATTGAGGATTTGCTCGACGTTTCCCGGATTGTAAGCGGCAAAGTGTGTTTGAAGCTGTTGCCGGTGGATTTGGTGCCGATTGTAGAAACTGCCGTGAAGGCACTGAGCCCTGATGCTGAAGCTCGGGGAGTTGAATTGGTGAGTTTTTGTGAGGAAGGGGTGAGCTTGGTGAGGGCCGATGCTACTCGTTTGCAGCAGGTGGTTTCTAATTTGCTCTCGAATGCTATTAAGTTTACGCCGCCGTCGGGTCGCGTGGAAATCAGGCTCTCGGAGGAGGGGGAACCGGGAGCTACAGGTGGCGCCATCTTGTCTGGGCCGTCTCCGGTTCACTCTGTGAAGATCGTTGTCAGCGATACCGGAATTGGCATTAGCAAGGAGTTTTTGCCCTTTGTGTTCGATCGCTTCCGCCAAGCTGACAGCACTTCTACGCGCAATTACGGCGGCCTGGGACTGGGATTGGCGATCGTGCGGCATCTCGTGGAACTCCACGGCGGCACTGTCTGGGCCGAAAGTCCCGGGGAAGGACTCGGCTCGACTTTCGGAGTGCGGCTGCCAATTGAGTCAGTTGTCAGTTAACAGTTAACTGTGGTTATTGGTTATTGGTTATTCGTTTTTTTAAGACCAAGACTCTGCTCTTGAGTGTAAGATTCATTGGTAAAGTAGTAATGGCTGTGCGGTTCGTTTTTAGGACTTACTCCATTCACCACTAAGCCCAGAACGTGCTGATTTGATTTCTTCAATAGCTCCTTCGCAAAAGCCACAGTACCAGAATGAAGAACTCCAGGTCGCACTACCAATAAAATCCCATCGGCTTTATTTCCGAGAATCAGAGCATCAGCAGCAACATTCAAAGCAGGAGTATCGACGATCACGGCATCATAACTAGCCGAAAATTGCTTAATTAATAAAGTCAGCCGCTGCGAGTCCAACAGAGCCATTGGATTAGGCGGAATCACCCCGCAAGGGAGAACATCTAAATTATCCATAACTTGTGCGATCGCATCCCCAAATCCAGCTTGTCCGACTATCACGTTGCTCAAGCCTACTTGATTGGGAAGTTCCCAAATCCGATGTTGAACGGGACAGTGCATATCCCCATCTACCAACAAAACCTTCCGTCCTAATTGAGCTATAGCTACAGCCAAATTAGCCGATACAGTAGACTTGCCTTCTTGCGGTAGCGAACTACTCACAACAATCACTTTCAGCTCCTTATCAGAACTCAGGAATCTCAGATTTGCTTGAAGCATTCGATAAGCAGCACTGCTCGAAGTATGAGGAGTATCTCTAACCACAATCTGTCCGGGAGATAGCTCTAAATCCTGTGCAGCAGACTTAAGCGGGCGGGAATTGCGCCGAGGATTTTTTTCCGGCTTTCTATGGAAAGGAATCACCCCCAACAAAGTAAACCCAAACAATTCCCTCGCCTCTTCAATAGTTTTCACTGACTTATCTTGAGCCTCTAAAACCAGTGCCGCAGCTACCGCCAGCAGAGTTCCCAACAAGCCGCCAGATACCAGCAATAAATACTTGCGAGAACGCACTGGTTCTTCAGGAATACTCGGCTTTTGGATAATCCTAGCATTCCCCACTTGCTGATTTTCAGTAATCCGAATTTGCTGGAGTTTTTTCTGCAATTCTTCATAATCAGCTTCGGCTTCTTGCAGTTTCCTTTCAAGTTCGCGCTTTTCTTTCTCTAGCTTCGGCAAAACTTTTACCCGCTGCCTGTAGCCAGCTAGAGAATTTGATAAAATAGTAACTCGCTCAGCCAAACCCTGGCGTTCTACATCTACCTTGATAAATTCTTCGATCAGTTTTGGTTTCACCTCTCCTATCTGTAAATTTTGATTTTGCAACGGCTGTTGCCCGCCTAAAACTTGTTGTATTTGTTGGTCTAGTAAAGCTTTCATAGTAGCTTTCTTAGTTTCTAACCTAGTTATTACAGGCGAAGTTTCCAGGTAGCGATTTTGCTCAACTGTTAACTGTCGCTCTATTTGTTTGTATTCTTTGAGAGCTTCCTGCACAGTGCTAGATTGGCTGAGAGTGCTGGCGGTCAATGCTTGCTGGGGATTCATTTGTAATTCGTTTTCAAATGCTTTAGACTTAGCACTTGCCTTGAGTAAATCAGACTTAGCTTGGTCAATTTGACTTTCTAGTCCGGCCATAACTGCCACTGCTGATTTAGCTTCTTCTTCAAGATTTACAACTTTATTATCTTCTTTAAATTTGCTCAATTCTGTCGCTGCTTTTCGCATATTTTTCTCTGAATTAGGCAGTTTTTTTTCAATAAACTGTCGAACAGACACAGCTTCTAAGCGATTGACTTTTTGATTGTTATCTATATAATAGTTCATCATAAGTTTTACGACATCTGCTGCTACTTTAGGATCTTTGTGCTTGTATGAAATCTTGAGAATATCAGCTCCCCGAATAGTAGCTACCGTCAGATTTTTTAAAAAATCTTTGGTTTTGAGATGATTATTTTCTTCGTCTTTTAACTGAAGTCTATCTATAGTTTTTTCGATAATTTCTAGAGAACGAATCAGTTCGATCTCGGTAGTCAGAGGGTTACTTTGCTCCGCGGCAGGAGTCAACTGTCCGATTTCTTTTCCCAATTCAGTCAAAGTAGATCCGGGAGTTGTTTTCTTAAATAACAGCTTTCCTTCTGCTTCATAGATGGGCTTTTCCTTCAGCGTCGTGTAGGTTGTGAGTGCCAGAACCGACGCAAACACAGCTAAGGCTGGCAGCCACCTGCGCTTGAGAACCTGCCAGTATTCCTGAAATCCGATACCAGTTTCAGTTGATTCCATTTGTTACTCCCGAAAAATGATTTTTGGTAAACAGTGACACCCTAGGCATTTCAAATTATCGTTGAAGATATCGATTGTATCACTTAAGTCAATCACTGTCATGGTTAGAACAAATATGTTTGCGCTACCACAACCACAAAATTATATACTTTTGTAAAAAAAAAGTAAAGAATTATAAATTTACGAGCAATGGAACAAGTATAAGGAGAAAATAGACTCAGCATTAAGAGTTCACGATTTAATCTAAAAAAATAATAATAAAAACTTAATTAGGAGATGGGAACTATTCTTGGTAATCGCATTAATGATATCACTTGAGTGATGCCCGATTAAAAGAAAGGCTGATTAATTGGAGCAGACAGAGTGGTATAAAAAACCTCAGCATTAGGTAGTATATCCAGTTGGAGTAAAGTTTTTGTGTAATAGGGTGTGATGAATATGATAGTAAAAAAACTCAGTAAAGCGTTGGTGGGATTAAGAACCCGTCATTTTTTGGTAATAGATGCAATTTGTTTTGCGATCGCACCGTTACTGGCCTTGGCAATTCGTTTAGACGGCATATTGAATCTGGCTCCCTACTTACAGAGCCTAGCGGTAGTTACAATATTATTTTTAGCAGTCAAGCTTACAGTATTTTATGCCGGCGGCTTCTACAAGCGTTACTGGCAGTATGCGGGTCTGGAAGAAATGGTACAAATAACGATGCTCGTAGGTGTATGCTTAGCAGGGGAAATTATCTTGTTCCAAGAACTCTACCAGCTAAATAATTCGCCGATCGCAAATCTACCGCGATCGCTGCCGCTGCTAGACGCTATGATCAGCTTTTTGTTAGTTGCGGCGGTTCGTTTCAGCATTCCAGCCGTAGAAAGATGGAACCAAAAACCGTGGAAAGTTCAGCAACGCGATCGCGTCCTGATAGTCGGTGCGGGCAGTGCAGGCACATCTCTGATGCAAACGATGCAGAGGAGCCCAGAGGTACGACTCGATCCAATCGCTTTCATTGACGACGACCCCAAAAAAATCAGCAAGCAGATTCGCAAACTGACTGTAGTCGGCAATCGTTATAACATTCCCGAAGTAGTTCGATCGCTAAATATCGACAAAGTTATGATTGCCATCCCCTCAGCTCCGGGAAAAGAGATTAGGGAGATCGTAGAAATTTGTCAGTCAATTGGAATTCCAACCAGCACCCTCCCCGGCCTCAATGAAATCATCAACGGTCGTGTCAGTTTAGGTAGTCTCAGAGAAGTACAAATTGAGGACTTGCTCCGCCGCGCCCCCATCCAAACCGATACTCAGAAAGTCTTGGGATTGATTGGGGGCAAAAAAGTTTTAATTACCGGTGCAGGCGGCTCCATCGGCAGCGAACTTTGTCGGCAAATATTAAAGTGCGGTCCTGCAGAAATCATCATCGTCGGACACGGAGAAAATTCTGTATTCAACATTCAACAAGAATTAGGAAAAGTCCTGTCTGAATTCAAAAAAACCAGCAAAACCAAAACCCCAACAGATGTTACTCGCGTGACAGCCTTTATGGCGGATATTCGCTTTCGCGATCGCTTAGAGTACGTTTTTCTAACAGCGAGACCAGACATCATTTTTCATGCGGCCGCTCACAAACACGTACCCATGATGGAATTAAACCCGCCGGAAGCGATTAGTAACAATGTGCGGGGGACGAAAAATCTGCTGGATCTGGCATTGCAATACAATGTGGAACAATTTGTGATGATTTCCACCGACAAAGCGGTGAATCCAACTAGCATTATGGGAGCTAGCAAAAGAGTTGCCGAAATGCTGGTGCTGCAAGCAGCCAAAAAAAGTAAAAACCCGTTTGTAGTGGTTCGTTTCGGTAATGTTCTTGGCAGCCGGGGTAGTGTCGTACCTACTTTCAAGCGACAAATTGCTGAGGGCGGGCCGATCACAATTACCCATCCCGATATCACTCGCTATTTCATGACAATTCCCGAGGCTGTTCAACTGGTTTTGCAGGCCGCAGTCATCGGCAGTGGCGGGGAAGTATTCATGCTTGAGATGGGGGAACCAGTCAGAATTTTTGATTTGGCAAAAGATTTGATTCGGCTCTCAGGATATGAAGTGGGCAAAGACATAGAAATCGCGTTTACAGGGCTGCGACCGGGAGAAAAATTGTTTGAAGAACTGTTTATTCCGGGCGAGAAATACAACCGCACTAAACACGAAAAAATTCTGAGTCTCGGCAATGCCAGCCGCCTAGTGAAAGAAAATATTGACCAGGAAGTAGAAGCCCTTTGTCAAGCGGGCGATCGCAATGATACCAATTTAATAGTCTCAATGCTACAGCAGTTAGTGCCTGAGTACGTACCAGGATATTCAACAGCCAATTTGCACGCAAGTACAGCCAAAGAAACAACCGCTCAGGCAACGATTAGCAGTGCAGCATCTGTGCAGTTAGAGAATGAGTTGCGGGTGGCTCTTGCCAATGAGGAGTTTCGGATTCACTATCAGCCGATCGTCTGCCTGGAAACCCATCAAATTAGTGGTTTTGAAGCGCTGTTGCGCTGGCAGCACCCGAATCGAGGTTTGCTTTGGCCGGACGAATTCCTACCAGCTGCAGAAGAAACGGGCTTGATTGTTCCTATTGGCGAGTGGGTACTGCGGCAAGCTTGCAGCCAAATGCGGATTTGGCAGTCGCAATTTGGTCTGAACGCTCCTTTAACAGTCAGCGTGAATCTGACTGGCAAACAGTTTTTCCACGCTGACTTAATCGAGACGATCGACCAAATATTGAAGGAAACAAATCTTGATGCTTCTAGTTTGAGGTTAGAAATTCCTGAAGATGTTGTGACGCAGAATTCCGAGTTAGCTGGGTCTGTGCTTGTCCAAGTTAAAACTTTAGGAGTGCAAATACAAATCGACCACTGCGGTCTTAGTGATGTATCATTAACTCAGCTCTACCAATTGACGCGGTTGAAGTATGGAAAATTCGACAGTTTGAAGCTAGATTGTTCTTTAGTCAGCGGGCTGGATGCTAGCAACCCGAACTTAGAAATTCTTCATAAAATTATTGCGATAACTCAGGATTTAGGTATGCGAATGATTGCCACCGGAGTAGAAACGAACTGGCAAATAGCTCAGCTAAAATCTATGAAGTGCGTCTACGGACAGGGATACTTTTTCTCGAAGCCAGTAGAAGGATCTAAGGTAGAAAAATTGATGGTGGCTATGGCTGTTAAAAGTTAATCGGGCATTTGTGAAGAAATTTGAAAGGGGAAATACACGATAGGAATTCACCAATTAGGAAGCAGGTAATTAGTTACTAATGCAACAGTTGAAACCACTAACATTGCGCCGTAATTTTTCATGGACTTTCACTGGCAATCTCGTTTATGCTGCTTCCCAGTGGGGGATGTTGGTGTTGCTTGCTAAATTGGGCAGCCCTGAAATGGTGGGTCAATTTACCTTGGGTTTGGCGGTGACAGCACCTGTTATCATGTTTACTAATCTGCAACTGCGAGGTGTCCAAGCGACAGATGCGAAAGGGGACTATGTTTTTAGCGATTATCTGGGTCTGAGGTTAATTGGAACTGGGTTAGCACTCTTGATAATTGCGGGAATTACGCTCAAAGCTGGATATCGGTGGGAGACTTCGCTGGTGATTTTGGCGATCGCGCTGGCGAAGGCATTCGAGTCGATCAGCGACGTGTTTTACGGACTGATTCAACAACACGAACGGATGGATCGAATTGCGATCGCCCTAATGATTAAAGGCCCTCTATCGCTGTTACTTTTAGGCATCGGAGTTTCCCTGACTGGGAGTGTTGTAGGGGGAGCGATCGGATTAGCAATTGCCTGGGGTTTAGTCCTATTAGGCTGGGATCTTCGCAACGGTAGATTAATTTTAAAGAATTCCTCGCATCACAAAGAGGGAGAAAATTTATTAGTTGCCGATTCTGAACCTACAAAAAGCCACAATCCCTTGTATCCGCGCTGGGATGGAAAAACTTTGGGCAAGTTAGTTTGGCTGGCTTTACCTCTGGGTTTTGTGATGATGTTGATTTCGCTGAATACTAACATTCCTCGATACTTTATCGAACGGTATTTGGGCGAACGCGAACTGGGCATTTTCGCAGCAATGTCTTACCTGATGGTGGTTGGGCAGATGGTAGTGAGTGCGCTAGCGGAGTCAGCAAGTCCGCGACTGGCAAAATATTATGCAGCGGGAAATAGCACTGCTTTCCGCACGCTTTTGCTGAAGCTGGTGGGGGTTGGCTTGATGTTAGGTGCGGGAGGCGTTTTTGTCGCGGTTGTTGCCGGCAAACCGATCTTAACTTTACTGTATAAACCGGAATATGCCGATCGAGCAGATTTGTTCCTATGGCTGATGGTGGCTGCAGGTATTTGGTACGTTTCTGCCTTTTTGGGTTACGGGATAACGGCAGCTAGATACTTTCGGGTGCAAATGCCTTTGTTTGTTGCGGTAACGGGGAGTTCTGCGATCGCTTGTCTGTGGTTAATTCCAATTATGGGACTTCGAGGGGCGGCGATCGCGCTGATCGTTACTGCAATTGTTCAAGCAGTTTTTAGTTTTGCAGTCATTGCTTATGCACTATACAGACTCGACAGATATCAAGGAACAAAATCAAACACCGACTAAGCAGCGTCCAATCCGTATTCTCCATGTCGTCGGCGGCATGAATCGGGGCGGCATAGAAACTTGGCTGATGCACGTTTTGCGAAATATCGATCGCGATCGCTTCCAGATGGACTTTGTAGTTCACACCGAAAAACCCTGTCCTTACGACGATGAAGTGCGCGATCTCGGTAGCAAAATTATCCCGTGTCTCGAGCCTGCAAAACCTTGGCTTTACGGTAACAACTTTAAACGAATTCTACGCGAATACGGGCCCTACGATATTGTTCACAGCCACGTTCACCACTTCAGCGGTTACGTTCTTTGGTTAGCAAAACAAGCCGGAATAGCAGTCCGCATTGCCCAAAGCCACAACGATACCTCCTCCGTTCAGGCAAAAGCAGGATGGTATCGGCGTTTGTATCTCGCTTTAACAGAATGGTGGGTCGATCGCTGCGCCACAGTTGGTTTAGGAGTTAGCTACAAGGCAGCCGCGTCTCTATTCGGTTCAGCATGGTCAACCGATCCGCGCCGGCAAATTCTTTACTATGGCATCGATCTAACTCCGTTTCACTCTCCTGTCAATTCGGTTGCTATTCGGACTGAATTGGGTTTACCTGCGGATGCTTTGGCGATCGGTCATGCAGGCAGATTTATCGAACAAAAAAACCATCTGTTTCTGTTGGAAATTGTGGCGGAAGTTGCCAAACGAGAACCAAAAATGCGCCTGTTACTGATAGGTGACGGTTCGCTGCGCCCAGAAATCGAACAGAAAGTTATTCAGCTTGGTTTGACAGACCGTATTATTTTCGCAGGTGTCCGAACTGACGTACCTCAATTAATGCTAGGTGCTATGGATGTATTCCTGTTGCCATCCTTTCACGAAGGGTTGCCTTTAGTATTGCTAGAAGCACAAGCGGCTGGACTTCCCTGTATTTTCTCCGATGTCATTACCGAGGAAGTCGATATTGTCAAGCCTCTGGTGCGGCGAATTTCCTTGTCGCGATCGGCATCGGATTGGGCCGAGGCAGTTTTGGCAGCACGAGGCGATACATCGGCCATTAGCCAATCGGATGCCCTAGGGATTTTAGAAAAGAGTTCTTTCAGTATTGAGATGAGTGTAAAAGAGCTAACAAAAGTCTATCAGGCTAACTTTCCTAGCTGCTAGCGCCAATCACTTCTCCTAATTTCCTTTTATGTTAGACGTGCTGTTCTGGTTGAGTTTTTTCTATTGGACGGTGCTACCATCGACCCAAACTCCGTGGTTTGAAATTGAATCGATACCTGTTAACGGCAAAGACATACTTCTTGTGGTAGTCGCTTGCATATTCTTGTTCTGGCCGAGGAGGAAAAAAACCTCAAGTACCGCTTTACCCAGACGGGAAAATCTAATCACCGCCTTCCTCGAACCTTGGCATTATAACTTGCCGATCTTGACAGTTAGCCTGATATTTTACGCTACGCTATCCCTTCAAGATAGCCGCCTCGACCCGCGCGATGCTAAGGGAATGATGTGTACCCTGATCTTGACAGCATCCAGCTTTTTGCTTGGCTATAATGCGATCGCAAAAAGACCTGCAGCATCTGTACGGCTATTTCTCTGGCGACTTACAGTTGGTTTAGCTGGAGTAGGGCTGTTATACACAGTTGCATCTTTATCATCCTTCCAGTTTGCAGGTGTAAGAAGCGCGCTAATTAACGATCCGACAGTGCGGGTACAAGGCCCGCTGTTTGGGTCAGATGATGGATATTTTGTGCTAATACCAGCGCTGGCATTTGCGATTCAAGAGCTGATTCAAACTCCTACCCAACGTTTATTTAAGCTTACCGTTATTTTTATTTTAATGCTGACTCTCATCGGTCTTGGGTCTCGGGGCGCAATACTCATTATTGGTGTATTTCTTTGTTTGACTATTTTATTTAATAAAAACAAGAAAGTTGCTGCCCTTGCTGCTCTGGGAGTAATTGTTTTCGTAATGATAGCAGCAGCAATAGTCTTTGCCACATCAAATACTGGCGATCGCTTGCAGTCATTGGAAGACTCATCTCGTTCAGATACATACTTAACATCTTTTAAAATTATGGGTAATCGGACTACCGATTTAAATATTTTGGGGTCTGGTTATGGCTCTTATTGGGATTGGTATATTCTAGATATTGAGGACGGTTCAGATGCAGAAGGAGGAAGAACTTTTAAGATAATACGAACTTCCTTCGGACCGATTTTATATCACCCTCACTCAACTTTTTTGCTACTAATTGTCGAGCTAGGAATGGCTGGTTTTCTATATTTTGTGTTTTTGTGGACTGTTTATGCTCGTCTCCTGCTTCGGGATTCAAGAAAACTGGAATTTCCAATCTTGGGCTGTGGTATCCTTGCTTCAGGATTTTCACTATTTATGAATTTTTTCATTTTTAGGCTGCAAATGCTCACTTGTCTGTGGTGGATTTTCCTATTCGGTGCTTTAGCCTTGAGTTCAAGCGCGAGTTCGTCTAGAACACAAAATACTATGCTTCACCAGGAAGGAGCGGAGTTTTCAAGACACGCTGACAGAATTTAAACAAGTAGCAATACGATAGCAGAGGAACTTAACAAATGAGTAGTAATAACCGAAAAACAACGAATAAGTTTTCCGGTCAAATAAATAGAATATTATCGGTTTTATTGATTTCAGTTATTTTGTATTTTGGTTCGTGCAGTAGTTCTGATGTCAGCTTATCCTGTGCAGATCGTATCCCCGTTCTTCCTGCTACTATTCCTAGAGTTGAGGTGCGTGCTGACGGTACTGCTATGGTCAAGGGCAAGCCATTCTTTCCCTTTGGTTTTTATCACGTTTCCTGGCAATCTACTGCGGACGTTCGCATTAACGACTTGCGTGAAATTGCGGCGGCTGGATTTAATATAATTCACGCTTCTTTTAAAAGGTTTGAAAAGTTTGAAGAATATGAAAAATTTCTCGATGAGGCTGAGCGAATCGGTATTTACGTCCTGACTGAATTTGAGTTAGTGCCAACGGTCGATCCTATTCAAGTTGTCAACAAATTCAAGAACAAATCAGCGATTTTTGGTTGGAGTATTGCTGATGATGTCGATAGTAATAAAGATGGATTTACTGTGAATCAGATTTTAGATTTACATTGTAAGTTTAAAACTGCCGACCCAGCTCACATAACCTATATTAGCGGTAGCAAAGAAAACAAAATTTCTAATTTTATTAATACTGCTGATGCGGTAGGAGTTCAAGCTTATCCTGTGGGATTAAAGCTACCATTGACTTCGGTTAAATATATAATTTCTATTGCTCGCGATGCGGCTCCCAAAAATCGTTTAATTATTGGAAACTTGCAGTCATTTCGATGGTACGGTGAAGGCGCGGAGATACCAACTTTTGATGAGGTACGTAATATGACATATCAGGCAATTTTGGCTGGTGCGAAAGGAATTATTTACTACACTTATTACGATCGAGAGTGGAGTTTGCGGGAACATCCAGATTTATGGATGGGAATCAAATCTTTAGTACCAGAAATGCAAGCAATTAGCTCGTTTTTGCTAGAAGGAGATTTCAAAACTATTGAGACGGGTGCGAAAAACATCTTAGCTGGAATTTGGGTGCATCAAAACCAAAATTTAGCTGTTTTCATCAATACTTCATACGATCGCACTCCTCAAGTCGCGATTAAACTTCCAGGAAATGTGAGAGAAGTACAACCTATGTTTTCAAGTCATGCTTCTGGTATGAGCTTCAAAAATGGTCAACTCAGTGGTTTCCTCAATCCCTTAGAGGTTCGCGTTTATAGTCTGAAAAGCTGATTCATGAATGTTGTTTTTGCTCTTGAACATCGATGCGATCGCACCCCCGACGGACAGGTACGGTTTTAACGATTACTTTTGTGACACAGGTAAAAGACTTCCAATCACTTTTGCTGGATTTCCGGCTACGATAGTGTGATCCTGAACATCTTTGGTAACAACAGCACCTGCTCCAATTACTGAACCCCGCCCTACATAACGAACTTGTGGGAGGACAATTGCTCTGTAGCCTATCCAAGCACCTTGACCAATAACCTTCGTACCTGGAGAATAAATTTCACCTGCTCTGTTTTCCGGGTCATTATAATTATGAGTATTGCCGAGCAGACATACATAATCTGCTAAAGTCACAGCATCTTCTATGACTACGTTCATTCCAATGTCACAGTATTTTCCAATAAAAACTTTGTTTCCGATCTTAACATTTTCATTAATTTGAGTATGCCAACGAATAGTGACCCAATTTCCGATCTCTACAGTTCTTATACTGAGAAATCGAACTTCATGCTCTATAGTGATGGGAAAACCGCAGGAACGCAAAAACAACTTAAGGAGCAAGCCACGAAAAATACCAATCACCTTTCCTAGTGTTATCTTTTTCTGAAAGACAGAGATATTGACCATTGCTACTCTTTCCTAAATTTTCTCACTAATCAATATAAATATAATTGATGTGACGCTCTATTGTCAAAGTATAACGTGATTATAAGATTTCTAATGTAGGCTTCTTTGATGGCACGATCTGTTACGCTCTAATTGTCATTGTCAGATTTTTTACATACTTTGTAATCTCGATCCCAATTGGTGAACCCATCAACGACATTTTGTTTGACAATATGGTCATCTGTGTATTTCTATTGCCATTTTTGCTCCATTAGATCCTGCTTCAGGAAATGAAGATTTGTAAAATTTAGATAAATAACTTACCTTAACATACAAGCTATGCTATAAAAATTGTGTCGTTACTTAATTAATAAGTATTTACCGACAAAAAAATCACCAAAGTTAATTTATTGTTATGAATAAATAAATTTTAGGGTTGTCAATTTATGAATGTTGTTGTTGCTCTCGAACATCGATTCGATCGCACTCCCGACGGAAAGGTGTGGACGCAGGTAGCGTTTCCACATTCCTTCTGGATGCGTTATTTGGAAGTTTTCGATCGCGTGCGCGTGGTGGCGAGGGTTCGAGAAGTTGCTTCAGTTTCTGGCGACTGGAAACGCGCAGACGGCGAAGGGGTTTCCTTCGCAGCCATACCATACTACATCGGCCCTTGGCAGTACCTCCAGAAAGTCTCGCAAGTCCAGCGTGCCGCCAGAAATGCAGTGGCAGCAAACGATGCGGTAATTCTGCGGGTTAGTTCGCAGATAGCTTCTTGCATTCAACCGATGTTAAGCAAGATAAATCATCCGTATGCCGTAGAAGTCGTAGCCGACCCCTATGATGTCTTCGCGCCCGGTGCAGTTAAACATCCCTTGCGCCCGTTCTTCCGGTGGTGGTTTCCGCGCAAGTTGAGGCATCAATGCGCTGGGGCTTGTGCTGCTGCTTACGTTACAGAAGGTGCCCTGCAACGCCGATACCCTTCTGGGTCTGGGGCGTTTTCCACCCACTATTCCAGTGTGGAATTGCCAACTTCGGCTTTTGCTGCTGCACCCCGTTTTGACGATCGCGACAAGCAATCTTTCACCCTGGTTAGTGTCGGCACGCTGGCTCAACTCTATAAAGCCCCAGATGTCCTAATTGATGCTGTAGCTACCTGCGTGCAGTCGGGATTAAACCTGAAGTTGGTTTTGGTAGGAGATGGCAAACATCGGCTTGAATTGGAGGCGCGAGCCCAGGCCCGCGGTATAGCAGATCGGGTTTGTTTTCTCGGCCAATTAACTGCTGGCGATGCTGTACGCGCCCAGTTGGACAAAGCAGAGCTTTTCATCCTACCTTCCCGCCAGGAAGGCTTACCCAGAGCAATGATCGAAGCGATGGCCCGATCGCTCCCGTGCATCGGATCTACGGTAGGTGGCATTCCCGAACTGCTGCCGGCGGAAGATCTGGTACCCCCCGGTGATGCGACTGCTTTGGCTCAGAAAATTCGCGAAGTGGTGACCGATCCAGAACGCATGGCTAGAATGTCGGCCCGCAACCTGGAGAAAGCCAAAGACTATCGAGATGAAGTGCTGCGGGAACGGCGCAATCAACTTTACCGCTTCGTGCGAGAGCAAACAGAAGTTTGGTTGAGAGAAAAACAATGAACAAACTATTGATAGTAACGACGATCGCACCAACTCTCCGCGCTTTCTTCGCACCCATTGCCCGCCACTTGCGCGAGATCGGTTGGGAGGTAGACGGGATGGCCAAAGGAGTTTCGACTTGTCCTGAATGCTTGCAGGCATTCGATCGCACCTGGGAAATCGACTGGTCCCGAAACCCCGCGGCGCCGCAAAATCTGCAGGTTGCGCCGTCGCAAATCCGAGAAGTGCTAGCACAGCAAGCCTATAACCTGGTAAATGTTTCCACCCCCGTGGCGGCCTTTGTCACTCGTTATGTTCTCAATGATTGGAGAAAGCAGGGAAAACTCAAGGTGATCTATACGGCCCAAGGTTTTCACTTCTACAAAGGAGGTTCACCGCTCAAAAATGCAATTTTTCTGGGGCTAGAAAAGCTTGCCGGGCCTTGGACTGATTGCCTAGTTGTGGTGAACCGCGAGGATGAGGAAGCGGCCAAACGCTGGCTGGTTCCCCCTGAACGAGTCCGTTACATACCGGGAACTGGGTTGAATGTCGATCGCTACAACCCCTTGGAGATTCCTGAAGCAGAAATACGGAGAGTGCGCCAAGAATTGGGAATATCACCGGATACGCCGCTGTTTTTGTCGGTTGCTGAGTTGATTCCCCGCAAGCGCCCCCACGACGTTTTAAAGGCTTTCGCTCGCTTGGGAAGACCAGAAGCACACTTAGCCTTTGCTGGCGAGGGACAAATCAAGGAGATGCAGCAGTTGGCATCTGACCTAGGAGTGGAAAATCAGGTGCATTTTTTGGGGTTTCGTCGGGACATTCCTGTTTTGATGCGGACCTCAGCAGCAACAGTCCTGGCTTCTGAGCAAGAGGGGCTTCCCAATTGTGTCATGGAGTCGCTGTGCCTGGAAGTTCCGGCGATCGGCACAGATATTCGCGGCACTCGCGACTTGCTCGAAGGAGGTTGCGGCCTTGTTGTCAAGTTGGGAGATATCGACGGGTTGGCTCAGGCTATGGCTTGGGTGCTCGATCGCCCTGTCGCAGCTCGCGAAATGGCACAGCGCGGTAGTAAAAGCATACTTGCTTACGAACTTCAGAACATCCTGAAGCAATACGAAGCTTTGTACGCTGAAATCAACAATCAACAATTAACACTTAACAATTAACCAATGAGCAATATCGTTACAGGGGCGGCAGGTTTTATCGGCTCTCACTTAGTAGAAACTCTGTTAAAGCAAGGTGAGCAAGTTATCGGCATTGATGAAGTCAACGATTATTACGATCCTGAATTGAAGAGAAAAAATCTCGCTCATTTTGCAAAATATCCAAATTTTCAACTGATAGAGGACAATATTTTATCTTTGGATTGGCGATCGCTCTTAGCTAATACAGAAGTCATTTATCACCAAGCAGCGCAAGCAGGCGTGCGCGCTAGTTGGGGAGAAGGTTTCCGCAGCTACACCGATCGCAACATCAATGCAACTCAGGTACTCTTAGAAGCAGCAAAAGATGCACCGCAACTGAAAAGATTTGTACTAGCTTCTTCTTCTTCAGTGTACGGCAATGCTGAAACTTTCCCTACCAGCGAAACTGCCTGTCCTCAACCAGTTTCTCCCTACGGAATTACTAAGTTGGCTGCTGAACGTTTGTGTTCGCTTTATTATCACAATTTCGGCGTTCCGGCAACCATGTTGCGCTATTTCACCGTTTACGGGCCTCGCCAGCGTCCCGATATGGCATTCCACATATTTTTTAAATCTATTTTGCGCGGCGAAGCGATTTCAATTTACGGAGACGGACAGCAAACCCGAGACTTTACGTTTATCAGCGATTGCATTGCTGCTAATGTAGCTGCTGCTAAAGTTCCAGAAGCTGTGGGCGAAATTTTCAATATAGGAGGGGGAAGTCGAGTTGCTTTAGCAGAAGTTATTCGCACAATGGAACACATTGTCGATCGCCCGATTCGCATCAATTACCTAGAATCGAGCAAAGGAGATGCGCGGGATACTAGCGCTGACGTATCAAAAGCTCAGAAAATATTGGGATATCACGCACAAGTTTCTTTGAGGGAAGGATTGACGCAAGAATGGGAATGGGTGCAGTCTTTGTACGGTTAGGGCGTACTGAATCAATACACGCTTAAAAAAAGCTTGTAGTCAGGATTTTAGTCCTCAAGATACTAAAGTCCGCAGCTCGGATCGCGTCGTGTCAAGGTCGATTAGTCGGACATAATATTACAGGTTGGACACAGGTTAACGATCGCACAAATCTCGATCGTACCTACTTCATGGTTAAGTTATGTAAAGGTCAGCGATCGCCCCAACCAGAAGTTCACAAAAGCTTCATAAAACACCGAAGTTATTTAAATTTTCTGTAAAGTTGACAGCTTCAATTACGGTATAAAACCCGATCCTGCAAGAATCAGGGAAGTACAGTAAATTGCTGTTGGGGTGCCGGATCGTGAGGATTTACGAATTACTACCGATTAAATCAGACTCGCAAATATCGCAACTTAATCAACGAGTAAATCGCAAAAAAGCCAGCCAATTGGTTAAGTGGGTATTAGATAGATTATGTGCAGCGATCGCCCTTTTGGTTTTCTCTCCCGCAATACTAATAGTGGCGATCGCCATTTACCTTCGCATGGGTAGCCCAATTGTCTTTACCCAACCGCGGCCGGGCAAAAACGGCGAAGTTTTCCGATTCTACAAGTTTCGCACGATGACGAGCGATTGCGACGCCGATGGCAATCTTTTAAGTGATGAAAAACGCCTGACTGCGATCGGTCAATTTTTGCGGAAAACCAGTTTAGATGAACTACCCCAACTTTGGAATGTTCTTAAGGGTGATATGAGTTTTGTGGGGCCCCGTCCTTTAATGGTCGAATATCTAGAGCGTTACAGTCCCGAACAAGCACGCCGCCATGACGTGATGCCGGGAATTACAGGGTGGGCGCAAATTAACGGGCGCAATACAATTTCTTGGGAAGAAAAATTCAAATTGGATGTTTGGTATGTGGATAATTGGAGTTTGTGGCTTGACCTGAAAATACTTTTCCTCACAGTATGGAAAGTAGTTAAAAGAGAGGGTATCAGCCAAGCTAATCATGCCACAGTGGAAGATTTCAATGGAAATAATTGACAGTCGTTAGTAGGGTTGGTTATACAATATAATTGACTGGGATAATTTAAATTGCATCTGACTCATTCTACAAAAGTAAAAGCTCATCGTTTTCTCATCAATTTTTAGCAGTATAAGGATGGAAAAATGGCACTGTCTTGGCAAACGCTTCACAACTTAGAAAAAGAATACGGCGATTCTTTTTTTATTTTGGATATCAGACAATTTGAAAATAATTATAAAGAATTTCTCCAGGGTTTTCGCTCAATTTATCCCAATACCAACCTGGGTTATTCTTACAAAACTAATTACATTCCCAAGCTATGCCAAACGGTGCATTCTATGGGAGGATATGCCGAAGTAGTCTCCCAAATGGAGTATGATTTAGCGATCGCGATCGGCGTACCTCCCACCCGGATTATTTTCAATGGCCCGCTGAAGCAACAAGAAGACTTGGAAAAAGCTATTGTGGCGCGTTCCACAGTCAATTTGGACTGCTTAGAAGAAGTAGAAATGGTCGAAGCTTTGGCCGCAAGATTACCAGAACAAAAAATAGCGGTCGGATTGAGATGTAATTTCGAGGTTGACACCACTCGCATATCTCGATTTGGGTTTGATGTAGCAGGAGGGGAACTAGATCGTGCTTTCAAAAGATTGACAGCATTAAATAATTGTGAGATCGAAGGACTGCACTGCCACATTTCCACTGCGGCAAGAAGCACTGAATCCTTCGCTCGCCGTACTCATAAAATTATTGAATTAACCGATTATTATTTCAAGGATAAACAGCCGAGATTTATCGATATAGGCGGAGGTTTTTACGGCAAAATGACCGATGATTTGAAGAGTCAATTTGATGGCTATATTCCCAACTATCAGGAATATGCCGAAGCGGTTGCGCCGCAATTAAAAAGCAAATATCCCGATAACTCTGGCCCGGAATTAATTATTGAACCGGGTGTAGCTATTGTGTCTGATGTGTTGAATTTCGCGGCGAAAGTTGTGGGTTTAAAAACAGTGCGGTCGCGCCAAATTGCCCTCGTAGTTGGTAGCATTCACAACGTAAAACCAACCGGGACTGATAAAAATTTGTCCTTGCGAGTTTACGGAAACGACGAAAATAGCGATCGCCGAAAACTTGCAGGAAAAATAGATATCGTCGGATATACTTGTATGGAACACGATTGTTTGTACAAGGAATATTCTGGCGAAATAGGTATAGGAGATTATGCAGTTGTTGAGAATATGGGTGCTTATACTGTAGTCTTCAAACCACCATTTATCCGCCCGAATCCGCCCATAATTAGCTATGACTCCATCCAGAACGAGTATACACTAATCAGACGGCGAGAAACTTCTCAGGATGTGTTCTCTACTTATGTGATACAAGCAGCACAAGAATCAATGTACTCTTGACCGAGAATTGCTTGATGGTATGCGCCACGTGATTTATCCGTGGAATCGATCGAAAGCATCGAAAATCGAAAATCCTTGCGTCCCCCAAATTTATCTCGCGCAAGTCAATCTAAAATCTAAAATCTCAAATCTAAAATCTCAAATCTAAAATCGAATGACTTGTGCGGGAAACTGCAAGTTCAAAATTTAATCTGCTGTTCGCAAACTCTCGAAAATATGAATGTAATCTTGACTTGTGCGGGACGCCGCAACTATCTGTTGAAATTCTTCCAAGAAGCACTAGGAAATGGAGGAAAAGTATTTGCGGGTGATGCTACTTTGGAAGCACCGACATTACAAGAAGCTGATGAAAGTTTTTTGTTACCCCCGATCAATCATAGCGAATACTTCGATACGTTGCTGGATATATGTCAGCAAAATCAAGTGCGGTTGCTGATACCGCTGAACGATATAGAATTGCCTTACTTAGCAAAACAACGCGATCGCTTTCTGGAAATAGGCACAATCCCTGTTGTTTCATCTCCAGAAGTGATCGATATTTGTTTTGACAAGTTCGCGACATTTCAATTCTTACAAAAACTCGGCATTTCTGCTCCAAAAACCTATCTGTCTCTCACCGAAGCACGCGCAGCAATTCAGCAAGGAAAAATAACTTTTCCGTTAGTAGTTAAACCTCGTTGGGGTAGTGCATCAATTGGGATTGAATATCCCGAAGATGATGAAGAATTAGAATTAGCTTATCGCTTTGTTAAAAAATCGCTGATGAGATCGTTTTTAGCAGAAGTAAGTTCCTCCGATTCGGATCGGTGTATCTTAATTCAAGAGCGGCTAATCGGACAAGAACACGGTCTTGACATTATCAATAACTTAGAAGGAACGTATATTACGACTTTTGTCAAGCGCAAGCTGACCATGCGAGCCGGAGAAACCGATCGGGCTGTGACGGTCGAAAATGAAGAAATTAAACAGTTAGGTGCGAAAATTGGCCAAAAATTGGGTCATATCGGCAACCTGGACTGCGATGTGATGGTGGGACAAAAAGGTTTGTGCGTGTTAGAATTGAACCCGCGTTTTGGTGGTGGATACCCCTTTTCCCAGATGGCAGGGGCAAATATTCCGGCAGCGTTAATAGCTTGGGCCAAGGGAGAGAAGCCTAATGAAAGTTGGCTCAGGGTTGAAGGAAATATCAAAAGTTCAAAGTGCGATCGGCTTGTTACTGTTCCGCAATAGGGAAAGTAACGATCGAACAAATTCTCCTCTCAACACCTCACATGGCTTCACTGGAACAGGAGTTCGTCAAAATTGTCAATTTTTAAAGTTATGTAAAGGTCAGCGATCGCCCCAACCAGAGGTTCACAAAAGCTTCATAAAACACCGAAGTTATTTAAATTTTCTGTAAAGTTGACAGCCTCAATTACGGTATAAACCCCGATCCTGCAAGAATCAGGGAAGTACACTAAATTGCTTTTGGGGTGCCGGATCGTGAGGATTTCCGAATTATTACCGATTAAATCAGACTCGCAAATATCGCAACTTAATCAACGAGTAAATCCCAAAAAAGCCAGCCACTTGGTTAAGTGGGTATTAGATAGATTATGTGCAGCGATCGCCCTTTTGGTGTTCTCTCCCGTAATATTAATAGTGGCGATCGCCATTTACATCCGCATGGGCGGGCCCATCTTCTTCTGCCAACCCCGTCCCGGTAAAAACGGTCGGGTTTTCAATTTCTACAAGTTTCGCACAATGACAAGCGATTGCGACGCTGATGGCAATTTGCTGCCCGACGAACAGCGTCTCATACCCCTCGGTCAATTTCTCCGCAAAACAAGTTTGGACGAACTTCCACAACTATTGAACGTTCTCAAAGGCGACATGAGTTTTGTTGGGCCTCGCCCTTTATTAGTACGATATCTAGAACGCTACAGTCCCGAACAAGCGCGCCGCCACGATGTTATGCCCGGAATCACCGGTTGGGCCCAGGTAAATGGTCGCCGACTTCTAGATGGAAATTGGCCGGAGAAATTCAGGCTAGATGTTTGGTATGTCGATAATTGGAGCCTGTCATTAGATTTAAAAATACTTTTCCTCACAGTCTGGAAAGTGTTGGGGCAAAAAGAAATTAGTCAAGCAGGCCAGGCTACAGGTGAAGAGTTTAAAGGTAATGAATGAGGTATTACAATCAATGACAGCCAGATGGGAAGTAGGCTCAGAATTTCATTGGTCGGATGATGCCCTGACACCACCACCATCATCGGAAAATTTATTCCCCGAAAACTACGAACTATTTTCCACAGCTACGGGCATTCTCTTGGCTGTTGAGCGTTTTTTGAAAGGAGCTCGCGAAGGTCGATTAAGGCTGCATTTACCGACATATTACTGTATGGAAGTTGCAGCCAAAATCAGTAAAGTTTTCGAGCTTTGTTGGTATCGCGATTTGCCCGCAGAACCAGTCCCAGATTTTAATTCCCTTCGCCCGTTGCCGGGTGATTTAGTATTGGCAGTTAATTTGTTTGGGGTCAAAGAAGGAAAACCTTGGCAAGATTGGCTGAGTCAAAATCAAGATATTATCTTAATTGAAGACCACAGCCACGATCCTTTCTCGCTTTGGGCGCAGCACACTACCGCTCATTTCGCAATGGCATCGCTGCGTAAAACACTGCCGATTCCAGACGGAGCGATGATTTGGTCTGGGCAAAAAATGGAACTGCCTCGACCTTCTAAACCGGAATCACCGGCAGCCGCCCAAAAACTCACCGCTATGCTGCTAAAGCGAGCGTATTTGATGGGTGCGGATATTTCCAAAGATAGCTATCGAATTCTGCAAATGGAAGGAGAGGAGCATCTAATCAACGATGGCGATCGGTGTATTTCCACTCTCACAAACAATCTACTCTTAAGTTTAAAGATTTCCGAAATGAGGGAACAGCGGGCAACTAACGTCAAAGATTTTTTAGAGATGCTATTAAAAAATCAACAGGAAAGTTACCAACCTCTATTTACAAATTGGTCTTCCGGTTCGGTTCCCTTTAATAGCATCTTACTCTGTAAAAATCATCAAATTAGGGAAGAATTGCGCCGATTTTTGATAAGTAAAAACATTTTCGCTCCAGTTCATTGGCCTCAACCGCCAGACCAATTGTCGGGTAACGATCCGAAGGCCTTCGATTTATCAAATCGCCTGCTGACTGTTCCCACCGATCATCGTTATTCCTACAACGATATTACCCAAGTGGCAGCAAAATTTGCTGAATTTTCCCAACTGCAACCAAGCGCTAGTTATTAGTCAGGAGTAAATCAAAAATGGAGACTTTTACCCAACATCTGACCGCCGAACAGATAGCTCTTTTACCCACAGAAGAAGATGTTGCTTTTTACGAAGAACACGGCTGGTACATCTCAAAAAAAGTCATCCCCGATGAAATGATTGAAGAGGGAATTCTTGGCTGCGAAAAGTTTTACCGGGGAGAACGAGATGCGGTACTTCCCCTCAGTGGCGGATACTGCAACTGGAAGCCGGAAGATGGTGACGTTACGCGCAATAACGAATTCATTTCCTTGCAAAGCAAGCTGCTGCGAAAATTTGCCCTTCAACCAATTATCGGCGCGATCGCCGCACGACTCGCCAGAACCAAGCAAATTCGCATTCTAGACGACCAAATCATCTGCAAACCGCCCAAAAGCACCAAAACCACGATCGGCTGGCACGTCGATCGCGCTTACTGGTCTACCTGTACCTCCGACAACTTGCTTACCGCTTGGATACCCTTCCAAGACTGCGACGAGTCTCTGGGGCCGATCGCCGTTTTCGACGGTAGCAACAAGTGGCCGGGACTCGGAAATATGCGATCCTTCAACAACCCAAACCTCGAAGAAATTGAAGATAAATTTCACCGAGAAGGACGAAAAATCGTTAAATTGCCAATGATATTAAAGAAAGGTCAAATCAGCTTTCATCACTGTTGGACAATTCACGGCAGCTACCCCAACACCAGCAATGTCTTCCGCTTGGCAATGGCAATCCACCTACAGGACGAAGCCAATCAATATCGGTCTTTTAGGAACCAAAAAGGAGAAGAAATTCACATCCCTAACGAGCTTTTGTGCCGTAAATTGCCCAACGGTAATCCTGATTTCAGCGATCCGGCAATATTTCCCGTTGTGTGGTCGGAGTAAGACAAATGAACGTTCAAATTATTGATTTATTAAACCCATTGTGGCGGGAAACCTTGCAAAAAGTGCGCCACGATACCTACCATTTGCCTGAGTACGTGTTGGCCGAAGCAAAAAGAACCAACACAACTCCTGAAGCTTTTTTGATGGTTGATGGCGAAAAGATTTTTTTCCTGCCTTATTTGCTGCGTCAGTGCGATGATATACTTCCCACAAAATCAGCCGCACAGGAAATTTTTGATGCGGTGTCGCCCTACGGGTATCCCGGAATTTTATTAAGTGAAGCAGCAGCTAGCACGCCGGGGTTTCCAGATGCGGCGATCGAAGAGTTGAAGCGGGTGTTCAGCAGCAAGAATATATGTTCCGCTTTTTTTCGGCTTCATCCTATCCTCAACGACAACATAAATCAAATACTTATACCCGGTACTGTCACTGACAACGGCATCACGGTATCAGTTGACTTAAAACTTTCTGCTGCTCAAATTAAATCGCGTACTAGAAAAGGTCATAAAAGTACAATTAATAAGTGCAAGCGATTGGGGTTGACGACAAGAATAGTCCCTTATTTAGAATATATCAATGAATTTATGGCAATTTATGAAGAGACTATGGGGCGCGTTGAAGCCAGTCAATCTTATTATTTTGGACGCAGTTATTTTGAAGATTTATCAAAATTAGGCGATCGCATTCATTTATGCCTTGTAGAAAAGGAAGATCGAATTGCCAGTGCTTGCTTGTTTCTGGAATGCGGCGGGATAGTTCAGGCTCACCTCGGTGGAAGCAAAACCGAGTTTTTGAGCGAGTCTCCTTTTAGTTTAATATTTGATTACGGCAGATACTGGTCTCAAGAACGAGGCAATGAATTTTTTCACATGGGAGGCGGTGTGGGAGGATCGAATCAAGATAGTCTCTATATATTCAAGTCTGGGTTTTCTCAACAAAGGCATCTTTTTTTTACAATGCGTCTGATTACAGATGAAGAAAAATATCATCATCTGGTAAAATTGCGGGCAAGCGCTTTGGAGACGGATTCTGCAACACTGCTCAATTCAGGGTTTTTCCCTGCCTATCGTGCTTTACCATAACAGCAAGCTCGCAGTAAATAAGCCTGGTTAGAAGTAATGCTCAAACAAATTCTCCTATCAACACCTCACATGGGTTCCCTCGAACAGGAGTTCGTCAAAGAAGCCTTTGATACCAACTGGATCGCCCCCGTCGGCCCCCATGTAGACGCTTTCGAGCAAGAATTCTGCGAAGTAGTTGGCGCTAAACACGCAGCGGCTGTGAGTTCCGGTACAGCAGCTTTGCATTTGGCTTTACAATTAATTGGTGTCGGTTCGGGAGATGAGGTTTTTTGCTCGACTCTGACTTTTATTGCGACTGCGAGCCCGATTACTTATCTTGGCGCCAAACCTGTTTTTATCGATAGCGATCGCACTTCTTGGAATCTCAACCCCGACTTGTTTAGAGAAGCACTTGACAAACGAGCAAAAATTGGTAAATTACCCAAAGCTGTTGTAATCGTACACCTCTACGGTCAAAGTTGCGATATCGACCCCATTCTAGAAGCTTGCAATGCGTATGAAATTCCGCTAATAGAAGATGCGGCCGAATCTTTAGGGGCTAGTTACAAAGGTCGATCGCCTGGAACCTTTGGTAAAATCGGCATTTTCTCATTCAACGGTAATAAAATTATCACCACTTCCGGCGGCGGAATGTTAGTTTCCGATGACCAAAAACTGGTAGAAAAAGCTCGTTTTTTGGCAACACAAGCCCGCGACCCCGCTCCTCATTACCAACATTCAGAAATTGGCTACAATTATCGTCTCAGCAATGTTTTGGCGGGAATTGGTCGCGGTCAATTACGGGTTTTGGAAGAGCGAGTTGAAGCTAGACGGCGCAATTTTGACTTTTACAAACAAGCTTTAGGAAACTTGCCGGGAATTGAATTTATGCCGGAAGCTGCTTTTGGCAAAGCTACTCGCTGGCTGACTTGTTTGACGATCGATCCTGCCGCTTTCGGTGCAGATAGAGAACAAGTTCGTCTAGGGCTTGCTCGAGAGAAAATAGAAGCGCGTCCGGTTTGGAAACCTTTACACTTACAGCCAGTATTTGCTGATTGCGAATGTACGGGCGGTGCGGTGGCCCAAGAGTTATTTGAGTACGGGCTTTGCTTGCCTTCTGGTTCTAATTTAACTGATGAAGATTTAGAGCGGGTGACAAGTGCGATCGCCAAAATTCACAAAGAAAATCGATGATCTAGCCGCAGGAAATTCGGCAACGGATTCTGTAACCGATGTAATATCAAATCCGGTAGCATCGGAATTATGAGCGCGCTCACGTCGTCCCCGCGAGCGGCGTGGCTCGCGAGCGGGGACGCTCGCACTGACATTATCCAAATATATTATTCCGATGCTATCGGAAACGATATAACAGAGGCAGGAAGAAGAAAGATGCGATCGCTATTAGATCCCCGACTTCTTCAAGAAGTTGGGGATTTGGGTATTCTGTCTTTTGATTAATTTTCTTGCCATTCTTGCAGGGCGATCGCAATTCCCTGTTTTAATCTTGGTTCGAGACTCTCTTGGTTAACTAAAATTTCTAATTGCTGTCTGGCCTCAATCGCATTTAGCTGTTTGAGCGCAGCCGTACAGTGCAGCCTGATGCTGTTATCGGCATCTGCTAACAGTTGAATCAGCACATCTAGCGCTCTAATATCTCCTAATTGCCCTAACCCTAAAGCTAAAGATTGTTTGATTGCAGCAGACTGCACGGCGGGATGATTGCTTTCGAGTAAATCGAGCATAATTTCAGCAGCTTTGGCTTTTAATTCCGGCTTTTCCACTCGCCCTAAAACAGTGATAATCTCTTGACAAATAGGATAGTTTGTGTTAGTTAATTCGGCAATAAAGGTTTGCTGCAAATATTCTAAAGCGACTGCGGTTTCGCTCCAGCTTAGGGCGCGCACAGTTTCGATTTGCAATTCAACCGGAGTTGTGGGCGATCGCAGCAATTCAAATAAAGCAGCCGCAGCAGCATCGGTTTTCACTCGCCCGATCGCGATCGCCGCTTGCTGACAAACTTCTAATCGAATGTCCGACAGCAAAGGTTTGAGCAAGTTAACTAAATCTAATTCTGCATCTAAATAGGCGCGCGCGCCGAGAGCTCGCACGGCTTCTTTTCTGACTGCTGTCGCCGGATCTTTGAGTGCTGCTACCAGTACCGGCGGGATGCGGGAGTCGTGAAAGCTGCTCAGGGCCTCGATTGCGTGCGCGCGCACCGCAACTTGAGAGTCTCCGACTACGCTCAACAGCGGTGGGATGGTTTCGGTGCGCCGAATTTGGGCGAGTGCTGCTGTTGCAAACTGTCGCGAGTCTTGTTGCTGCAAGAGATTTGCTAGGGATTCTATGGCTGTCGGGCCCAAATTCCCTAGGGTTTCGGCAGCGATTTGGCTCAAGTCTTCGTCGGAATTTTTGACCAATTCTACTAAAGCTTGAATCACTTCCGGCCGATCGAACTTTCCGAGAATGCGGGCGGCAAACCACCGGGGCTCTGTGTCTGCGTCTGCGTCTTCGAGCACGGCAATTAAAGGTGCGATCGCGCCATTTCCCAGATTTGGCAATACTTTAGCAATTTCCCAGCGGTCTTGAAAATCCCCCCATTCCAAAGCTTGTATTGCTAAACTGACAGCTCGATCTAAAATGTGTTGTTCCTGCGGCTTGCTACCCTTGGCTGTCACTTGCTGCAAGCATTCGACTAGCCCAGACCAGTTTTTGCGATCGGCAGCGACTTGCGCTTCTTCTAAAAAATTAGGCATAATTTTAGTTTTAATTCTTTAAAGAGCTAGGTAGATGGCAGCTAGCGGAGAACGCAAGATACTTTTTAGCAATCTTTTGTTACAATTATCCATTTTTTGACATTTTTGTCAATCCAGCATAATTGGTAAAATAGAACTAAAACATTAATTTCATAAAGTTAAGCAATCAAGCTATACTTTTGGTAAAAAAAAACACTCAATATTCCCCATTCAAAATCAACAAATGAAGAAAGCTCTACTTTTAGTAAACCAGCACTCCCGAAAAGGGCAAAAGCTATTATCTCAAGCCACTGTAGAATTAGAAGCACTGGGTTTTGAGTTAATTGTAGAATCTACCGACCACGCCCGCGAACTTCCCGAAACAATTCGGCGCTACCAAAATCGAGTTGAATTAGTCATAATCGGCGGTGGCGACGGCACTCTCAACGCCGCCATAGAAGGTTTGACAGACACCAAGTTACCCTTGGGTATTTTGCCAATGGGAACGGCTAACGACCTAGCCCGCACTCTGGGAATTCCTACAGATTTATCCGCAGCTTGTCAGGTAATCGCCAGCGGTAAAGTTCGGCCAATAGACTTGGGTTGGGTGAACGGCAAGCATTTTTTTAATGTTGCGAGTTTGGGACTAAGCGTGGAAATTACCCAGCGGCTGACTAAAGACGTAAAGCAGCGCTGGGGAGTTTTAGCTTATGCTTTTACTGCTTTGCAGACAATTTTGTCAGCGCGACCGTTCCGAGCAGAAATTAGGGTTGACAACCAATCTTTTTATGTTAAAACTATTCAAATTGCAATTGGCAACGGTCGCTATTATGGCGGTGGCATGACAGTTGCCGAGGATGCCACAATTGACGACAAGCGACTGGATTTGTACAGTTTGGAAATAAAAAAATGGTGGGAAATTATTGCTTTGCTGCCGGCCATGAGGCAAGGAAATCATACGAGTTGGCCTAACGTTCGCGCCTTGCACGCTCAAGAATTTGAGGTTAATACTAGCAAACGCCGTTCGATTAATACCGACGGTGAAATCACCACTCACACGCCTGCAAAATTCCGAGTGATTCCCCAAGCTTTAGCAGTTATAGCTCCTTCATAACTCATAACTAATATATCAGTTAACTGGTTTAACTGGTTCCCAGGCTCCAGCCTGGGAACCCGTATCTAGAGGCTCTGCCTCGCTGCCAAAAATGGAGGCAGAGCCTCGGGATCTGCGTTACCAGGCTCCAGCCTGGTAACGAGTAAATTAATTAATCTATAAATTATCTTGTCTTGTGGAACAGGCCCGAAAGCCTGTTCATGTATTCGCCACAGGCAAGATGCCCGTGCCACAATTAATCACTTAATAATCGCCTCCCGCGCCGTATTGCCACGCTTCAATTAATCGGTGAAAATAGTATTGCTGTCCCGGTGATAAATTTTTTACCTGCGGTTCTACGGCTTTACCCACAGGCTGCAATCCCGTATAAATTCCTAAATTCACATAATGAACCATCCAATCGAGCAAATTAGCAATTCCCACCTGCGGGATAATTTTCAGAACTAATCCGGGATGGCTAATTGCTGTTTTAAACAAGGTTTTTGACAAAGCCGGAAACAGCACGATATCCTGAAGAAACGGTTTGAGTACCGGTTCTCCCAACTCTTCCATTACCTGAAATACGGCAGCCAAAAGTTGATTGATTTGATTGGGGTCTATTTTTTGATTTATCGCTGCACTCATCGAACGCTGAAACAACCAGGTAACTGATAGATTCGGCTGGTACGGTTGCAAAAGTGCGAGGGAATTTTTGCCGAGACTGTCGCTTGTCAAAGCTTCGTCAATTCCTAGAGTCAAGCGTTTGAGGTGGCGCACCATTGCGCCGAAACCGCCGAAGCTGAGGGGAGATTGGCTGCCGCTGCTGTCTCCGACTGGGAGTATGCGATTCCAAGGCGTTTTTAGAGGACTTTGGCGATAGCAGGGGAAGAATCCGTAGAGTGCTCTTTGGAATTTTAACTGTTCGAGTTCGACGTTTTGATATTGGGGAAGCAAGCGCAAATAGTCTTCAAATAATGTTTCTAAACTGAATCTTTCTGTGTCGGCGTCTATGTAGGTAAATAAGTAGGTGGTGCGGCCGTCTCTGGCTGGAAATGCTTCCCAAAAATATTGACACTGATTTTGCATGGGGGTGAAGGATGCAAATATGTCGCCAGTGTCGTTTTTGGGATATCCTCGAGCGCAACTGCCGACTACTAAACATACGGCGTCGGGTTTTTTGCCTTGTCTTGCTTGGCGGACAATGGGGGAAAAATGTCCCATTGCATCTAAAAATAATCTGGTTTTAAATATTTTTGTGGCTGAGTTTTCGTCGGTACTTGCCGATTCTACCAAGACTCCATCAGGGTGAATTGTTGCTTTTTTAAATGGTGTATTTTCAAATAGTTTTCCTCCAGCTTTTAGGAATCGCTGTTTGAGGGTTTCTAGGAGGTAAACTGGATCTATTCCGATGTTGAGTACGCCAGAAATCCAGATATCTGGGGTGTTGGCAAAGCTGATGCGGGCTGGGTTGTATTCGGTGGCTATTGCTTTTTCAATCTCTGCAACAGATAGCAGATTTAGTTCTAAGAATGCGTCTAATTCTTTGCGAGAAATGTTCCATTCTTGCTCGCGTCCTCGCAGGATGCCGCGTTCGATCAGGGCTACTCGCCAACCCCGCAGGACTAAGGCTGTACCGATTAATATTCCTAGGGTTCCGCCGCCGATAACTATGTCGAAGTCGAGGGTTTCGAGGGGTTGTTGGCTGTGTTTGACTGCTTGGGGTGCTGGTGCGCTGTTTTGTTTGAGGTTTTCCCAGAGTCGATCGACTTTTCTCAGGCCTGTGAGGGCGTCTCCTGGCACTTGGGAGAGGATTTGTTCGGTGAGGGACATCGGGTTATAGTATTAAAAAGTGGTGGATTTTTTATAATTTAGCTTAGATTAACATTTGCGACAGTTTCAGGGCTGACGCATGGGGTGGCGAGAAACCCGGTTTATACGAATTTTGGGCTTAGTAACGAGAAATATACGAAGAAATATACGAAGACATGGGCTTTGTCATGTCGCAAGTCGTAAGCCAACTGAGTTTTTATCATCACGCGGAGAAACCCGGTTTCTGAAAAAACCGGGTTTCTCGTTGGTAAGTCTCAGGAATTCTTTTCAATCAGCCTTGCTTAATTCTTCAACTCGCAGCCGATCGCACAATATTCGCTCGCACACTAGAGCACCGGTATCCGCACTCCTGCAAACTTCTAACTGAGCTTCCGGCAGCGCTTCAAACAAAAAACGTTCCCCCGGAAACACTGTCCGCTCAAAATACCAATTAGGAATATTTGTAATTCGAGCGATTTGCACTTTGCTAGTATTATTAAGATACCAACATAAAATGCGTGTACGATCTTCGGAAATTACCTGATTTAGTGTCAAATTCATCTTTTTAACTTGTTTGTGCAATTGTGCGAGCGATCGGCGAAGGGCCTAGACATAATATAGCATATTACCAGTTAACACACAATTTTTTATACATTTTTTTTTACATTGTTTGGGTTAATTAATAAATTTCGCCGGGGAAACATCAGCGTCTTCCAGGTATTGCCAAGAAGGTGCAAAAGCCGGCATTGCTAAAGCGCAAGATTTCCATCCTCCCTTAACAGGTGCGTTCAACAATTGGCAGTGACCGACTGAACCTCTTGCCTGTTGGTAGTGACCGCAAAAATTACACTTGGAAGCCTGATTGCACCCGCGCTCGCTAATTACAAGGCAGGGCTGGTTTTGGGTTTGGTTGCGCTCGATAGTTAAAGTGTTCATTAAATTACTTTTTAAATGTTCAGTCTTAAGTATGACGGCTGGAGTGCAGTCGCGGCGTCTATCTCAAGGCTTAGTTCGCCTTTAAGTTTTGTTTAGGGATCGATATAAAAGTTATAATTTTTAACTTTATAAAAATAGGGATCAATTAAATTTGCTTGCAGTCGAATTTGCGGCCTGGGCTTTACTGCCAATAGGTTTGCCAGGGGGTATACTTCCTCAGACAGAGCTAATTATCCTCGCCTAACTTGCTGAACAAATCGGATAAAATTGTATTAGAAAATAAAAAACCTTCGGGATCGCTCAACCTCAAATTTCCCGAAAGCGGCAGTTTCGCACCCTCGTCTAAAGTTGCGTCAAGCGGAGCTATACCGTAGGGAATCGTCCTATCCTCCGTCATTATTTCCACCCATCCTTGTCGCCAGTAGGGCTGCAAACAACGCCAAATTTTATCAACCGTTTGCTGAGTAAACTTTTGAGTCAGCGCCGACAGGCTAACTCCTTCTGCTAAACGCAAACCTAGCATCAGCGTTTCTAACAAAACGTCATTTTCTGAGACTTGAAAATTTTGCTCAATTGCTGGGTAAATATCCGGCTGGGTTTCCCCGCCAATAGGAGTAGCAGGGGAATTGAGGCGAGAGAGCGATCGCACCCACTGATAATATTCTTGAGTTTTGCGAGGCCTTGTTAGCCTCCGGCCTTCCACGTAACTCGCCGCCCCCATGCCCAAGCCGTAATAAGGGCGATTTTCCCAATAAACGCGGTTGTGGCGGCACTGATAGCCATCGCGAGCGTAATTAGAAACTTCGTAATGTTCGTAGCCAGCCCCCGTCAGAATTTCCCGCGCCAAACGGTACATTCCAGCAGCGGTGTCATCTGCTGGCAGCGGCTGCGCGCCTGCTTCAAAGTAGCGCCCGAAAGCAGTTCCCCGCTCAACAATTAAGTCGTAACTCGACAGGTGAGTCGGGCTAATTTCCACCGCCGATTGCAAGGAAGCTTCCCACTGTTCTAAAGTTTGGTGCGGCAGTCCCGAAATCAGGTCTAAACTGAAATTGACCATACCAGCCGATCGCACTATTTCCACAGCTTCAAAAATATCAGCGACAGAGTGCGATCGCCCGCAAGCTTGCAGCAATTCATCCTGAAAAGCTTGCACTCCCAAACTAACTCGATTTACTCCCGCCGCTGCATATCCCCGCAACTGTTCTAAAGTAAACGTACCCGGGTCTATTTCTATAGAAATTTCCGCCCCAGCAGCAATCCCAAATTTGCCGTCGAGAGTCTCTAAAATATTGCTCAACTGACTCACAGAAAGCAGCGAAGGCGTGCCGCCGCCAAAAAAAACTGTTTTCAGAGATGCGCCTAAATTTTTAGTTTCTTGAATTTCTTGACACAGCACGGCAACGTATTGGACGATAGTGCCGGAATTCTCGCCATTTTTGCGATCGCCCACCACAAAAACCGGAAAATCGCAGTAGTAACAGCGGCGGCGACAAAAAGGTACGTGCAGGTAAGCCGAACTGGGAATGCCGGAATTTGTCGATTGCACACTTTTTTTTAATTCAACTGTTAAATAATCTGTGGGATGGTTCATTACATTTCAAGCCGAAAGCGCAACTTCAAATCTAAAGTTTTAATTAAATCATCATGAATAATTATGTATATTATGACATTTTCTTACCAAAAAAGCGCTGCGAACGATCGGCTCTTTACTGTTTGACCTTGTAACGGTGGCCAGCTGCAGCAATTCCCGAACAGCCCGCAGGGCGGTCTATTGACACTTCGTACCCGGACTCGGCGGGGCGGGCTAAATGCCAGGAAGCTTGATGGCACATCCCCCAAAGGGTACAACCGCGAAATATAAGTTTATGAAAATTCCTCAGTATATATAGCGATATCCGACCGCAACTAGCAAAAAACTATTAGCACTGGAAAGATATAATGTGAATAAATTCATTAACCTAGAACTAATGCTAGACGCAATCATAATAATCTCATTCATAATCGCAGGCGGAGGCATCGGCTATTACGGAGTCGAACTGCTGCCGAGCAATCTGCTGCAGCAAGTTACAAATATACAAGGTTTAAGTTCTGTACTAGGGTCGTTTGGAGCATTAATCGGCTTCGTGATGGGATTAGTGGCTCAAACAACGTATCGGCGGCTGGAAAAACAAGTCCGCGATATGCCGGTGGAGATGCTGCTGACGCGGGCGATCGGCTTAATCATCGGACTGCTAGTAGCGAACTTAATGCTGGCTCCGCTGTTCCTGCTGCCAATTCCCCGCGAGTTCGGCTTCATCAAACCTCTAGTCGCCGTCTTGGGAAGCGTCATGTTCGGCTTCACAGGCGTCAGTTTGACCGAGACCCACGGCCGCGCTTTCTTGCGGCTGATCAACCCCAAAACCTTAGACCCGGTGTTGGTAGCCGAAGGTACCTTCAAACCAGCAACTGCCAAAGTGGTCGATACTAGCTGCATTATTGACGGCCGGATTGAAAACCTGTTAGAAACAGGTTTCCTCGAAGGTCAAATTATCGTGCCGCAATTCGTTCTCCAAGAACTGCAACTTGTAGCTGATTCCGCCAACGATCAAAAGCGAGTGCGCGGACGCCGCGGCTTAGATGTACTCAACCGCATCAAAGAAACATATCCAGAACGGATTCAAATTCACTCGGCTGACTACGAAGATCTTGCCACAGTCGATGCGAAATTAGTCCGGTTCGCTTTGGAAATCAACGGCATTTTGCTCACCAACGATTACAACTTATCGAAAGTAGCTGCCGTCCAAAAACTGCCGGTTTTGAATATCAACGATTTGACTCATGCGGTGCGGCCGACTTATTTGCCGGGAGATACGATCGAACTAAAAATCCGCAAAGAAGGCAAAGAACCCTCTCAGGGAATCGGTTACTTGGATGACGGCACAATGGTTGTCGTAGAAGCCGGTAGCAGCTATGTCGGCGGCGAAGCCCGAGTCATAGTCACCAGCGCCCTGCAAACCAGCGCCGGCCGCATGATTTTCGCCCGCCCTCAAGAATCTGTTATTGCTTGAAACAGAGTAACAATGGCCAGGGCAATCAGAATCAAACATTGCGATCGCTGTTCCCAATCTGCCCCGACTCTCTACCGCGTCCGGTATGACGAGTCGGGGCAGTGGTTTTTTGTGTGTCTTAAATGTTGGGAATCGGTAAGTAAAAACAATCCTTTGTACTTCTACGGCGGCACTTGGAAAGCCACCAAGAAAAAATAGCAATTACCAGCTTGTTCTTCTTTTCTCTTCCTTCGTGTCCTTAGCCTCTTCGCGGTCAATCATATCAATATCTAGCAATCCTTGCAGGAGTCGTAAATTTTTTACCCCACCCCAACCCTCCCCTTACCAAGGGGAGGGAGTAAGAAATTCACCAATAATTTAGGATTGCTATATAATTACGAATTCTTCCAGTGATTCAGGAGTAATTAAAATCAAGTAATCTCGATCGCATCTTCATACAATGTCTCGATCGCACAGCTAAAATTAACGCTCTTCAACTGAACTTCTTGTCCTTGAGTGTAAGGATAAAGCACCCACAAACCCTCTGCATTTCGGCGAAAACACTCTACACTAACTCTTTCTTGATTGATTAACACATACTCTTGCAAACTTTCAGAAGTGCGGTAATCAGCAAATTTATCGCCTCTGTCAAAAGCCGCTGTTGTCGGCGATAAAACTTCCACAATTAAGCGCGGGTAACGAATGAAATCTTCCGCAGCATTTCTGTCTCGTTCATCACAACTCACCGCTACATCGGGATAGTAATAAAAATTTGATGTATTGAGCATAACTTTCATGTCTGCCATGTAAGATATGCAGCCACTCCCCCGAAGATGATTTCTCAACAGTGCAAACACATTTCCCGAAATGATGACATCAGCTTTGCTTGCCCCTGCCATTGCATAGACTTCACCTTGTCTGTACTCGTGTTTGATCGGACTGACTTTCTCGGCTGCTAAATAATCTTCAGGAGAGACGTAGGTGTCGCTTTTACTTGCAACCATATAATTTTGAGGTTGGTGAGGATTACACAATTATAGCCGTAGCACGGGCTGCAAGCGGGACGCCATCGCCCTTTTGCAGCTTTCCCCCAAACTTTTAACGCCGGCGCGGGGCCGGAAGCCTAGCGCTACTGCCATTTTGCGGTTGCGGTTTTTCTTGCAGCTTCATCGTCAAACTAACCCGCTTTAACTTCTCATTCACCTCCAAAACCCGCACTTTCACAACTTGCCCGACTTTAACAATCTGTTTCGGATCTTCCACGAATCGATCGGCTAATTGAGAAATGTGAACCAAACCGTCTTGGTGCACTCCCACATCAACAAAGGCTCCAAAGTTAGCTACATTCGTGATTATGCCTTCCAATTCCATCCCAACTTGCAAATCGGAGATTTCTTTGATTCCTGCTTGGAAAGTAGCATATTTAAACTCGGCGCGCGGGTCTCTTCCCGGTTTTTCTAGTTCGGAAATAATGTCTCGGAGTGTGGGTTCACCCACTTTTTCTGTGACATATTTCTTGATGTTTACAGTCTTGATTTTTTCCGAAATTTGTGTTATTTCTGTTAGAGGCAAGTCTAAATCCTTGGCGATCGCCTGCACGACAGGATAACTTTCGGGATGAACTGCGGTATTGTCCAAGGGGTTTTCGCCGCCGCGAATGCGGAGAAACCCGGCTGCTTGTTCAAAAGCTTTTGGCCCGAGTTTGGGAACTTTCAGGAGTTGGCGGCGATTTTTAAATGCGCCGTTTTCGTTGCGGTAAGTGACGATATTTTTGGCAACTGTTGCCGTCATTCCCGACACAAATGTCAGCAGTTCTTTGGAAGCTGTGTTTAAGTCAACTCCGACATAATTCACGCAGCTTTCGACTGTTTCGTCGAGTTTCTTTTTGAGCAGTTTTTGGTCAACATCGTGCTGGTATTGGCCGACTCCTATTGATTTCGGGTCGATTTTCACGAGTTCGGCGAGGGGGTCTTGCAAGCGCCGTCCGATGCTGACTGCGCCGCGGACGGTGATGTCGAGGTCGGGAAATTCGGCGATCGCCACTTCGCTTGCGGAATAAATCGATGCACCGGATTCATTCACCATGACTTTAATCGGTTTTCTTTCCATTTCGGCCAAAACTTCCGAAACAAATTCGTCTGTTTCCCGGGAAGCTGTACCGTTGCCGATCGCGATTAATTCAATTTTATACTTTTCAATTAAATGCTTGACAATTTTACCAGCTTGCTGTCGCTGAGCGGCCGCTTGGTGGGGGAAAATTGCTTGATATTCTAAAAATTGCCCGGTTTCATCGAGGGCGGAAACTTTACACCCCGTGCGAAATCCCGGATCGATCGCCAGTGTCGGTTTCATTCCCGCCGGCGCTGACAGCAGCAACTCGCGGAGGTTGGTTTCAAAAGTGGCAATGGACTCGATATCAGCAACGGCTTTGTTGTGCGATCGTACTTCTGTAATTAACGAAGTCTTCATCAGTCGGTTGAAGGCATCCTTCAAAGTCGATCGATAAAACTCTTTAACTTCCGGTATCCTAGTTCTAATTTCCTGACCTTCCAAATAAGCCATCACGGCGGATTCATCAAACGCCAGTTCCAAATCTAAAACCCCTTCCGTTTCCCCGCGAAACAGCGCTAACATATTGTGCGACTGAACGCTTCTCGCTGCAACTTGGTAATTGCGGTACATTTCAAATTTAGTGCTTCCTTCCGGGAAATCATCTTTAATTTTCGAGACAAAAACTCCTGTTTTCATCAAGAAATCTCGCAAATAAGCCCGCAATTCTGCTTTTTCCGAAACCGCTTCCGCCAAAATATCCGCCGCCCCTTTGAGAGCTTCTTCTGCTGTTTTCACTCCCTTTTCTTCCGAAATGTATTTAGCTGCTTCCGCCTCAAAATCTGCTGGTTTAGCCGTCGGTAAGTTCAGAGACTTGATAAATTCTGCCAGCGGTTCCAAACCTTTTTCCCTAGCAATTGTCGCTCGCGTCCGCCGCTTCGGTTTGTAAGGCAGATAAAGGTCTTCGAGTTCGTTTTTTTGCAAACACGATTCGATTTTAGCTTGCAGTTCTTCAGTGAGTTTACCCTGAGAGGCGATCGTCTCTAAAATAGACTTTTTGCGCTCTTCAATTTCCGTCAGATAGGTGAAGCGATCGGAGATGTCCCGCAACTGAATTTCATTCAGCAAATCCGTGCGTTCTTTGCGGTAGCGGGCAATAAACGGAATAGTTGCTCCCTCGGCGAAAAGTTCCAGAGCATTATTGACTTGAGACAGATTAAGGGAAAGTTCTCGAGAAATCAGTTGAGGAATGTCGATCATAGTGTAGAATTTCGGATCGGTTAATTTTAGATTTTAGATTTTAGATTTTAGATTAACTTCACAGAAGAGAGGAAGAAAAGAAATCGTCCCGATTTTGTTAAAATCGTTTTCTAGGAGTGCCGCCGTCGGGCACAGCAAAGCCGATATATCTCACTTCTAGCTCTGGGGCTTGCACTCCTGTGAAAGCCTCATTGGGATGCTCTGGTGATGTTAGCATAAATGCAGTCATTTCTCAATATTATATGTTGCCTTTTAAATATCCTGTGCCGCAAACAGATCCGCCGCGATCGCCCAGAGAAACGCTGCCGACGATGTACGATTTACCCAGCGAAGACCCGGAGGAACCTGGTTTGCCTGACGAATTTCACGATTTGCAGCCGCAGTTGTTGAGTCTGACGTTTCGGCCTCGGAATTATCCGGCTTCTGAGATATTTAGCGGCACAGACATGAACCTTTATTATGACGTGCATCACACTCTGTGGCACAAGCGGCCGGATTGGTTTGGAGTTGTGGGAGTTCCCCGACTTTACGATCGATCCGAACTGCGGATGAGTTACGTTACTTGGCAGGAAGGCGTGAATCCTTTTGTAGTTGTAGAACTGCTTTCGCCGGGAACGGAAAAAGAAGATTTAGGCGACAATATCGATGAGGAAAAGTTGCCGCCTCAGTCGTCGGGAAACGCTGCGGGTAACGGGCAAGTTTTGGAGGTCGAGACGAAGGAGGAACCGCCGAGAAAATGGGAGGTTTACGAGCAAATTTTGCGGGTTCCTATTTATGCCGTTTTCAGCCGCTATACTAACAAATTGCGAGTGTTTGAATTGAAGGGCGGACACTATCAAGAATTAGAATTGGCAGAGTCGCGAGTGTGGATTCCTGACCTAAGTTTGGGCTTGGGTTTGTGGCAAGGGGAGTTTCAGGGAATCGATCGACTGTGGTTGCGCTGGTATGATGTTGATGGCAATTGGATTCTGACTGAAGCGGAACAGCAACGGCAGCGGGCCGAGTCAGCGGAATCTAGGGCTCAACAAGCGGAAGCTAAATTGCAGTCTTTAATTCGGCGGCTGCGGGAATCTGGCATCGATCCCGATCGATTTTTAAACGGTTAGAGAGGACACAAGTCCTGACTAACAACGGGTTCTCCGTCAGGACTTTAGTTTTTTTACTTCACAAGAAGACAGAAATCCTCACTGTACACAGGCTTTAACATTCGATCGAAACTTGATTGGTTGCGGCTTGTTTGCTTGTTGCTGGTACTCTTTGCGGTCAAGTCATCCGCGTAGGGAGATTGATGCAAATAAGCTTTACCGACAGAACCAAAAAGTTGCAATTTGTCAGAAATGACCGATTGCATGGCATCGATAGCTTTTTCCATAATTTCCAACAAATCCGGGTGTGCCTCAGCCATGCTACTGTTTAACACGTCCATATAAGCTTGGCGAACTTCCGTATTCACATTAAATTTAGATACTCCGAATTTAATACATTGATGAATACTTGACTCCGGCAAACCGCTAGTACCGTGCATCACTAACGGCACTGAAACAGCAGCCCGGATTTTTTCGAGACGAGGAAAATCTAGTTTCGGTTCGCTAAAATATTTGCCGTGAACGTTACCAATCGTTACGGCCAAACAATCCACCTTAGTTTCTTTGACAAACTCTAATACTGCTACGGGATCGGTCATTTTTGCGGCTTTCTCATCGATGGTCAAACCTTCTTCCCTGCCGCTAATTCTGCCGATTTCTGCTTCAACTTCCGCACCGCTAGCGTGGGATAATTTAGTCATTTCCCGGCTAAATATTAAGTTTTGTGCGTAGGGCAAAAAAGAACCGTCTGCCATAATTGATTTGATACCGGCGGCTAGGGCGAGATGAATGTCTTTTTCTGAGGTGCTGCGATCTAAGTGTACTGCGATCGGCACTAAAGATTTGCCCGCGGCTTCCATAGAAAGCGCGACTAAAGGCGATTTTCCGTATAGGAGGACGCTGGGGTGAAGTTGCAGTATAGCAGGACTGTTCAGCGCTTCGGCCGCATTGATGACGGCTTTTACTCCTTCGAGGTTGTAGACGTTAAAAGCGCCGATCGCATAACCATTTCTCAAGGCCGTGTTCAGCAATTCGCTAGTTGACGCGAGCATACAGTAACTATTTTAAAAACTTTTCTGAATGTCAATCATTCTATCAAAGTTCAAGAGCAAGCTCAGCTTAAGTAGTGTAGATTTTTATTGCGAATTTTTCGGCTAGGATTTATGTGAAGTGCATCTATTCTTGGGTAAGGTGCGCCCTTACGCACCCTACTATTTGTTTGGTGCGTAAGGGCGCACCTTACTCCTTAAGTGATTTACTGTGTTTGCGCGTTACCAGCGTGCAAACCGCACTCTTTTACGGTCGCTTCTTCCCACCACCAGCGACCTTCGCGTTCGTGTTGGTTCGGCAATACCGGCTTTGTACAAGGTTCGCAACCAATGCTTACAAAACCGCGTTCGTGCAACTTGTTGTAAGGCACATCCAAAGCGCGAATATATTCCCAAACCTCTGCCGAAGACCAGTTTGCTAAGGGGTTGAATTTAATTAATTCACGGTCGGGAGTTGAGAATGCACTGTCAACTTCAATGACCGGAATACCGTTGCGGGTACTGGGACTTTGGTCTTTGCGCTGACCTGTAATCCAAGCATCGAGAGTATTTAATTTGCGGCGCAGCGGCTTGACTTTCCGCACGCCGCAGCATTCTTTGTGACCGTCTTGATAAAAACTAAACAATCCCTTTTCTTCTACTAGGGCTTGTACTTCTGCTGCATCGGGAAACATTACTTCTAATTTAATGCCGTAATGTTTTCTGACTTGCTCCAAAAACTGATAAGTTTCTGAGTGCAATCGTCCGGTGTCCAGGGTGAAAACGCGGAAATTCTTGGTAATTTTTGAGGCAATATCGATCAGAACTACATCTTCAGCCCCGCTGAAAGAAATGGAGATATTGTCAAAATTTTCTAGGGCAAATTTGAGAATGTCTCGCGGTGTTTTTTGACTGTATTCTGCTTCTAGGGCGGCAATGTTGAGATTTCTTTGGATGGCAACCATATTTTCGGGTTTTCGGTGTTCTTTTCCTCTAGCCCTTTATTATAGCCGATCGCCGTCTCTCTCTCACCGACTAATTTGACAATCAAGCCGTGTCATCCGGGGCTCCCGGATTCATCCCTGAAGCGAGAAAAAACCTCCGACTACTCATCACCCGCCCCCTGATTTATCAGTGGGAGTGCTTCTTCAATTCTCAAATCTCAAATCTAAAATCTAAAATCGCGCAATCGATTGGGGCCCCCGGATTCATCCCTGAAGCGAGAAAAAACCTCCGACTACTCATCACCCGCCCCCTGATTTATCAGTGGAAGCGCTTTCTTCAATTCTCAAATCTCAAATCTAAAATCTAAAATCGCGCAATCGATTGACCGCATCTTGCAGCAGTCTTTTCGGCTGAACCCACAATCGAGATCGAGGATGGCGATCGCCTGCTGGTAGCAGTTTTGGTGAACCCAACACTCCTCTACTGGGTAAAATGGGTCTCCCGCGCGGTCAATTGAATTTGCTCCCAATTATAAATACCAGACAATAAAATTATTTAAATGTCCTTATTACAATCCTCAACTTTGAATTGTGTCATTAATAAAATAATATCCCTCCCTAAGCGATCTAGCTGTATTTTAATTTACTTATATTTGTATTGTAAAATATAGCTTTTTATATACTCATAAATTGATGCTGTTTGCGATACTAATTTAATAAGTCGATGGGTACTTTTGAGGCAATAATCTAAACGAGTCGATCTGGAACAAAGCTAAAACAATATCCTAGAAAATCCGGCTTTTTTCTGCCCATCTATCCTTCTCCTAAGATTTGTTGGTTTCAAAACGGCGAATTACCAATAATCAATTACTAATTGCCCATTAATTTATTCAGGGTGATTTCGTTAGCCAAGTAAATTTTTATCGTTTTTTATCGCTGACAGCCAACCTTCAGCCATACGATCGGCTATATTGTATTTGGAAGTACATTAATTGGTCCGCAAAGCGGTATATTCTTATCGCCACCGGTCGTGCCAGCTTCTGAATAAATGTAGTCCGCTGTCAATAACAGCCAGGAAGGGTGGAATCATGTCAAAAATTTTAGTAGTGGACGACGTTAAGACCGAACTAGAAATCATTTGCCGCATTCTTCAAGATGCCGGACTGGATGTGATCCGGGCAGGCGACGGCGAAGAAGCGATCGCCACGATCCGCAAAACCCCTCCTGCTTTGGTCGTTTTAGACGTAGTGATGCCGCGAATGAACGGGTTTGAAGTCATCAGAGAATTGCGGGGCGATCGCGCAACTGCCAAATTGCCCGTAGTATTTTGTACTCATAAAAACACCGAGATCGATAAAGCTTGGGGAACTGATTTAGGGGCCGACGCTTACATCAGCAAACCCTTTGAACCTCAGCAACTCGTCCACATAGTGCAGCGCTTGCTTTCAGCGTAAACCCAATATCAAGCGATCGGCCGCTTCCCAAAAAACATTATACCGACAAACCCCGTTTTTGTTATTAATAAACAGGGTTTTTGAATACAATAAAAGTTTATGTTTAATGATAAAAATGCGCTTGTTTGCCGCAGCCGCTATTTATTTAACGAAAATATTTGAGAGACCCAAAGTGATGCTGGAAAACTCGATCGGCGATCGGCTTTAGCGTTAAAGCAAAACTCTAATTTGTAAGCTACACTAGAATCTAAAAATAAGCCATGAAAATAACGGCTACCCCCACTGGGGGGAATCACACAAGTGCAACAAAGCAATTTCTCTTGTTCGGTCAAGGAGGCAGTCTGTTCGGCATAGAATTAGATGCAGTGCGGGAAGTCCTTTCCCTCAAGGAACAACCGATTTCCCTGCTTCCCAACACCCAGCCATTTTTGCTGGGATTAACCAACTTGCGGGGCGAAATCTTAGCAGCAGCAGACTTCGGACTGTTTGTCGGTATTGAGTCAGTTGACGCCTACCACCCAAACAGCCGCATCTTAGTTGTAGAAGCGCCCGATCCGCGAGACGTGAGATTGTTGTCGAAAATGCGCCTGGGATTAGCCGTCTCCCGCGTCGAAGGAGTTTTACCTCTCAATCCCGATCGCATTGTCTCAGCACTAGATGTCAGTCCCGACCTAGCTCCATTCTTAAAAGGTCTGTACAATTCCGAAGGACGCTTGCTAATGATTGTCGATGTAGAAGCGATCGCCCATTCCGAACGCTGGTAAGAATCAACAATACAGATAACTCTGCAACGGGTTTGCATCAATAATTTTAACTAACGATCGCCCGCATCCGATTTGCCCATCCTTAATTTTATGATCAAAATTCTCTATACCTCGATCGCAACGACTTTCACCCTGACGTTGCCTGACTTCTCCCAATCGGTGGTAGCTGGGGCTGCTAATTGCATCATTTGTGCGTGTTACTTTGCCATCGCCTGGCTAATCAGCTTAGGTTTGTGGCGAAACCGTCAATTCGGGTTCGACATCTTCGCCACAGTCACAGCAGGCATATTTTGGAGCTGCGCTTTCGGTCACAGCGGCCACGCCGCCGAATACCTAGGACTGCCGCACTCTCCGGCGGCGCAAACAGTGTGGGATTGGATAACTGTAATTCCGGCGATCGCTTTTTTGAGTTTGTCCAACCGCTACGACTTCTTAGTAGGTTCCACCCAAATCCTTAACTCTAAAAAACAAACAGAACAAGCGCTGAGCGAAACTAACCAGCGATTTCACGCAATCTTCGACCAAGCTTTTCAAGCGATCGCATTATTGAAGCCAGACGGTACTGTGATCGAAGCAAATCAGACAGCGCTAAAATTGGGCGATTTCCCAGCATCAGAAGTGCAGGGGCTGAAATTTTGGCTGACACCAGGGTGGGTATCATCCCCAACAAACCAGCAGCGCCTAAAAACGAACATTCAACAAGTTTCTGCCGGTAATTTTGTCCGGGAAGAATACGAAATTACCGGAGCTAACAACCAGGTAACAGTAATTGACTTGTCGTTTAAGCCCCTGTTAAATGCAACAGGAGAAGTATTTCAAATCCTCGCAGAAGGCCGGGAGATTACCAAGCGCAAACAGACCGAATCCGCATTGCAGCAGCTAAGCGCCGAACTAGAGCAGCGAGTGAATGAAAGAACCGAGCAGCTCCTGCAAACTAACGCACAAATGGAACAGGAAATTCGCGACCGCACCGCAGTGCAAGAGCAATTAAAAGCCTCAGAACAATTCTTAAACAACATCCTCAACAGCATCCCCGACCCGATTTATGTCAAAGACCAACAGCACCGCTGGGTAACATTAAATGATGCCTTTTGTCAATACATAGACCACAGCCGAGAAGAACTAATTGGCAAATCCTACGACCAGTTTTTGCCCAAAGAGGAAGCAGAGAAATATCGAGAAAAAGACGAATTAGTTTTCTTGACAAATACCAGCAGCGAAATCCAAAAAACCATCACAGACCCAGCAGGAAACACCCGCCTTTTCTCCGCCAAAAAATCTACCTTTGTAGATGCCTGTGGCCGCAAAATCCTTGTCTGCGCGATGAGAGATATCACCAAGCGCGTGGAAATGGAAGAACAACTGCGGCAGACACTGGCAGAAGTAGAAAGCTCCCAAAACTTGCTGCGAACAGTCATTGACGCTACGCCAGACTGCATCTTCGTCAAAGATCGAAACTTGCGCTACACCCTAGTCAATGCAGGTTTCGCCGCCGCCTTCGGCAAAACTCAAGCAGAAATTATCGGCAAAGACGACGCAGAAATCGGCATATCGGTCGATCGAATCTTCCCCAACTTCGACGCCGAAACCGATTCCCAGAACCAAATCCAAAACTTCCGAACCGAGAACCACCTCGCCCGGGACTCCAACGACTTAGGCACCTTAGCCGACGGCAAAGTACACACCTTCGACACCCAGAAATTTCCCCTCAAAGATGCAGGAGGCAACATTTTAGGAATGCTCGGCTTCGCGCGCGACATCACACAGCGCCGCAAATCCGAACAAGAACTATTGCGGTTCAAAGCAATTTTAGAAACCACAACAGACTGGGTAGCCATCGCCGACTCCCAACAGCGCGCCATTTATCTCAACCGCGCCGCCAGAGAAATGTTGGGAGTTAGCGAGAACGCAGATTTAACCGGAATCAAAGTTTCTGACCTGACATCCCCCAAAAGTATCGACACTATTATGAACGTCGGTATCCCCGCAGCTTGCCGGGACGGGGTGTGGAGCGGCGAGACAGTTTGGCAGAGTTTAGACGGCGAAGAACTACCAGTTTCTCAAGTAATTGTTGCCCACAAATCCGATAGTTCAGAAGTTGAATTTATCTCAACGATCGCCCGGAACATTACAGAAAGCAAGCGCACACAAGAAGCCTTGCAGCAGAACTTGCAAATGCTCGACCTGGCAAGCGACGCCTTGATCGTTCGGGATATTGACGGCACGATTAATTATTGGAATCAAGGAGCCGAACGGATGTACGGCTGGACAAAAAAAGCAGCCTTGGGGAAAGTCACCCATACTCTGTTGCACACCATTTTTACCCAGCCTTTAGCAGCTATCTCTGCACAGTTAGAAGAGCAGGATTATTGGGAGGGAGAAGTAATTCACACCACCAATTATGATACCAAAATTACCGTATTCAGTCGCTGGAATTTGCAGCGAGACGAACAGGGAAAAGCCAAAGCAATTTTAGAAACTAACAACGACATCACGGAGCGCAAGCAAGCAGAAATCGAAAAGCAAAGATTGATTTCGATCGTAGAAAGTAGCTCGGATTTTATCGGCACGGCTACCCTGGAGGGAGAGGCTACATACCTGAATGCCGCTGGGATTAAACTAGCAGGATTGCAAAATATTGAAGAAGTAAAAAACAAAAGTGTTTATGAATTCTTCTGTGCAGAAGATGCTAAAATCTTCAAAGAAGAAATCGTGCCGGCTACTGTGCGAGACGGTTTTTGGCAGGGTGAATTCCGCTTGAGGAACTTTCAAACCGGCGAAAACTTTCCGGTTGACTTCACCCTATTTACCGTCAAAAACCCGGAAACCGGCGAGCCGGTGGGGTTGGCAACAGTTACTCGCGACATCAGCGATCGCAAACGCTCAGAAGAGATGCTGCGCGATCGCGAAAGACTGTTCCGAGCCATTTTCGACCAATCGTTCCAATTCATAGGTCTGCTCAAACCGGACGGCACCGTTTTGCAAGCCAACCAAACAGCCCTCGCCACAGCAGATCTGCTGCTCGAAGACATAGTAGGCACCCCGTTTTCGGAAATCCTGTGGTGGCAGATTTCCCCAGCAGCCAAGCAACAGATACGAGAAGCGATCGCCCTCGCCGCGGCCGGCGAGGTAGTCCGTTACGAAGTGGATGTGCTAGTTGCCAACGGTGCAGTGGCGACCGTTGACTTCTCCATCAAACCCATCAAAGATGACAGCGGCAAAGTCTTGATGCTAATTCCAGAAGGTCGCGACATCAGCGATCGCAAAGCCCTAGAACGAGAATTAGTTTTGCGTCAAACCCGCTTTGACGCATTTTTCACAGCCGCCCCGGCCTCAATGTTTATTTTTGACGAGCAGTTGCGCTTCGTGCAAGTTAACGAGCAATTAGCGGAAACCACCGGCGTCTCAGTTGCCGAACATCTCGGCCAGACGGTGAGGGAAGTTGTACCCGAAATGTTCGATACCCTACAGCCGATGTTGGAGCAGATTCTCGCCACCAACCAACCGTTTTTAAACGTTGAGGTGTCGGGCACAACCGTCAACCAACCGGGGGTCGTGCGATATTGGCTGGCGTCATACTTTCCTTTGCCCGGCCCTGACGGCAAACCCATCGGTGTCGGCGGTGTGGCGATCGAAATTCCCGCTCGCCACACCGCCGAACAAGAGCGCGAGCGATTTTTTACCCTTTCCCTAGACTTGGTTTGTATTGTAGATTTTGAAGGGAAATTCAAGCGCCTCAATCCCGCTTGGGAAACAACCCTCGGCTACAGCCTAGAAGAAGTGGAAAACCAGCCTTTTATCAATTTCGTCCATCCAGACGATCGCCAAGAAACCACAGCCGAAGCGGGAAAAGTATACGAGGGCACCGAAGTACAGTTCTTTGAAAATCGCTACCGCTGCAAAGACGGTTCCTACAAGTGGCTGTCGTGGAAAGTGCGACCTGAAACCGAACAAAAGCTCATGTATGCAGTTGCTCGCGACGTTACCGAAAGCAAACAGGCGATGGTGCAACTGGAAAAAACAACAGCCCAATTAGCCAGTTCCGAAGACCAATTTCGGCAGCAAAGCAATCTCTTGCAACTGCTAATAGACAGCATTGGCGACGGCATAATTGCTGCCGACGAAAATAACAATTTTCTTTTATTCAACCCCGCCGCCGAAGATATGTTTGGCATGGGTGCGACAGATTACCTTCCCAACGAATGGTCGGCCAAATACGGTTTATTCTTAGCCGATACCGTAACTCCCTATCCCCCAGCCGAAATACCTTTAGCGCGCACGGTTCGAGGAGAAGCCTTTGACGACGTAGATATGTTCACCCGCCACGCAAGCAAGCCAGAGGGCCTGTGGGTGAAAGTTAACGGCCGCCCGCTCAAAGACGAAACCGGGGCGCTTAAAGGCGGCGTAATCGTTTGCCGCAATGTCACCGAACAAAGAGCATCCCAGCAGCGAATGCAGCAGTTGGCCGAGGCACAGGAAGGCTTGCTGCAAGAACTCAAAACTCGGCAAAATGCTCTGGACGAATCGGCGATCGTCAGCGAAACTGATGTCCAAGGCACGATTACCTACGCCAACGACAGATTCATTGAAATCTCCGGTTACAGCATGGGAGAACTTTTGCACCGCAACCACCGCATCATCAATTCCGGCTACCATCCCAAATCATTTTTTGAAGAAATGTGGGTGACAATTTCTCGCGGTTTGGTGTGGAAAGGGGAAGTCAAAAACCGACGCAAAGATGGCTCGTTCTACTGGGTAGATTCGACGATATCCCCCATTTTTGATACCAGCGGCACAATAGTCAAATATATCGCCATTCGCTTTGACATCACCGAGCGCAAAGAGGCAGAAGAACGACTAGAAAAATTGGCAGCAGAACGCAAAGCTGAAGCTGATTCTCTGACGCAGCAAGTCCTTAAATTGTTGGGAGAAATTAAAGGTGCTGCTCAAGGCGACTTGACAGTCAGGGCGGAAGTGACTAACGATGTTTTAGGTGCTGTCGCCGACTCTTTCAACTTCTTAATCGGTTCTCTGCGGAAAGTGGTAACGGGAATTCAAACCTTAGCCGAACAGGTAACATCTGCCACCGACGAGTCAATTAACAATACCAGTCAACTCACCCAACAGGCAGAAATTCAAGCAGCACAAATATCTGCCATCATGCGGGAAATCGAGCGGATTGTGAATTCGATCCGCGAGGTGCGAGATGTTTCGGTGCGGGCAGAAACAGTTGCCCAGCAGTCTTCTCAAACGGCTGAAGTCGGCGGTATGGCGGTCGATCGAGCTGTCGAAGGCATTAACGGCCTCCGGTTGACGATCGCCTCTACCTCGAAAATGATGAAGCGTTTGGGCGAATCTTCGCAGCAAATTGGCAAAATTGTGACTTCGATTTCTCAACTTGCTTCGCAAACTAATTTATTAGCTCTGAATGCTACTATTGAGGCGGCGCGAGCCGGCGAACAAGGTTTAGGCTTTGCTGTTGTTGCCGAAGAAGTGCGGAAATTAGCAGAAAGATCCGCCGGCGCTACGGAGGAAATCTCCGAAATTGTCGGTACAATTCAAGAAGAAATCAGCCGCGTGATGAAAGCAATGGAATCCGGGACGCTGGAAGTAGTGGAAGGCACTAAGCTAGCAAGCGAAGCTAAAACTCACCTCAATGCCATCATCGAAGTTAGTCGAGAAATGAATTATTTGGTGCAGAATATTACTATCGCATCTGCCAAGCAAACTGTTTCGGCTGAGGGAATTGCTAACAGTATGCAGCAAGTCAACGAGATTGCGAATACGACCGCCCAAAAAGGTGCGGATGTCAAAACATCTTTGGACGAGCTGGCTGGTTCTCTGGGCCAATTGCAAAAGTCGGTGGCGAATTTCCGCAGTTAGTTATTCGTCATTGGTAATTAGTCATTAGTCATCGGTCATATTAAATCCGGTTAAATACCACAATTCCGTAGGGCGGGTTCATCAAAAATCTTGAATTCTTACCGACAATCTGCATAAACCCGCCCCCTCCCAACGCAAAAAGTGCGCTCGCATTTCTGTCGTTGGGGCAAGAAACCGGGTTTCTCCGAAAAATTGGGGTAGAGTACGATCGATCTAGGAAGAAACCCGGTTTCACCAGATTATTTGGGTGGTGCGGGTTGAAATGAACCGGACATAATCTAAGAACTGACTAATGACTAATGACTGCTAACTAATGACTAATTTAATATGAATGATGACGATTTAAACGAATTAATAGATGCTTTTACCGCAGAATGCGAAGAGTTTCTCCAGTCAATGGAGACGAACCTGCTGGCGATGGAAGCTGCAGGTTTGACAGAGCGACAAGCGGCAGTTAAAGAACTGTTTCGGGCCGCTCACTCGATTAAAGGTGCGGGTTCGATGTTGGGATTTCAAAACGTGTCTGTCGCAGCTCACACGCTGGAGGACTGTTTTGTCATTTTGCGCGATCGCACAGACTTGTCGGCTCTGGAACCGACTACTGTGAGTGTTTTGCTGCGGGGGGTGGATACTCTCAAAAAGATTGCGCTCGAATCAGTTCAACACTCCGATGTCACAACTCCCGATCAAACCGAAAACTTGGAGGCGATCGCCCAAATTTTCGCCCAGTTCCAGACCAAGTACGGCAAGTCAGAACAGCCGCCAGTCCCCGCAGTCAGCCAATCGGCCGCCCCGGAAACCCTGAAACTGATTTTTCAACACGAAGTGCCGACACTCTTCTATCGCCTAGAAACCGAGCTTTCCCAAGCTTCCGAAGCAGATTTGGCAACAAGCGTCACCGCCCTCAAGCAGGTTTACTACCAACTCTCCGGTTTGGCTGGAATGCTGCAATTGCCGGATTTTGGGAAAGTTGCCGAACCTCTCAGAGATTTGATCGACTCTCCAGACTTGACTCTACAGCGGTTGCAATCCGAGGGTCGGACGATCGCCCAAAACTTGCAAACCGCACGCCAACAAATATTGGAAGGAAGGGCGATCGACATCCCCGAAATCTCCCCCACTCCCCCCCACTCCCCCACTCCCCCACTCCCCCACTCCCCCTCCCCCACTCCCCCCGAAATCTCCCCCTCTTCCCCAGTCCCCAACCCGCAAAGGCCGACCATCCGTGTAGACTTAGAACGCTTAACTGAATTGGTGAATCTAGTCGGGGAATTAGTCATCAACCGTACAAATTTAGAACTTCAAGAATCCGAACTGCGCGGCGAAGTCAAGCGCATCCGCCGCAATCTCGTAGATTTAAACCAATTCGGCGGTCAGTTGCGAGAAGAATACGACAGACTGAGCTTTGCAGAGTGGAGAGGGGGAAACGGACACTCTGGATTGGGAAAACTTGCAGCAGCAGAAACAGAATTCCCAATGATTGCTAACAGCAAATCCTCTCCGACCCATGCTCAGTTCGATATCTTAGAGATGGATCGTTATACAGAGTTCCACTCGACAGTGGCAGAAGTGATCGAAACTGCCCAAGCAATTTCTCAATCCGCCACCAAATTAGACACCTTAGCCATCAAATTCGAGCGCAGTACCGACCAACTGCGCCGCATTACCGAACAACTGCGCAGCCGCGTCATGCAGTTGCGAGTCGTGAGTTTCAGTCGCGCCGTCGATCACTTGCCCAGAGCGATCCGGGAGATGTGTCTCACATACGATAAGGAGGTCAACCTGCTGCTAGTGGGAAGAGATACCAAAATTGACGAAAGTTTGCTCGACGCTTTGCGCGACCCCTTAATACACTTAGTGAGAAACGCTTTCGACCACGGCATCGAAATGCCCGAAGTTCGGCAAGCAACAGGCAAGCCGGCCAGCGGTCAAATAGAAATAGAAGCCCGCCACCAAGGCGGTCAAACTATTATTACTGTCGCCGATGACGGCAAAGGCATTGACCCGGAAATCATTCGCCGTAAAGTTGTCACAAAGGGTTTGGCGACGGAGGAACAAGCTCAAGAATTTTCCATTGCCGAACTCTACGATTTTCTGTTTTGGCCGGGTTTCAGCACTGCAGAAGGGGTCAGCGACCTTTCGGGGCGGGGAGTCGGGCTCGACGTGGTGCGAACAAATTTGCGGACTGTGCGGGGGACTGTGAAAGTAGACTCTCGCCTGGGAAAAGGTACGAGTTTTATTATTAAACTGCCGCTGCTGCTGTCGATTACTGATGCTTTGATGGTGAAGACCGATCACAATAAAATAGCAGTGCCGCTGGATGCAGTCGAGGAAATTCTGCACATTAAAGCCTCGGAAGTTCACATTGCCGGCAATCAGCCGATGCTGTGGTGGCGGGAGGAATTTATTCGTTTGGTGAGGATGCAAGATTTGCTCGAATACAGCGTCCTCCCGCCGGATGCCCCCTCTCCTGACCCTTTGACCCAAGAGGAAATTCCCGTCCTGGTTTTGGCTTCTACCGAAGGAATGCTGGCGGTGGCAGTGGAACGGCTGATCGGTCAGCAGGAAATTGTGGTTAAACCTTTGCCACCGCCTCTATCCAAGCCTCGCGGTGTTTTGGGGACTACGATTTTGGGGGACGGCCACGTGGTGAATATTCTGGATGTGGACGATTTGGTGGGCCAACCTGTGGTAAATAGTTCGATCGCCCCTGTGTCCGGTAAATTGCAGCAGGTGGCGCCGAGTTCGAGTCAGTCACCGCAGATTTTGATAGTGGACGATTCCTATACAATTCGGCAGTTGCTTTCTCTGACGCTGATGCGTGCCCGCTACAGGGTGGTACAGGCTAAAGACGGCGTGGACGCCCTGGAAAAGCTGCAAAATGGTCTTGATTGCAGTTTGGCGATTGTGGATATTGAAATGCCCCGGATGGATGGATTTGAATTGTTGCGATCGATCAGAGCCACCGAGCGGTTTGCTAAGATTCCCGTAGCCATGCTAACATCCCGCAGCGGGGAAAAACATCGGCAGATGGCAATGGAATTAGGCGCAAATAAATACTTTACCAAACCTTACAGCGAAGCCCAACTTTTACAAGCCATTCCCAAACTGCTCCACCACTCAATCATTTAATCCAAAATCTCAAATCTCTAATCAAAGAATCCCTAAGATCCAACAAAAATTATGTAAAAAGTAATTCCCCCAGCGAACAATAGTGAAAAGCTACGCAGCCGAATCACTCCTAAAATCCAATAATCTTCAATCTGCAATCTGCAATCAAATAATTGTTCAATCTAAAATCTAAAATCTAAAATCGAATGACTCACGCCAATTACAATCGCCGCTTTCGTAGCAAGAAACAAGTCACTGTTAGAATTGCCCCTAAAAAAATAGTTTTCTTTGAAGTAGGAAAAATTTACTATGCTGTTCCTATTGAACGAGTCGAGCGAATTGTTAAAAACTTTAAGGCATACGGTCTTTTACCGAACGGTAATAGTTTAGTGCGACATCAAGAAGAACTGATTACCCTAATAAATTTATCTAAAATATTTCCCAGTGACGGATGTAAAGTCGAGTGTAACTACCTAATTGTTTGCACTTTAAATAAAAGCGATCGGTTGGGGATTCCCATTCCTGATATGCCAAAAATTTTAGAAATATCCGAAGAAAGCTTCTGCGAAATTCCCGAATTGTACCGTCAACAGCAACTGCCTCCGGTAATAGAAAAGTTAATTCGCGCACCTGACGGTTCCGAAGTCTTTTATCTGAATTTGGATCTATTTAGCGAAATGTAGGGTGTTCACTTTTCCAGGTACTATACAATATAAATCGTATTTTCGCAAACAAAAAGTTATTTATGAAAAAACTCACAATCATGTCGATCGCCCTAGTAATTTTTGCAGGAACTCTCGAACTGCCGAAAGTGGGGCTGCAACTAAGTGCGATCGGGCAAATAGAAACACCCCAACCAATCCCAACACCCCAAGCCATCCCAACACCCCAACCAATCCCAACACCCCAACCACAAACACCCCAACCAATCCCAACACCCCAACAAATCCAAACACCCCCAATACAAACACCCCAACCAAAAGCAGCCGACCCCAAAAACCTAGGCTACGTCTCCCCAGAATTTGCCGAAAATTTCTCCCAGCAACAAATCGACCAAATCAACGCCAACGTCGAAACGCTGCTGCTAACTCAAAGCTGCTCCCGCTGCGACCTCCGAGCCGTAAAATTAGTTAACATTAACTTAAAAAATCCCATCCTTACAGGATCGGATTTATCAGATGCCAACCTCAGCGGTAGTCGGTTCGAGATATCAGATTTTGTCAACACCAATCTAGCTCGCACAAACTTAAGCGGAGCCGAATTAGTAGGAGCGAGAATCAGCAACGCTAACCTGAGAAAAGCTAACTTGACAAAGACAAATTTAGACGGTGCAGACCTGCGATTTTCCGACTTGAGAGATGCCAATCTTTCCGGTGCCAACCTCCGCAATGCTAATATAGATGGCGCTAGTATCGATCGAGCAAGTATGGCCGGCACCACAATGCCCGACGGCAGAAAAAATAATTAATAATAGAGGTAGTCTTATGTCGCCGATTAAACAACGCCTTCTCGAAGCGATCGAACGGACTCCTGAGCCACTTTTAGAGCAAACGCTGGCATTTCTGGAATTTTTGACCAGTCGGGCACAATCGGCGATCGCCCCAGACTTCGACTCAGGTTTTGACTCAGATACCGACTCCAACGATCGAATCCTCGCCGATCTCAAAGCCTCCCTTCACCAAGCCTCATCGGGACAAACCTTTCCCGTATCGGAACTCTGGGACGGTATCAATGTCTGATATGTCAGTCCAAGTCACATTCACGGTACTCTTCAAACGTCGCCTCAAAGGACTCGCTAAAAAGTATCGCCAAATTCAAACCGATATTCAGCCAGTCCTTGATGAGCTTATCCAAGGAAACTTCATAGGAAACCAGATTACAGGGACTCAATACACCGTTTACAAAGTCCGGGCTAAAAACAGTGATGCCCAAGTTGGTAAGAGCGGCGGTTATCGCTTGATTTATCAAGTTGTTTTACACCTGATTTACTCGAAATCAGAACAAGCAAATGTCTCCGCCGAGGAATTCCAAACAGCGATCGCAGAATACCAAGCGAACCCAGACGAATAAGCCATTTTTCAAATCTAAACGTTTGCCCTTATTGCTCTTTGAGGCGCTCGCTGTCACCGTCAAAATCCGTGTCGTGCCTTCCTTCAATTCTATTCAAACAGCCAAAAACCTCTGAATCACCTCATCACTCAACTCGCTAGTGTTTCCAGAAGCCACAATTCCGCCTTTTTGCATAGCATAATACCAGTCAGCTTGCCGCACAAAATGCAAATGTTGCTCCACCAACAAAACAGAAATTCCCCTAGTAGCAACTACGCGGCGCACAGCAGCTTCAATATCTAAAATAATCGACGGTTGAATTCCTTCCGTAGGCTCATCCAAAACCAGCAACTGCGGCTCACCCATCAAAGCCCTAGCAATAGCTAACTGCTGCTGCTGTCCCCCGCTCAAATCACCTCCCAGGCGATCGAGCATAGTTTTCAAAACCGGAAACAACTCAAAAATTTCATCGGGAACTTCAGGATTTTTGGTCTTGGTTGGTTTCGCTTCCAAACCTAACAATAAATTTTCCTTCACCGTCAAACGGGGAATAATTTCGCGCCCTTGAGGTACGTAACCAATTCCCAATCTAGCCCGCTGGTGAGTCAACTTAGAAGCAATAGATTCTCCACCAAAAGCAATAGTGCCGCTGCGCGGTTGCAGCAACCCCATAATCGTTTTTAGCATAGTAGTTTTGCCCACACCATTGCGGCCGATCAAGCAAACCATTTGCCCCGCATTTACGCTTAAATCGACATCGCGCAAAATGTGACTTTCGCCGTAGTAAACATTCAAATTAGAGACTTGTAGCATAGTTTTTAGATTGGTAATGGATAATTGGTAATTGGCAATAGGTAATCGGAAACAGTCAACTAACTAATGACTAATGACTAATGACTAATGACTTCTTACTCTTCCGGTTTGCCCAAATATACCTCAATTACCCGATCGTCATTTTGCACCTCATCCATAGTCCCCTCGCACAAAACCGAACCCTGATGCAACACCGTCACCTGCCGCGCAATTTGCCGCACAAACTCCATATCGTGTTCAATTACCAACACCGAATGACTTTCGGCCAGCGAAATCAGCAAATCTCCAGTTAACACCGTTTCCTCATCCGTCAAACCAGCCACAGGTTCATCTACCAACAACAAATCAGGAGATTGAGCCACCAACATTCCAATTTCCAACCATTGCTTTTCCCCGTGAGAAAGCAAACCAGCCAAAACATCAGCTTTAGCAACTAAACCAATTGTTTCTAACAAACCGGAAACCGTGCGTTTTTCAGCAGCAGAAGCAGGCTTGAACAAAGTCGAAAAAACATTTTTATAGCGGCTGCAAGACAATTCCAAATTTTCGCGCGGCGTTAAATTCAAGTAAACTCGCGGCGTCTGAAACTTGCGGCCAATCCCCAAGCGCGAAATCCTATCTTCCGACAACTTCCGTAAATTCTGTCCCTTAAATAACACCCGGCCCTCTGTCGGCTGCACCTTCCCGGTAATCGAATCGAGAAAAGTTGTTTTCCCCGCACCGTTGGGGCCGATGATAACTCGCAGCTCGCCCGCATCCATGCTGAAATTTAAACCGTTGATGGCTTTAAAACCATCAAAACTCACAGTCAAATTTTCTATTTCTAATACTTTTCCATTCATAGGTGATTTTTTAGGGTAGGGTGCGTCAGTTAACAGTGTCTGGGTAAGCCGGAAAATCTTTTGGCTGACGCACCTGACAGCGGTGATTTTCTCTGATAAGGTGCGTCAGTTAACAGTCTCTGGGCAAGCCAGGAAATCTGCGGGCTGACGCACTGTATACAAGCACATAAACGGTTATTTTGCTCTCAACTAAAATTGCTAGAACTGCTCGACACTGGAGGTGGAGAAGCAGCCATAATTCGCTCAGCTAACTTCGATAGTGGCAGACTTTGCAAATACACTTTTCCAGGCCCCGTCATCTTTGCCAAAAACAAGCCTTCACCTCCAAATAAAGCATTTTTAAACCCGCCAACAAATTGAATGTCGTAGTCTACAGTCGGCGCAAAAGCTACCAAACAACCGGTATCTACTCGCAACACTTCGCCAACTCCCAAATTTTTCTCAACAATTGTTCCTCCCGCATGAACAAAAGCTAGCCCGTCACCCTGCAATTTTTGCAGAATAAAACCTTCTCCCCCAAAGAAACCGGCACCCAGCCGCTTGGTGAAAGCTACCTCAATTTCAATGCCGTTGGCCGCACAGAGAAATGAGTCTTTTTGACACAAAAATTTACCGCCAAGTTGACCTAAATCGAGGGGAATTACTTTACCCGGATAAGGGGCTGCAAAAGCGACGCGGGCTTTGCGATTTCCGGCGTTGACAAAGGTGGTAATGAAAAAACCCGCTCCTGTCAGCATCCGTTTGAAACCTTGAAATAAGCCGCCGCCTGTGGATGTTTGCATTTGGATGTCGCCTTCCATGTATGTCATGGTTCCAGCTTCAGCCCTCACCCCTTCTTTGGGGTCGAGTTCAATTTCGATGAGTTGCAAATCGTCGCCGTAAATTTTGTAGTCAATAATATCTGCCATATGTTTACCCTCAAGTTAAAAAATGAAACTGTTTGCTAAAGATATATAAGTAGGTGGACATATATATTGCGCCTTCTCAGAGAGAAACCCAGCTTTTCTCCAGTCTATTGCGATTGCTTCGTTCCTCGCTGCCTGGTGACATTTATTTATGTTCGCCTACTTATATATACACGATCTTTTTGCACTCAATGTTCAAGTTCTTCTTTTTCGCGCTGCACTTGCGGGTCTTGTTCCAGACTGGGGTAAGTAGATGCGTACTTGGGTTTTCTGAACAAGCGGCGGATTTGCTCAAAATCTTGATTTTGCACCCATCCGACTAAGCCGTCTGGCAAGACTGTGACTACTATTAAAAATAGCGCGCCTTGGAAAAACAGCCAGACTTCGGGGAATTGTTCGCTCAAGAAACTCTTGCCAAAGTTGACTAGCAGCGCTCCCAATATTGCTCCCGATAATGTGGCGCGACCTCCGACGGCGACCCAGATTACCATTTCAATTGAAAAGGCAATATCCATTGCTTTTGGCGAAATAATTCCGGTTTGTACGGTAAATAATGCGCCTGCAATCCCGGCTAAACCTGCGGAAATTGCAAAGACTAAAACTTTGTAGCCTGTGGGATTGTAACCTGAGAAACGCAGGCGTATTTCGTCGTCGCGAATTGCTACTAGCAGGCGGCCGAAACGCCCGCTGGTCAGCCAGCGGCAGAGGGCGTAAGTTGCTGCTAGAAATAGTACGGTAAGAATGTAGAAAACATATTGAGTATCTCGGTCATTTACTGTGGCTCCGAACAGGGTTTTAAAGTCGGTAAGTCCGTTGGTGCCGTTAATCAGTTTTTGCTGACCGTTAAAGAAGTTGAAAAATACAATGGTTGCTGCTTGGGTGAGAATTGAAAAGTAAACGCCTCGAATCCGATTGCGGAATACTAAATAACCTAAAAGTGCGCCCAAGATGGCGGGGATGAGAACTACTGCTAATGCTGAGAAGGGAAATGAATAAAATGGTTGCCAAAACCAGGGGAGTTCGGTAACGCCGTAGAGGTTCATAAATTCTGGCAATTGACTGCTGGCGGTTGGGGGAATTTGCAGTTTTAGGTGCATGGCTAAGGCGTAGCCGCCGATCGCAAAAAACACCCCATGCCCTAAACTAAGCAAACCCGTGTATCCCCAAATCAAGTCTATGCCGAGGGCGACAATTGCTAGTGCTAGAAATCGCCCGAGTTGGTTGAGACGAACGTCGGGGAGTATTCCAGGGATGAGCAATATGAATGTGAGGGCGATCGCGCTGACAATTGCCGCTTCTTTCAGCCAGGGTTTTTGATTTGTTTTCTGCATTTTTCGCTACACTCGCAGTTGTAATTTTTAATTTTCTACCGTCCGCCCTTTTTGCGGGAAAATCCCTCCCGGCTTCACTTGCAGAAAAGCCATAATTAAGGCGAATACCATTACTTTTGCCATGCTGGTTGTGGCGAAAAATGTGAAGAAGTCGGCTAAAGGCTTGACAGGAGCTAACATTAATGCTAGGGTTCCCGAACCGATCAGGTAATTTGCAGTGCCGATCGCGATCGCAGCAACTACACTCCCCACAATCTTGCCGACACCGCCCACAACCACCACCATAAAAGTATCGACTATATAATTTTGTCCGGTATTTGACCCTACGGAACCGATCAAACTAATCGCGCACCCAGCGACACCAGCCAGCCCCGATCCCAAAGCAAAAGTCAGCGCGTCTACTTGTTCGGTAGGAATTCCCAAACAAGCGCTCATGCTGCGATTTTGCGTCACGGATCTAATCCGCAATCCCCACACAGACTTCTGCAAAAATAGGTAAATTCCCGCCAAACAAATTCCTGTTAGCACAATAATAAAAATTCGGGCGTAGGGCAACTGAAAAGTGCCCAGCGGGATGCCGCCCCGCAGCCATGCAGGCGCAGTTACATCAACATTTTGAGCGCCAAACCAAGGTTGAGTTACTGCCAGTTTGTAAGTTTGCCCTAAAAACGCGCTCGCCGCCCAGGAAATACCCAAAGATAAAGGCAAAATTACGGCGATAATTTTGCTGCGAATGCGATCGAAATCCGATCGCGATTTCAGCACTCGCAAACCGCCAAAAAACAGCAAACAAAACACCGCAATCCCAATTACCAGCACCCAACTGACGCTGCGGACAAACTGCTGCAAAATTAAACTTACGCCCCAAGTTGCCAGCAGAGTTTCTAGGGGCCGCCCGTAAAGATAGCGAATTACTCCGCGTTCGAGAATTAATCCTACCAATGCAGCTACTAAAAAAGCGAGGGGAATTGCAAATAAAATATAGGTTTCAAAAGCAAATCCTCCCATACCTTTGAAGACATTTTGCACCACGAAAGTTGTATAAGCCCCCAGCATCATCAACTCGCCGTGAGCCATATTAATCACGCCCATCAGCCCGAAAATAATTGCTAGTCCCAGGGCTGCAATTAGTAAAACAGCGCCGATGCTAATGCCGTTAAATAAACCATCTAATATCGCCACTTTTGTTACTCCTGCATCAAGTCGGTTAACTTTTTTCGCGGATAATTAGGGGCGGATCTTACCCCGTTGGTGTCAACTTAAGCGTCAAATTTTCTATAAATTATGCTTAGAGTGAGGAGCTCGATGCCCCTAAATCCGCCTTAATTAGGGGGACTTTGAAGACTCCAGTTGGGAGCATCTCATATTTGTAAAAACACTTATTCTGGCTCCTGCCTTCTGACTTTTTCCTTCTGACTTCTGACTCTTTCCTCCTGACTCCTGACTCCTGACTCCTAGCTCCAATTTCAAGCGGAGGGCTGCTTTCATTGAGATGCTCCCCTCCAGTTCCCCTAATTAAGGGGAGTAGGGGGTGACGAAAGAACGCTTTTATCCCCCCTGATTAAGGGGGGCTAGGGGCGATCGAAGATACGTTACCAACGTTAAAAAATTGGTATTACCTACTTATCAAGCTTTAAATTTTCCACCTTTGGCGGGGTCTGACCAATCGCAAGAAAAGCCTTTTGTTTCAGCGACAAACTGATTCCAAGGAACTGGCTTCACTGCTTCTGGCGTAGCATAAGCGATGTTAAACAAACCGTCTTCTCTCACTTCGCCCAAGCGCACAAATTTAGAGATGTGGTGGTTGTTTTCCATCGTAACTTTGCCCTCCGGCGCGTCAAAGGTTTGACCTAAAGCTGCTGCCCGCACTTTTTCTAAATCGTCGGCCGTTCCTGCTTTTTCGACGGCTTGCTTCCACAGGTAAACCATGATGTAGGCTGCTTCCATCGGGTCGTTAGTCACTCTCTCTTTGCCGTATTTTGCCTTGAAAGCTTCCACAAATTTTGTATTTTCTGGAGTTTCCACAGTCATGAAGTAATTCCAGGCGGCGTAATGGCCTTTAAGATATTCTACGCCGATCGCCTTTACTTCTTCTTCCGCAATACTGACCGACATTGACGGATATTTGTCCGGGCCCAAACCTGCACCCTGCAACTGTTTGAAGAATGCTACGTTGCTGTCGCCGTTGAGGGAATTGAAAATGACACCGCCGTCTGGCAAAGCTGCCTTAATTTTAGTAATAATTGGCGTGACTTCTGTACCCCCCAAAGGTATGTAATCTTCCCCTACTAATTCGCCGCCTTTGGCTGCTAGCTGTGCCTTGATAATGGTATTTGCCGTGCGGGGAAAAACGTAGTCAGACCCGACTAAGAAGAATTTTTTCCCTTTATTTTCTAGCAGCCAGTCAACTGCTGGTTCGATTTGTTGGTTCGGCGCCGCCCCGGTATAAAAGATATTCTTGGAACACTCTTGACCCTCGTATTGTACGGGATACCAGAGCATATGATTTTTTTCTTCAAATACTGGCAATACTGCTTTGCGGCTGGCGGATGTCCAGCAGCCGAAGACAGTGACAACTTTATCTTGGTCGATCAATTTTTTGGCTTTTTCGGCAAAAGTCGGCCAGTCTGAGTTGCCATCTTCTATGACTGCTTCGATTTGTTTTCCTAGGACCCCCCCAGCTTTATTAATTTCTTCGATCGCTAATTGTTCGGCATCGACAACGCTTTTTTCGCTGATTGACATCGTGCCGCTCAAGGAATGCAAAATTCCTACTTTGATCGTGTTTCCGCCCCCGGATGCTGCTGGTGTAGTTCCTGTTGATGTGGGAGAAGCGGCTGGAGTTGCTGTTGGAGTGGGAGTTCTACAAGCTTTCAGAAATAAACTTGATGTTAGGGTAGCAGAACCGTATAAAAGAAATTTCCGCCGATCGAATCGCTTTGTCATTTTTTCTTTTTACTCTTGAATAGATGAGTCAGATGATTGAGAATAATAACACATAGCGACTTGATATTAAGACTCGGTGCATAAGACTGTTGTATTTTTAGATACAAAATTTATTATTAACCAAACAGGTGACGGTCGCACTGGGCTTTGAGTACGATCGGACTTGTGTAAATTAGTCTGATTACGGGATTGTAGCCGATCCGCGCTCCTTTGAGGCGATCGCTCCCGAAGGGAGCCGTTGCAAGACAGCCAGACGCTTGAGGGCGATCGCACCCTCGATCGAATGTCCGAAAGCATCCCCATCACCTACGTTCCCGATCGCAATACAATTTTTCTAAGTTTTGGCCTCGCCTGAGCCGAAACTCTCAATGCCGATCGCGTTTGCATTGGCGTCAACGCTTTAGATTATTCCGGCTATCCAGACTGTTGCCCCGATTATATTCAAGCCATGCAAGAAGTATTTCGGCTAGGGACAAAACAGGGGAGAGAAGGCGATGCAATTTCTATCTTAACACCGCCTTAATGAAAGCTTATTCCAAATAGCTTATGATAGTAATGCAATTTTCAACTGCCACTAAAACTCCTAAAAATTATGAAGCGGCGGCATTTTATTGGGTTATCCCTATTGTTTGTAGCAAGCTGTTCTACAACAGTAAATCAATCTAATCGCAGTTCTTCCAATTTGACCGTAAGTGAACCAGGAACCCTTGAATTTGCCGTAACTGATGTTAAGGGTGCAGAAGATTTGCAGCAAAATTATCAAACATTTCGGACTGTTCTCGGGGAAGTTTTAGAGAAAAAAATTGAATTTTTCCCAGTAGATAACTATATAACAGCAGCCGTAGCTCTCCAGTCGGGTCAGCTAAAATTAGCTCTAACAGGGCCATCTGAATATGTGATTATGCGGGCCCGGACAAATGCTGTTCCCATCATTGCCATCACCCGCCCCGACTATCACTCAATTATTCTTGTTCCTGCCAATAGCGAGATTAAGTCAGCAGCACAATTGAAAGGAAAAACAATAGCTATGTGGGAAATAGGTTCAACGGGCGGTCATCTAGGGCCTACTAAAATTCTACTCGAAGCTGGCTTAAATCCCCAATCCGACTTCAAAATCTCAATGTTGGGTAAAAAGGGTTTGCAGGCTCTTAAAAAAGACCAAGTTGATGCCTTAGCAATTGGCTTTAATAGATACAAAGATTCACTCGAAATAGACGGTTTATCGGCAAGTGATTTTCGGATTATTGCCACAGGAAAACCCTTACCTAGTGACTTGTTTGTTGCTAGTAGCAATCTGCCTAATACCCTTGTTGAAAAAATGCGCGATCGCCTGGCAAAAAATCAAGATAAGCTAATTGAAGCGCTTTTGGTCAGTAAAGCCAATGCCAAGTATAAAGGAGCTAAACTGGTGCCAGTAAACGACAGTGATTATAACATGATTCGTGAAGTTTATAAAGCTCTTGGCCAGGGGAATGTCTTATAATATATAATTTTATCTAATGCTGAGTTGGTAGTAAGGCTTTAGCCCTTAATCCATCAACTATCGGGGATATTGCCTACTACAAATAAGAGACTTTATTTATGTGCATTTACTAATAAACTTGTTGAAATTTAGCTCAGGTTGCCAGTATGCAGAAATTTGAACAGGGGGAGAATGGGGCTGTAAAGTTCAACAATCTTACCCTAAATAGACGAAAAAATAATGCCGCTGTCACGGAAGGCGATCGCGACATCAAAAATTCTATCAAAAAAACTCCCTTCTGGTCAATTAACCGCTTCATTTCTCGCTTAAGCATTGCCAAAAAAATTACTTATGGCTACTCGCTAGCAATTGGAATAGCCGTACTAGGAACCACAGGGGGAATGATCTGTGGAGACTATTACCAAAAGCAAGCTTTCCAAGCTCTAACCTTCGCTGATGAGCAACAACATTTGCTCAGGGATTTAGAATATTCCGTGCAGACAGTGCAGTCACATCCCAAACGCTTAATCTCTGTTTTGGGAGATTCAATCTGGTTTGAATATGAAACTGCTAAGTTCTTGAAAGATGTGGATGCAGTCAAAAAAAATATTGCAGAACTAGCTTTCTTTACAGAAGAACATTCCACAGATTTAGCAGTAAATTCTGCTGACTTAAAGGAACTGTTAAACGGTTACACAACTGCGACAGATTCGTATTCTCAATTGCTCAAATATTTTTGGCAAGAAATAGATACCTCCTCACTAAAACCAGAGGAAGTTAAAGATGCACAGCAGCAAGTATTGGATTTAATTAGAGGGGATAAAGCAGTTAAGCTAGATGTGAAGTTCGATCGGCTGTCAGAGAGTTTGAGCTTGATGACACAAGTAGCCAAGGCACAGCAGAGACAAGCGTACATTAATTTTAATAAAGCTGAGGATTTGCGAGAGCAAATCATCGTAGGGAGTATGTTTGTGTCAGTCGCGATCGCTATTTTTCTAGCCATCTGTACCACCCGCGCGATCGCCATTCCTCTCCAAGCTGTAACCAGGGTTGCTGAAACTATTACTCAACAAGCAAATTTTGATTTGCAAGCACCTGTCACCACAGAAGATGAAGTAGGAACTTTAGCAAAATCCATCAATCAATTAGTTCAATGGGTAGCAGAATACACCCATGAATTAGAGCTGGCTCGCCAAACTTTGGAAGAGCGAGTAGAAGAAAGAACAGAAGAACTTACAGCAGCGCTTCACGAACTCAAACACACCCAAACCCAGTTAATTCAAACCGAAAAAATGTCCAGTTTAGGTCAGATGGTGGCAGGGGTAGCCCATGAAATAAACAACCCTGTTAACTTTATTCACGGCAACCTAGAATACGCCAACCAGTATATCATAGATTTGCTGAATTTACTCCGTCTCTATCAGCAGGAATACCCGCAACCCACAGAGGCGATCGCAGAACAAATCGCAGAGATAGAACTAGAATTTCTCACAGAGGATTTACTAAAACTGCTTGAATCTATGAAAATAGGTTCAGAACGCATCCGGCAAATAGTTTTGTCTTTGCGAAACTTCTCTCGCTTAGATGAATCTCAAATGAAATTAGTTGATATCCATGAAGGCATTGACAATACACTATTGATTTTGAACAGTCGCCTCAAGCATGGAATTGAAGTTATCAAAAACTATGGAGAATTGCCAGAAATAGAGTGTTATCCAGCGCAGCTAAATCAAGTATTTATGAATATTCTAGTAAATGCGATAGATGCACTAGAAGAGTCAGGGAATAACTATAAAAAAAGTAAAATTCCTCAGATTTTAATTCAGACGCAAAAGTTGGACAGTAGCCAAATTCTGGTGCGAATTAGCGATAACGGCCCTGGCATTTCACCCGCAATTCAAAGTAAGCTATTTGACCCATTTTTTACAACTAAAGAACCAGGAAAAGGCACGGGTATTGGCCTCGCAATTTGCTATCAGATTGTGGAAAAACATCGGGGGAAAATAGAGGTAATTTCATCTTTGGGATCGGGAGCAGAGTTTGCGATCGCACTTCCTTCCTCCTCTCAAACTTGAAGCTAGATATTGTCTATTATGAGGACATTCATGTGTTAATGACAACACATAATTTGTTATTTGACAAGCGAATTTCAAAGGTGGTACTCGCCACGTGATTTATCCGTGGAATCGATCCAGAATCGAAAATCGAAAATCCTCAAGAAAGAGCATTTATCTGGCGCAAGTCAATTCTTCAATTCTTTAATCTAAAATCGCGCAATCGATTGACCTATGGAGAATAGCGGACTCGAACCGCTGGCCTCTGCGGTGCGATCGCAGCGCTCTACCAACTGAGCTAATTCCCCTGATTGACTTTTAATTTAGCATTTTAGATGCGGGATTGCCGAATCTAAAAGGCTTACAGGTCTTGCTTGCTCTCGCGTTCGCAGACCGTCACTTACACTAGCACGTAACTGCTAGAAAGGTCAAGTATTTTCTGCAGCAGGCTCAGTGGGGGCGCTCGAGCAAAGTGCCGCCACTCTATCCAACTCTAAATCAGCAAAATAGTCCACCGTCCAATTAGCTTGGCGCTGGATCATGTGAAACGGGTAAGTATGAGTCACGCCCGCAACCTGAATCCCGGCTTTTTTCGCTGCTTCAATCCCCGCAAAAGTATCTTCTAGCGCCAAACACTCGATCGGTTGCAGGTTAAAGTCGGGATATTTCTGGTTGAGAAGTTCCACAGCCAATAGATAGCCGTCGGGTGCTGGTTTGCTCGCCGTCAAGTCGTCGCCTGCGACAATTAACTCAAAGTTTGCAGCCAAACCGACCCGATCTAACACCAATTCTATATCCGATCGCAGTGCCCCGCTAACTACGGCCATTTTGAGTCCGGCGATCCGAATTTTGTCAATAAATTCTGCCAAACCCGGATAAATCGGCAGTTTCTGCAAAGTATTTATATGAGCTTTGTAAGCTTGGGCCTTGCGCTGCAGCAGTCGAGCGAGGTATGTTTCTGTCAGAAATCGTCCCCGGCGCTCGAGCAGTGCGGCAATGCAAGCGCGATCGCTCCTTCCCAAACAAACTTCTCGAAACTCCCCACGTTTGATCTGGAGATTTTCATCGAGCATCAATTTTTCGATTATTTTCTCGTGAATCGGCTCGTCATTAATAATCACGCCATTAAAATCAAATAAAACTGCTTTTAGAGTCATTAGTCATTAGTCATTAGTCATTAGTCAGCAGTCAGCAGTCAACAGTCAACAGCCAACAGCCAACAGCCAACAGTTAATACATCAAGCAGGGGCTGGAATGCCTGGTAAATCGCCATCAAAATCAGGAGTTCGATCGCCCAAATTCCACCCCCCCGCCACCTTAGCCTGTTCCACATCTTCCCCGGGCAAAGGTTTCACGCCCTGCGTCACCTGATTCACCCACCAGTGTTCGTGAGTTTGCACCGCCGCGAATCCTGCCGCCCCCGCCCAAGCATCGAGGCTGCCAGCCGCGTAAGACTTAATATAAGGCTCTTCAAAGATATCAGTCAGCCACTCTGTTTGCCGCAAAGTTTTTTGGTTTCCGTCCAAAATTGCCACTTGTCCCCCAACCTTCAGCAGTCGGAAGCTTTCTCGCAAAATTGCCCGCGATACAGCAGGTGGCGTCTCGTGAAACAGCAAGGAAGCTGCGACTAAATCAAAGCTAGCGTCAGGAAAAGCAACGCTTTCGGCATTTCCGTGCAACCACTGGATATTTAAGCCGGCTTTTTGGGCTTTCATGTCGGCAACTACCAGCATATAAGGCGACAAGTCCAGCCCGACAACTTCCGCTGCGGGAAAGGCTTGCTTGAGCATGAGCGTTGTCGAACCGGTGCCGCATCCCAAATCGATGATTCGGCGCGGTTTCACCCGCACAGCGTCAATTAAGCCTTGCCTGACGACTGTTTCGTGGGGAGGCAAAACATATTGCGTGATTGGATCGTAGGAAACGACGGCACTGGGGTTGAGGTAGCCGCGTTTAATGCCGTGAAAGTTTTGGCTGCTGTAATATTCGGGATAAACTAGGTTGGGTTGTCGGTAGCGATCGCCCGCCGTTTCCCAGTCGATACCTTCGTAGAGTCGTTTCAGTGCTTCTTCGTCGATCGCCAGTCGCATCAGGGGCGACAAAAAGCGCTCAAAAATTGTATCCTTGCCAACAGCCATAAAACACTTTTCACAAAAACTCTTCTAATTTTAGCCAACGGGCGTAAATTTAGCATTAATTAAAACTGTTGAGCCCTTCTTCCCTCTTCCCTCTCTTCCTTACCTCCGCTACCAAATCCGCGGGCTTCCTTTCCCACTTCCTGCTTATACAAGTTTAAAAAATGCAACTAGAGACACGCTCTAAACACTTATTTCATCAGTCATTCGATTGCGCGATTTTAGATTTGAGATTTTGGATTGACTTGCGCGAGATAAATTCTCTTTCTTGAGGATTTTAGATGCTTTCGATTGATTCCACGGATAAATCGCGTGGCGGGTACCGCCTTTGAAAGTCTTGGTCAGGAGCCCATCTAAACTCTAAAATCTCAAATCTAAAATCGTATTACTTTCCGTTTGTAATAGGAATTTTTATTAAACACTCCGTGCCTCCGCCCGGAGGTTTAGAAATTGCAATGCTGCCGCCGTGTCCATCTACTACAATTTTGTAGCTAATTGCTAACCCCAAACCCGTGCCTTTGCCCACTTCTTTAGTAGTAAAAAATGGGTTAAAAATTTGGTCTTTAACGCTGTCGGGAATGCCGGGGCCGTTGTCGGCGATCGCCACTTTCAGAAATTTTCCGCCATTTTCGCGAACTACACCCGTGGAAATTGTAATAATTTTATCCAGGCGATCGATCTCGTTCAAGGCATCGATGGCATTGCTCAGCAAGTTCATAAACACCTGATTGAGCTGAGATGGATAGCACTCGACAGCAGGCACTTTGCCGTATTTCTTGACTATATAAATTCTATTTTTGAGGCGGTTCGAGAGCAACAGCAAGGTATTTTCGATACCTTCGTGAATGTCCGCTAGCTTTTTGTCAGATTCATCAAGGCGAGAAAAGTTTCGCAAAGAAAGAACTATGCTGCGAATGCGTTCGCTTCCTATTTTCATAGAATTCAATATATGCGGCAAATCCTCCTCGATAAATTCTAACTCGATTTCTTCTGTAAAATCTGCAATTTTCTGGGGAACCTCTGGGAAGGCTTCTTTGTATAAACTCACCAACTCTAATAAATCTTTAGTATATTTGCTGGTGTGAGGCAAATTAGCCGAAATGAAGTTAACCGGGTTGTTGATTTCGTGCGCTATGCCAGCCACCATTTGACCTAGGGATGACATTTTTTCGCTCTGCACTAAATGAGTTTGAGTTTTTTTCAGTTCATTTAAGGCACTATTGAGCAGTTTTACTTGGTTTTGGGTTTGACTGTAAAGGTGAGCTTGAGTAATTGCGATCGCCAATTGGTCTGCCACAGCTTTTAACAATTGGATTTCCTCCCCGCTCCACAGCCAATGAATAGCGTGGCTGCAAATTAAATAACCCTGGGGCTGGTTTTGAGTCTGGACAGGCACGGCTAAATAGCTATTAGCTTTAAGTTCGATCTGTTGAGCTGCACCCTCAGCAAAAGTGTTCCTAGAAAAAATAATTGGCTCGCCTTGACCGCTCCGCAATAACACATTTTCGACAAAGTAAGCATCAAAATTTATAGGTTGTGTCGAACCATCAGATGGGGAACATTCCCACAGGATTTGTAACATTTTTTCTTGTGGTTTGTACCAACCAAAAGCCGCCCGTTCTAAATGCAGCAAACTTACTATTTCTTCGACTGTACTTTGCACAATTTTGTCTAATTCCAGGGAAGCGCGAATGCGTCCGGCAATCCGGTTGAGCATGGCTTCTCGCTCCGCTTGAGCGCGATTGTTTTCGGAAGAGTAAATTAGCCAAATTGCTGCTAGCATTGCCGGGAGTAGCAGTCCGGCGACTACGGATGTCAGCAAATTTAACGCTTGCAGTTGGGATTCAATATTTTCGCGGGGAATTACTAAAGCCATCGACCAGTTAACTTCCTTGAGGGGAGCATAGGCCACATACACCCATTTGTTATCTATTTTTACTAGTTCGATGTTCGTCTGGCGGTCGATCATCTGCCGCGCAATTGTGGAGAGTGGGAGGTCTTTTGACTGTAAAAAGCTTGGGGCCGGGCGGTCGGTATTTCCGATTAAGTTATTGTTGGGATGAACAATTGGCACTCCTTGTGAATTGAGCGCAAAAGCATAACTGTCGGAACCGTACAGCAAGCTGTTAGCGACCGATGTTACTCTGTCTAATTTAATGCTGCCCGATAGGACTCCAATTACTTGATTGGGAGCCGGAGGTAAAGCCCAAATAGGAGCTGAAATGACGATCGTCGAAACTTTTGTACTGCGGCCGATCAGCGGGTCGGAAACGTTGAGCTGCCCGGCTATTGCTTTTTTAAAATGTTGGCGGTCTTTGCTGTTTGCGCGGTTGCCTAAAGTGTTAATAAATGAGCCGTCGGGTTTAGTTAATGACAGGACGAAATACTCTTTTAATCTGTATATTTCTCCTTGCAACCGGGGTTCGACTAATTTCCAATTGAGAGTGCCAACCGTAGGATCGTAAGCAATGGTTTCTATTTCTGCTTTGCGGCTGCTTAGCCAGCGGTCGATTTCGTCGGTGCCTTTTTCTAGTTTTAATAGGGCTATTTCCTTTAAATTGTCGAGGATTAGTCCGCGCACAAAAAAATAGCTGATGCAAGCTGTTGTGCTAATGGTTAATGCCGTTGTGCCGAGAATTAGCAGGGTCAGCAAATGGCGGCGCTGCCGTCTGTGCTGCCAAAGACTGTGCGCTTGCTGCCACCCTGATTGAGCAGAATTGCTGATGTTGTCCCAAAAGTGGCGCAGGTTTTTTGTTGGGTGCGGCGTCGGCGCAGACACAGATCCGGCTTGATTTGCTGGGTTTTGCATCATCAAATGTTCCCTCAGAGTCAACTTTATCAAACGGTTTTCGTCATTCGGCAGACTTAATATCAGGCAAGTAGTGAGACAGTTTAAGAAAAGAATGCAACTGTAGCCAAGATTCAAACCGTCGCAGTCATCAGTCATTCGCAATCAAAAATCTCAAATCTCAAATTTTAAATAATATGACTTACATTGCGGATTGCCAACAATTTTTCTTATGGTTGAGCGCTCGCCTTCTATTTTCGCATCAATTTTATATTTCGACCTTCGGTTTACCTACTTGAGGTTAGTGCTTTACGATATCTTTAATATCTATCTCGTTTGTATAACAAAATAATGGTAAATAACACAGAGAAAATACGGAGTTTTTTAACTTAGCAATGTATTATAATGTATGGGCAATACCCTCTTGACAATTTTACTCATTTGCGCTGTAGCTTCAAGGAGAAATTTTTTCGTCTAAAGCTTTTTTAGCCAAGCGGGTTGCATAAACGGTGAGGGCGATCGTTGCTAGCAAACCAATGCCGTAGAGAGCCCACTCAGCAGCAGTGCGCGATCGCCCGCTAGATCCGAGTGCAGCCAAACTCCCGGCCAGGGAACCGATATAAACATACATGACTGTTCCCGGAATCATGCCGATCCAAGATGCGAAAAAATAGTCTTTTAGAGATACCTGCGTGACTCCAAAAGCATAGTTAAGCAAATTAAACGGAAAAATGGGAGAAAGCCGCGTCAAAAGCACAATTTTCCATCCTTCAGAGGCAACTGCGGAGTCGATCGCCTGAAATTTTTGATTGCCCTCTATCTGTTTGGAAACCCAGTCGCGAGTTAAATACCGCCCTACCAAAAAAGCGCAAGTTGCGCCTAAAACTGAACCGATGGAAACACAAACCGAACCGCCAACGACTCCGAACAAAACGCCTGAACCGAGAGTCAGCAAAGAACCGGGAATAAATAGAACCGTTGCGACAATGTAAATTAGAATAAAAGCTGCCGGGCCCCAAGGGCCGAGACTCGCGATCGACTCCAGCGCATTTTTCAGAATTCCTTGAAAGTTAAAAAACTTTGCCGCCACAATCAAAGCCACAGCTAAACCAATCCCTAAAATCAGCTTCCAACTGTTGGATGGCGGCGGATTTTCACCGGGCGATCGCGAATCATTCATTAGTTAAAATCTCCAATCTCAATAATATGGGCATGGGGCATTGGGCCCAAAAGGATGGGGAATCGGGAATCGGGAATCGGGCCCTATAGCATAGTTTCTTCCTTCTTCCTTCTTCCTTCTTCCTTCTTCCTTCTCAAATCAAAGTACCGCCGCAGCTAGAACCGCAACCCGCCGTACAGCCGTAACAATAAGCAGCCGTTTGCACCTCTTGAATCACATCTAAACTGCCAAATTCGAGCAATTTAGCAGTATTTATCTTTTCCCCGCTGCCAGTTTTCGCCGGCAGATTTTCCATTTGGTTAAAATCGCAGTCGTAGACATTGCCCAAATAGTCGATCGACAATTCGTTGCGGCACATTAAATATTCCACAGTACCGGGATTAAAACTATCCTCCAAAAACCCCAGATAAGGCTTGTGAAGTTTCTTATGTTCCAAATGAAACTTAGTCCGTCCCACCGGCAAATTAGTAATCGCGAACAATTGATTAAAACAAATCCCAAAATGTTCCGCTAAATAAACCTTGTAATCTTCCTCTAACTTGCCTTGTTCCGGTGTTAGCGAAAACTTGTCTGTTGCCGGCACTTGCGGATTGTACACCAAATCCAGAGTTAAATTTGGATTTTTCCCGTATCCCAACTGATTTAGCTTTTGCAGCGCCCGAATCGAACTGTCAAAAACACCGTTCCCGCGCATTTTGTCCACATTGTCAGCTTGGTAGCAGGGAAGCGACGCCACAATTCTGAGTTGCTGTTGCGCGCAATATTCGGGAATATCTTCAAAACCTTTTTCAAAGTAAATCGTCAAATTAGAACGAACAATTACCTCTTTACCCGCAGCCCTGGCAGCTTCCGCTAGCGGTTTAAAACCGTAAAGCATTTCGGGAGCACCGCCGGTGAGGTCAACAGTTTTAATTTGAGGAAAGCGGCGAATAATTTCAATTAATTGGTCGCAAATTTCCGGGGAAAGTTCTTCTGTTCGTTTCGGGCTAGCTTCTACGTGGCAGTGAGTGCAAGCGAGGTTGCAGCGTTTGCCCAGATTAATTTGTAAAACTGTAATCTGCTTTTTAGTTAAAGCTGAGTTAATTTTGTTTTTGAAAGGCGTGACTGCTGTCTGGATCATTTGCTCACCTTTTGGTCTGCGATCGCAACGAATGTAGAGGCGTTCCTGGGGAACGCCTCTCATAATTTAGCACTAATTCTAATAGTTCTGAACGCATCAAAACCTAAGAAACCGGGTTTCTTGCCGTTTTTGCGGGTTGTAACGCCTCTTCTGGACAAAAACCCGGTTTCTGACCACCCGTGCGTGTAGGACTATTAATCTTACTTTAGAGAGTCAACTAATGTTTCAACTCGTGCTTTAATTTCATCTCGAACGCGGTGAAAAGTTTCGATGGGTTGTCCGTCGGGATCTTCGAGTTGCCAATCTTCAAACACTTCTCGCAATACCCACGCTTCCGGTAAATTCACGCCGCAGCCGCAGAGAGAAATGACTGCATCGTAGTCTTCGGCATTGAATTCGCTTAAGGGGTTTGATGTTTGATCGGTGATGTCGATGCCGATTTCTGACATGACTTGAATTGCTGTCGGATGAACTCTGCTTGATTCTAACCCGGAACTGGTGACTCCAATCTTGCCGGCTCCGATGGTTTTAGCGAATCCTTCTGCCATTTGCGATCGGCAGGAGTTTCTTTTGCAAACAAACATTACTTTTTTCATGGTTTTTGCTGGTTGTTGGTTGTTAGTTGTTAGTTGTTAGTTAGATGTTTCAAGGGCGCGATTTGCTAGGGCGATCGTCTCTTTAGCGGCTTGTTCCTTGCGTTCGCTGTAGCGATCGGTCAAATAGTCCGTTTGCTCCCGCAACAGCAAGGTAAACTTGTACAGTTCCTCCATTACGTCGATCGCGCGATCGCGATAAGGCGAATCCTTCATCGTCCCATCTTCATTAAATTCCTGATAAGCTTTCGCCACCGAAGACTGATTCGGAATCGTAAACATCCGCATCCAGCGGCCCAAAATTCTTAAAGTATTTACAGCATTAAAAGACTGGGAACCGCCGCTGACTTGCATCACCGCTAAAGTTCGACCTTGAGTCGGTCTGACAGCCCCAATGCTTAAAGGAATCCAATCAATTTGATTTTTCATAATGCCCGTAATATTGCCGTGCATTTCTGGACTAGACCACACCTGACCCTCCGACCACAGGCTCAATTCCCGCAATTCTTGAACCTTCGGATGCGTATCGGGAACGCTACCGTAAATCGGCAATTCCAGAGGATTAAAGAACCTAACTTCTGCACCGAAACCCTCAATAATTCTCGCCGCTTCTTCCGCCAACAAGCGGCTGTAAGAACGCTCTCTTAAAGAGCCGTATAAAAACAGAATTCTGGGTTTATGAGTAAATTCATTCATGAGATTCTAGCAATGGGAATTATGAAGACAACGAGGGTCTCGCAGCGAGGCAGTTTCTGGTTTTCGGGGAAACCAAAATGCTGTTCGCTTACATAATTCTACCAACATTAACATCACTGGAACCTCAATTAAAACACCGACAACTGTAGCCAAGGCTGCACCTGAGTTTAAGCCAAACAGCATGACAGCCGTAGCAATCGCTACCTCAAAATGATTGCTGGCCCCAATCAGCGCTGCCGGTGCTGAATCTTCGTAGCACAGGTTGAGTTTTAAAGCTGCTACATAAGAAATCAGGAAAATGAAATTTGTCTGGATAAACAGAGGTACAGCAATTAAAAGAATGTGCAGGGGATTGTTAACAATTAACTCTCCTTTGAAGGCAAACAAAAGAATTAACGTAATCAAAAGAGCAGCCGTAGCAACTGGACTCAGATATTGCATAAACTCTCGTTCAAACCATTCTCGCCCTTTATGTTTGAAAATCCAGAAACGGCTATACATTCCGGCTGCTAAGGGCAAACCGACATAAATGAATACAGACAATACTATTGTCTGCCAAGGAACAACTAAATCATTGGCTGCTAACAGCCATCTGCCTAGTGGTGCATATAAAAACAGCATGGCTAGGGAATTAACGGCCACCATAACGAGGGTATGTCCTTGATTGCCGTAGGAGAGATATCCCCACATTAAAACCATCGCAGTACAGGGGGCAATTCCTAATAATATTGTACCCGCAATGTAAGAACTAGCGATGGAAACTTCACTGCCACGAATTATTTCTGTGCCGCTAATGAGGGGACGAAATAGCCAACCCAAGAAAAACTGAGAAAAGGCTACCATTGTCAATGGTTTGATGAGCCAGTTGACGACTAATGTTAAGATCACTGGTTTAGGCGATCGCGCTGCATTTGCCGCCTGGGTAAAGTCAATTTTTACCATGATGGGATACATCATAAAAAAGAGACAAATGGCAATAGGAATTGACACCTGATAAACGCTCATAGCATCAAGAGTGACGGCGACGCTGGGGAATAATCTACCGAGAATAATACCGCCTAAAATGCAAAGAAATACCCAAAGTGTGAGGTATCTTTCAAAAAAACTGAGCTTGCTTCCTGCTTGGACAGGTGAGTTAGTTGCTTGAGGATGGTTCATTTAGTTAACTGGTCAGTGAAAATTCATGAGAAAAAATTAAAATTTAGCCTGCTGTCGCAATAACTCGCCAATTGTCAAGTCAAGCTGAGCTTGGCCACCAAAAACTGTCCCCACCTTGCCATTGTAGAAATGCTGATAAATTAGTTGATAGCCTTCTTTTGGTAAAGGAATATAACCCACAGAACTAACTAAGGTCGGAGCTTTCTTCATGTAGAATTCTACAAAGTTGCGTAGTTCTACTTTATTTTGAGCAGTGTTGTAGTTGACATAGATAAATAGAGGTCGTGCCAGGGGCTGATACTGAGCTTTTTCTACAGTTTCGCGGGATGGCAACACTGCTCCTTTGCCTCTGTCAATACCTACAGCTTTCAATTGACTTTGGTTGTCTTCGTAATAGGACAATCCAAAGTAACCTAAAGCATTTTCGTCTTTAATAACTCCTTGCACTAAAACTGTGTCATCTTCACTAGCTGTATAGTCGGTACGGCTGGCTTTCGCAGTACCTACTGTTGCCTCTGTGAAGTAGTCAAATGTACCGGAATCTTTGCCTGCACCGTAAAGGGTTATAGGTTGATTTGGCCAATTGGGTCGAATTTGATTCCAGCGGGTAATTTTTCCTTGGGCGGCTGGTTCCCAAAGTTTTTTTAGTTCGGCTACTGTGATGTCTTTTGCCCAGCTATTTTTGGGATTGACTACTACTGTGAGCGCGTCAAATGCGACAGGTAATTCGTAGTAGCGGATGCCTGCTTTATTGCAGGCTTCCATTTCCCCTTGGCTGATGGGTCGCGAGGCGTTGCTGATGTCAGTTTCGCCAGCACAAAACTTTCTAAATCCTCCACCAGTACCGGAGAATTCAACAGTAATTGATGCTTTTTTGGGATTGGTATTTTGATATTCTTTGGCGATCGCATCTGTAATGGGATACACGGTGCTGGAACCGTCAATTTTAATGCTTTGCGACTCTTGCGACTGGACTTGAGTGCAGGAGTTGAGGAGCCCGATCGCACCTACGGTCAAAGCAATTATACTTAGTGCGAAAACCTTGGGCTTTTCTGCTCGGTTCATTGACCTCACCCAATGCCATAACTAAGGGGTACACTGGAATCATATCAATAAAAATTGATATGTCAAGTATGCGGGAAGACAAACAGCGAATAATCACATTAAGAAATGTTGATGAGTTAATCTGCGTCGGAACAGGGGCGAGCCGGCAGGATCTGGCTGAAGCGGCGGTATTCGGCGAGGTACTGTTCGAGGGCGACAAACTGAGCTAGATTTAGGCTGTAGTAAATCCAGCGACCTTCTTGGCGGCTGCGGACTAAAGCTGCATCCTTCAAGGCTTTGAGGTGAAAAGAGAGTTTAGACTGAGTGACAGAAAGTCGATCGCACAAATCGCAAACGCACAACTCCTGTTCCCGCAGCAACTCCAGAATCTGAATCCGCAGGGGGTCAGAAAGAGCGTGAAAGCCAGCAGCGATCGATCTATCTGCAACAGGCGGCGCGATCGGAGAATTTTTAACCATAAATTACCCTTAAAATTTTATTCAAAAACTGCCGGCCCGATTTCTTGTTTTTACAGTTAGATTCCATAAGGTTATCCTTTGATAGCCCCAAATCAACTGCAAACTCTTTCACTTCTAGGACTAACGATTAATTCTCTTACCGATGCAACACCCAGTAAGCGCCGCCGCTGATTACCGCAGCAATTGGCAAGGTCAAAATCCATGATAGTAGAATCTGATAGAAAACGCCCACATTAGCTTTTTTTGAAATCAATCCGACACCAAAGATTGAACCTACCGAAACATGGGTAGTAGAAACTGGAAGCCCATAGCGACTGGCAGCAATAACTAAAAATCCCGTCACTAAGTTTGCCACCAGCCCTTGACCGGTATTCATTGCTGTCAGCTTTTTGCTCATGGTTTCGGCAACTTTTTTAGCATTCAATAAACCGCCGATCGCCATACCCAAAGCTACTGCCAAACTTCCCCATTGAACGGATATCGCTTCACCGACTAACATGAGGGAAACAATTTTCGGAGTATCGTTCAATCCTCTGGCAAAACTGACTATGCCCGCACTCATAAAATGGCAAGCGTCCACTATTTTCTGGCTGGTGACTCCCAAGAATTTTCCCCTGTACCTTTGCGTGCATTTATCTAGAGAATCGACTGCAACATCAGCGGTTGTGATGCACTTAATTATGTTAGTTCCATCGGGTTGTGGAATGGGAATAATCTGTTGAGTTTGACCAGCGCAAATACACCATTCTTTCTCGATTCCTAAATAAACTCGCAGGTAGCGAGACAGCGCATAAATTAAAGCTCCTAATAGAATTGCAATCATTGGACTCAGCAACAAAGGCATTAGAAAATTTTTCTGCAATGCAGTCAAATTAACTTGAGTACCAATTGCTACTAAACCTGCACCGACAAGCGCACCTGTAAGACCGTGAGTTGTGGAAATTGGGAATCCAGTTAAGGTAGCAAGAATGACGGTTAAACCCGCAGCGATCGCGACTGCCAAATGAAAATCTGAGCCGTTGGCGATATCGTCTGGAACTAGCCCTTTTCCCGAAAAGCTTTTTACCAGAGTTTCTGCTAGAAAAATAGAAAATACTGAACCTGCAAAAGTTGTAATCGTTGCCCAACCAATTGCTGTTTTATAGCTCGTCGTCTGACTGCCAAACAGTGTCGCCACGCCTTTAAAATTATCATTAGCACCATTGCAGTATGCTAAAAAAAAAGTGGCAATAAATAGCGCAATCAGTAACATTTTATTAGTCAGAATAAGTGGGGTTTATTTGAAACTGTTTTTGGTCGGAGCTCCTACAGCACCGAATTTGATTGTATAGACACAGTTGCATCAAATAAAACAATAAAAATATTAAGATTTATTTTGGCAAGAGGCGAGCGATCGCATCTTAATTTCGCCCAAGCAAGATGGGCGCGATATTGAACGATACTATAATTAAGGCTCGGCGATCGCTTCGAGTACGCTCAACCCACCCATTCACTTAGGATTTTGTACCCTTGCCGGCACATCTGTCAATCCCGCCTTCTGCATCAGCGAAATCACCCCTATAGATAGAATTCCCCCAATAATTGCCCCGACAACTATCAGGATAATAAAGACTTTTTGCAGAGTTTTTTTAGTGGCCGGGTGGTACTGTCTCGGCAATGCTTCACCTTGCTCGTCAACTTGTTGCTCCAAGGGGTCTAGCGGATTGGAGGGATTTGAGTTAAAAGGATTGGGCGCTTGATTCATGGCTAGTTTTGGTTAAAGGATATAAAGAACTATTTTAACTTGCGATTTGCCGTAGCAGCTTATATAATATATTCTGGTTTTACTCAAGACTCTATAAAATTTATTAAGATTGCTAAAATAAGGATTAACCCGGTTTATTGAAGAAACCGGGTTTCTCAACATACTAAAAGTTTTATGTCACGCTTCTGCTTTTGACAGGCGATCGAGAGAAATAGTTGCCGCCTCCGATACTTGAGAATTGCTATCTTTTTCTAAGTATTTTAAAGCCGAAACGCTCTTAACACTCGGCAAATTGCCCAAAGCTTCCGCCAGCCTCTGGCGGATAAGCCAATCTTCCGACTGAGCAAAATTGAGGATGCGATCGATCGCCCCAATATCTTTAATTTCCCCCAAAGCCGAAATTGCCGCCTGCTGGATCACCACTTGCTCGCTGTCGAGAGCTTTTAGCAGCACGTCGCGGGCCCGGGGATCTTTGAGATTTCCCAGAGAAACAGCAGCGCTGAAGCGCACCAGCCATTCAGTATCTTCGTAAAAAGCCCGCACCAAAGCATCAAAAGCCCTGATATCTTCCAGATAGCCCAAAGCGCCTGCAGCGTCAGCGCGAATGCCGTAATCCGGGTCAGTTTCTAGCAATTTGACTAGAATGGGATAGCATTCTGCAGTCGGTTTTACCCCGAGAGCAAACACAGCCATCGATCGCACCTGCAAACTTTCGTCGTTCAACACCTTTTTAATCAAAGGCACCGCAATAGCAGCAGGCACGTTCCGCAAGTTTGCCAAAGCCACCATTCGATCGGCGGAATTTTCGCTTTCTAACTTGGCTGCAATTTGCTCTAAGCTTAGAGTTGTCATTATGGGTAAATCTTGTAGTAAAACTTTACATTCGGGTTATTTTGATTATAGGGGAGTCTCAGGGGAAAAGCAGGCAGTAAAAACCGCCCTGCGTATTGGAGATGAGTAAGATTGCGGATTAGCGAGACGATTAATCTAAAGTTCAGATTGCGTGGAAATAATCAATGAGAAAGTTTATTATTTAAATCCCAAGCACAGGCGAGGTGTTTCTGCCGTTCCCTAAGGCTTTGCCCGATAGTTAGCCGCCCTCTGACAACCTGCAATCAACTATGCCGTTCTACCACCCGCCCTTTTACTCCTCAGCCTTAGAACAAGCGATCGATCGCTACCCCCTCACTGCCGGGCCAGAAACTTCCTTAGCAGTGGCGATCGCGCTGATGAGTCAGTTGCAAAACAGTTGTCCCCTAGTCAAAACACCTGTACCCTCAGACCGGGGGGCGATGACCGAAACATCTGCGCCGGAAAAGGTGCGGGCCGGCTGCGTGTTCGTCGTGCAGAACCAGCAGACTATTACCACAGGCAACTTATCCGACAACCCCAGCCGCGGACTGTTAATGGGCATATTAACTCCCGCCGACCTAGTGAGGCTGATAGCTTCGGGCACAATAGACAGCCAGCACAAAGTAGCCCTGCACAAAATACCAATTTCCGAAGTGATGTCCCCGGTGTCGGTTTCCCTCACAGAATCCGATGACCAAGACGTGTTTACCGCCTTATCCTTATTTCGCCAGCACAAGATTCGCTATTTGCCGATCGTCAATCACTTTCGCCACTTGGTAGGAGTCCTGACACGGGAAAGAATTCGGCAAGTATTGCAGCCTTCAAACATTCTGAAATTGCGGCGGGTAGCAGAATTAATGACTACGCCAATTACAGCGCCTCACACCGCCTCGCTGCTGAGCATAGCCGAACTGATGTCAGAGCATCAAGTCAGTTGCGTAGTGATTACAAAAAACAAAGAATTAACAATGGAGAAGCCCAAAGATGACTATACCTCCATTTTTCACTATTCCTTTCACCAACCTCTGGGAATTATTGCCGAATATGACCTGGTGCAGGCACAGTTTCTCGAACTAAATTTCAACCAAACCCCAGCTCAAAAAGTCATGAGAACTCCCCTGCAATTTCTTCAACCTTCCGATTCCCTATGGACGGCACACAAAGAAATGCAGCAGCAACAAGTCCAGCGGTTGGTGGTGTGCGGAGGGCGCGGAGAACTGTTGGGAATTATTACTCAGACCAGCTTGCTCAGAGTCCTCGACCCCACCGAAATGTACCGAGTTGTCAAACAGTTGCAGCAGTCGGTTTATCAATTGCAAGCCGAAAAAGTGGAACTGTTGCAAAGCCGCAATGCCAAACTGGAACAGCAGGTGCGGGAACGGACTGCAAAACTCCACGAACAATTGCAGCGCGATCGGCTGTTAACTCACATTTCCTTGCGGATTCACCAATCCTTAAACCTCGAAGAAATTCTCAACGCCAGCGTCGATGAAGTCCGCCAAGTTTTGCAAGCTGACCGAGTAGCAATCCTGCATTTAGAGTCCAGCAATTACGGCATTGTAGTGGCAGAATCCGTTGCCGAAAATTGGCCTTCAATCTTGGGAGAAATCATGCCGGATAATATTTGGCAAGAATCCGCTTCGGTGGTAGAACAGGAAATTTATGCGGTTCCAGACCTCGACCAAGCCTGTTTGAGCCCCGAAAAATATGCCCGGTTCCAGCAAGCGCAAATCAAAGCTTATTTGATTGTACCAATTTTGCAAGACGGTAATTTGTGGGGGATGATGTGTGTCCATCAGTGTTCCCAATCCCGTCAGTGGCAGCCTTCGGAAGTGGATTTGCTGCTGCAACTGGCAACTCAAATCGCGATCGCCATTCAGCAAGCCCAACTCTACCAGCAAGTCCAAAATCTCAACACCGACCTCGAACGCCAAGTCCAAGAACGCACCGCAGAATTGCAGCAAAAAGTTCAGGAACTCCAGCATTTAAATGTCCTTAAAGATGAATTTCTCAGCACCGTTTCTCACGAACTGCGGACGCCTTTAGCTAATATAAAAATGGCTATTCATATGCTGAGAATTTCTCCCACACCAGAGCGAAGCCAGATTTATCTAGAAATTTTAGAAAGAGAATGTACTCGAGAAACAGATTTGATTAATGCTTTGCTAGATTTGCAGCGGCTCGAAGCAGCAACTTGTCCGATCGACCTCGAACCAGTAAACTTAGAAGTCTGGCTGCCTACTATTATCGACCCGTTTTACACCCGGGCCCACGACCGCCACCAAGATTTGCGAGTAGAGTGCTCGCGCCACCTCCCCACGATCAGTTCCAACCGCGCTAGTTTGGGACGAATTTTAGCCGAGCTCCTCAACAATGCCTGCAAATATACTGCCAATGACGGCGAAATTTTTCTGAAAGTTGATTGTAAAAACGGAGACTGGGAACAAGGAGGACAAAGGACAAATTCGCGAGAAGCAAGTGCTATGGCTTCAGAAATCCAATTTACACTCAGCAATCAATCATCCATTTCCATAGAGGAATTGCCTCGAATTTTTGAGAAATTTTATCGAGTTCCCAACGCCGATCCTTGGAAACAAGGAGGTACAGGTTTGGGTTTAGCTTTGGTTCAAAAACTTGTCGAACAGTTGCAGGGAAAAATTGAGGTTGAAAGCAGGAATGGCTGGACTAATTTTATCGTCACATTTCCTACCAACCCGGATGGAAATTAGTCCGCCATCAATCAATTTTAGATTTTAGATTTTAGATTTTAGATTTTAGATTTTAGATTTTAGATTTTAGATTTTAGATTTTAGACTGCGGGCTGAGAGGTTCGGCGAGCGCGCTCGTCGAACAATTTTAGATTTTAGATTTTAGACTGCAGGCTGAGAGGTTCGGCGAGCGCGAGGCGCCAAGTCGCGCCAGCGGCGAACAATTCTAGATTTTCGATTTCCTCCACAGACGAATTTGGGAGTTTGAACAAGAGTCTAAAATTTTGGGAGTTTCATGACTCCTGTCGGGGGCTGGTATCCTTTTTTTGGGAGTCATCTTTGTTGGGTCTCACTCTTTTTTAGGAGCTAATTTGCGGATGGGAGACGGTGCTGGTGTCAAATTCAAATATTCATTTTTATCTTCCACAACTGACAATCTAGATGCTGGATGCTTCTTGCGTTTAGGGAGATGATTCGCAACTGTGCCCAAGCATGGTATGCCAAAGTTTTCTAATTGACTGAAAACTTTTTGGACTACTGAAAAAGGAACCTGCTTAATTGCCACAATCATCAGTATTCCATCGGTGCGCGCCGCTAAAAAATTCGTATCTTTACTGTCCGCCAGCGGCGGCGTATCGTAGATAACTAAGTCAAATTTTGCCTGAAGTTCTTCCATTAAATACTGCATCCCAGATGAGGCCAGCCGTCTGGCAGTACCAGGACCCGGGAGACCGGCAGTTAATACAAAAAGATTATCTGCTAGATGCGATCGCTGGATCATTTCATGGGGTTCGTTTTTATGGTCGAGCAAGTTGCTCAATCCCTTGACATTAGGCAGTTCCAACAGCAAGTGCAGGCTGGGCGAATGCAAATTCGCGTCTACTAACAGCACTCGCTGACCAGCCAGCGCTGCCACGTGAGCTAAGTTTAAAGCAACGGTAGATTTGCCTTCACCGACTGTAGCCGAACCAATTGCCAAAGAACTAATAGTTCGATTTGAAGAAAGAAAGCGGATATTAGTATAAAGAGAGTCAAAAGCTTCTATAAATTCCGCAGCAATTTTCTTATTACCCTCTTTTCCTTCAAGATAAGCATAGGCCTTAGCAATAGAAGGCGGAAATTTTCTAGCATTTTTGTCAAGAGGAATTGCTCCCAATAAAGGCGCTTCAACCGCATCTTTAACGTCATCAGCACAGTAGAAGATATTGCGGAACTTTTCAATGAGGATAGCAGCTCCCAGACCCAAAACTAGCGCCCCAACAACTGCCATCATCAATTTGTTTTTAGCTTTCGATGGAACTGTCATCAGCTTGCCCTTCTCATCTCGCGGTATCCGCGGTTCAGAAATTATTTCCCAAGGTACTTGGCTTTGAGCTGCTTGGACGCGCAGAGTTTCCCGCTGGCTTAAAAGTTGATCGCGGGTGCGGGCGGCTACTTCTAATTGCTGTTGCAGTTCGTTGTAGCGGCGGGCTATGCTGGGAAATTCTGTTGCTTGCCTGTTTAAATTGTTTTTAGTTTGGGTGATTGCTTGAAGGCGAGCTTCTAAGACTTCAACTTGGTTAGCAGTATCCACCAATTGTTTAATCAAGCCTATGCGAATAGAATTTTGAAAATTCTGAACTTTAGAATTGGCTTGAGTGCCTACTAAATTTTGACCCAAAATTTGCTCAGTTTGCTGGTTGAGCAAAGCTACTAAATTTGCCCGCTTGCGCTCTAAAGCTTCCACTATAGGGTTAGCAGATTTAAAACGAGCTGTTTCTACAGCAATCTGACCTTCTACTTCCTTAACCTTGGTCAGCAACTCTTTATATTGAGGCTCTTCGCTTAAAGCTGAAGCAGCAATAGCTTCATTTGGTGTAAAATCTAATTGTTTTTGCAAGTTAGCGTACAGCGTTTTCTGTTCTTGCATTAGCCTTTGAGTTTCTAACTCTAAAGTTTCTACGGTACGAACTTGCTCGATTAATTGCGCGCCTTGTTCTTGAGGATCGGTAATCTTTTGCTGCTGCTGTATAACCTGTAACTCCGATTTCAGGTTGTTTACGCGCTGGTTGAGTGCCGGAAGCTGGTCTTCAATAAATTTAACACCTTCACCAATCCGAGTCTTGCGTTCATCAAGACTGTACTTTAAATATTTCTTTTTAATTTCTTGTAAAACGAACTCAACAAATTTAGGGTCATTCCCCATGAAGCGAACTTCCAAAATTTTAGTCAGCGTCATCTGATCTTCTCCCAGCCGCAAAACGGCTAATTCTTTTTGAAGAAGTTTCTCAGTAAATTCTGGATATCGTTTTTGGACTTGTTTAACAATAGCCCCCAGCATCTGAGGACTCTGGAGAATTTGCAGTTGAGTTGCATAGTCCAAACTAAAAAAATCTCGACTAGGTACTCCTCCACCCTCGCTGCGAGTGGCCAGAGCAGCGGGGTCAGCAATTCTTGCCTCCGTTGTCACGGGTTCCACTAGCATCCGAAAATCGCCTTGATATGTTTTCTTGCCTCCGCTGATCTGATAAGCAGCTCCAGCGCCTACTATACCTACAATCCCAATAATGATGAGGGCTTGTCGCTGAAAAGTCCTCAATAACGGCTTTAGGTTCAATCCTTTCTGAGGCTGCGCGCTTGACTCTTCTCCCTCGTCAACGGAAAATTGTTGCACCTGTCGGCTCTGGTTGCTAATTGGTACGATATGAGCGTCCTGTTCTCTTTCCATGTTGACCTCTTTGATATTTTGGGGGTAAAATCAGCTTTGTTCTGCAAGCCTTCGGGTTGATACTTTGAGCATTGGCTTAAGGATATCACACGAAATTATTGGTTGGTAGAACCCACTTCCTTCTAATAGTTCTCACTACTTTCACATAGTATACAAAAATAACTAAATCCCTATGCTATGCCGGTGGCAAAAGTTCTTTTACAACTGCAGGAGAGTTATATCAGACTGCATTTGGGTCTGCTGCGTTGTGCTTGTATTTAGGGTTTCCGGGTGGCGAAGCAAACTTTTTCAGGTGTCGCTCCGCTTCGCGACAGGGGGTTCAATAACTTTACCAAACTTTTACAATTGACCGTAACACCTCAGCCGTCGCTTGCGCTGATATTGGTTTGTTCTCTATGCCATTTTTCGGTTCGCAGTCCAGGGCAGAAGCACTTGTTAACTTACGCGCTAACTCACCGGCTAACAAGTTTTGCATTTCCCATGTAGATATAATTAGCCACATTCAGCAGATTTTTGGGAACGGCAACTAATCCAATCTCCAATCAATTTCCGAGAAAAATCTGTTTCTTTTTTTAATTATAAACTTTTTGAGGAGCTGGATGACTTATTAAGCATATAGACTTAGGGACTGTTACCATTATATCACAAACTCCTCTCTATAGTGCGCGACAGACATAAAATTTAATAACTTGTGTTCTCAAGCCCGATCGACATCTGGAACAACTCAAGCATTCGGGGTTTTTCTACCGGGGCGGATGGCGCGGCGCGATTTATGTATTTTCATAAAAAAACTAGGTTTCTCCGTTCCGGGGCTATTACTAAAACTATCGCTTTTCTTCCCCCTCCGAGCAAGCTATAGCAATCTTTCGGTAAGCGCGCAACAGGCTTTTTTGGCAATTAACCTATGCCATAAGAAGATGACACATTGTTAAATAAAAAAAAGAGTTCGCACAGGATGAGAGGATTGCTATCGAGTTCGCTCGGATTAGCTATCGGTAATTGTTGTTTTTGGATTTTACTAATTGCCAACTACTCATTATTAATGATTACTGACTTTGTGCTTTTCTTTCTCTAAGTTTCAACAATATTTCTGCATGAACTTCGCGGGTTATAGGATAAAAATATGTAAGAATCATGCCAGCAATTAAAGCAATTGTGGGCAGCGGCCCGATCGCAACTCGAATCGCAAACAGTGCAGACTCTGGCTGTACGGGTGCAGGCTGTCCCGGAACTGTAGAAAGAAATCCAGCTCCTTCTAATGCTTGGCCTACCAACCACAAACCCCCTGCCAATCCGATTTTTTGCAGCAGTACCATAAAAGAATAGAAAACGCCTTCGCGTCTTTCTCCTGTTTGCAGTTCGTCGAGTTCGATCACATCCGGTATCATCGACCAAGGTATTAGATAAGCCGTGGAAACTCCGACACCTGCCATGACTGCTAATAAGTACATCTGCAATACTTGTCCTGGTTGCAGGAAAAACAGTCCGGCTTGGGCAATAATCCACAAACTCATGCCCATAAAATATACGGCTTTTTTGCCGTATCTCTCGCTGACTTGACTCCAAACAAATAGCATGATTAATGCAGTGCCTTGAACTGCGATCGCCACCAAGCTAAAAACGTACTGTGGCTGTTGCATCCAGTTAACAACAAAGTAGGGAATAATAGTAGCAGTCAACTGCACTCCCAGCCAAGAAAAAAGATAAATTCCAATTACGTACAAAAAAGGGCGATTGCTAAATGCAATCTGCAACTGTTCTTTCAGCGGCAAGGAAGTAGAATTATCTAGTTCGGCGTTTTCTAATAGTTGGGCTGCGACGTGCTTGCGAGTTCCCAAAACGCACCAGTACAAAGGCAAGACAGAGATAACTGCACTGATTGCACCTAATACTAAATATTGTTGATTTGGGTCTTTTTCAAATACACGAAAGATAATTAGAGCTAAGATTAATGAAAAGATGCTGCCGCCAATGGAGAAAGCAAACCGAAAACTATTAAGGCTAGTGCGTTCGTTGTAGTCTTGAGTAAGTTCTGGAGTCAGGGCAGTGTAGGGAAGATTGACAGCCGTGTAGGCGGTGTTGAACAAAATGCCGATCGCAACATAGTACCAAAATAACACTGTGTAATTCGTGCTAGGTACAATCCACTGCAACAAGAAGAATATGCCGAAGGGAATGCCACCATATATTATCCAAGGATATCGGCGGCCCCAAGGGTGAGAAGTGCGATCGCTCAAAACCCCCACAATCGGGTCGTTTATGGCATCCCAAACCTTCCCAACTACCAAAATATTGCTGGCTAAGCCGGCGGGTAAACCAGCGACATTGGTAAAGAAAACTAGGAGGTAAAATGCTAAAACATTAGCGGTAATTGCCGGGCCGAGGTCGCCGGCACCGTAAGCTAATTTTGTTGAGAAACTGAGTTTTCGTGTTGCGGGATTGTTGGCGGCTGGTTGAGGGGGGGAAGTGTTGCTCATAAACTTTGATTTCGAGATTTTTTGGCAGTCACAGTCTTTCCAGTAGGAGTATAACTCATGCTACGCCCTAATACTAAGTTTTTTGTAGCGATCGGGACGAGCCTGAAAATTTGGTAATTGATAGATGTGTCGTGGCGGGTTCACCAACAATAATCGCCCCAAAACAAACAATCTCAAAAACCAGCCCCTACCCAACTTTCCAAGCCAAATTTACGTTCAGATTTACGGTGGAGTGGGGGCGGGTTTATATGAATTGTCGGTCATTGTTATGTATGGTTTGTGAACCCGCCCCTACAACGTTGCTCGAAAATCTAGCAGCTACGCACCATACAAGGGGCGGGTTGTACCCGAAATATCGATCCGCAGCTAAAGATATCGATAAACCCGCCGCCCACAGACTTAAGGAAACAGTTGCGAAATCTGAACTTCTATTTCGGGAAATGCCAGCATTGACAAAATTACATCTTCATTAAATACTGTTTCTTGCCTGTAATTTCCGCCCATCGGTTCGCGAAAAACATAAACTTGCCGCGTGTTAACATCAAGTATCCAATAATCTGTAATTCCCGCCTTAGCATAGGCCGGTGCTTTCCGCTTGCGGTCTGTTTCTAAAGTCGTGTCAGTTATTTCTATTAATAAGAAAATATTGTCTGGTGCGGGATGAAAATCCTGGTACAGCCGGGGGTCGATTTGCACTACAGCAATATCCGGTTCTGGTTCTGAATTATAACTTAGAGCGATCGGGTCTTGGATGCGAATTAAAGCAAGTCCTGCCAGCAGACTTCTCAGATAGTCGGCTGCACAGAGGTTAGTGGCTGCGTGGGGAGGATTTTTTGCACTGATTGAGATAATTTGCCCGTCAATTAATTCGACTCGTTCATCGGGATTGAGAATGCCTGTTTCGGTCATGCTGCGATATTCCTCTACAGTCCACAAGCGTAAATCTGTTACAGTCATGGCACAATTTCCTTGGGCGATATTATCTATTATCGATTCACATTCTAGTTTTTCTTAAATTACTCGGTCAACAATCTAGATTTAGCTGTAATTGCTCCCACACACCACAAAATAGCATTCACAATCTCCGATCGCTGAATATCTTCTTCATCTAAAAAACTTGCAAACTCTTCCTCAATATTCAAATGGTCTGCAAAATGATAAAGTATGCGCTTGTATTCAGTTGGCATCGGTATTAAAGTAGCTTTCACTAAATCTAAAAGCGGGTTCAAGCAGTTGAGGATAGTAGCTGACTCGTCAAAATCTTCGGCATCGAGCAAGTAAAGCGTTTCTGCTATGTCACAAATAGCGTCTATTTGTGTTGGTAAGTTTTCCAGTTCGCTGACATCAATATCGCACAGTTGGAGAGCATTAATCGCTAATTCTGGACGGTTAAAAAATACAAGTTGACCGCCGGCTACTAAAGGCGGCTCTTGTTCTCCATAGACAATTAGAGTATATAGATTTGGAACTTCGGTGTCGGGGTAAATGCGGAAACCGAACAGCCACAGCAATTTTTCTGGATTTTGGTTCGCGGTTTGCAGTGTTGTTGCCAATTTTTTTGGTTCTGACATGAATTTTTAATCCCTATAAAATTTACACTCTTAAACCCGGTTTGTACGCAAAATCTGGGTTGTAGTAACAAATATACAAAGAAACAGGGTTTATGAAGGCAAGAGTGCGTAATCTTTATCCTACAAATTTTGCTGGATTATGTCGCAGCACTCAGGGACTGTTGCTCTTTTTTCCATTGCTGCTACTAGGGCTTCGTAAGCTGATTTGTGGCTTTCTATCAGGTTTTTTGCTTGCAGCGAACCCCAGTTTTGTTTGAGTTGAATTTCGGAAATAGGACGGCGCAGTTGTGTTAAAATTGCACTAATTTTGGTGCGGTCTTCTGCTCCTCCTTGTGCGCTGCCGTAAACAAGTTTTTCTGCGACTATTCCGGCCATCCACACGGTACAGTATTGGTCTAAAAGTTGGGAGGAAAGAGTGCCGTTTTGCAGTTGAGATGCTAATTGTTCGTCTTCAAATCGGACGCCGCCTTGGGCTGTTTGACCTTGTTTGAAAGCTTCCCAAGCGCTGAGGGCATAGCTGGTTACGGGAATTCCTAACAGGTGGGCGACTAGGAAGTGTCCGGCTTCGTGGTGAAGGATACGATCGCGCTTTTGTTTGGAAGTTCCCCCCAGCCAATCTAATAAAATGGTACCGCCTTGACCTTGCCACTGGAAACTGTCGAGGGTGGCTAGCCCCAACAGGCAAAAAGTGGCGATCGCAGGTACGGCTTCTGGCAAGTTGAATAGGGGCCCCAACAATATTGAAACGGTGATGGCAAAGATAGAAATAGCGATAATATTCAAAGAAGTGTCTTTCATAATTGGCAATGGGTAACTGAGAATTGGTAATGGATAATTTGTAATAGGGAATTGGTTTTAGAGGTAAACTCAGGTTACGATCGCGCGATCGGTTTGGCAGCGTCGGGTCGATCGCAGCGCCCGGGACTTCCGACAAAAACACCATGTTCCAGTTTGACCGAAAATTGCCGCTCCGAAGCCGCCGATATTAAAAAGATATTAAAATAAGTCAAAGTCAAATAAAAGTGTTAGTGGAATCCTTCATGTCAGTTTTGGCAGCGATCGCAGTTTTAGGTATCTTGATTGTCGTTCACGAACTCGGCCACTTCATGGCGGCGAGACTTCAACACATCCACGTCAACCGCTTCTCCATCGGTTTCGGGCCCATCCTGTGGAAGTACCAAGGCCCGGAAACTGAATACGCCCTCCGCGCCTTTCCCCTGGGAGGTTTCGTGGGTTTCCCGGACGACGATCCAGACAGTACAATTCCCCCAAATGACCCGAATTTGCTCAAAAATCGCCCCGTGCTCGATCGGGCGATCGTCATTAGTGCAGGGGTAATTGCCAATTTAGTTTTTGCTTATTTCCTGCTGGTGGTGCAATTGAGCACTGTCGGCGCAACAGAAATCAACTACCTACCGGGAGTTAAAGTCCCGGAAGTCGCCGCGGAAGTCAGTTCGGCCGCCAAACAAGCGGGAATTCGATCGGGTGACGTTGTTCTGTCTGTTGACGGCAAGGAATTGGGCGCTTCCCGCGAAGCAGTCAAATTATTGGTAACAGCAATCCAAGATCGTCCCAACCAACCCCTAGCGTTGGAAATTCAGCGCCAAGAACAAAAATTTGTGGTGACAGTAACTCCCGAACTGTCGCCCGACGGCAAAGGTCGCATTGGCGTGCAACTAACTTCTAACGGCACTGTCGTGCGGCAGAGGGCAGGAATTTTAGAGGCGTTTAGCAAGGCCGCTACAGAATTTGAGCGGATTGTGGTGCTGACGGTGCAAGGTTTCGGGCAGTTACTTAGCAATTTCAGCCAGACTGCCGACAAGCTGTCCGGGCCTGTGGCGATTGTGGCGATTGGTGCAGGAATTGCCAAATCGGATGCTGCGAGTTTGTTTCAGTATGCTGTGCTAATTAGCATCAATTTGGCTGTGATTAATATCTTGCCTTTACCTGCTTTGGATGGCGGTCAGCTAGCTTTTCTATTGATAGAAGGACTGCGGGGCAAGCCTCTGCCGAACCGCATTCAGGAAAATGTTATGCAGACTGGTTTGATGCTGTTGCTGGGTTTGGGAATTTTCTTGATTATTCGCGATACTGCTAATTTGGCTGGGTTCGATTTGATGGGCAATCTTCGGCAACAATAGTCAGTAGTCAGTAGTCAGTAGTCAGTAGTCAGTAGTTGGTTGTTATTGGTTATTGATTATTGATTATTGGTTATTGGTTATTTGTTGGTGGTCACTATAGCCATCATAAATCATTTGTGAATTTCTTACTCCCTCCCCTCGATCGGGGGAGGGTTGGGGTGGGGTAAAAAAATTACGACTCCTGCAAGGATTGCTATAATAACCAATAAAATTAGTCAACAGTCAGTAGTCAGTAGTTGGTTGTTATTGGTTATTGGTTATTGATTATTGATTATTAGTTATTGGTTATTTGTTGGTGGTCACTATAGCCATCATAAATCATTTGTGAATTTCTTACTCCCTCCCCTCGATCGGGGGAGGGTTGGGGTGGGGTAAAAAAATTACGACTCCTGCAAGGATTGCTATAATAACCAATAAAATTAGTCAACTGTTAAAAATTAACAGTCATTAGTCATTACAGCAATTTTGACTGATGACTAATATTCGCTCATTAAATTTGGTAAAAAAAGCAATGATTACACAACTGCAATCTCCCGAAAAATCAAAAATAGTCTACCCAGATGACAACGGAGAACCCATGTCAGATAATACGGAACAGTTTCGATTAATCGTCTGGATTAAAGAAAATTTAGAATTTTTATTTGCGAGCGTTGCTGATGTTTTTGTGGCGGGTAACTTACTGTGGTATCCAGTAGAAGGAAATAATAAACTTGCTCAAGCACCAGATGTGCTGGTAGCCTTTGGCAGACCGAAAAGATATCGAGGTTCCTACCAACAGTGGAACGAAGATAACATTCCGCCGCAAGTCGTGTTTGAAATTTTGTCGCCGGGGAACCGTCTAACTCCGATGATTCAAAAATTCAAATTTTACGAACGCTACGGCGTGGAAGAATATTACTTGTACAACCCTGAACAAGTGGATTTAACTATATGGCAGCGTCGAGACCAAGAATTAGAAGCTGTAGAATCGGCGGACGGTTGGGTAAGTCCCAGACTAGGAGTGCGGTTTCAACTATCAGAAACCGCACTACAAATATTCGGGCCTAACGGAGCGCCATTTGTAAGTTTTGTGGAACTCGCTCAACTGCGAGAGCAAGCAGAATTAAGAGCAGAACAAGAACAGCAAAGGGCAGAACAAGAACAGCAAAGGGCAGAACAAGAACGCCAAAGAGCCGAACAGGCAGAAACTTTGCTGGAACAAGAACGATCGCGATCGGAAGCTTTAGAAGCTCGACTCCGCGAAATGGGCATCGACCCCAATATTTTGTAAATCACTAATGGCTAATGGCTAATGACTGATGACTAATGACTAAAAAGTTAAGTTTAAAACAACGATCGCTCGAAATTCTGATTCGCCTCAAACGCCTCTATCCAGAAGCTCCTTGCACTCTCAACTACGAAACTCCCGTGCAGTTGCTGGTGGCGACGATTCTCTCGGCTCAGTGTACGGACGATCGGGTAAATTTGGTAACGCCGGCTTTGTTTGAGCGTTTTCCCGATGCGGTGGCTTTGGCAAATGCTGATTTAGAAGAACTCGAAAGTCTCGTGCGATCGACTGGTTTCTACCGCAATAAGTCTAAAAACATTAAAGGTGCTTGTCAGGCGATCGTCAATAAATTCAACAATCAAGTACCGCAGCGGATGGAACTGCTGCTAGAATTGCCCGGAGTTGCCCGCAAAACGGCTAATGTCGTTCTCGCCCACGCTTTTGGTATTAATATGGGCGTGACCGTAGACACTCACGTCAAACGTTTGACTCAGCGGTTGGGATTGACCGAACATACCGATCCTTTGAGAATCGAGCGGGATTTGATGGTATTGTTGCCGCAGCCGGATTGGGAAAATTGGTCGATTCGGTTGGTTTATCACGGCAGGGCAGTTTGTAATGCGAGAAATCCGGCTTGCAATATTTGCGAACTTGCAGATTTGTGCCCTTCTGCTAATAGTTAGGTTTTCCACCAAGGTTAAGTACAGGCAAGATGCCTGTACCACAAAAACCTTGAGTTATTGTGGAACAGGCAAGATGCCTGTTGCTAAAAATGTTGTTGACAAAAGAAATAATTCAAATAAAAGTTATCCAAAATCACAAAAATATAGTAAAATAGTAGATTGTGATTTATCTAAGGATATCAACAGATTATGGCTAAGAAGAGCATGGTCGAGCGCGAGAAAAAACGCCAGAGACTCGTAGACAAGTACGCCGACAAGCGGGAAGACCTGAAAGAGCAGTTTGACCAAGCTAGCAATCAGATGGACAAAATGGCGATTCACCGCCAACTGCAACAGCTACCCCGCAGCAGTTCGCGGACTCGCTTGCGGAACCGCTGCTGGGCAACTGGACGGCCCAGAGGTTACTATCGCGACTTCGGACTGTCTCGCAACATGATGCGAGAAATGGCTCACGAAGGTCTTTTACCCGGTGTTGTGAAGTCTAGCTGGTAGCACGAAGGAAGAAGGAAGAAGGAAGAAGGAAGAAGGAAGAAGGAAGAAGGAAGAAGGAAGAAAAAAACTCACAATTAATCGGCAGGATTAGGTTTGGGGTTGATTTTTGTTTCAGACTTATGAGTTAAATATTCCTCCTTCTTGCTTCACTGGCCGCAGCATTTATCGATGCCGAGACTTTCGAGTAACAAGTCGCTGACGGCGTTGGCGATCGCAAATTCGCCGTAGAAGCTTTTAGAAAAATCATAGGCCTGCATTTCGGTGACGATCGCAATTACGAGGCTGCCCAAGTCGTTTTCCCCTTCCATGCGCTGGCGGACATAGATTTGGGCAGCTCTTTTAGCTATTTGCTGGTTGGCTGCTTCTGGGATAAACTCGGAGTCTAGCCATGCCAGCAGCGTTTCTTGGAGCCATTGGCCTTCTTGTTCCGGGTTTTTGGCGGGCGGTAATGTAATAGGTTCGATGGTTTCAGACATGATTATTCCTAATTGCTAATGTTGACTTTGAAAAGTTAACTGACAAATGAGAACTGATAAATATATGCAATATGATATACCGACAATTATACAAGGATACGCGCAAGGCTACTTCTTGATGGCAAATGACGGCGAGGAAAGTTTGGGGTGGTATTCGAGCCGTCAGCGGGCGCTGATTCCCCTGGATGAAAGATTTACCTATCCGAAATCCCTGCGCCGCCAAATCAATCAAAATCGATTTTCGGTGGCTGTAAACCGCGATTTTGGGGCGGTGGTTGAGGGTTGTGCCGATCGCGAAACGACTTGGATTTCTAAGGAACTCAAGCAGATTTACTGGGGTTTGTATGAGGCCGGTTGGGCTTACAGCTTCGAGACTTGGTGCGGGGACGAATTGGCGGGCGGTATTCTCGGATTGTCGATCGGCGGTGCGTTTATTGGGGAGTCGATGTTTTACCGAATTCCCGAGGGTTCTAAGGTGGCGATGGTGAAGTTGGTGGAGAGATTGCGCGATCGATCTTATCTGCTGTTCGACGCTCAAATGAACAATCCGCACTTGGAAAGATTCGGAGCTTATACTGTTAAGGAAAAACTGTACAACACTCTTTTGCAAGCAGCTTTGAAGCGCCGCTGCACGCTATTTTAAATAATTCGTCACTAGATATTTTGTTGCGGTTTCCGGCGCGGGGAGCTGCTTCAAACAATAGTATAATTAAGCTGATATACTTTTCGGAGACAACCACTATGCAAGTCACAACCGAAGAAATTATTTATCCCTCCAGCGACGGTCAACCGATGGCAGAAAGCACCATTCAAGACGAATTAATTGTCAAAATTAAAGATGGTTGCGAATCGCTGTTTAAGAATGACCCTAACGTGTTTATAGCCGCCGATTTACTCTGGTATCCCGTTGAGGGAAGAATAGATATTTCTCAAGCACCTGATACGATGGTGGTGTTTGGCAGACCAAAGAGCGATCGGCTTTCCTACATACAATATCGAGAGGACAATATTCCTCCCCAAGTCGTGTTTTAGATTCGCTCTTTCAGCGACAGCCAAATAAAAATTTACAAGAAATTTTCATTTTACAATCGCTACGGAGTCGAGGAGTATTACCTTTATGACCCAGCACAAAATGAGTTGACAGGTTGGCAGAGAATTGAAGGTAAGGATTCAGGTCTTTGATTGAGGAATAAGAGAAGGCATCAATAAGTCACAAGAATGGGCAGATATAGCTTCACGGAAAAAAGCCATCGCGCTTTTGCCTTGAAACCGACAAGTCTGAATCA
>JAUBSN010000002.1:0-206431 GCA_036704825.1 Microcoleus sp. F8-C3 | reverse complement strand
GTTGCACTCTACAGCGCAATCCTGAAATCCAAAAAAAGAAACTGGGAGGCTAAAGCCTCCTTCTGCCTTTCATCCCCTGACTAAAGTCACGGGGTTTTCATGCTCGATCTTTATAATATTACAGATTGCCTTTAAGCCCGATCGCCGTGACAATAGTCCACGCATCTACCAACAGCAGCAGCAGCGTACATAAAAGTAAAATAAGATACATCCAAGGCTGCGACAAAGGACGGACATCTCTAGTATCAATACCTGTTTTTGCTTCCACCAAACCGACTAATTTACCAAACCCAGCCACTCGCATTGGCAACAAATAACCTTCACCCGAATGACTCAAAAAATAGTAAACTAAACCTCCTTGACCTGTAGATCGAGGTTTGAGAGCTTTTACCTCAGTCCAAGGTAGCGACCAACCCTTGCGAAAAAAACGCGGAAACCACTTGGGATATGTGACTTCAATCCCTTCCTCGCTCAAAATTACCCTTTCACTGAGCACGCCGTACAGGCCCACAGCCCCGACAACAATTGTCGCCCAGAGTGCGGCCGGGAGAACCGATGCTTTCGTTACTTCCGACAAAAAGGGCAATGGAATTGTCAGGGCTGCGTACAAGCTCAACAGCGTGATTCTAATCAGGGGAGAAAGCCGGAATACAGCCGGCTCAAATACTGGGGCCGAAGATGGGGAAGAGGCAAGAGGTTGTGCTGACATGGCTGAAATTCGACAAGCTGTTTAAGGATATTTTTGCACAGTTGTCGGGCCCGCCAACAAAACTCAGAAAAATACAAAAAACCGGACAATATATGCAGTCGGAAGTTTCGATCTAAAATTCATTTCAGAAACTTTGATTCTTAAGTGTTGAGTTTTTACCGCTTTGCAGGAGTTGGAATTTTGAGCGCAGAGTTATCAATTAACTGACAATTTATAACTCAAAACTCACAACTCCGCTTAATCGACGGCGGTTAGTGCCGGTACAGTCAAAGGTTCTGAGTTTTCTCTGGATTTGGGGCGGCCGGCCATTGCTGTTCGATCGCCCTGAACTGCATCTCGCGATCTGCTAGGATTGAGGTTTGAATAGGGGCCTTCGTTAATCTGCAAGCGATCGCAAGGGATTGTATCCGACAAAATTGCACTAGCCATCATCCCGGTGTGAATTTCCAATGCTGCGGCCCGTATCGCTTCAAAAACTAAGCGCTGTCCGGGAAACACTACTCGTTCAAAGTACCAGTTAGGAATGTTGGCGATGCGAGCAATCTGAATTTGACTGGTGGCGTTGACGTAGCAGCACAGAATCTTGCTGTCGGTGTCTGAGGGTAAGGGGTCAAGAATTTGAGCCATAACTGCTGAGGGAGCCTTGCCTAAAAGTTTTAGTTATCTTCTCAGGCTAACACTACGCGATCCCAGCCAACTGTAAAGCCGACTACCAACTCCCTAACACATTAGAGACCGATCGCGCGAAAATTTGTATTTAGCCGGATAAATATCGGCTTTTTGACTCCCCGCTGGGATTTTAAGTCAAAATACGCTGTATTGACTTAAAATTTAGCTTTTTTCTGCCACTCTCGCCGATCGACATCAACAACCTGGGCCTTGAGCCCAATAGAAAAATTTAAGAATATTTAATATCAAATTGCGAAAATTAGACATATTGTAAAGTTATATTAAAAGAATATTAACATAGCTGAAAAAGTTCCACTTTAGGATATGGCAATCATGGAAAACCGAGAAAACCGAGTCCTGTACGTTCGCCTCCCTTGCAATCCGATTTTCCCGATCGGAGTTGTGTATCTTTCGGATCACGTACACAAGCTGTTTCCCGATGTCGAACAGCGCATTTTCGATTTAGGTGCCGTACCCCCCCTAGATTTCGCTAAAGCTTTAGATGCCAGCATAGACGAGTTTAAGCCGACTCTGTTGGTTTTCTCTTGGCGGGACATTCAAATTTACGCGCCCGTGGGCGGCAGGGGCGGCAATCCGCTGCAAAATGCCTTCGAGTTTTACTACGCCAAAAATCCGCTGATCAAGTTCCGGGGAGCACTCGGAGGACTGCGTTTAGCCGCGTCTTACTACACCGAACTCTGGCGCAATTTGGGACTGATTAAGCGCGGATTGAAGCGGGCCCGGAAATACCGCCCGGAAGCTCGTGCAGTGGTCGGCGGCGGTGCTGTGAGCGTGTTTTACGAGCAGTTGGGACGCAGTTTGCCGGCGGGAACTGTGGTTTCGGTGGGGGAAGGCGAAGCTTTGCTGGAGAAGTTGATTAAGGGCGAAGATTTGGCCGAGGAAAGATGTTATGTGGTGGGAGAAACTGTGCCGCGCGCGAAGCTAATTCACGAAAAGCCAGCCAACATCGAGAAAACAGCCTGCAATTATAACTACATCGAAACGATTTGGCCGGAATTTTCCTATTATCTACAGGATATGGACTTCTACGTGGGAGTGCAAACCAAGCGCGGCTGTCCTCATAATTGCTGTTACTGCATTTATACGGTGATTGAAGGCAAGCAAGTGCGGATCAATCCGGCGGATGAGGTGGTGGCGGAGATGCGGCAATTGTACGATCGAGGTATCCGCAATTTCTGGTTTACCGACGCTCAATTTATCCCCGCACGCAAATTCATCGATGATGCGATCGAATTATTGCAAAAAATCATCGCCGCCGGCATGGACGACATACACTGGGCTGCTTACATCCGTGCGGACAATCTCACACCAGAGTTGTGCGATTTGATGGTAAAAACGGGGATGAATTACTTTGAAATCGGCATCACCAGCGGTTCCCAGGAACTGGTTCGGAAAATGCGGATGGGCTACAACTTGCGAGTAGTTTTGGAAAATTGCCGCGATTTAAAAGCAGCCGGTTACAACGATGTGGTTTCCGTGAATTACTCATTTAACGTCATTGATGAAACCTTTGAAACTATCCGGCAAACTATTGCTTATCACCGAGAATTAGAGCGGATTTTTGGAGCAGATAAAGTAGAACCCGCGATTTTCTTTATCGGGTTGCAGCCGCACACAATTTTAGAAGAATACGCTTTTAAAAAGGATATTCTGCAACCCGGTTACGATCCCATGAGTTTGATGCCTTGGACAGCGCGCAAATTGCTGTGGAATCCCGAGCCTTTGGGTTCGTTTTTCGGGCAAATTTGTTTAGAAGCTTGGCAGCGAAATTCCAATGATTTCGGCCGCGAAGTCATGGCAATTTTGGAGGAAAAACTCGGCTGTGCGGATTTGGAAGAGGCATTAACCGCGCCTGTGGAAATCAAAGACAAACAGTTGGCAGCAGTGAATTAATTACCAGGTTCGCATTGAGGACGACGGTTATTTAAAAAAGGGGAAATGGGAGAAAAAATGTATCTTCTGTTTCCCTTTTTATGATTAACTAAATAGTTAAGCGCAAATAAACCTTACCGAGTAACAGAGTCAGTTCGCGATCGCATGGGAGGCGAGAAACCCGGTTTCTAGGAAAATCAAAGGTTTAGTAACGAGAAATATATGAAGAAACCGGGTTTCTCAGATCGGCGCGAACAAGTCATAAAATCTTAAAAATGTTCTCAATGCAAGAGATTGCTTTCCTCCGATCGCATTGACATACTTATGTATTTTTACTGTCGTAGGGTTCACAGTTCGCACCGTACTTAAACCGACAGTGTACCGTGTTCCTGCAGCTTTCACCTCTGATATTAAATATTATTAATATCCAGCAAAGATCGCTTAAGATGTAATTATATAGTTAAAACCAGGAGTGACAAGATGTTTTATAAAGATAGAGTTAAGGGCATAAAAGGAGTAGGTCTAGTTATAGCAGGCATTAGTGCGATTTCCTTCGGGATAGCTTCGCTTCACGGCTTTTTGACCGCTTCAGCACAAGCAACTTCATTAAATGAACCGATTGGGAAAGTTCGGGCGATCGCACCGAATACTTTAAGCAATGTTCGACCGCTGCAAATTGCTCAAGTTGAGGGATGTCCGAGGGCCGAAATGGTGCAGTCTTTCGCAACGCCCAACTTTTCTATATACATTTGCAAAACCCAGGAAGGCGATATTTTTTACCGCGGCTTCAGCAAAATAAATGGCAGCCAAATCAATGTCATGCAAGTAACTACAGGTGACGACGGAACTTATGAAGCGACTAACGGCAATATTATCTATTCGATTAACCCCCAACGCCTGCAAGTCCGCCAGAATGGTAAGGTAATTTTGACCGAAGGTGTTATCAAGTAGCACTAATTGTGATTCAACGATCGGTCCTCTAAATTTAGGGTGTATTTTATTTAAGTTAAAAATTCAAGACCCGCAAAAATATATTGATTCCTTAACAATCAAAGAGAATCAGCGGTAACGGTTATAAAATTGACTAACTTTTATTCAAATACCTCTCAATCAGGACGATCGCCACAATATCATCCACTGGTCTAGGCGGCGTCCGCATTCCCTCGGGAATCAAACGAGAAAGTCCCGTTGGAGGGTACATTTGCCAGTAGCGTTCCTTGGCTTCCAAACTGCTGTACCTCTCGTCAACTTGAACAATTTTGAGCGCAGGCGACAAACTCTGCGTCAGTTTTTGTTTCCAACTCTTAGAAGTCGTTTGATCTCCGAGCACCAATAACTCAATAGGAAACTGTTCGCACAGAGATTGAATAGTAGATATCGCTGCTTCCGACAGCACAACTTGATGGTAGCAGACCTTCTTATCTCTACCCATTACGGCTATGCCGCACTTGTCTTTACCCGGATCGAAACCTAAAATCATATTTATGAGTCCTGTGTTAATCAGTTTGTAGTTGGGCTTGAGTTCCAGCCAACTCAATCGCCAACCTATATCTAATCTGATACTTGCATTTCTGAATGTCTCAAAATCTTTGCGGGCGATCGTACTTATTTTGCTTGACTTTTTTGTGGGATTGACATATTATATCATCATGGGAATCCGTGCGGCCATATAATTAATGCCTAAAATCAAAAACCTGATTTTTGCCACAATATGTGCTTTCCAGTTTTGATTTTCCCAGTTTTGATTTATTGAAAAAACCCGGTTTCTTTGGCCCCCCGCGCACGAATCAGAAACCGGGTTTTTGTCACAATATTTGCTTCCCAGTTTCGATTTATCGAAAAAACCCGGTTTCTCACAACAACGCGCCAAAATCCGGTTTCTATCACGCCTGTGCAGGCGGTGCGTCGCTGTGAGATTGTCGATTTTATTGGCAAATTGCAGATGGCGACGCACCCTACTATCTGGAAAATATTCAATTTTTTTTATTGGCTCTTGACCGGGAAGAAAATATGCGGTACAATAACAAATCATATTCTTTGAGTAAAAATGTAGGTCAGCATCTAAATTAAGCTTTAAACCATAAAAAAAAGATTAATTTATGAATCAGCAAAATTTATATAGGGACTTCAGTGATCTTCCCTTAAGCATTACCACAAACTCTGGAAATTTGTTAAGTCAGAGTCTGAGATGCTCTCGGTTTCGTATTTACTCTCAACAAGATGATGTTGGCAATGCTGAGGCCTTAGTCTATTTTTTTGAGATTAACCAAATTAGGGTTAATGGGGAAAGAATAGAGCCTACTGAATATTCAACTTTTCATGACACTCAAGGTCAAGTATGGCAAATTGATAGTTTCCGGGAGAACTCTCCTCCAGATCCTCCTGCACTTATCTTTCGTTTGACTCGTAGAAATTGACAGCACACAACATGGACGGTAGTTTGGGTCAGAGCAGGTTTTTATGCAGCATTTGCTGGTTAACACTTAGTTAAGTAGACAAGTTCAAACTTTAATTAAAGCAAGGTTGAATTTATGGGAAAGGCAAAACGACGTAAGAAACTTCATCCTAATTATGAGAAGCCGACTTCTCAAAATGAGCCAATAGGCTTAGAAGAAAACTATGAGTGTTATGGAGAACGTGCAGAGTATTTCAGAGATTTAGATTTTCATCTAAATCAGGGTGGGGCTTTTGAAGAAAGTCTTCCTAAAGACCATAAATATAGATCCGTTACAGAAAGTCAACTTTTTCAGTTTATTCAAAATGCCGTTGATCGGGAAGAGCAAACTGCTACTTACATTCTAAATAAAGTGAAGTCATTGTCTGACCTCACTGAAATTCAGAGCGATTTATTAAGCCTAGTGGATAAGTCGATTATGTCAAAGAGAGATGGCGATCTCAATCAAGCCTTCAAATACTACGATCAAGTATTTAGTCATAATCAAACATGGTTTATGCTTTGGTACGGTCTGGCCAAGCTATTATGCCTATTTCGAGAATACAGAATGGCTTTTGCGTGCATAAAAATTTGCACTTACTTATACCCAAAAATGTGGAATGGCAGTCAATACCATTCCGATCCTAATTTGTCATACCATTATGGTCAAATAAATTCTTTGGTCGCTGGCGATGAAAATGAATCTTATCTCAAGACACTAGGTCGTCCCCTTGATACAATAATAATATCAGATTCTAACGGAAAAGTTATAGCAAATTCTCCAGTAGGCAAAATAAAAGTAGTCAAGCCAGAATCGCTGTCTTTAGCTATCAGAACGCAGGGAAAAACTGATAAGCACAACATGGTAAGGATTAAAATTGTTGATGTTGGTCGTTCCGGTAATCCTGAGTATGCTGAATATACCCAAACACAGTTGGAAGAGTTCCGCTTTACAATCGTCACAGTGTTGACAAGAAACTTGATGCCTACTGCTGATGATTTTATTGAGACAGTTTTAGATGCTTCTCTTGCCTGTCATTACTGGCGCAAAGATTTAAGTTTTGTTGGTGCTGTTGAACAAGTTGTACAAGATATAGAAAGAACTATGGGAAGAGGATATTGACATGGGAAAAGCAAAACGCCGCAAGCAAACTCCTAATTATAGGAAGCCTACTTCTCAAAATAAACCAATAAGCGTAAAATGGAACACTGAAATACATAATATAGATTTCCCAATCACACCGAGAAAAGCTTGTGAATTAAATAAAAGGCTTAGGGAAAAAGGATGGGGATGGTTTTACAAAGAATTCATGAGTCAAAATAATATGCTCACATCCCCGTGCTATAGAACCGAGGTGATACTAAGTACGAGTATTTACATGGGGGCTAGCAAGTTTAGTGTTGAGGGAAAAGACTTTTATGTTCCAATTGTCTGTTTTCATCCCCAAAGTAACATAGTCAAGGTACTGGGATTGAAACACAACGAAATTGTTCTTGTGTCTCGTTTTAAATACTTCGATCATCTTCACAGGAAGGTTATAAAACCACAATTTTTCGGCTGCGTAAAAATGTTAAGTAAAAATATTATACCGGAGTATGGATATGTGCAAAATTATAGTTGGTATTCTTGTGATTGGAACGAATCAGACGAAAACTCTTTGATTATAAATACTCTCAGAAATTCGGAGGACAATCAAGAAGAAAAAGTTAAAACTATTACAGAAAGAGAAGAGTTAGGGATATCAGTAGATAGAGTAGTAATTACAGTAAATGTATATTACCCAGATGAACATGAGGGGCAAAAATGCCAAGAAGTTTTAGTGTTTTTGCTAAAAAGCTTGGGATTTTATCACACTACAGGTTATGAGGATAGAATTACTACGATAATTAATGAAAATTTAGGTGATAATTGGTTGAAAATCAGTTGGACAGATGGGTTCTGCTCCGGTTCCTACTGTAACCCAAATTGAGCAAGCCTATCATCAGTTAAATTTAATCTCTACTCCCATACCCTCATCACCCAGCACCCAAAAACCCAACAGAGCCCAAAACCCTCACAGGGGGCCAGGGAACAACCTCGGATCTAAAGTTACCCTAAAGTTCAGCCACCTTTGAGAAAAGCATTCCTAATATAGAAGTTAGAACCGACAGCCAAGCTGGTCTTCAAAGCAGAGCTCAAGCCTGCTCACCCAAACTGAGAGCTACTAGACAGGAGGATATCAAAATTATGGTAAACGCACAGAAAGCGCCAAGTTGTACGATCGACAAACTCAACAATACACTGTTACAATAATTATTACAAATGCTATGAATTGAGCAAAATTTTGTTCTGTGATCTCAATATCTCAGGGTTCGACTCTTAGTTTCTCTACTTTGCTCTCTTAGCGGTGCGGTGCGTCGCTGTGAGATTGTTGGTGATGCTTCCCGATTTTTGGTGGTGGCGCACCAATGAATGATGTTATATGACGGCACGGATTCCCATAATTTAATGATAGGTCAAGGGCGCGAAAAAGTCAAGCAAAATAGCGGTTCTATCGCCCAAAATTTTTGCTCAAATTCGATATATCGATCCAGAGTTTATTTAATTTTCAAGTCTCCTTGGCCTTGATTCTGTTGTCCGGTGCGGAAAACAACGGCTCCGTTTTCAAGAGCAACTAAATCTATTTTAAGCGGGCCGGCGATGTAAGTGACATCTGCGGCGATCGCCTGAACGTCCAGCGGTTTCTCGTACTGCTGCAACCGATCGATAAAATCCGCTAAAGTTTCAATCTGACTGTCGGCAACTTGGACTCTACCGCCGACAACGCCGATCAGGCGAGCGCGAAATTGACAAGCTTCTATCAATTGCAGCAACTGCTGCCGCACCTGTTCGTCGGTCAAAATCACCGGATCGACAGCAACCCCTGCAATCACATCTCCAGCGCGGAAAACAACTCGATTGATTTCTGCTTCTGCAAATACCTTAATTACCTTTTCTTCCCGCAGGTAATTAGCGCCGGCGACAATTCGCACCACGTAGTCTTGACCGTCTTTAATCTGACTAATTAGTTGATCTATTTCTGCTTTAGTAATTTGAATAACCTGCTCTTTAACCTTCTTATTCTCCGGCTGCATCAGTCCGACGGTGGTTTTATTTGCTTGTTGCAATAGTCGATCGATCGCGCGGCTCGCCATACCGGGATCGAGGATGCGAACCACGCCAGCCGCTAAAATTTGACCGCGCCTGATGGCAACTGTACCCTCGCGGATTGCCTGAAAATCGCGTTCCAAAACTTGCACTTGCTGCTGCAATAAAGTTTGTTGCTGTTCGAGTTGAGCTTGCTGCTGTGCCAAGCTTTCTAAGAGTGCTTCCCTCTCGGCAATTACTTTGTCGCGCTCGACAATAGTTCGATCGCGCTCGGCGAGATTTTGCACCCGCTGGGCAATTTCCTTGTCTCGCTGGGCAATTAGTTCGTTGCGATCGACAATTTCTGCGTCTCGCTTGGCAATTTCTGCGTCTCGCTTGGCAATTTCTGTGTCTCGCTGGGCAATTTGAGCTTTTACCTGCTCCCGCTGCTCGATTAACTGTTGGCGCTCTTCTTGCAGTTGGGCGATTTCCGAGCCTAAAGTCGTTTTTTGAGCAGAAACTGTTTTCAATTGGTTCTCGGTGCGATCGAGCTGAGCTTGTGTATTCGATCGGGCCGTTTGAACCAGTTTCAATTGTTCTTCGGTGCGGGATTTAGCTGCTTCCACGCTGCTGAGCTGTTCTTCTGTCTGAGATTTAGCCGCTTCTACCTGACTTAACTGCTCTTCAGTTTTAGACTTGGCTGCTTGCACGCTGTTGAGCTGGGCCCGCAGCGAGTTTAATTTTGTTTGCGTCCGAGCTTGCTCGGCATTAGCAGCTTGGAGGGATTGATTAATTTGCTCTAAATTGGCTCTAGCTTGCGCTTGAGCGGCTCTGGCTTGAGTTAATTCAGTTTCAACTCGATTTTTTTCTTGAGTGGTTTGGTTGAGTTCTCTGCGGGCGCTGTTAAGTCTTTTTTGAATCTCGTCTATTCTAAAAACTCCTGTTCGCAGCGGCTTGCTAGTAGCAAACAAAATACCCAAAGTCAGTGCGGACAGGATGCTGCCGGCCATTACTGTCACAACAACAGCAGTATCGCGGGGGCGAAGTTTGAACAAGCTCAACCTTGCCTTGCCGACTTTCGTCCCAAGGCGATCGCTGACAGTGGCGATCACACCCCCCAACACTAAAATTACAAATACCAGGATGTATCCAGCAGTCATTCCGATTTTATATTTTGGATTTTGGATTTTGGATTGAATCTAAAATCCAAAATCCAAAATCCGATACTTTCTCGGCATCAAGTGAATTGCTGGCTTAAGGCCACCGGGTTGTGGACTGTGATCTTTTTCTTGTGGATCGAGATCATGGTTTCTTGCCTGAGATCCCCGAGCAAACGAGTCACAGTTACCCGCGTCGAGCCGATCGCTTCGGCGATCGCCTGGTGGGACAGCTTCAAATCAATCGTAATCCCCTCTGTACCGGGCACGCCAAAATCCCGGCACAGAATCAGCAAAAAGCTGACGAGTCTCGAACCCATATCTCGGTGGGCCAGCGTTTCGATCATCATCTCGGTTTGCAAAATCCGAGACGACAGTCCCCGCAGCATCACCATCGACAGTTCGGGGTCTTCCTTGAGCGCTTTCTCGACTTGTTCGATCGGCAGCGAGATCAACTCTACCGGCGTAAAGGCTACCGCGTGGTAAAACCTGTCCGAGCGGTGTCCCGTAATCAGAGACAGCACCCCAAATACGCTATTTTCGCGCAGGAGGGCGACTGTAATTTCTTCCCCTGCTTCGTAAACCCTGGACAGCTTCACAGCACCTCTAATGAGAACGTAGACGCGCTCAGCCGGGTCTCCAGGGAAAAAAATTGTCTTGCCCCGTTCAAAGGTTTCCACAATGGGTGGAAACGCCCCGCCGCTGATTTGGCGGAACACGGCTGCTAGCGGTCTATCATGCGTCACGACTAGATCCTTTGTACTAATCAATACTTTATAACTTGCCGATTAACCTTATTGAGTAAATATACTTCCTAACCTCCAATATGCAAGGATTCTGTTACTTCCATCTAATGTTAAGGTAAACACACGCTGTATGATTAAATCTAGCCCTTCTCTTAACTTTTTCAATTCCCCCCCCATGTAGCTCCACAGCAAAATTAATATCAATTGTGTCTCAATTGTGTCTCAATTGTGTCTCAATCAGTTAAATCTGAATCAGTTGTGTCTAAACTGGCGGGGTTGTCGCATAGAGCCAATGAGAACGGTGCTAGTTGCTTAAGAGAAGAAATACAGATGATAGATTTGACCGGAAAAAATGCTCTTGTTACGGGCATTGCCAACAATCGCTCGATCGCCTGGGGCATCGCTCAGCAGCTCCACAAAGCAGGGGCCAACCTCGGCATAACTTATTTAAAGGACGAGAAAGGCAAGCACGAGCGCAAAGTCGCTGAACTGGTGGAACCGCTCAATCCCAGTCTGTATTTGCCCTGCAATGTCCAAGACGAGAGCGAAATTGAGTCAACTTTTCAAACCATCGCCGACAAGTGGGGCAAGTTAGATGTCCTGATCCACTGTCTGGCTTTTGCCGGCAAGGACGAACTTTCGGGAGACTTCACCAACACTTCGCGCCAAGGTTTCTCCAATGCTTTAGATATTAGCGCTTACTCGCTGGTGCGGCTTTGTGCAGCAGCTAAACCCCTGATGGCAAGCGGCGGCAGTATAGTGACCCTGAGTTATTTGGGCGGCGTCCGGGTAGTTCCTAATTATAATGTGATGGGAATTGCTAAGGCAGCTTTGGAAATGAATGTTCGCTATCTGGCTGCTGAACTGGGCCCGTTAAATATTCGGGTAAATGCGATTTCTTCTGGCCCGATTCGGACTCTGGCTTCGTCAGCAGTTGGCGGTATTCTGGACATGATCCACCACGTTGAGGAAGTGGCCCCGCTGCGGCGGACGGTGACTCAGCAGGAAGTGGGAAATGCTGCGGCTTTTCTGTGCAGCAATCTCGCTAGCGGGATTACGGGTCAAGTTTTGTATGTGGATGCCGGTTACGAAATCATGGGAATGTAACGGTAGTCGATCGTTTTGAGTTATCAAGGGGCGGGTTGAGACAATAAACTTTAACTTTAACAAGTAAGTTCGATCTGGCATCTTCTTGCACCATTTTCAAGAACTTGTAGGGACGGGTTCACCAAAAACTTTCTCCGGTGACAGACAGGTTAAATAAACCCGCCCCCACCCACCAAAAATCCCTTGATTGACATTGGTGTCTGATGTCAGTTTCATCCAGAACCCGCCCCTCGCTCGAGACTCAACACTAAAAAAATCCCGTTCTCAAATTACTAATTATCAATAACTAATGAATGACCAATTGCGAATTATGGAGATAATCGATCGCCCTTCTGTGCCTCCTGCAAGTTCAGTTCAACCAGGTAGGGCCGCCTTGGTGAAACGCACGACACTGGAAACGGATGTCACTGCTAGCCTCAATCTCGACGGTGTGGGAACTTGCAAGGCGTCTACGGGGATTCCGTTTTTAGACCATATGTTGCACCAGATTGCTTCTCACGGATTGATCGATTTGGACGTGCAGGCGATCGGGGATTTGGAGATTGACGACCACCACACGAACGAGGATGTGGGAATTACCTTGGGCCAAGCGCTGGCAAAAGCTGTCGGGGATCGATCGGGCATTTCTCGCTTCGGACATTTCATCGCACCTTTGGATGAAGCTTTAATTGAAGTAGTGCTAGACTTTTCGGGACGGCCTCACTTAAGTTACGGCTTGGAAATTCCCAACCAGCGGATCGGCACTTACGATACCGAATTAGTGAGAGAGTTTTTTTCGGCAGTTGTGAACCACACTCAAATGACACTACACATTAGACAGTTGCAGGGCGGAAATTCTCATCACATTGTGGAAGCAGCGTTTAAAGCATTTGCGCGAGCTCTGCGGATGGCGGTAGAAATCGATCCGCGGCGCGCCAGTCGGATTCCGAGTTCTAAAGGAGTTTTGTAGTGTGGGGTTTGTAGTAGCGTCCAAACGCTACTACGAATTAAGTAGGTAGGTGCAAATAAACTTGGGTATGTTACAGAAGGTAAAGCTCTCATAACCCCTGCCATTGTTGAGTTTCACAGAGTGACCGTCGCTGCCCGCATTTGTGTATTTTCCAGCCAATTTACTTATCTGTCGCAATTTCCTGCAATTGTTGGCAGCGTAAGTCAGTCAACTCCAAAAACTAGATGTTATCTGCGGCTTAATACCCTTTAAACCGTTACCATATAATATTTTTAGTATGAAAAAAATTAGTATTTTTACTGCTATTCGCCGTCACGTATGGGGTATTTTACTCGCTTTAATAACAGTATTTGCACTAATTAAATTTAGCTCACTTCATATCAAAACCAAAGTAGTATCAGTCTCTCAAATCGTTATCAGCAGCCCTGCAATCCCCAAAACCTTTAACCCAGCTCTAATTCAGGAGGCCCCCTACACTTCAGACTACACTCACGAAGGGCTAATTAGCGAAAATTACCAAGGGAAAATTGAACCAGCCCTTGCCGAGTCTTGGAAAATATCTAAAGACAAGAAACGGATAATTTTTCGTCTTAGGAAAGGACTTAAATGGTCAGATGGACAGCCAATTACTACAGATGATGCGGTTTTTACTTATAACGAAGTTTACCTGGGTAAAGACATGCCTAATAATGCAAAAGACTTATTTAGAGTTGGTAAAAATAGCGTTTTTCCTACTGTACGAAAAATCGATCGACTGCGATTTGAATTTATTACCCCTCAACCATTTGCCCCATTACTCGGGCTGGCAAATCTACCAATATTACCAGTCCACGCATTGCGAGAAGCAGTCAACACAAAAGATCGAGAAGGTAAGCCTAAATTTCTATCAACTTGGGGTACTAATACTCCACCCAAAGAAATTATTGCGAATGGTCCTTATACGATAGAAGCTTATACTCCAGGTGAGCGGGTTATTTTCCGAAAGAATCCTTATTACTGGCGAAAAGACGATCGAGGTAGCACCCAGCCTTATATCGAGCGTGTGATTTTGCAAATTGTTGACAATAGTGATACCTCTTTAATACAATTCCGGTCTGGAGGATTGGCTTACATTAATGTTTCTCCACAAAATTTTTCACTATTGAAACGGGAAGAAAAGCGAGGGCAATTTACCATTTACAACGGTGGTTCTTCTAGGGAAACTACGTATATTAGTTTTAATCTCAACAAAGGAAGCAGAAATGGTGAACCTTTGGTCAATCCAATCAAGTCTCGCTGGTTTAATACAGTGGAATTTAGACAAGCTGTTGCCTATGGGATTGACCGCAGGGGATTGCTCAATAACATATATAGAGGATTGGGTGAATTGGCAACTTCATCTCTACCTAAACAAAGCCCTTATTATCTTTCTTATAAAGAAGGTTTAAAAGATTATGAATACAATCCTATAAAAGCGAAACAATTACTGCTTAAAGCCGGATTTGAATACAATAATCAAGGACAGTTATTAGATTTTCAGGGGAATTTGGTGCAGTTTACCCTGCTGACAAATTCTAGTAATAAATTCCTCGAGACAATCGCAGTACAAATTAAAGAAAATTTAAACAAAATTGGCATTCAAGTTGATTTGAATCCTGTAAGTTATAACCTTTTTATAGACAAAATTCTTAACTCTTTTAATTGGGAGTGTCGTTTGGGGGCGATTACTCTTAGTGTAGAACCAAATGACAATGCTAGTTTGTTCTTGCCTGAAGGTAGTTACCATGTATATAATCAGGAACCTCAGAAAGGTCAGACTCCGATAACAGGACGGGAGGTGGCCGACTGGGAACGGAAAGTGGGCAACCTTTATCGTCAGGGAGTAGAAGAATTTGATGAAGCAAAGCGCAAAGCTATTTATGCAGAAGCTCAACGCATCGATCGGGAGTATCTACCATATATTTATTTAACTAAGCCTTTGACAATGGCAGCAGTGCGAAATTATATCCAAGGTATTAAGTATTCTGCCTTAAGAGGAGTATTTTGGAACATTTACGAACTGAAACTGAGCGATCGGAAATAGCGCGATCGCCCTCGCCACAAAATTAGAGACTTGATGGCCGATAAAAATATGCCCCTAATCATTGGTAACAAGTTAAGCTAAAAAAGCATTTGTCAATCAGCAATTATGCTCGATATTTGCTCGGATTTTGGGCCCAAAACTGAGATTTAGGCGATCGCGCGATCGGGTGATACTTATACCTACTCCCTCTCAAATCGTAAATTTTCCACTCCTCAAACAGCAGTTTTTTTGAGTAATATTACTGATTGACAAATGCAATTAAGTCTTAACTTGTCACCAATGTACTCTACCCCCCTTGACCACTGGCCCAGAACCTTAACTTGTGACAAATGAGCGCGGATTGTATCGTACTCTTGAAGGTTTGTTGATTAACGCTGATTGTAACGGGGCAGCAAACATCGGTCGAAAAGTAGCGACAACTTTGGGGCTTTGTCTCAAAGAAGTCAGTAGAGGCGCATTGATAATGCCTTTGAAAGTCCCTTTGCGGTCTTAGTCAAGAATCTCCCTGATTCATCAGTGGGGAGTATCAATAACTTTTTTGCAGAACATCAAGCTGACAGCGACAAGACAGGAGACTCCTGCCGAATCGGAATCTCAATAGTAAACTCTGTTCCCCCGCCTGGTGCAGAAATACACCCCAAGCTTCCCCGGTGTTTTTCCACTACAATTTGCCAGCTAATCGACAACCCAATCCCTGTGCCCTTACCGGGGGGTTTTGTCGTAAAAAACGGGTTAAATACGTGGCGACGAACCTCTTCCGAGATCCCGGGCCCATTGTCCACAATTCGGACAGCTACGCAATTGTTGCTTGTTACTTCTGTGCTAATCCGAATCACGCTAGGATTTGCTTTAATTTCTTCTAGCGATCTCTGCGTGTTCCACTCGTCAATAGCATCGATCGCATTGGCAAGTACATTCATAAATACCTGATTCATTTCTCCCCCATAACAGTCCACTTCAGGCAGGTTTGGGCAATAGTCCCGCACCACTTCAATCGAGGGGCGGTCTGAGTTAAATTTTAGCCGGCTCTGTAAAATCATCAGCGTGCTGTCCATCCCTTCGTGAAGGTTGACCGATCTCATTTCATACCCTTCTTGCCGTGCGAAGAGACGCAAAGATAAAACGATTTCGCGGATGCGATCGGCTCCTAAGTACATCGATTTGAACATTTTAGGCAAGTCGTCTTTGAGATAATTTAGTTCGCTTGCCACGATTTCTGCTTGTATATCTGGAGCCGGATTAGGATAGTGCTTTTCGTAGAGGTCAAGGATAGCGACCAAAGTTTTTGAATATTCCAGAGCATAGGAAAGATTTCCATAAATAAAATTAATTGGATTATTGATTTCATGAGCTACACCAGCCACGAGTTGGCCTAGCCCGGACATTTTTTCGCTCTGAATGAGCTGGCTTTGCACCTGCTTGAGTTCGTGCAGGGAATTTTCGAGCTGTAGGGCTTTTTGCCGCTCTCGCGCTTCCGAAGCTTGCAAAGCTGCTTGTGCAAGCTGGCGTTCAGCAGCCTCCTGCTTGAGGCGTTGATTCGTTTGGGAAAGTGCAGCGGTGCGCTGTTCTACTCGTATCTCTAGCTCTTGTGCCAAAACTTGTAGGTCGGCTTGCGCTCGCTCGCGCTCGACAATTTGCGCCTGAAGCTTTTTAGTTAGATTTCGCAGATTCAGGTGCGTGATAGCCCGAGCTAAAACTTCTTCCTGTTGCAGGGGCTTAGTTATATAATCAACTCCCCCCACATTAAAGCCTTTGACTTTGCTTTCTGTATCGTCCAGCGCGGTCATAAAAATGACTGGGATATCTTTAGTTAAGTCATTTGCTTTTAGATGTTGACAGGTTTTAAATCCGTCCATCTCTGGCATCAAAACATCCAACAAAATTAAATCCGGCTGGCAATATTGCACTTTTTTGAGAGCGCTAGACCCGCTGCGAGCTATCCAAACAGTGAAGCCAGATGCGCTCAAAAAATCCAATACTGAACCCAGATTAGTGGGCGTATCATCCACAATTAAAATGGTTCCTCTGTCTAAAGATTCGCTAGTCATTTTTAGTCCTCATCTAAACTGTTGAACAAATTCTACTAATTTGTCTTCTTCAAAGTTTTTGGTTAATTCAAGCAACTGATTGGCAAAAGGTGCATAACGCATATCTATTGCCTTCAGCTTGCTGGCTCGCTTCTCAATACTGAGGAGTTCACCTTTCATGGCTAAATCGAACAGGACTGCAACTTCTTCCGAAGGGGGAGCAATCAGTTGCTGGTCTTGGATTTGGGAAGGGGGATCTGTGAAGATACCTTCTGAACTGAAAGTTGTCCGCTCCTCATAAATCCATTCTAAACCTAAATGGTGGCCCAAGCATTCTAATAACTTTTCGGCCCGAATTGGTTTGAGGAGAAAAGCGTTGCAGCCAGCCTGGAAAATGCTTTGGGGATCGCCTGATAAAATGCTAGCAGAAGTTCCGATCGCGATTACATCTTTCAATGCAGGGATTTTTCTGATCCGCCTCACCGCTTCAAAGCCGTCCATGACTGGCATTACTAAGTCAATTATAATACAGTCCGGTTGAAATAACAGCGCTTTATTCACGCAGTCTTGACCGTCCGTTGCCTCCATTAATTCAAACCCAATGGGAGCTAAAAGATTAACGAGGACGGATCGATTTTTCCATCGATCGTCCACTACTAAAATTTTCCGCCGCTCGCCTGAGAAACTCCTGATAATTTTTTCAGGTTCTTTTTGCTCCCCTTCCCAGCTTTCGGTAATAGGCAACTCTAACTCAAACCAGAAAATACTGCCTTTACCTAAAGAACTTTGTACTTTTAGTTCGCCGCCCATCATCTCCACTAATTGGCGACTAATTGGCAGCCCCAATCCTGTCCCCTCGATCTGGCTAACTGAACCGCTGACTTGCTCGAAGGGCAAAAATATTTTTGAGAGTTCGTCCGGCCCGATGCCAATGCCTGTATCTTCTACTTGGAAAATAAATTTTGCTGTTGGGGATTGGGGATTGGCGATTGGTGACGACAAAGATTGCTGAGTCTCCAGTCTGTCTACTTTAAAACTAACCCCTCCTTTTTCGGTAAATTTGATCGCATTGCCGAGTAAGTTGATGAGAATTTGCCGCAACCTTTTTTCATCGGCTTGGACGCAAATGGAAAGTGGAATTAGCGGTTCGTAAATCAAAGAGATTTCCTTCTGTTGGGCGCGAATCTGACAGATTTCAGTAATGCCTTGAAGCAAGTCTGACAGGTGAAACTCGGTGAGGTAGAGTTCCATTTTTCCTGCTTCGATTTTGGAGAGGTCTAGAACGTCATTGATCAGAGTTAGGAGGTGTTCGCCGCACTGATGAATGATGTTAATACCAGACTTTTGCTGACTGGTTAAACCTGTGTCTCGTTTGAGGATTTGGGTATAACCTAAAATGCCGTTGAGCGGTGTGCGGAGTTCGTGGCTCATGTTGGCGAGAAATTGGCTCTTGGCGCGGTTTGCGGCTTCGGCCGCTTGCTCGGCTCGCTGTCTCTCTTGAATTTCTACTTCTAGGTGCGTATTTTTGGCTTTTAATTCCTCGGTTCGCTCTTCTACTTTGACTTCTAAAGTATGATAGAGGTTGGCATTCTCTAAGGCGATCGCAGCTTGTCCCGATAGCATCCGCAACACTTCTAACCGCTTCGGCGTGAAAGCGCCAGCAATCAAGTTGTTTTCTAGGTACAGGATGGCACATAACTTACCTTGAGATAAGATAGGCGCACACAAAATAGATTTTGGCTTGTGTTGGGTAATGTAGGGGTCGGCGTTAAAGATATCATCGAGGCCCGAATCATTTAAAACGACATTTTTCTGAGTTCTGGTGACGTAATTAAGTACCGAGATAGGCACTTGCCCAGAAGTTGATACTGGTAAAGATTGCAGCACTCGGACTTCATCTTTAGTCCCCGCCGCTTCTATAACAAGTCGATCCTCTTTTGAGAAAATAAGCGCTCCTGTTTCAGCACCTGCGTTTTCTATCAAAATTTTCATTAACTTGGTGAGCAAGTTAGGTAGAACAATTTCGCTAGAAATGGCAACAGATGCTTTCGTTACAGTTGCCAAGTCTAGCAACTCTGTTTGACCGCCTGTCACGGTCAAAGGAGGACTTATCATCGTAGGATCGAAAGGGGTTTCGGCGATCGCAGAGGCTCGCGCTATTAATTGCGGGTATTTTTCTTGTAGATGTTTAACTTTAGCTACAGCCCCCCAGCGCATATAGGCATAATAAGCATCGGTCATGTAGGTGCGGGCAATCTTTTCTTTACCCCATGAAAAATAAAATTTACCAGCGAGTTCGTGAGCTAGTGCTTCTTCGTTGATATACTCGTTTTCTTTAGCAAGAACGATCGCTTTGTCGTACATCTCGATCGCTTCTATTTTTTCGCCTAAAACCCGATGCCGTTCTGCTTCTACTAGATAGAATTTGTGCAGGTGATTCATTGGGGCATGATGCGCCCAGTTTTGCATTTTTTCTTGATTAGCTTGTACTCGGTTAAGAATTTCCTGTTGCTCGGACTGTGAAGTTTCAGAATACACAGCTAGCCGTACTAGAGAATCGTAGAAATAGAAGATCGCAACAGTTAGCTGCCCAGTAGATGCTCCGAAAGAACTTTCTACTAGAGGGATATTTTTTAAGGCTTCCTGGTAATTCTCAAACACGTAACAAAGCGCAAGTTTGTGCAATGATAAGTAATGAATTGCCAGTTGGTTGTTGGTTTGCTGGTGTAGCGGCAGCATTTTCTCTTCGTCGTAGGCTTCCCCCATTAACTGGCATAGATTTTGGCTTTTTCCCATCATGTTTAAGACGGCTTGCCAACAGATTTTTGTATTGTTAAGCGCTGTTTCTTGGCTAATTTTATGAATGGCATCTGTGTAAGTTGCTATCTCTCGTTCGAGTTGCATTAGTTGCTTGCCAACAAAAAACGAGTAATGACTCCACACCATGACGGCATAGCCAGCATATTCTAAATCTCCAGTTTCCAGCCCAGTAGAGAAAGCTGCCAGGAAAGGTTCTAAGGTATTCCGAACGTGTTCTTTCCAATGTTGAACGGCTGCATACACTAAGTGGCAAGTCTTGACTTCGATTTCTTTGGCATTTAACTTTGACACTAGACGTAAAGCTAATTGGCCGAACTCGTAGCCCCCCTCAATATCTCCTACCGCCCCGCAAAGAAGAAGACTGTATACCGCATATGCAAAGGGAGACACAGAAGCATTGCCGTATTGAACGGATAAATCGACCTGTTTGCACACTGTTAAAGGCACCAGTGCCGGCATCCCAGAATAGCAAGCAGAAAATATACTTGACAAAATCCCGATCGCTGCTAATTGATAACGATCGGTCATTTCAGGGAGCTCGATTAAGTCCTCAATTCGGGTGCCGCTCAAAATTGCCGCAGTTTCCCCCAGCGCCTGCCCAATATCAGATGGGTTTGGCGACTCGGGAAACTCTACCTCCAACTCCTTTAAGACTTGCAGCCCCGTATTCAATGCTTCCAGCAGCTTGTTCTGCGCCATATAAGCTTGAATCTGGACTTTGTACACTTTTACTGTGTCCAGCAGCGTTTTGGCGCAGTTTTGTACTATCTCAACAAATCTCTGCATTCCACCAAAATCACCACTCAAATATGCTGACTCTGCTGCTTCCTCATGCAGCCTTAATGTCAGTTCATATTGATTGTCCCAACTATCTACCGCTAGCAGAGATAAACCCACTTGCAAATATTTGACGGCGGAATCGTGGGCTGTAGCAGCTTTCGCTTTCTGACCGGCAATCAGATTCAATTGGGCTAGTTCATATTTTTGGGATTCGGCGGTAAGTAAGTCAGTACCGTAATTTAGCTGGTTAACTAAAGCGAAAATATTTTCTTTTCGGTCTTCGGGCGTTGTACTTTGCAGCAGCAGTTGACCGATTTTTAAGTGGGTCTCTTTTTTCCGATCGTCTGGAATCAAAGAATAGGCAGCTTGCTGCACTCTGTCATGTAAAAACTTGTAGTCAACTTTCACATCAGTTAAGGTAAAACCGCCCGACTCTTCCTGACTAAATACGAGAGGAATTTTGTATTCATTGCTCAAAGGTAAAATCAACCCAGCTTGAAGTGCTGCCCACAACTGTGCTGCCGTGACTAAGGATGATTCTTGATTGACAATCGCCAAAACTTCTAAGTTAAAAGTGTTGCCAATACAAGCAGCAAATTTTAATACTTTTTGGGTATCTTCGGGCAATTTGCGTATGTTTCTAGCAATCAGTTCGACAACGTTGTAATCGGTGATGCCGATTGCTTGAATTTGCTCGATATTCCATTGCCAACCCCCCTTTGTCCCTCCTTGGTAAGGGGGGATTAGGGGGGTGAAGTTATAAGTCAACAAATCTTCTTGATAGAGAGTTTTGAGGAGTTGACTTAAGAAGAAAGGATTGCCCTGCGTTTTATTGAAAAGTAGAGACGCGAAATTTCGCGTTTTTACACACAGGGATTCCGAACCGCCAGATTCATTTAAAGTATCCGCAATTAATTCTTCGACATCAACCAGGTGTAATGGTTGAAGGACAATATCATTCACCCTCGCACCAGTTTGGCGAATCTTGTCAATTGTTTGAATCGTCGGATGAGTGGGAAAAACTTCGTTATCTCGATATGCCCCAATCAGCAATAAATACTTGCTATCAGAATCAGTTATTAGCAATTCAATTAATTTCAACGATGCTGAATCCGCCCACTGCAAGTCATCGAGAAAGATAACTAAGGGATGGTCAACAGTCGTAAATACGCCTATGAATTGTTTAAAGACGCGACTGAAACGGTTTTGCGATTCAGTTGCCCCTAGTTCTGCTACGGGTGGCTGTTTGCCAATAATTAATTCAACTTCAGGGATAACATCAATGATGACTTGTCCGTTATCGCCTAAAGCGGATAACAGTTTTGCTTTCCAAGTTTGGATTTCTGCTTCGCCTTCGGTTAGAAGTTGCTGAGTTAAGGATTGGAATGCTTGAATCAGGGAAGCATAAGGAATATTGCGCTTGAACTGGTCAAATTTCCCCGCAATAAAATATCCTCGCTGCCGCACAATGGGTTTGTGAACTTCATTGACCAACACTGTTTTGCCTATCCCGGAATAACCGGAAACCAGCATTAATTCGGCGGTACCGCTGGCAACGCAATCGAAAGTTTCGAGAATTTTTTCAATTTCTCGGTCGCGACCGTAGAGCTTTTGCGGTATATTTAATTGCCCTGCTTTATCCGCACTTCCAACAACAAATTTGGAAATATATCCGCTAGCCTGTAGTTTGAGCAAGCAAGTTTCTAAGTCAAATTTTAGTCCTTCATTGCTTTGGTAGCGGTCTTCAGCATTTTTAGCTAATAACTTCATCGCAATCGCTGAAATTTGTGGTGGGATTTCAGGATTTAGCTGGTGAGGGGGAATGGGAGTTTTGGCAATATGGCTGTGTACCAATTCCAGCGGGTCTGTGGAATGAAATGGCAACTCGCCTGTGAGCATTTCATAGAAGGTAATGCCTAGTGAATAAAAATCAGTGCGGTAGTCAATTGACCGATTCATCCGGCCAGTTTGTTCTGGCGACATATAGGCGAGTGTGCCTTCGAGCAAATCTGGATGGCTGATGGTCGAATTTTCTCGCTCCAGGCGCGAAGCGATGCTAAAATCAATAATTTGAACTTTTTCAGTGGCTGGGTTGATGATAATATTTTGTGGCTTTACATCTTTATGAATAATGTTATGTTTGTGGATTTCTGCTAAGGCAGAGACAAGCTGGATTCCCAAAGACAGAAATTGAATGATTGCGAGTTTTTTCCCCTTCATCCAATCGTTGAGAGACTGGGAGCCTGAATCTTCTAATATCAGTGCTAAACCGTTTTTATAGGTTTCTAAACTAATGGCTTTGACAATCGTTTCTACGTTCAAGCTGTGCAGGATTTGATATTCGTGGCGCAAGCGGGTGATGTCAGCAAGGGTGGGATACTCAGCCTTTAGCGTTTTGACGATCGCGCTGGAACAGTCCGAAATCCTCCGAGCGCGATCGACTGAAGTTCTGATCCCGCTGTGGAGGGTTTCAACGAATTGATAGCCAGCTAAGTTGAGAGTCATTGTTATTCTAGCGATCGCAGGGGAATTGAGCGTGCGGTTAAGGCCGGTTTTCAAACTTAATTATTATTGGAGTTGATTGTAACATAGTAATTTACTCAACAAAAGTGAGCTCGTGTTTCGCTTCGGACACTCGCGGACTCATGAGATTGTGTTGTTAACTGTGCTGCCTCAATGCGCGTTTTGGGTGTTTGTTGGGGGATTAGTCGGCTGCATTTTCAACTGGCGTGTCGAGCCAGTGTTGTCCCGTTGATGATAATTATCGTTGTCAACCATCACTGATGGGTGAAAAGTTAAGATTTAATTCCATTTGTCACTCAGTAATATTACTCAAAAAAACTCCTGTTTTAGGAGTGGAAAATTTACGATTTGATAGGGATTAGGTATAAATATCTCCCTCGGCACGATCGCACGATCGCCCAAATCTCAGTTTTGGGCCCAAAATCCGAGTAAATGTTGAGCCTAATTGCTGATTGACAAATGCTTTCTTAGCTTAATTTGTTACCAATGGCATGAGCGAGGGACTTCAATGCCCCGAAGGCGATCGATTGGCTATTGCGATCGCGAAGTGCACATCGACTGCATTGACCAGAAGCCTGCCTTGTAAGCGTTACTGAATTCACTGCGGGTTCAGGACGCAGGCAGCTTTTCGCTCCGCTTTCCCAAACAAAGAATACCGAGAGCTACCATTGCTCTCGGTATCAACTTTTCCAGTTCCGTTGTTGTTAAGTAAATCCAATTAGGCTCAATTTGGAGAAATTTGCCTCACTCGATTAAGCACAGCAGATCGTTATTGGTTAGCCTGTTCCAAAGCGGGATTCGTTGAAGCTCCAGCAATTTCGGCTAAATTAATCTTGACGACTTTATTGCGAGCTTCAGTCACTTTGGGCAGTGTTAGCGTCAGAATGCCATCTTTGCATGTAGCTTGCACGGAGTCGTTTTGAATGGCTGCGGGCAAGGGAAGCACCCGGTGGAATTTGCCATAGCGGAATTCAGAGCGGACGCAGCCAGATTGCTCGTCAGTGTTTTCGTAGCGGCGTTCCCCAGAGATAGAAATTGCTTCGCGAGTGACTTGAACGTCAATGTCTTTGGGGTCAATTCCAGGCAGTTGCGCTTTTAATACGAAGTTGTCACCAACATCAGCCAATTCCAGAGCGGGCATCCAAGTGGCTTCTGAGTTATCTCTCGTTGTTGCCAGTTGGTCAAAAACTTTATCGAGTTGCTGGCGGATGGTTTCAATTTCCGTGAATGGTTGCCAAGAGCGAATCAACATAATCTGTCACCTCAAAGATTGGTAAAACTTTATAAGGAAAGTTTGGGTTGAAGCTCATCGCTTACAGTTATTATGATGCCGCTTTATAAGTGAGAGTAACAGTCAGGAGAACCCAACCCAGTTAGTCGTATTTTCCCGAATAAGTGCGAAAGAATCAGCAGTAATTGGCAGTGAAGAAAACCGTACCAAGCTATTCCTAGAAACCGAAAAGGCTGTGTCAGCGCCATGATGACCCTGCCGAGCGAACTCTCCGCGGCGCGAGCCTCGGGGGAAGTATCGCTGGTGTTAACCGTACCAAAAACACGGTGCGGGTGACGTGTCGCAGGGTAAGGACGTGATTTGTAGGCGTGAGCTGCTTTCTAATCCATCGTTTGCTGTATGAGGGATCTGGCATAATCCCGATCGAGCTTAAGTATCTCCCTTATTTCTCAGTCCGCCTCTGCGGACTTAGTTTGTGTAGTTGCGGTTTCAACCGCCGAACTATCGAGGAGGTCGCTTGTATTCACCACCCCACGGCTGTTTCATTCTCGGTTGATGGGGAGATAGTCCGATGGGGATCGGGGGAGATGGGGAGAAAAGCCCCAATCAAGAGAGTGATTAATTTTTGAGCTTTTGAGTCATCCCTTATACTGCCCTTCTCCCCATCCCCCTCTCCAGGGTAAGCGCATCTTGTCAATAAGCAGGAGTTTTAGCACAACAACTCGGCTTTATTGTTCCTTGTTGAGAACCGTTAGTCTACATATAGTGGTTTGCCCTCCTTTAAAACGCTATATATAGAAATTTAAAAATTAGATGCGTTTACCCTGCTCTCCCCCCATCTCCTCATCATTTGAGTTTTTTGGTGAGAATGAAACAGCCGTGTTAACCACCCGCACTCAATCTATCCAAACTTCGTCAAGAATCGGAAAGCATCGAGTACGTGACTCGCGCAAACGTAAGGCGAAGTATTGTAAAAAGCTTGCCAAGCCGCCGCTTTATCTTCGTCGTATTTATCCGCTCTTTCCGGGTGTTTTCCTCGCCAATTCAGGCGCACTGCGTGACCGACCAACACATCTAAAACGATGTATTCTTCTACCTTCAGTTCGGGGTTGCGCTGGGCGATCGCAGCCAACTCCATCAGCGCCTCAATATTGACTTGTCGGTATTCTGGCGCCACAATTTTATTCAGCAAATGCTCGATTTGTAGCGCAAAATTCTTTTCCCCCGGCGTCATTTCCGATAAAATTATATCGCTGTCCAAGCGGTTTCTGCGCTCTAATTTGTCGCCAATTATCAAGCCTTTGCAGTGCCGCAGCAGTCCCCACACACTCGGATAAAAATCCTTCGGCACGCGATTGACTGCACCTTCCATTTGCCGCTTCCGGCGCCATCCTCCCGCAGGCATTGTTGGTTCTTCGGAAACTGGCGCTACTACCCATTCAATATCTTTTTCCGGCTGTTTGACACGCAGGGATTCTTGCTGTTTGAGGATTTGATTCATTTCCTCGTATTCTGCCAACACTTGGCGCAGGCGATTTTTGATTTCAAAGGGACTTAGCTGCATTAAATATTCGTAAGCTTCATTTTGCGTAACTTGCAACTCGCGGGCTAATTCGCTTGTTAACAGCAGAATAAAGTAGCTAACTCTCAGTGTCAGCAGACCTTTAAATAAGTGCGGTTCGGCTTTAATTAGCAAGCCTAGGTAGATGAGAACTTCTTGAGTTAGAACTCGATCGCGAATGTCTTCTCCGCAGAATTGGCGAATTTTGTCCATCACTTCCGTGTAAGATCCGGGTCGCGAAATTATCGAATCTTCGCTGTAGGCTTTCCCCACAGCAATCTGTTTTTGCCGCACCAAAATGTCTGTCACCGCATCCGACAAGCTGATATCAACCTTGTCCAGCAAACCTGCGGCATGGCGGATGACTGCCCATTGAATTTTTGATTGCGAACTTTCTCCAGCTTTTGTATAAACTTCGTTGAGCAAATCCACAACTTTCACTGTTTGTTCTGCACCTCCAAATCCTGTATCAAAATATAATCCTTTGAGGCGAACTAACGTGTGCAGCAACTCAATTTGTTCGTACAAGTTTTCTGAAGCGCGCAGGCTAGTTAGCAAGAATTGAGTGTTAGTTTCGCACTCTAATTTAAATTCTTGCGTGTGACCCAAAGGCCAAGTTTTTTCAGGATTGTAAGCCAGATAGCTGCGCGTTTCTACTGCACCTGTCACCGGAGATTCGGTAAATTCAAAATCGTGCATGAAATCAATTCTTTCGGTGCCAGCGGTCAGCATTAACTGCTTGAGATTTCCCAGTTTAACGGGCGTGTTGTTGCAGTGTCCGTCCCGGAGTTCCTTCATTAATTCCAGCAGCGCTTCCCGGCCTGTTTCCAGCATCGTGTGAGTCAGCATCAGCGTTACCGTAGGGCGTCCCAACTGATACCAGTGGCGGTGAATGTGAGCTATTTCGCTTTGGATTTTAGATACTAGGAAATGGTAATCTAGAGTTAGGTAAAATTCTTGTCTGTCCAAAAAGGAGGGGAGAAATACGATCGCCTCTTCGCGAATTTTAAACACCCGAGAAGTTGTTAAACTCCGCAGACGGCGCACGGGGCGGCCGGTTAAGCCTAATTGGTCGTTGCGTCCAATTTGCGTGTAAATAGCTGATAATTCTTTTGTCTGGCGGACTTGAATTGGTTCTAACTGTTTTGGGGTTTGCGCGGCAATACCGTTAGTGGCTAATTCTGCTTGCAAATCTTCGTCTTCAGCTAACAGTGCAATTTGCACTAAAGGTTCTCTGTGTTGGCCCACTGACAAATGCCTTCCCAGGGGGTCGATGTCGCCAACTGCGATTAATCCTTCGTTCAGCAATTGACCGAGAAAATACAGACTTTGCGCCCAAACGAGGGGAATATTTTCATTGGGCAAGCGCTGCTGGCTGCGGGGATTTAACTTTTCTGCTTCTATATTTTCGGCGGGGACGTAGTACAATTCGGGTAGCAGCGGCAAACCAGAGCGATCGACTGCCAGAGATTCCAAACGCTGCTGGTACTCTTGCACTTGAGCTTGATTTCCCTGAAATATTCCGTCCAAAAATAAATAAGTGAAAAATAGCGGCCACTCGCATTCAATGTGCTCGAACTGCCTTAATTCTGTGGGTTCGTAGTGCAGGCGATCGGCATCTTCCAAAACTGTTTGGTGTCCGTCCCGCAGAAACCGCTTGCAGCCGTAATTTCCTTGCAATTTGTCAATAATCTTATTCCGAGTCCGTTCTATTAATTCTCGGTCTTCAACAGCAAAAGCCGGAAAACTAATCACGCTCAATAAAGCCGCATCTACTTCTTTTGAACTAGATTCGCGAGGCAAAAGCGATTCCAAAGTTATGCGGCTGCGGGCAATTTCGTCTGGCAAAACGTGAATAACAGATGCTTGAGAGCCTTTAATCCCGAACAAATCCAACCCATTTATTGCTTCCAGGGCTGCTTTTGCCATACCAACTGAACTCGCGTTCAATTCTGCATTGCCGCGATTGATTTTATGCCCTCTTTCCCAAATTCCGTAATCCGGCGTGCGGTAGGCTCTACCGATGTAGTAAACTAAATTTTGGACAAAATTTACTTCATCTATTGTAAAAATTATATGCAGCCCTGCAGCCGTCATTTGAGCAAGAATTAACAAGTATATAGATGTAGCGTCTAACTGTAAATGTCCCCATTGGTCATCGCCAACAACAACACTTCCAGTTTGAGTATTGTATTTAGCGTGCAAAGCATCTAGAGGCAACTGAGTATTTTTAAAACTTTCTACTTTGCTCGATTGCTGCATCATCGCAAACAGCAAGCCGCGCATCAGTTTGACTGTGCTGTGTTCGAGTTCAAATGTTCTGCCCCGATCGCCATCAATTTTGCGGTAAGCTAAACCCAAACCCCAAACTGCGAGAATGCTGTACACGTTGTCGCGCACCCAGGCATCGGTGTAGTCGCCGTGGGCGTTAACGGCGGTACTCGCCGGCAGCAAACCGGTAATTGGGTTCTGACGCTTGAGAATGACGGTTTTGATTTGCTGGTAGTAATAATCTAACCTCGTTTGCCGCTGACTTGTTGCGATCGCCATTTCGTTTTCCTTGTTTTTCCTGATGCGAGCCGAATTGGGGTGAATAGACTTTTAAATATATCAGAGTTCAGATTATTTCTCAAGTTTTGCAAACACAACAAGGTGATTGCCATGTCTAGCCGCAACAACAATAAAAACAGCGTTCCTTTCGTAAAAATTGTCTACTCTACAGTGAAGATTAATGGTAAAATTGAACTCGTACCTATGGAATGGTACGCCGACGGCTCTGTAAAAAAAATCGAACACTAATGAGCGATCGCACAGGTGGAAATTTTAGATTTTAGATTTTAGATTTTAGATTGGGGACTTGGCGCATTGGACTAATTAACTGGCGAGTATTTCACAGCCAAGAGAGAAGCGCTAGACAACACTCGCGAGCAAAAGCGCGATCGCACTCAGACAAAAGCTCTCACCCTTGATTCTCCCCTATTTTCGGCACAAACCGGATTTTTGCCGTCCCAAACTCGCAAGTGCGTCGATCGCCAATCTAAGCTAATTTAAATAACTAGGTGTGTAGGAATCTCAAAGAAAAAAATATGGATCGATCGCAGCAACAATTTTCAGTGCTGGGACTACCAGTTCACATATTAGATGATTATGCAGGTTGGCTGATGCAGCGCCTGCATCAAGGGTTGGGAAGTCACGTCGTCACGCTGAATGCTGAAATGGCGGTGCAAGCCGAGCAAAATCAGGCTTTAGCAGATGTAATCCGCAAAGCGGAACTGGTGATTCCCGACGGTTCGGGAGTGGTGCTGTACTTGCGGATGCGCGGCAAATCGGCGCAGCGGTATCCGGGGATTGAATTAGCAGAATCGCTGCTGCAACAAGCGGGAAAATTGCCGGATTCGGAACCACTATTTTTCTTTGGAGGTTCCCCCGGAGTGGCTGCTGCGGCGGCAGAAACTTGGCAGCAAAAAGTTAACGGATTGTCGATTGCTTCTCAACACGGTTATCTTTCTGCAGATGAAGAAAAAGACTTCCGTGAAATCCTCAAACAAATGCAGCCAAAATTGATTTTTGTAGGCTTGGGAGTGCCTCGCCAAGAGTTTTGGATTGCCGAAAACCGACACCTGTGTCCTCAGTCTATTTGGGTGGGAGTTGGCGGCAGTTTCGATATTTGGGCGGGAACAAAAGACCGCGCGCCGGCTTGGTTTTGTGACAATCATTTAGAATGGTTGTACCGACTTTATCAAGAACCTTGGCGGTGGCGCAGGATGTTAGCTTTGCCGCAATTTGCATTGAAAGCTTTGGGGGATTTTAGAGGATGAAAAATTAGACAAGATTGGATAAATCTTTGATTAATACGAAAACCGCAGATTCAAGGCAGATAAACACAGATAGACGCAGATATTTTCCTGATAGGAAAGAGACTTTTGCCAGAGTTTATTCAGTCAATTAGCCACAATAGTCGGGTTGGGGCGGGGCGGGTTTACGGGTTCTATGGCTGATATTATAGATGGTTGGTGAACCCGCCCCTACAATAATTGTGGTTAATTTATTGGCTAGACAATGTAGGGAGAATCGATCGCCTTTGCCCGATTAATCGCCACCAAAGTCTGGTAAATCAAAACCGAAATCTCACCGCGGGTAATATCCCGCTGCGGCGAAAGCCAATCGCGGGAAGGATAATTAACCACAATCTTCAAAGCAGTTGCTGTGGCGATCGCACTCAAAGCATAATTAGGGATTTGAGAACGATCGATGTAAACTTTCAAAGAATCAGGATTACCGCCCTTGAGTTCCAAACCGTTAACCAAAGATACGATCGCCTCAGCCTTAGTCAAATTCTGATTCGGACCGAACTTCAACCCCGGAAACCCCGCCAAAAACCCCCCCCGATTTGCCCGTTCGATCGCACTTCTCGCCCAAAAACTAGCAGAAACATCAATAAAATTTGTAGCCGGAACCCTCGGAATCGGACTAAACGCACTCACCAACAGCGCCGCATATTGAGCGCGGTTTAAACTGTCATCAGGCCTAAAAGAACCGTCAGGAAAACCGCTAATTATATTCGCCGCAGCCAAAGCTTCAATAAACTTCTGCGCCCAATGTCCAGAAATATCGCTGAACACCAGGCCGCCGATATTTGGATTGCCGCCGCCCTTTCTCACCGCAGCTTGCACAGCTTTAAAAGCATTCACTTTCCCGTAACCAAACCAATCGCTGCGGCCGTTGTTAGGATCGTAATTTCCCATGCGATTGCCCAACTGGGGATCGGGATCGGGATCGACAATTTTCTCAGCAGTTTGTTCGAGAATTCCCCGCACTTCCCGCGCCGTCAAACGGGGGTTAGCCGAAAGTATTAACCCTGCAACTCCAGCGACTACTGGAGTGGCGCTGGAAGTACCGCCAAAGGTATTGGTGTAGTCCCCCGAATCGTAGCCGGCAAGCCCGACTCGATCGGCAGTAAACACCCCCAAACCGGGCAAATACTGCGTCACCTCCGGCGGCGTGCCGATAAATCCGGTTTCTGGCAACCAAGTTCCCGGCGGCGCGTTGTTGCTGGGGGCGCAAACCGAGATACTGGTGCCCCAATTGCTGTAGGCTGCTTTTTTGTTGAGGGAAGTGGAAGCGCTGACGGCAATTACGTCGGGGTGAACGGCAAATCCTGCCAGCCATCTAGTTTGACCGCCCAGGATGTTGTTGGGCCAGCCTTTTTCGTTAACAGTACCGTTGACTGGGCGGTTGGCATTCCCCGCAGCGAACAGAATAACGCAGCCTCTGCCGCCCCGCCCTTGGGTTGCTGCTTTGGTGATGACGGCACTCTGGCGCAGGGAAAGGGGATAGTAAACTGCTGAAGGCCCCCAACTGCAAGAAATGACGGCGGCACCTTTTTCGATCGCCCAATTAAACATTTTTTCGACAGAATCGTCATCGAGAAAACCACTGGTACGGATGGGCATCAGGGCGCAGCCGGGGGCGACGCCGACAATGCCTTTGCCGTTTTCTTCTGCAACGGCGACGCCGGCACAACTTGTGCCGTGGTTGTCTGAGTTGGCGACTGGCATCGGGGAGGTGTCGCCGTCTTTGAAATCGATGGGTGAGACGATTTTGCCTTGGCCTTGAAAATCTGGGTGGGTGATGTCAACAGAATCGTCGGCGATGGCAATTACGATCGATCGAACTCCGCGAGTCATGTCCCAAGCTGGTTCGGCATAAATTTGAGCACCGCCGACAAGTTGGTTGCCGCCTTTGTTATTGAGATACCACTGTTTGGGATAAAGCGGATCGCGGGGCGTGTAATGCTGCTGCGTCTCTACTAAAATGTTGGGTTCGGCTACCAGAACTTCTGGGTATCTTGTCAGGCGGTTGGCAATTTTGACCGGGTTTTCTGTTGCTTGTTTGGTGACGAAGCAGACGAAGGTGTTGGGAATTCCTTCTACTGGTCGAACTATTTTTAAAGCTGCTGCATTGGCGATCGCCTTTCGCGATTGTTCGTCTACTTGTTCGCCAAATTGAATCGTAATTTGGTCGGTTAAATAAAAGAATGTACTCGGATTGTTCGCGGGGCAATAGACGTGGCTGGCAAAAGCTACAGCATCGCTGGCGCGGGCTGCTTGCATTGCTGCTTCTAGGCTAGAGGGCGCAACGAGATATTCTTCGAGATTGGTTTGGCCGATGCGGCGGTTGAGTTTTGCCCCAGTTGTTGCAGCCCAATCGTTTGAGGCTGATGCTGTTGGTGAGGGGCGGACTGTAAAGCGGTTTGGAACTTTTGACAGCAGCAATTCATCGCCGCCGCGCTGCAAAATCACTGCCAGACTTTCATCGGGGACTCCAATTCCTTGATAGTTTTGGAGAGTCTCGGAGGTCGGTTTGCTTGGTTGTACCATCAGAAATGTTCCTGTTTGATTTTGATGTCTATTTATCAAACATATTTATAAGCTGTCAGGGATGTTTTTAGCATAAGGGGCTTGAAACTGTAACTAACAGCGGTAGTTTTTTCATCAGTCTGCGTCGGACTTAGTTTGTGCGATCGCGTTGCTAGCGGTTTCAACCGCCGAGTCTTTTTCGATATCAGCGAGTTTTTCAGATAAACACGCTCAAATAAACACGCTGGGATTAACATTAAAAAATTCTCCCAGCGCCTTAGCTTGCGCCTTGCTAATCGCCCGTTTCCCATTAACCACCTCAGAAACGACTCTTTTGGAACCAATCACGCCCACTAAATCGGCTTGTTTGAGTTCGCGAACTTCCATGAAATGCAATAGAACATCCCGGGGACTCACTTCAGGATCTGGGTAATATTTTGATTCGTATTCTTCGATCGACAGCCCCCAGAGACTCAGTAAAGTTTCTTCTTCTACTGTTAATTCTTCCTTGGACATCAGAAAATCGACTTCTGCGAGGGCAAGATCGTTATCTTCTTCGTTCAGGATTGGCTTAGGCTGAGATTTAGCCAGTAGTTGACCGTAAGCTGTTCTTTCAATTGGGATACTCATGGTTCGTTCGACGATGGTTGAATTAGATCTGGACTTACCCATCAAAACCAAAGAAACCGGGTTTTCCACCATTTTTCAAGCCTCAAAGGCAGTATTTAGGTAAAAAAACCCGGTTTCTGCGTCCTGGACTAGATTGCCGGGATCTGTCCAATCCCCCGCGATTTCCTTGTTCAATCAAAAATCTCAAATCCAAAATCTAAAATCTAAAATCGATCGCGCACCCTTTGACATTTCAACAAATTTGGTTTACACTTAGCCGGTTGCGATCGCCAATGGTAAGATCGGCTCAAGGTAGATATTTTTTTAAAGCGCACAGGCGCAAAGTAATTTCATGGTATACTCTGGAACTGTTTGCTGGCTTCGCTCCACTGCCCGGATTACGATCGGGGCGATCGCAGCTTTTACCCTGTTGCAACCGCTCCAAGTCCAAGCACAACAACCTTCTGGGCCAGAGAACCAACCGCAAGTCGAACCCGCCGACGACCCCACAGACCCCAACAATCTCCGCCCTCTGACGCAAGACAGCAGCCTGCTGAGCGTCCAAGGAGGCCAGCGTTTGATGACAGAAGCCAGCAGTGCTATTTCCGCTCAGAATTACGCACTCGCCACTCAAAAACTTCAAGAATCCCGCCAGATTTTCAATCAACTCTCCAACTTCTACCAACAACTGGGCAGCAGTTTTGCCGGAATTGACATCCGCTTGGCCGAAAGCCACCGCACCAAAGCTGTAGAAACAGCCCAAATGCGCGACGAAGCTACCTACCGGCTGGCGTTGGTACACCGGGCGCAAAATAAGCCCGAACTGGCTGTGCCCCTGCTGATTCAGATTATTCGATCGCAGCAGCCAACTCGCGATTTGGGCAAGAAAGCTTACCAGCAGTTACTGGAATTGGGTTTTGTGGATTCGCCCTTTCCCCGGCCTGCCAGCAGTCAACCGAGTTCATCGACAAAATAGTTCCATTAAAATCTAAATTACAGCCGTTTATCACAGAAACCAATGGTTACACCGTCTCAAGTAGCAGAAATGATTAAGGCAGGGTTGCCCGACGCTAAAATACAAGTTGAGGATTTGACTGGCGGCGGGGACCACTACCAGGCGAGAGTAGTCTCTGCCGCTTTTGAAGGAAAAAGCCGAGTACAGCAGCACCAACTGGTTTACGGCGCTCTCAAACAGGCAATGGCTAGTGAAGCCATCCACGCTTTGGGGTTGGAAACCTTAACTCCCGCAGAATGGGAAGCTAAAAATCAAGTTGCTTAATTGTTGACTTGCAAGTGGATGTCACAAGTTGGTGCTGGTGTCAAGAGTTGGTTGAAATACAACTGCTCCACTTACGCACCAAAGCCACAAAAACCCGGTTTTTTAACCGGAATCTATGGCTGTAACGAAAGATTTTCGTAAAAAACGCGGTTTCTGCCTCATATCATGTCCGGTCGAGCGATCGCAATTTTTGTAGTAGGGGCGGGTTCACCAACAATAGCTGCCAATAATTGACACTCTCAAACACCCGCCCCGACCGGGATATTATGGTTAATCGATCGGAGATGATATCAGTCAACGTTTAAAAATTTGCAAACAATATTAGGAGCTACCATGAGTACAACAGCACATGAAAGAATTGACGAGTTGGTTAAGCAAAACAAAATCATGGTGTTTATGAAGGGCAATAAGTTAATGCCCCAGTGCGGTTTTTCTAATACTGTGGTGCAAATTCTCAATACTTTGGGAGTGCCTTACGAAACTGTTGATGTTTTGGCAGACCAGGAAATTCGTCAAGGCGTTAAAGAGTATTCCAACTGGCCGACAATTCCCCAAGTTTATATCAACGGCGAATTTATTGGCGGCTCGGATATTATGATCGAGATGTATCAAAAGGGCGAATTGCAAGAAGTTGTAGAAGTCGCTTTGGCTTCTTAAATTAGACAGAAAAAACATATCCCCGACTTCTTAAAGAAGTCGGGGAAACGACATCAATCGGTTTTATATCATGTCCGATCGCCCATAATACAATTGCCGGGGCGGGTTTTAGAGATTTTCCGTTAGGGGCAAATATTATTGGTGAACCCGCCCCTACAGAAATCAGGGTAATCGACCGGACATGATATTACGTTGAATTAGGTTGATTTATAGCAGAAGGAAGAAGGAAAAAGGAGGAAATGACAAACAATCAATTCCCGATGCCCAATTCCCTGTTTGGCCGATGCCCTGTTTGGCCGATGCCCAATTGCCAATTCCCAATTCCCAATTGCCAATTGCCAATTGCCAATTCCCAAATCCCAAATCATCAAGGGTCGATCGAACCAATTTGCTATTTAATAGTAGTCTGCTTCTGTTTGGGTCTGTGGCATTGCAAAATTGGAGGGGTCGTGAATGTAACGCGCTGCTTCTTCCTCTAGTCTGTGAATCAGATAGGGTTCCAGGCTGTTGGAATGCCGCATGGCTGCTAAATAGCCGTCTAAGTAAAGCCGCAGGTCATCGAAGCGATAACCTCTATTCCACATTTCGACGAGGGCGTCGGTGAGTTTTTGGTAGTGCCGGATTGTTTGGGTGTCTTGTAGCATGGTGTGAGCTTGAAATCCTTTGTGGTTTGTATAATGACGGCGGGATTTAGGAATGGCCTCGATTGATGCTGAGTGGCTCAGCTTGAGGCTATTTCTAAATAAAAGTTTTTACCCTGCTCAACAGGCTACCCTCCATAAAAAATTTCACTCGTTGCAATGCAATTGCTCGACTTTGTGCGCGCACCTAGATAATTCGCTGTGCGTTTAATGCAGTCGGGATGTTGCTGAATTTGGCGGTCAAAGTGGCTGAGTGTTCCGGCTACCGAGCGAACGGTTGGAGGAATTCTAGTTTCACTTGCGCGATTTGTCAACCTCCTGGGAGTGGGGGCTGGGTCGGGGGGATCGCTTTTAGCAGGCAGTTGGGGCATGGGATCGATCGGCTTTACACTGTCTTATTTTCATTGTAAGCTCATCGCCAGAATGATTTAACCATTCTGCAGGCTGACCCTGCCAAATTAACCCAATCTTTAAAATTCCTACCCTAGGTATGTCCGCTGCTGTAAATGCAGCTCATGCTTGAGTAGCGATGGTTACAAAAGCTTGACAAAAGCTCTGTTAACCTGGTAGCCATTAGTGATAAGGGAAGCTCGCCTCTGTGGAATCTGCAAGTATTTCAATTGTTGAAGGGAATCCGCACCTGCGATCGCTCTTGGGCTGGCATCTACAGCAAGTCGGTCACTGGGTGCACCAGTCAGCGGATATCAGTCACGCTAGGGAAATATTTTTCAGCCGCCAGCCAACCCTAGTCATTCTAGATGCCCAATTGCCGGATGGGGACGGTTTGGAATTTTGCCGCTGGCTGCAACAGCAGCAGCAGTCGCTGATTTTGATGCTGTCGGCGCGGAATTCGGAATCGGATATTGTTGAAGGTTTGAAGGCGGGTGCAGACGATTACCTGACTAAACCCTTTGGGATGCAAGAGTTTATGGCGAGGGTGGAAGCTCTGATGCGCCGCAACCGCACGATGATACCGCCGGCGACGCTGGAGTGCGGGCTGCTGAAAATTGATTTGGTGCAGCGCCGAGTCAGGTTGCACGACGAACATATTGAGCTCACTCCCCAGGAATTTAGCCTGCTGTACGTGCTGGCTCAAGCTGGAGGAGTGCCGCTGTCGCGCTCGGATTTGCTGCGTCGCGCCTGGCCCGATGCGATTGATAACCCCCGGACGATCGACACTCACGTACTCTCTCTGCGTAAAAAAATAGAAAACGACCCGCGACAGCCGAGCCTGATTCAAACTGTACGGAATGTCGGCTACCGACTGAATCTGGAGTTGTTGAATAATGCCAATCAACATTCGCCAGTACCGAGAGCGGTGCTTTCTTAGACTAGGATCGGGCTACAAGTCGGATTTTATTTTGGGAATTGATTGGCGATCGCATCGGTTTTCGCCGCCATAATAAAATCATTGCGGTGCAGTCCAGAAATCTCGTGAGTCCACCAAGTAACGGTAACTTTCCCCCACTCGGTTAACAGTGCGGGGTGATGTCCTTCAGTTTCAGCAACTTCGCCGACGCTGTTTGTAAAGGCGATCGCACTTTTGAAATCCGGGAATTCGTAGGTGCGTTCTATTTGGGGAACGCCATTTTTTTCGATAAAATTCCACTCAGGAATTTGAGGTTTGAGTTGGACAATTTCGTAAGCTGTGACGCGGGGAGAGTTTGGGCGGCAGGCGGCACAGCGTTCGTTTGCTAAAGATTCCATAAATTGCTTGTTAGGGAAAAGATGCTAAAAGATATTATAAACATTTCTCATGTGGATTATTTTGGATGGGGCAACTGTTCTTTAGGAGTGACGTAGAGATTGGGATCTAAATCGTTCATAAAACAGATAAGCAATCATTTCAAATTTATGGAAATAATCGTTCACCGCGGCATCGCTTAACCGATAATATCAGGAAGGGGCGGGTTGATTTCGCTATCTCGCTGATACTGTAAACCTTGGTGAACCCGCCCCGGCAAGTGCGATCGATCAACCGATAATTTTCTTAATCAAATCCAACTTGCCTTTATAGGGAGCGTAGCGCCATTTCAAGTCAAGTAAAAATGACTTTTGCAGCACGCTTTTGTAATGAGAAAAAGTGTCAAAACTTGCTTTGCCGTGATAAGTGCCGATGCCGCTGTCGCCAACTCCGCCAAAAGGTAAATCTGTTACTCCCACTTGCATAACTGTGTCGTTAATGCAAACTCCCCCTGAAGAAGTTTCTTGCAAAACTCGCTGTTGTTTCTCTTTATTTTTAGAGAACAAATACAAAGCTAAAGGTTTCGGACGGGAGTTGATTTGGGCGATCGCCTCCCCGAAATCATCATACTCCAAAACTGGCAAAATCGGCCCAAAAATCTCATCCTGCATCACAGGCGAATCCCAGGAAACATTATCTATAACCGTCGGTGCAATATATCTATCATCCGGCTTAACTTGCCCGCCGACAACAATTTCTCCGTCTTTAATAAACGCACTCAAACGTTCCAATTGCCGCTGGTTGATAATCCGCGAATAGTCGGGACTTTTTTGCGGATCGTCTCCGTAAAATTCCTGAATACTTGTTTTAATTGCTGCCATCAAATCGGGCTTAACTTTTCGATATACTAACAGGTAATCGGGAGCAATGCAAGTTTGTCCTGCATTGAGGAATTTGCCCCAAGCAATGCGTTTTGCGGTGTATTCAATGTGAATGTCGGAGTCTACAATGCAAGGACTTTTACCGCCTAATTCCAAGGTGACAGGTGTCAGGTTTTTAGCGGCAGATTCCATCACGATTCGACCGATTTTAGTGCCGCCTGTAAAGAAGATGTGGTCGAATTTTTCGGCTAGCAATTGTTGGCTGATTTCCACGCCTCCTTCGACGGCGGCTACATAGGCGGGATCGAAGGTTTTGGATATCATGTCGGCGATAACTTCGGAGGTGTGTGAGGCGATTTCCGAAGGTTTGAGGATGGCACAGTTGCCGGCGGCGATCGCCCCGACTAAAGGTGATATCATTAACTGAAACGGGTAATTCCAAGGCCCGATGATTAACACTACGCCCAAAGGTTCAGGGTAAATGCGGGCTGATGCTGGGAATTGATCTATCGAAGCAGGGACTTTTCTCCGCTTGACCCACGATTTGAGGTTTTTGAGGGCATAATTAACTTCGCCAATCGATGCGATTTCAAGATAAGCCTCGAATTCCGGCCGACCCAGGTCTGCCTTGACAGCATCGACTATTCGTGATTGATTAAGTTCGATCGCACTTTTAAGTTTTTTCAGTTGTTCGATCCGAAAATCCACATCCTTAGTTTTCCCAGTCGCAAAAAATTGCCGCTGCTGCTGGATAATATCGCTGACTCTGATTATCATATTTATTCCTCCATGTCTATCAATAAATGTTACAACAGTAAAAGGAAAGTCGGGTAAAGTGCGGGTGTAAAAAAAATCTACTCGTTGGGGGCCGGAAGAATTAGGATGATTGAACCGCTTCGAGGTGCGTTGGGCGAAGCCGTTCCCGAAGGGTAGAACACGAAGGAAGAATTAAAAAAAGGAAGAGAAGAAGTAGGTATCTTGCGAGATGCCAGCGGTGCTAATCCTAAAATAGTCGCAGCAGTTGCGGATTTAGCCTTTACAAATGATTGAGAAATGCTATAAATTAGAAGCTGATAGTTGGGTCACTAAAAAATGAGTTCGCTTATGAAAATATCTAAGAACGATTTTTTTTTCTGTTCCTGCTGGCTGCTTTGTTTGTTTGCAGTAGCAGGATGTACCTCTAAGCCAGAAAAGCAAGTTGTCATCTGCTCGAAAGACTTTACCGAACAAGTCATCCTCGCAGAAATTTTAGCACGCAATATCGAAGCTAAAACAGATATCAAAGTAGAACGCGAACTGAATCTCGGAGGCTCGCTTTGCCATCAATCTCTCACAGCAGGTAAAATCGATTTGTACGTCGAATACACGGGTACTGCTTACGCCAACCTGCTCAAACAGAAATCTATTTCTGACCCCAAAAAAGTCCTCGATTACCTCAAACAAGAATATCCCAAAAAGTTTAAAGCAGAATGGACGGAACCGCTCGGATTTAACAACAGTTTTGCGATTATTGTGCGGGGAGACGATGCCAAAAAACTCAATTTACAAACTCTCTCGCAACTAGGCAAAGCTGCACCTAACCTCCGGGCTGGTTTCGGCCCAGAATTTAACGAGAGAGAAGATGGATTTCCCGGATTGGCTAAAACTTACGGGATTAAGTTTCGAGAAGAACCGAAGGAGTTGCTGTTAGGATTGCTTTATCAAGCGCTGCAACAAAAAGAAGTAGATGTGATTGCTGGTAATACGACGGACGGTTTGATTCAAAGTTTGGGTTTAGTAGTTCTCAAAGATGACAAGAACTATTTCCCGCCCTACCAAGCAGTTCCCGTTGTGCGATCGCAAGTTTTGGAAAAATACCCGGAATTGCGTCAAGTGCTCGCAGAATTGGGCGGCAAAATCTCCGAGGAAGATATGCGCCGACTCAATTATCAGGTTGATAAGAAACAGCAGGAAGCCGGACAAGTAGCCCGGGAGTTTTTGCAGCAAAAGCTGGGCGAGTCAAAGCCAGTAAGTCCGGCGAAATAAAGGGTTTCATTGTTTTGCCTGTTTGCTGAACCGTATTGGGGTTAGCTATACTATTAGTTAGACTCAGATAAATAAATGAAGGTATAAAGCTATGACAACTGTCAAAACTGCTATCTCATTGCCAGCATCTTTATTGGAACAAGCCGAAACAAAAGCTTTGCGAAATGCAAATTTCTCAGAGTTTTTTGATCGAAATAGCCCTTGAAGAATTTATCCGCCACCGCGAAAATCAACAACTGTTAGAAAAAATTAATGCTGCTTGCGAAGCACCTCTCTCTGAAGAAGAACAAGTTTTGCTTCGCAAGATGAGTCGCCCTCATCGCAGGCTGGTGGAAGGCGAATGCTAATCAATATTTTCCAAGCTGCAAAACAGGAGCTTTTATTGATTCAATCTGGGACTCGGCAACTTCAACTGTAATTGCTTCGACATTGAAACCCTCTAAGCTATAACCGTCTTCTTCACCTTCCGGCATTGGGTAATGCTCAACAATAGTTGCTGTAGCACCTTTTTTGAGATTGTATTTGGGGATGTCTTCGCGCAATGCTACCTGTGAATACAGTTCAAATTTCATGGCTGCTTACCTCTTCTCAATCAGGAACTAATGTAACAAATCTCGTTTCGGATGGAGTGACTATCCAAACGGTTTTGACTTGTAAAGTTGTACCGTTTGGCCCTGTTAAACTGCCTCAAATCATGTATTTTTGACCGTATTTTGTGTTTTCCATTGGCTCCGCTTCCAATGGAAGTATCTGGGTTCTCAAATCTCGATCGAGCTGCTGCCAGTTTTCTAGGCCGTAACCACCCCGATCGAGAAACTGAGATTTGTCATCTTTAGCAAGCCGAACTAATAAATAGTTCGTCAGCTTTGCTGAAGGAATGACGGAGTTAAGGCTCAGTTTTGCCATGCGGTAACTTTCCTCTTAATTCCCTTCACTCAGCCTCCGCAAATTCAAAATATCGCTCATCTTTTTAATTTGCATACAAGTGCGCTCGAACTGTTGTTTATCCTGGATATCCATGCACAAGTCAATTAATGCCGGCAATCCGGGATATGTTTTGACTTGAGCGCTGCGGACGTTTACTTGGTTGTCCTTCAAATGCGATAAAACATCATTGAGAACTCCCACTCGATCGAGGGCTTCAATTTGAATGTTAACCGGATAAGTGTTGGGTCGAGATTCGTTGCGGTTGCTGGAATTCCAACTCACAGGAACTAAGCGATCCCCAGGTACGCTGTCAACATTTGAACATCCTTGCCGGTGAATCGAAATTCCGCGAGTGCGAGTCACAACTCCAATAATTGATTCTCCGGGAATCGGACAGCAACAGCCTGCTAAATGGTACAGCAGTCCCTCTACACCTGCGATCGGCGATTTGCTCGGAGACGAACTCGGTACTGGTTTCGGTGTCGTCGATGCAGGTATTAGCTGGGGCAATTCCTGTCCTCCTGCAGGAGCAGCTTCAATTTTTTGCTGCACTTTTACTAAATCTCGCAGTCGATTTACTACGAGATTTAGGGTGACTTCGCCGTAGCCCAAACCGGCGATTAAATCTTCGACGCTGTGGTAGTTGCAGCGCTGAGCCACCGACTGCATTGGTTCAGATTTCAGCAAAGATTCTAAGCCGTTTTTACCTAATTCTTTTTCCAGCAATTCCCGCCCGCGAGCGAGGTTTTCATCTCGGTGCGATCGCTTCAACCACTGGCGAATTCGGTTTTTTGCTCCGTTTGTCTTGACAAAATTCAGCCAGTCGGAACTCGGATGACCATTTTTTTGGGTCAAGATTTCTACAATATCGCCGTTCTTTAAAACCTTGTCTAGTGTTACCATTCGCCCGTTGACTCTCGCACCGGTGCAGTGATTGCCAATTTCTGTGTGAATGCGGTAAGCAAAATCTACGGGAGTTGACCCGCTATTGAGAGCAATTACGTCTCCGTTAGGAGTAAAAACGTAAATATCTTCGTCGAATAAGTTGTCCTTAATGCTTTGTAAATATTCGCGATCGTCTTTGAGGTCGCTTTGCCATTCTAGGAGTTGCCGCAGCCAAGTAAATTTTTCGTCGTCGCCGGTGACTGTTGTGTTAGAACCGCCAGTTTCTTTGTATTTCCAGTGCGCGGCAATGCCGTATTCTGCAATGTGGTGCATGGCTACGGTGCGAATTTGCACTTCGATGGGGCGGCCGCTGGTTCCGATTACTCCCGTGTGCAAAGATTGGTAGCGGTTGGCTTTTGGTAAACCGATATAATCTTTAAAGCGGCCGGGAATCGGGCGGAAAGAATCGTGGACGATCGCCAAAGCCCGATAACAGTCATCATTGGTTTCTACTATGATCCGCACCGCCGCAATATCGTACACTTGGTTAAACCCTTTCTGGCGGCGCTGCATTTTCGCGTAAATCCCGTACAAATGTTTGGGACGGCCGCTAACTTCGTAGCATTTAATGCCTAAATTGTCAAGCCTTTCTCGCAAACAATCGGTGACTTCTGCGAGTTGAGTTTCTCGATCGGCCCGCTTCACCGCCACCAATTCCTGAATTTCGCGGTAAGCTTCCGGTTCCAGGTATTTAAAGGCTAAATCTTCTAATTCCCACTTAAAGCGGCCGATACCCAAACGGTTTGCTAGGGGAGCAAAAATATCTCGGGTTTCTAGGGCAATACTGCGCTGCTTTTCTTCGGACAAATGCTCCAAAGTCCTCATGTTGTGCAGCCTGTCTGCGAGTTTGACGACAATGACGCGAATATCTTTAGCCATTGCTAGGAACATTCGGCGGAAATTTTCCGCAAGGCGCTCTGTTTTGCTGGAAAAATTAAACTTAGAAAGCTTGGTGACACCTTCAACCAACTGTCGCACTTCGGCGCCGAACCGCTGTTCTATTTCTTCGAGAGTAATATCTGTATCTTCAACAATGTCGTGGAGGAAGCCGGCGGCAATCATGACGTTGTTGCCGCCCATATACCGGAGTATTCCAGCGACAGCTACCGGATGGCAAATGTAAGGTTCTCCAGATTTGCGGTATTGTCCTTCGTGCAAGTCGCGGGCAAATTCAAAGGCCCGACAAATTAAGCTGTCGTCCGTCGAGCAATTCTGGTTAGGGGCCCCATCAGGCTGCGATCGAGTATTCAGGCATTCTTGCAGCCAATCGGGAACTACAGCAGGATCGATCGAAGGAGATTGAGTCAGAGTGTTCGCGTTCATGGGGTACACCTTTAAAACTTAGAAATACAAATGCTAAAAAGCCGTTTTTCGGTTGAATTGCCGAAATTATGTGTTTAGCTATACTAAACTAATTGAATGCCACAATTTGCAATTCCAAAAAATAGTCGATTTTTGCGTTAACTATACCTATCTAATTCCGAGTCGCCCCCCCTCGCAGGTAGGAAAATATAGTGATACCACTGCTACCACGGTCTGTCGATCGGGTAAAATAAGCATATTTTGGCGGTAGCAGTTGAGGTAGCTGGCGATCGGCATTCACAGGCAACGCTAAACTAAAAGCATGAGCCAGAAGGGTTTAATCAGGCCACTCTATCAGAAAAAGTTCTCAAAAAACAGGGAATTGCTCCAAAAACCCACGACTTCCCTCAATATGAGCAAACTTAAGTAAGTATCTACTTTAGATTATAAATACAAATTTGTTTACAAAATCATGATATTGTCCGAAGACCGCCGCCAGTGCTACCAAGAATTACAGCAAGCACTAGAACAACTACAAAGAACAGCAGCAGAGGATAATCTGGATCGGGCCGCGCTGGCGATCGAATACACAAAAGTGCAACAATTTTTCGGAAACCAAATTATGAGAGCCGAAAGCGATGAGTTAGACGCCTCAGAAACACCCCCAGAGCAGTCCTATTTGACGGAAATTCACAAGCAACTGCGGTTATTGGGGACAGATGTCGCGTTTTTGCAAGCGTCGCGCCAGCCAGCGACAGCAAAGGCGAGGCAAAGTGCGGCGATCGCGCGGCTCAACACGCTAATCGGCTACTGCGGCGCGCTGCTGCAAAAAAATTCTGGTTCTTCAGGGCCCGCCCAGATACAGAATTAATAATTGAATTAACAGAGAATTAATAAGGCAAGGAGAAATAAAGCGGTGGAATGTCCAAAATGCAAACATCCCAATTTAGAAGGCGGTACCTTAGCCGGCAGCATGTCGGTGCAGTGGTGTCCCAACTGTTACGGTATCTGGATTCCAGGCAGAGAATACGAAGCTTGGCAAAAAGAGCAGAACCAGTGGTACAACAAATCCGAGAAGCGTAATGCGACAGGGACTCTCGGCATAGAATTCACCCCGTCTGTCTACGACAGCAAAGCAGCGCTGTGTCCCGAAGACGGTCACTATTTGTCGCGGGCGAAAGTTCCTTTCAGCAGAGTACCCTTTTACATAGAGCGCTGTATGTTGTGCGGGGGCATTTGGTGCGATAACGGCGAGTGGGACATTCTCGAAAGTCTGGGATTCCATACCGAGATTGACAAGATGTTTTCTCCGAATTGGCAAGCTAGGGCCCGCGTGCAAGAACTCGCCTCTCGGGAACGTCAAGTGCTGACTGAGAAGCTGGGGCCGGATATCGCCGGATACGTGCTGGAACTAGCGGAAGTTTTAGCAGACCATCCTCACGCAGATTGTGCCGCTACTTACATACTGCGGAGAGCGGAGTTGAAGCGAAGGGAAATTTAGTCATCAGTCATTAGTTATTAGTTATTAGTTATTAGTTATTAGTTAGTAATCGTCGGAGGAGTGGCTTATGCACCAATAAAACTCGATTGGTAGCTAATTACTCTTTCATTTACCAACAAACTAAAAGCCTGTCGCCAATAAATACTGACTAATAACTAACAATGACTGCTAACAATGATTGATAACTGACAACTGATAACCATAGGACGGGAGATGATACAACAAATGACTAATAACTAATGACTGATGACTAATGACTGATGACTGATGACTGATGACTAATGACTGATGACTGATGACTAATGACTGATGACTGATGACTAATAACTAATGACTGATGACTGATGACTAATAACTAATGACTGATGACTGATGACTAATAACTAAGGACTAATGACTAATGACTAATGACTCTTCTCTATTTTCCGTTGACAATCTGCGAGTAGCTTATCCTCAGCGGCGGGGACAATCCGGTTGGGCCGTTGACGGGGTTTCCCTGACGCTGAAACCGGGGGAAAAGCTCGGATTAGTTGGGGAGTCTGGGTGCGGCAAGTCAACTTTGGGAAGGGCGGCGATGCGGTTGTTGCCGGATTCGACGCTGATTGAGGGGCGAGTTAGTTTTGCTGGAGAGTCGGTGTTTGAGATGAATGCCTCTCGACTCAGACAGTTTCGGGGCGAAGCTGTGGCATTGATTTTTCAAGATCCGATGACTCGTCTCGATCCTTTGATGACTGTCGGGGAACACTGCATCGAGACTTTGCAAGCTCACAGACCGAATTTGGATCGCAAGCAAGCCAAGAAACGGGCGATCGACATTTTGGAAGCTGTGAAAATTCCGGCGTCTCGCTGGTCGCAATTTCCCCACGAATTTAGCGGCGGAATGCGCCAAAGAGTAGCAATTGCTTTGGCTGTTTTGCTCGATCCTAAATTAATCGTGGCCGACGAACCGACTACGAGTTTGGACGTAACTGTAGCAGCCCAGATTTTGCAGGAATTAACCAGACTTTGCGAGGAACGGGGAACGGCTATTTTGTTGATTTCTCACGATTTGGCGATGGTGGCTGAGTATTGCGATCGCATTGCGGTGATGTACGGTGGCAAAGTCGTAGAAACAGGGCCGGTACAAAATGTGTTTGAAAAGCCGCAGCACGAATATACTCGATCGCTCCTCAAAGCAGCTTTACACATTCAAGCCGATTCTGACAAAGGGTTAGCATTCGAGGAAATCAAGACTGAAGTCGTTACTGCAAACTCAACAAATTCGCCTCTTTTGACCGTAACGAATTTGCAGCAACACTACAGTTTAGAAAGCAATTTATTAGATCAGTTGTTTTCCAGGAATCGGCAGGTAATTAAAGCCGTAGACGGCGTTAGTTTAGAGCTAGAACGGGGAGAAACCCTAGGGCTGGTGGGGGAGTCCGGCTGCGGAAAAAGTACCTTGTCACGCACGATTTTGCAGCTAATTACCGCGACTGGCGGCAAAGTGGAATTTCAAGGAATAGATATAACTGCCCTGAGCCGCGATGCTGTGAGGAAGCACCGCCGCGAAATGCAAATGATTTTTCAAGACCCCCACGCTTGCCTCAATCCGATGATGACAGTCGGACAAAGTATTGCTGACCCTTTATTTATTCACAAATTAGCTAATGCCAGCGAAGCTAAAAAACAAGTAATCGAAATGTTAGAGCGGGTGGGTTTAAGTCCAGGGGAGGATTTCTTTCGCCGCTATCCGGGGGAATTGTCGGGAGGACAGCAGCAGCGGGTTTCGATCGCCCGCGCTTTGATTACTCGCCCGCAACTAATTATTTGCGACGAGCCCGTAAGTATGCTGGATGCCAGCGTGCAGACTCAAGTATTAGAGCTGATGTTGGAGTTGAAGCAGGAATTTAATTTGACTTATCTGTTTATTACGCACGATTTGTGGGTGGCGAGATTTTTTTGCGATCGCATTGCGGTAATGAATGCTGGAAAAATTGTTGAAATCGGCAAGACTAGGGATATTTTTGCTAATCCGCAGCACCCTTACACTCAGCAATTATTGCAGGCTGCTCCTTTACTGGCTCGAACTAATTGATTTTGGATTTTGGATTTTGGATTTCGGATTTCGGAAATTTCCGGTTAAATTGGTTAAAGTTAAGGGATAGTTTTCAAATTATTCCACCGACACCAAGCACGATATGGCAGAATCTGACCTAGGCAGTTTTGCGGTGGCACCCGAAGCCTCATTCGCGATCGCACAAGATGAAGACACCGAGAGCGATCGTCCGACGGTAAATCGATCGTCAGCATACAACAACTGGTCTGCCGACGATCCAGTGGGAGCTTTGTTCAAGGAAATGGCTCGGTATCCTCTACTGACAGCAGCCGAAGAGGTGGAGTTGGCGCGCCGAGTTCAAGAATTGGTAGCCCTGGACGAACTAGAACAGCGTTTGCAGCAGGAATTTGAGAGAGTGCCGACAAAAGCTGAACTCGCAGCGGCTGTGGGAGTGAGCGAAACTCAACTGCAACAGCTTCGCCACCAGTGTCAGTCGGCGAAACGGAAAATGATCAGCTCGAATTTGCGCTTGGTGGTTTCGATTGCCAAACGCTATCTCAATCGGGGCGTGCCTTTTCTCGATTTAATTCAGGAAGGGGCTTTAGGTTTGAATCGGGCTGCCGAAAAGTTCGATCCGGAGAAGGGTTACAAGTTTTCTACCTATGCCTATTGGTGGATTCGCCAAGGAATTACCCGGACAATTGCCAATCAAGGGCGAACGATTCGCTTGCCGATTCACATTGTCGAACAGTTAAATAAACTCAAAAAAGTTTATCGAGATTTGAGGCGTTCTCTTCAACGCAATCCAACTGAAACTGAACTTGCTAAAGAAATGGAAGTTACTTGCGAACAGCTTCGCTACCTCCAGCAAGTACGCCGGCAATCTTTGTCTCTCAACCACCGCATCGGCACGGAAGAAAGTTCGGAACTTTTGGATGTTCTCGAAGATAACGCGACGCAATCTCCAGAAGCTCAGATGAATGAGATGATGATGCGCCAAGATATTTTGGAGGTGTTGGACAGTATTTTGACTGAGCGGGAAAAAGAGATTGTTGCTATGCGTTACGGTTTGCTGACCGGCGAACCTTACACTTTAGAAGAGGTCAGCAGTTTGTTCAATTTGTCCCGCGAACGAGTCCGTCAAATTCAAAATAAGGCAATGCGGAAACTGCGGCGGCCTCAAGTGACGGAACGATTGAAGGGCTGGTTGAAATAAGCTAAAAAATATTGAGTTTGCATTTGGAAAAATTGTAAAATTATTATGGGTGGGAACTCCGACGCCGTAAATATGCTTGTTCAAGGTGGAAAATCTTAATTAAAAATTACCAATTAAAAATGTCTTGATGTGGTATTTTTAATTGTGGATTGTCGCGTACTGCTTACTTATTTATGTCTTCTGAGGTAATTTTGCGCCCCGCTACCCGCGCCGACGTGCCGGTGCTGTTTGATTTGATTAAAGCTTTAGCTGAGTACGAAAAATTATCTCATGCGGTTACTGGCAATGCCGTTGATTTGGAACATCATTTGTTTGGCGATCGACCTTTTGCTGAAGCGATTTTAGCGGAGTGCGAAAATCGAGTTGTGGGCTGGGCGCTGTTTTTTTACAATTATTCTACTTTTTTGACTCAGCCGGGAATTTATTTGGAAGATTTGTTCGTGCTCCCTGAGTTTCGAGGGCGGGGAATTGGCAAGTCTTTGATAGTTTATTTAGCGCAGTTGGCAGTAGAAAAAGGCTGCGGGCGTTTGGAATGGAGTGTTTTGGATTGGAATGAATTGGCGATCGGATTTTACAAGGGTATCGGTGCTGATGTGATGCCCGACTGGCGGATTTGCCGGGTTGCGGGCGAGTCTTTGGCAACTTTGGCGTCGAAACAATTCAGGGCGGGCTAGAAGCCCAACCCCTACTCCCCACAAAAAATTCATCTGTTGTGGCACAGGCATCTTGCCTGTGTGTGGAACAGGCATCTGGCGTAATTCAGGGCGGGCTAGAAGCCCAACCCCTACTCCCCACAAAAAATTCATCTGTTGTGGAACAGGCATCTTGCCTGTGTGCATAACAGGCAAGATGCCTGTGTGTGGAACAGGCATCTTGCCTGTTAAGCTAAAAGGCCCCACTCCGGTTAATTAATACCGACCTACTTAAGTGGCAAAAATATAGGAAAATTTAAGTAACAGTAGATTTTGATTGAGAGAGTAAATCGTGATTATTTGGGTAAACGAGCAAATCGATCCGTCGGGCATTCTTTATTCTTGCATTGCTTGTTGTGACGAGACTCAAGCGAAGGATTGCCACGAATCTTTTGAGCAGAATTTGACGGCAGAGCAAAAACAGCAGGGCTGGGTTGCTACTTTGCGGACGGTTAGTTCTTGGGATGAGGTGCCTGTTAATGCTTTGAAATTGAATTGATGTGTGCAAGTCATCAGCAGCTTTAGTGTCGCCCTGTTTCCGTTCGCTCGAAACGGCAGGAAAACCTTCCACGTCTGTTCGTCCAAGGCAAGATAACTCGATCGCACATTTGTCAAATTAATAGAGGTTTTGTGAATGTGAAGGTAAAAAGCTGCAAGCATTGGGGGCTGGGAGTCTGAGGATTCTGCCCTGCAAGGTGCGGGAATTTGGGCAAAAATTTTCGGGTCTGCTGTACTGCGAAAACGCTAGGGCGAAAAAGCGGGCAAGTGCGACCGACAATTCGCATTTCTTAAACTGATTTTAGCATTATTATTAATAGATAAAGGCATTTCAAATTGTCTAGTTAAATTTTTATGATTGAAACATTATTTCACGCTTATACGCCTCTAGTTATCTGGACGGGCTTGGGACTGCTGCTGTTTCGGTACATCCCAGTTAATTTTCCCAAGCTGCTGAGCCACTTTCTTTTCTAGATTGGGATACCGCTGCAAATTCTAGTTTTAGCCCGTCAAAGCGATTTTTCGGGGGCTGTGGGATTTACGCCGGCGCCATATTCGTGTTATTTCTGAGTACGAGTTTAGCTTGGTTGACTTGGGTATTATTGCACAGGCTGAGTGCGGCCCACATCAAAAAGCCCTATTTTCAGGGCAAAAATTCCCTGGTTAATTTGTTTTTGTTAAATGTAAATTCCCTGAAGCGATCGAGCCAAGGGAGTTTTATCCTAGCTGCAATGTTAGGGAATACGGGCTGTGTCGGATTAGCAATCACGCCCGCTCTTATCAGCTAGGTTAGGATGCGTAAATTATCGCAGAAACCCGGTTTCTTAGAGTCTGTGAGGAGTCAGAAACCGGGTTTATTATTATCAAAATCTCGGTAAAGATGTGTAAATTATCGCAGAAACCCGATTTCTTGGAGTCTGTGGGGAGTCAGAAACCGGGTGAGTCGCCGCCCTTAAATCCTAAATGAAAATTGACAATCGCTGAGCGACGCACCTTACTCTCAGGGTGAGCGTAAACAACCAAAAACCAATGATTGTGGCAAGAGTTTTGATAATTATTATAATATAGAAATAACTTCTAGGAGGTTAGAGGCATGACAAGCATATCCGACGAACAAACAGCTATCATCCGTACAGAAAGAGGACTGACGATCGCAGGTACGCGCATCACTATCTACGACATCATGGACTATGTGACGGCTCAATATCCGCCTAAGTTTATCAGGGGATTGTTTGACCTTACAGAGGAACAAATAAACGCAGCTTTAGCTTATATTGAGGAAAATCGCGCCACCGTTGAAGCTGAGTATCAAATGGTGCTTAAGGAAGCTGAGGAACTGCGACTGTATTATGAAGAAAAAAATCGCGATCTGATTGCCCGAATTGCCGCCCAACCACCAAGACCAGGAACCGAAGCTGCTTGGGAAAAACTTCGAGTGGCTAAGGCCAAGTTTAAGTCTCAGGCATGAATTTTTTGGGCGATCGCAATCTCAATAAATTATACTAACAATGATTGCAAAACTCAATAAATACAGATTTAAAAATTTTAAATTGATAATAACTATCTACAATTATTAGAATTGGGAGTTCGAGAGATAGTTATTCTCTGACCATAACCAAGATAAGCACTGCGGAAGTTTTTAGATTTAAGTAGGGCTACAAATTGATTCCCTTTAGAAGGATTATAAAATGAAGCAACTATAATTTTATTGACTGATGGATCGTAAGCAGCATCACAACAGTACAACTGGCGAATTTGCCTGAGATTCGATTCATTATAATCTACATAAACAGGATACCAAGTTCCTGTCCCTCCTGCACTTTTATCTCCACAAAAACTCCTCGGAAACTTGAAAAAAGAATAATTTGTTTTATTTGGCTGATAAGTTTGCTGATAACGAGGAGAATTAGTTTGACATTTGCTGAAAATAATTGTCACAAATAAACCAGCGATTAGTGAAAAAATTATCAATCTCCTTTTGTTAAGCTTGCCTGTCTGATGTTTTTGCAGAGCTTTCAAAATTCTCCGTTCTAAATCTCTGTTATCACTCATAATTAACTTATTCTTTTTGCTCGTTTAAAGCTGCTTGCACTTTTTTTCTGACTGCTTCAGTTTCCTCTGATGTAAGTCTTTCTGAGGCAGGTTTAACATTAATGCGAGTTGTTTTAATGTGTTCTATTGACTTAAGTAAATCGCTGAGTTCAACCTCCTCTTTTCTTTGACGTGCAACTCTCATAGCTGCATCAATAACAGCATTTTTGATGTCACGACCACAAACGTCATCTACTTTTGCAAGTTTCTCTATAGATAGATTTTTGATTCCTGGCAGCTTTTGGGGGAGATGTTGCCGCCAAATTTGCTGGCGACATTTTTCATCGGGCATGGGAAATTTTACATGACGCACCCGTGTTTCAAAGGCTTTATCATAGTTCTCAACTAAATTTGTAGAAAAAATTACAACACCGCGAAATCGCTCTAAACAAATTAGCAACTGACTCCGCATGGAATTGATGGCTTGCTCTGAACCTTGGTTAACATTGGTGAGTCTTTTTGATAGGAGTGAGTCAGCTTCATCTATAAATAATAAAGCCCCTTCTCGCTCTGCTGCTATAAAAATTGCCTCAACATTTTTTGGCCCTTCGCCGTGATACATACTTTCTATTTGTGCATAACTAGCCACTAAAATCGGTCGATTTATTTTCGAGGCAATTGCGTGTGCCGCTAATGTCTTTCCAGTTCCAGGGAGACAGTGAAAGTTTAAAGCTGTTCGAGGGAAAGGTTCTATTTCCCTAAGACCCCACTCATCAAAAATTTTAGCCTCTAGCTCAATTAAATCAACCGCTAAAAGTAATTCATCCTCTACTTCTTGAGTAATAATTAATTGCTCAAAACTAAATAAAGGTTGTCCGGCTTTATACTTCTGAGCGCGTTCTTCTGGTAACAAATCGTTGTCAGATTTTTTCTGATTAGTTTCCGCACTGTTGGTAGCTAGTTTTTCATTGTTTTTGTCAATTTTTGATGCAGTAAAAATAGTAATCTGAAATTCTTCGATACCAGTTTCATCCAGTAGCTTATTGACTGCATTCAAAAGTCTGTTTTGACAAAGACGTGCTGCAACTTCTGGTACTCGATCGGGAATACCCTCTACCAAAATAGAGCGACTTTGATTCATATTCTGCTAAATATTAATTGTAGGTAGGTAATAACGTTTCCTGAATTATTGCCAAATTGCCACTTCTACTCTTCCATTGCTATGAGCCTGCTTAATTTTCGGGTCAATAGAACCAGCTTGAATGACTCTGGCATCACAAACTTTTTGATTTTTGTTATCAAATATCCCCAGAACTATTTTGTAACTACCACTATCTATGTTTTTCCAGATGGTAAAAGCCAAATAGTCTCTATCTTGAAAAGAACGAGGATCGTTTTCAACCAGCAAATGATCGAACTTTTTAAACCACCCAATTATTATTTGAACTGTTAAGTCTGCAAAATAAACTAATGGGATCTCTTCTGGAAATTCAGCACTAGCAATTTTTTTGTTCATAGTTTACTTTATTGCCAAAATGCAACTTCTTTTCTTCCATAGCTATGAGCCTGCTTGATTGTCGTATCAACCGAATCAGAGCGAATAACTCTTGCATCATAAACTTTTTGATTTTTGTTATCAAAAATACCTTCAACTACATTGTAATCGCCACTTGCCATTGCTTGTTGAACAGTAAAAGCAACATATTCTCTATTTTGAAAAGAGCGGCGGTCATTTTCAACCAGCAAATAGGCGAATTTTCTAAACCACTCATAGATTATCTGAGCAGTTAAGTTTGCAAAATAAACAGTGGCATAAATACCAGCAGAAACTCCTGCCCATACGGCAGTCCAAATTAATATGGTTAATGGGTCCATTTTCTTCTGCTTACTCCACAATAATTAGTTTTTTATTTCCAAAAATTTCCAACAGTTCCTCGTCCAATTCCCTTGCTACTAACTGACGAGCATAGGGGACACCGTTTGGACTAAGAACTACTTGATTATTTTTGTCCAGAAATACTTGTGCTAAGTGATAGCCTTGGGGATGAGGTTGACGTAGAATTGCCCCTTTTTTTATTCTTGGATCGTTAGGACGATCGGTAATAAAGTATTTAATGGTGTCTTCATAGGTGATTATTGGTAGAATTTCCGGTGTTTTTACAACGTTACGCAACCATTCACCAAAATCTAATACTATATCTTGAGGAAGCGTAAACTCATATCCACCAGAGTTGTGAGCCTTTAAATCAAAAGCAATTAATTCTCGATCGCCCAAGACATCACTTAATTTTATGTCTAGCTTTTTGGCAACCAATTGACGACCATAAGGTATTCCATTAGGACGACAAATCAGGTGATTACTTGCGTCTAAAAATACCTGTGCTAAAATTTGCCCTTCGGGATGAATTCGAGGAAGAATTGCTCCTTTTTTTAGGTTAGCAGTTCCTGGACGATCGCTCTGGAAATAACTTATAGCCTCGTCAAAGGTTATTTCTTCTAACACTTCAGGTATTCCCTGAATGCGTGACGACCATTTATTGAACTCGCCAACTATCCGCGCCACATCTTCAACAGTGATTTTATGTTCTGCCTGAGAAGTATATTTTGCAAACCAGTTAAACCATACCATATTTTTTATGGATTATTGGATAATTGACAAAATTCGATGAGTTTGGTTATATCGTTTCTTGATTTTACCAAGTAAATTTATTGTTGAGTATATATAAAAGTATGATTAAGTGTATTTTTTAGTTTTTTTTAATGTTAAATTAGTAAAAAAAGTGTGGTTTAGTTGCAAAAGTAGGAAAAAGTGTGATAAAGTGCGATGGTTCAATAATCATCCCAGTTTGACCTATGGACATTCAAGAGGTTCTACAATGGACTGAAGAACAAGTATTCACCAAGACGGGAAAACATCTGGACTCTTTACAAAAAGCTATATTAGAAGGTACTTGGCAAGGTCAAAAGTACCCAGAAATAGCTAAAGATACCAAACGCAGCCACGATCACATCAAACAAGCTGCTAGGGAATTATGGAAACTTCTATCAGATGTATTAGAAGTCAAAAATATAAGACAATCGAATGTTATCTCTATTTTAAAAAATAAAGCAGTATCTAATATTTATAATTACGGTAAATCTTTGGAGATAGTTAGTAGTTATATCAATAGCTCTATCAATATCTGTGGAGAAAATCGGCAAGCTCCAAAAGATGCTAAACAGCCCTCACCCCCAGATTTTCCCCAAAATCAAGCCCGATCGCCCATAATCGATTTAACAGACGCACCCGAACTCCCTTACTTTTACGATCGCACTTCAGAACTCTCCACCCTGAAACAATGGATTTTGCAAGCCCACACCCGCTTGATTACCATCTACGGCTTAAGTGGAATTGGCAAAAGTGCGATCGCCCTCAAACTCATCGAACAAACTCAAAGCGAATTTGATTGTATTATTTGGTTAAGCCTCGCTGACACACCCACACTTTCAACCCTCCAAACCGAACTCAAGCAATTTTTTGGGCGATCGCCACAACCCCCATTACCCACAGTCATCGATTATTTTCGATCTTCTCGCTGTTTAGTAATCCTTGATGACGTACAAAATATTTTTAAAAGCAGTCAATTAGCAGGTCAATATTTAGCAGGCTATGAAGACTATGGCAAATTTTTTAAACAAATTGCCACATCCTCTCATCAGAGTTGTTTAATCCTCCTCAGTTGGGAACAACCCAGAGAACTTACTGCTTTAGAAGCACTAAACCGACCTGCACGAACTTTACACCTCAAAGGGTTAGGGGAAGAATCGGCAGAAATTCTCAGAGAAAAAGGATTAGCAGATGAGCAAAAATGGTCAGACTTGCTCGCCCTTTATCAAGGTCATCCTTCCTGGTTAAATATCATAGCTTCAACAATTTTAGAATTCTTTGACGGTAGCGCTTCCCGGTTTTTAATTAATAATAATGATATTTATTTAGGTGACTTAGAAACCATTTTAGAATCTCACTTAGAGCGTTTATCGGAGTCAGAAAAAAAGGTGAGCCATTGGTTAGCAAGTCAAGATAAAGCGGTAGATATTTCCCAAGCACCTGCCGATATTGAGTTATCTAAATCAGAATTTTGGCAAGCCATACAATCTTTAGCGCGGCGCGGCTTACTGGAAAAAGTACAAGTAGGAGTGGGAGCGCTATTTTTACTCAATCCTGTATTTCAACAATACATTCAATCCCAGTCAAATCCTAGCAGTATCAAACTGTAACATCGATCGCACTTCTCAACTTCTACATCGATCGCATAAAAGCATTCACCGCATCATATTGATCCGCCATCCGCGAATAAAACTCGATCGATCGCAAATCCAACTCCGGCAAAAGTTCGCTCTTACTCACCAACTCATACCCCGTAGAACGCAAGCAATAAACCGAAATTACCCCATCCTCCCAAAACCAAACCTCCTCCACTCCCACCCGACGATAGATTTCCAGCGTATCAATTCCACCACTCGTCACTGTTACTTCGATCGCCAAATCTGGAACCGACTTGCGCGTACCCAAACAATAAGACTCATCTGGTTCCTTCCGTGCACCCAACTCCTTCATCCCGATAGTTGTACTACCGCGCCCGTAGAAACGAATGTCCTTCGTCCGCATATAAATCTCTAAAACCTGACCTAAAGTGTTTCTAGATTCTTCATGTTCCTCAGAAAAAGGAGCCATAATTTCTAAACACCCATCCAAATAAGTTAAATGCGCCCCAGTTTCCGCCAAATCTGCATCCAACTTTTCCAAAGTCTCCCATGTCACATTTGACAGGAAAGCCGCACCTTTACCCAATCCTGCTTTAGAAATTGCGACAACCATCTGACTTACCTTTTACGATCGCTTTTCCATATTAGCTAATATTAGCTAAAGTCTCAACTCAGCTTGCTCTAAAATTTCGCAGTACAATTAACAATAACTGCAAGGAAAACGACGATGAACGAGACAATAACTGCTACTGGTCTGCCTCCTGCATTCCCCGATCATACCCAATTGCCAGACGAAGACGGTACATTTGTGAAAAATTTTCAGGAGCATCCTCAGAGCATCATTCTGACAGATTCGATCGGGCCGGTTGTAGAGCGGCTGCATCCAGACGGACAATATGCGATCGGGCAAGATTGCGGCATTTACTGGCGAGAAACTGACCCGCCAGAGAAAGGTGCAGAAGCACCGGATTGGTTTTACGTGCCGAATGTACCCGCAACACTTGACGGTTTTCGCCGTTCTTATGTACTTTGGCGGGAACACATGGCTCCGTTCATTGCTTTAGAATTTGCTAGCGGTAATGGAGAGGAAGAGCGCGATCGTACTCCCTTGACTGTGGCCGCTGACGGTACAACAACTAAACCCGGTAAGTTTTGGGTGTACGAGAGAATTATCCGCATTCCTTACTACGGCATTTATGAAATGAAAACGGGCAATTTAGAGGTCTATCACCTGATAGATTTTGTGTATCAAAGGATGGAGCCAAACGAACGCGGTCACTATCCCATTCCTGTACTAGATGTAGAATTGGGACTGTGGCAGGGAAGCTATCAAAATCAAGAACTGCTTTGGCTGCGGTGGTGGGATTCGCAGGGGAATTTGCTGTTAACTGGCTCCGAACAAGTTGAAATTGAGCGGGCTAGAGCTCAACAAGAACGGCAAAGAGCCGAACAAGAACGGCAAAGGGCCGAACAAGCAGAGCGAAAAGCCGCCCAGTTAGCCGATCGACTGCGAGCAATGGGAATCGATCCCGATGCTGAGGATTGATATCAAAGTCCGATCGTAGTAGATACCGAGCCGGTGCGTCGCGATCGACAATCTTTAAATCTACTCGATTTTCTCCCAGCGACGCACCGTACCTCATAGCTGGAGGGTGCGTCGCGGCAGTAATAATGCGATTAGATTAGTATTAAGAAAAATTTGGTAGTAAATGTAACTTACAAATCTGACATTACAAGCAATCATTTTAATAGGATTGAGCAAACCTCCCAAACCAAACAAATTTTTACATGGCAATTAACAAAAATTTATCTGTATCTAAAAGATCAATTAAAGCGTTTCGCGGTGCTTTTCTAGATTTTGTGGAAGATCCTTTTTATGTTGCCCAAAATCAAAGCGTTCGCTATGTTCCAGACGGTCTGCTGGTTGTAGAAAACGGAATTGTTAAAGCTTTTGGAGCTTACGATCGCCTGAAAGAGCAGTTCTCAGACATCACTGTGTCTGAATACCCAGGAATGCTGTTGATGCCTGGATTTATTGATATTCACGTGCATTTCTCCCAAACTGGAATGATTGCTGCTTACGGAAAACAGCTTTTGGATTGGTTGAATCAGTATACATTTCCAACCGAACTGAAGTTTAAAGATCGAGAATACGCCGAACAGGTTGTAGCTATTTTTATTGATGAACTATTACGCAACGGCACCACGACGGCAGTTGTTTTAGCAGCGGTTTTTTCAGCATCAGTCGATGCTTTTTTTGAGGCAGCGAGCCGTCGAAATCTGCGGATGATTGCGGGCAAAGTGATGATGGATCGCAATGCACCGAAATATCTGACCGATACGGCCCAAGAGTCGTATCAAGATAGCAAAAAGCTGATTGAAAAATGGCATCGCAATCAACGATTGTTATACGCGGTGTCGCCTCGGTTTGCACCGACTTCAACCCCGGAACAACTGAAGCTAGCAGGGAAACTGTTGCAAGAGTATCCTGATGTTTATCTGCACACGCATCTATCAGAGAACGTTAATGAAGTTGCTTGGGTAAAAGAACTTTTTCCCGAGTGCAAAGGCTATCTCGATGTGTACGATCGAGCTGGATTGGTGGGAGAGCGATCGATCTTTGCACACGGCGTACAACTGACGAATGCAGAATTTCAACGGCTCTCTGAAGCAAAATCCACGATCGCATTCTGTCCTACGTCAAATTTGTTCTTAGGCAGTGGGTTGTTCGATATTGAAACAGCGAAGTCGATCGACGTTCCGGTTAAAGTAGGGCTTGCCACAGATGTTGGTGCAGGAACGAGTCTTTCGATGCTGCAAACGGCAAATGAAGCGTACAAAGTCGCGCAACTGAGACAATACTCTCTCTCTGCATTTCAAGCATTGTTTCTCGCTACGCTGGGCAGCGCTAGAGCGTTGTGTCTGGACGATCGCATTGGCAATTTCGAGGTGGGTAAAGAAGCAGATTTTGTGGTGCTGGACTTGCGATCGACGCCGATCATGGCATTTCGCAATTCTGCAGCACCCGCAACAACGCTGGAAGAACTTGCCGATCGTGCCTTTAGTTTAATCATCATGGGCGACGATCGAGCCGTTCGTGCAACCTATATTCAGGGGGAACTCGCCTGCTGCAAAGCAGATTAAACTATCGGCGTTGCCTAAACAACAGGTAAGTGATATTATTTCCGGTCGCTCGACCGTGATTCCTGTAGGGGCGGGTTCACCGATCGATTTTGCCACCCACCAATAATCTTGATAAGCCCGCCCCCACTACATGGTAAAGTCGCGGACAAATTTGTAGGGGCTAGTTCACCAACAATAGTCGCCGAAAACTGACAATCTCAAAAACCTTTCCTAAGCCTATTTATTATATCAAGTCCGAGCGATCGCTTATATTTATTGTTTAGTGCGAGCTTCTAGCTCGTGAGCGAGACGCTCGCACTCAAGTGATAACTGATTGACCGGACATGATATTATCTTCGTTCGATCGAACTTGATATAAGTAATTCAAACCTAGCAGTTGGCGCTCGCCTGAGCCTGCTCAGGCTGCTGAATGATGAAACCGCAGCGACATAAAGATGAACCGAATAACAAAGATGCCCGCCACGATCCAAGTTCCCCCAGACACTTCCTTGGCTCTACCTTGGCAGGTTTTCACAATCGGATAGGCAATGAATCCGATCGACAACCCTTCCGCGATCGAATAAGTCAATGGAATCAGGAATATCGTTAGAAACGCTGGAATCACTTCCGAAATATCATCCCAGGGAATTTCTTTAACCTCAGCCAACATCATCGCGCCAACAATGACCAGCGTCGGCGTCGTTGCAAAAGCCGGAATCGCTTTAAACACCGGAATAAAAAACAGCGACACCGCAAATAATCCTGCCACAACTAAAGCGGTAAATCCAGTTCGACCGCCTTCGGCAACGCCTGCCACGGATTCAACATAAGTCGTCACGCTCGACGCACCGAAGATCGGGGCGATTGTGGTGCCAATGGCATCTGCCATCAGTGCTTTATTTGCACGCGGCAACTCGCCATCCGGGCCAATATAGCCTGCCCGCATTCCCACACCCGTTAACGTCCCGATGGTGTCAAAAATATCAACAAACAGAAATACAAACAGCACTGCAATCCAGTCAATAAAATTCTCGGAGTTCAGATTAGCAATTCCCAGAAATGCTTGACCAAAAATGTCTTTTGGCAGTTCCGGCAGCGCAAAAAATCCTTGAGGTGGAGGTGAAACCTTAAACAGCCAAGCCCAAATTGCGGTGCCAAAAATTCCAAATAGTAACGCACCTCTGACGCCCCGAACCACCAATCCGGCTGTCATCGCTAAACCCGCCACAGCCAGTAGCGTGTTCGGTTCTGCTAAACTGCCAAACGCCGTTTTTGTCGCTGGATTTGCCACAATCAATCCGGCTCCCCCATTGGCAACATCTCCTGACATCCCGATGTAGGCAATAAACAAGCCAATCCCACCTGCGGTTGCGTGCTTGAGCGACCTGGGAATTGCCGCGATCAATAACTTACGTACATCTGTCAACGTCAGAAGCATAAAAATTAACCCCTGAACAAACACGCACGACAGCGCCAATCGCCAATCGATTTTCAGTCCGATTACAACTGAGAAAGCAAAAAAGGCATTCGTTCCCATTCCAGGCGCCAGCCCGAACGGGTAGTTTGCTAAAATTGCCATGCAGAAGGTTCCAACTGCCGCCGCCACAGCGGTTGCCACAGCCAGTTGCGAAAACAAATCTCCAGGCTGTTGTAGAAAAATCGCGTTTGACAGCACGATCGGATTGACGACTAAGATGTATCCCATCGTCATGAACGTGGTGATACCCGCGAGCGTCTCTGTTTTGAAATTGGTTCTGTAGAAATCAAACTGGAAGAACTCTGTCAGTGCAGCTTGCCAACCTGTGTAGGATTGCTTTGGCGGAATCGGTTTTTGAAATTCTAAATCAGCGCTCATGGTTTCGATCTCCGAAATTCAATTGAGATAGGAGTTAGGCGGTAAAAGATCGTCCTAGACCCAATGCCGCCAATCCTTTGCGATACGCGATCGAGCTTTTATCCCCGGCAATGTGGACTTCATCTTGCAGCGCTAGGGGTAAATCTTCGGGATACTGTTCCTCAACAATGTCCTTATCTTCGCCAAACACTTGATGGTTAAAGTCCAGCGTGTCTTGCAGCGGTGCATCTTTGTCAAAATTGCGGCAAATCGGCACAAACAAGCGCGTTTTGCGGGCTGAAACCGGACAGGCAGCATTCAGGATGTGTAACTGCCCGTTCGGAAAGGTAACGGTTAACTTCGCTGTGAACGGCAGCCACACTTCAAACAATCGACGCCACTTAAACCCAGGCGGACTCAGATGCTTTAGACCGTGCGGATAGTTGCTCACAGTGCTGACATAATCAGCGCGAAACCCGTGCGGCAGTCGCTCAACGGGATAATCTGGCACTTCTGGATTTTCGCGCTCGCCAAAGGATTCGGTGTGAACAAACGCAAAATGACTCACATCCAGAAAGCCTTCGACTTGACGACCTGCTGCAGCTTCGATCGCCACGCTGGCTGGCAGAACCTGAATATAGTCTGGATCGTTCCATTCCTTAAAGGAGGGAAAATGGACTGAACCGTTATCCACGAGCCTTACCCACACTAAACCATAGCGTTCGGTGACAGCGTAGGTCGTCAATTTCAGCCGAGCGGGAATTGCGGCATCCGGTTGAGCGGGAATACGCGTGCATTGACCGCTTTTGTCGTAGCAGACGCCGTGATATTTGCATTGGAGTTCATCGTTCTCAACCCATCCCAAACTCAGAGGAGCACCGCGATGCAAACACAAATCCCGTGCTGCAACGATCGAGCTATCGGAAAGTCGAAACAGCACGAGCCGTTCATCGAGCAGCTTTGCTGCAAACGGTCGATCCGTGACTTCATGCGAGAACGCGATCGGATACCAAAACGGCGCAAGGGCTTTCCAATCAGTTTCAGTAAAGGTGCAGTTTCGAGGCAATATAAACGCAGAATTGCACGATCGTTCTTGTGTAGTGTGCATAATCCTGTATGCGAAATACCGCTGAAGCTTAAAACATTAGAAAGCTTACTTCTGTACGATTTACTACATATGTAAATGTATGGCAATGATTGCAGTAGTTAAATCGCGGCACTGTTGGGATGGAACCCAACAATTCGATCTGGGTTTAGGTTGTAGTTGTAGGTTGAACCCTTGGAACGAACCCTACGTTTCACTTCGCCCAACTCTCTGGGGCTAACTGGTAGCTCGCTGCTCTTTTACCTATGTCAAATGCTAGCGATATCGTCAGAATGAATTACGAGCGATCGAGCAGTGAAACGACAACTTCCTGAGTTTCTTTGCTGCTAACTACCGGCACAATTTCAAATTCGAGGTCAAATAGGGCGGGTTTATTAGATTATCGATTTTAGCCAAATATTGTTTGAAAAACTCGCCCCTACACATTTTTATGAATAGACCTCTTGCAAAAATAATTAGGACGGGCCGAAGAGCCCGTCCCATCAATTGATGAAAGGATTTTTGCAAGAGGTCTAATGATTTAGACGCGATATAGCGGATTGCAGCAAGAGGAAGTTTGAGAAACCGGGTTTTTTGGAAAAACTCGGTTTCTGCGTCCAGGACTGTATCCTCAATCGCAAAGCAAACTCGGAGAAGTCAGGACAAAGACATCCCTGGTTCCCACGCCTTCAGATTCCGGTTTAATCGGCGTAGTAAAGTGGAAAAACTCGTGGTCGTTAACTAACAGCAATTCTCCCGGATGCAGAATTTTATTAAAAACAGGCTTCTCTTTTTTAGCCAAGTACAAATGCGTTTCCCCGCCTACAATATTAGTTCTGTCAACTGAGAAAATCCCGATAAAGTCAGTGCCGTCTTGGTGAATGCCTTCCGGTGCGGGGTTGCCGAAATTGTTTGGCGAACAAGTTGTCCTGATTTGATGGATGCCGATTTCAGCTTCCGGGTGAATTTTGCAGGAATCGAAAAAAGCAAAAATCATCTGTTTGAAATTATCGAGGGCAATTAGCCGATCGTCCAATTCGGCAAATTCCCGCCTGATATCGCCCACTAGCGGATTGTATGTTTTGCTTTGATACAAATAGCCGTGAGGCAACTTAACTAACTCATTTCCGCTGACTGCAAACCGCGACAATCTTCTCGAACGATACTTACCTTTCACATACGGATCGACAGGCATATCGTCAAAAAATTCCTTGAAACCTTCTAGCTTAATCGAGTTTACTTTTTTAAAAGTAAACATGAAGGCATAATCCAAATGAATGGATTCTAATACGGTTTTCATAGATTTTTCTCCCTGAAGCCTTGCTCCCCTCCTTAATTTTGCCTTAAGGAGGTGTATGCTTCTACTCTAGCGCAGGTTTTTTATATGTGTCGTAAAAGACCTTACAAAAATTGCAAAGATATCGTAAAGACGACAAGATGAAGTGGGGGGCTTGTTCTTCTTTTAATCCAAAATCCCAAATCTAAAATCTAAAATCTAAAATCTAAAATCGATCGACTGCTTTCACCAGCGACTGACAGGCCCGCAGGAAAACGGCAACATCGACCCCAAGCGCGACGTACTGAACGCCAGCATCAATCCACTGCTGGGCGATTTCCGGGTTTTCGGCAAAAGTACCGGCCGCTTTGCCTGCTTTGCGGATGGTTTGCACTGCCTCCTGCATCATGTCGATGACTCGGGGATCGCGGACTTGGCCGGGAATGCCGATCGACTGTGACAGATCGTAAGGCCCTAGAAAAATCACGTCCACCTCTGGCACAGTCACAATTTCTGCCAGGTTGTCGATGCCGCCTTTACCTTCGACATGAATCACAACTAAGGATTCTTCGTTGAGTTTGTCGGTGATATTTGTACCTGCGGCGGTGTAAAGTCCGGCCCGCGTAGCGAAAGAAAGGCCTCGCGTGCCCAGAGGACTGTATTTAGCGCTTTTGACAGCGGTTTCAGCATCAATTTTGCTTTCAATTTGAGGTACTTGAACGCCTGCACTGCCGATGTCGAGAGCTCGTTGAATTTGCGGCCCGTCGTTTTTGCGGACGCGAACAATCGGTGCAATTCCGGTGCAGTCGGCGGCGCGACACAAATCTTCAGCAGCAAGCGGGTGCAGGGGGCCGTGTTCCATGTCGATGACGGCAAAATCAAATCCAGCGTGACCGCAGATTTCCATGAATGCGGGATAAGCGCAGTTCATAAATAAACCGAGGACTGTTTCGCCTTGTTTAATTTTTTGTTTGAGTTGGTTTTGACGCATGGGTAATCCCGGAAAATTGATTTTTTTACCGTCGATGAAGCCAGATTGTTTTTAACAATACAGCTAAAATATTGTCGTGATGAATTACTTTATGTTAACAAAATAGACAAAAATTTTATAGCTGCTTTTGCTTCTATCTTAAATGGAATCAAGCACAAAAGCCAGCCAAAAATAAACATTCCTAAAATTGGTAAAAATATGGCTCCCACGGATGGTTCGACTAACCAAGCAAATAAAGCAAACATTCCAATACTGCCCGTTGTCCACAGCCAAAGAATCATAAATCCTAGAACTATTTTATGTAAACTCATCCGAATTTTTATATAACAACCGAACTTTTGAGGATGTATATCTCCTTCTATAATGGGAATAAATGAATTGCGACCGATGATGATGCGATTGATTTTGAATTTTTTGCCAGAAACTGTTCCTTCATAGGGTTTTGCAGGTGGTGGGGCAAAGGGTAGAGTTACTCTAAAAAGTTTTGGAGTAGTGACAACTTCGTCCAACCTGCGTAAAACTTCCGAAAAAGTTAAACTGGTGGTAATTGTTAAACTCTCAAAAGGAATCAATGACCTAAAAAATTTGACAATTTTGAGCATAAGGTAGATCCGGCTGTTCAATAGTTGTTACTGGTATTAATGCCTCTTATCTAAAAAGTTTTCCCTGACAACACCGCGAAATACCAGTATACTGCAAAATAAACATTTAGATGGGATGAGTGTTTTTCGCGCTATGTCAAAATTAATTCCACAATCTCCGATGAAACTTCGACAGTATCTATTTTTGCTCAAAGGTCGATCGATCCTTAGCCTCACCCTCGGCATCATTTCCGCGATGGGCAGCATTTCGCCAGTATTTGCCGAACCTCCCCGCAATCCCGACTCTGCAGAAACTTGCGACATTCTAGTAGCAGGCGGCGGGCTTGCAGGCGCTGCTACCGCTTACGAAGGTTTGCTGGCGGGGCGCACAGTTTGCCTCACAGAAATTACTGACTGGGTAGGCGGTCAAATTTCCTCTCAGGGAACTTCCGCACTCGATGAAAGAGATACTCAGCGATCGCTCTTATTTTACCCCCGCGGCTACCTAGAATTGCGGCGGCGGATCGAGCAACATTACGGCCGGCTAAATCCCGGAGGCTGTTGGGTTAGCTATTCGTGTTTCATGCCCTACGACGGTCACAAAATTCTATTCAACATCTTGCAGGAGGCCGCTAAAAAAGGCAAAGGCACGCTGAAATGGTTTCCGAATACAGTTATTAAAGAACTAGCAATTACTCCTGCTGTGGCGGGGAATACAGTTGGAGGTCAACAAATTAAAAGTGCGATCGCCATTCAACACAAACCGGCCGCCAACACCCCACCACTCAACACCGAAACTCTTTCTCAGACTATCGAAGATGCCTATCGCTACGAAAATTCTCCGCGCTTTAACAAAACTATTATTCAGTTTATTCCTAAATCTCAGACCCCCCCTAACCCCCCCTTGGCAAGGGGGGGGAATTCCACCAGTTCCCCTTTACAAGGGGGGAATTCTACCAGTTCCCCTTTACAAGGGGGGGCTAGGGGGGGTGCTGATTGGTACGTTGTAGATGCCACCGAAACAGGCGAATTGATCGGACTTGCCGATGTACCCTACCGCCTCGGAATTGACCCGCGTTCCCCTCTCGAACCTTCCTCCCCCAGCCCCACCGGCGACGCTTACTGCACCCAAGGTTTTACCTACACCTTTGCGATGCAGGCAACGAAGGAACCGCAGCAGCATCAACTGCCGTCTTTTTATCAACAATACGCTCCTTACTACAGCTACGAATTGCAGAGATTGGCCAGCTTTCCCTTAGTTTTCACCTACCGCCAAATCAGGAGCATGAGACCGGATGAAAAGCGACCTTCAGACCCGAAACAATTCCCAATTTATCCGGGGGATATTTCGATGCAAAACTGGACTTGGGGGAATGACTATCGTCCCGGTTCTGCCCGGGATAATTTAATTTATTCTCGCGAGCAGTTGCAAGAGTCCGGTCAACTGCAACCGGGGGGATGGATGGGCGGTTTGCGAACGGAAACTTTGCGAAAGGGGGAGGAAAATGCCAAAGGATTTTTCTACTGGTTGGTAACAGGAACTACTGACTCGCAGCTAGGAGAGGGAGTCAAAAAGCCTAATCCAAACAATCGTTTTTTGAGCGGGTTGGATTCGCCGATGGGGACGGTTCACGGACTTTCTAAATATCCTTATATGCGCGAGGGCAGGCGCATTATAGGGCGGCCGAGTTTCAATCAGCCTCAAGGTTTTACGGTGTGGGAAGTTGATATGTCTCGCACTGACTTTAAGGCTGATTTTTACCGCCAGAATTTGTCGGAGGAAGAGTATCGCAATTTGTGGTTGGCTGTGGGCGGTTTGAACGCGCCGGCTTTGGCCGTGGGAAGTCAATCTGTTGAGGATACAAAATCGCGATCGCGCGCTACGATTTATCCTGATTCTGTAGGTATCGGTCATTATGCGATCGACTTTCACCCCTGCATGACCAACAGCCCGCCGGAAGCACCGGGAAATACCGAACGGGAAGGCACTCGCAAAGGTCAAGGGCAAGCTTATCCCTTCCAAATTCCGCTGCGGGCAATGATTCCTCAAAAGATTGACAATATGTTAGTGGCGGGTAAAAGTATTGCTACCAGCCACACGGCAGCCGCTGCTTATCGAGTGCATTCTTTTGAATGGTCGGCCGGTGCGGCGGCGGGAATGACCGCTGCTTTTTCCCTAGAAAAGGGGATTTTACCTTATGAATTAGTGGACGAATTGCCATCCCGCGAACCGAACTTGGAAGTGTTGCAGTTGCGGTTGCAGCAAAATAAGAATCCGATCGCATTTCCGGGTACTTCTATTTTCAATAGTTCGTGGCAAAATTGGAAATAATCGCACTTGGTAAATCTGAAAAAAATTTGTATATAGCAATTCTTGCATGAGTCGTAAATTTTTTACCCCACCCCAACCCTCCCCGAACCCAAGAGGAGGGAGTAAGAGATTCACAAATGATGCGAGGATTGCTATAGATAGGTCGAATCTAAATGGAAACCATTGTTAAATCATCCTCCCACTCAAATCATCACCAAGAACAAAATCTCGGTTATGTCCTCTCCGTACCCAGCAGCATGATTGACATCTATTTCCCCCAACGGTTGCCAGAAATCCATACTCAGTTACAAGCAGGAAAAGCAGGAAATATTGCGATCGAGGTGGTTTCCCATCTCAGTGCTGAGGTTGTGCGGGGTGTCGATCTTCGACTGCAGGGGTGACACGCGGCGAGATTGTGAGCGATCTGCAGCAACCGTTACAAGTTCCCGTAGGCGATCGGCTCTTGGGGAGAATGTTAAACTTATTTGGCTTCTTTTTTGGCGAAGCAATCGATCGCAAAGAGCCGTAAGCAGGTGGTGAATGGCGATCGATCCATGCTGAGCCAGCCCTCGATCGCTATCAAGAAATGGCAGCAACGGGGGTTGTCAAAAATGCAGTCTTGGTCTTCGGACAGATCAACGAACCAGTTTACGGGTTTGACAGGTAAAATAGTAGAATTAGAAGATAACTCAGAAGGATGCGATCGCATCCTCAATGATGAGTTTGCGGATACACCCGAAAAATTCCCCTACACGATCGGCTCAATTGATGAAGCCGTAAAAGCAGAAAATAGCCCCCCTTAAAAAGGGGGAAGAATCTATTCTCCTTTTTAAGGGAGGCTCTGGGGGGATCTAAATTCCGAAACTCGGACAAAAAATCCTAACTTCTATGCAATCAGAAAGGCAGTCAGAAATGCAGCTTAAAGTTGTCTTACCCACCCACATCCCAATCAAAACAACTGCGTTCAAAGTAATTGCGGAAGCAGAGAAGGCAATATAGCGGCATTTTACATTCGCTGGGCGGTGGCATTTTCGGTATTTGTGCAAGGGCTAACAATGCAGCATACAAGCCTTGCGGGAGATTCCAACTTTGAATCAACCAGAAACTTAAATGATTTAACTTTGCTATGACAGAAACAATTAATGGGCTTTCTCAAGCCTCAGAACTAGCTTTAAATAATGGCGATCGCTTAGGGCAAATTAGCTCTATTTTTCTAGCAGGAGGGGTGACGGTATTAGGGGTAATGGCGCTCATTTCCATCTTAAGATTACCCTTAAGTTGGTTGACTCCACACTTCTCAACGCAGACTTATATTCGTGTAGTGGTTGCCTCAAAAAATCTAGTTTTGGTGTTACTAACTCTATCAGCAATGGAAGTAATGTTACTTCTAATCCCTCAAAGGGAATGGCTGAGCTTCATCGAATTTTGCCTGAGTATGGCCATCACTATACTTAGCGGATGGATGCTGTCAAGACTATTTAGAGAGTTTTTTAATACCACAATTTTAGGAGTAACTTTTGAGTCAAACCCCAAAGTTAAAGGCGAGTCTATCTTCTTACTTCGGTATGTGGGAGACTTTGCGCTTGCTGTAACGTTAATTTTAGTTTTTTGTATTAGCCATAACATCAACGTTGTGGGCATACTTGCCAGTTTGGGGATTGGAGGTATTGCCATTGCCTTTGCCGCTCAAAAAACTTTAGAACAATTTTTGGGAGGGATAGTCTTAAATCTTGACCGTCCTTTTACTGTGGGCGACTATATCGGCTTATCCGATGGACCCCAGGGCAAACAAGGTACTTTTGGACGAGTAGAAAGTATTGGTTTAAGGTCAACCAAAATTCGCACCTCTGGTAAAGGCACTCTCACTATTATTCCGAATAATGCGCTCACTCAAGCCACCATTGAGAATTTTTCAGGTGCAAAGAAAGTCATGTCTGTAATGATGCTTGAGTTTCCTAAACCGCTATCTGCCAACGAGCAAGCACTGGTCCGCCAAACCGTAATGGAAAGCACTACAGACATTTTTGGTTTAGACTGGCGTAGCACGGAGGTTTCTTTTAGTGACAATCATGCCCAAATTTCCTTTTTTATTCTCGGTTCTAATGAGTTATCAATGGATCTGAGACGGCAATTGCTAGATTTGGCTACCCAACAAATTACAAAGCAACTGCAAAAGCATAATATTTCTTTTATCCTTGACCAACCAACGATTTATGTGGATGCCCCAATCGCTATTTAAACAAGTATCTAAACGTGCAATTCCTCTGATTGCCTTATTTCTAGCGGGTTGGTTGCTAGTGCTCGCTCCGATGGGGGTTGCTCAAGGTTTTCGCGATACTGGGGCTCCTGTGGTCGTTGATGGCATCCCACTTTTTAATTTGCAAGCTGTGGATAATTTTCGCGCAAGGCAGCGCACCCAATTTGCTAATAATGTGCTAGCTGAGGCGATCGCTAGCGATCGACCCATAACTTTTGATGTGCGGAATGATGATAGTAGCGGCGCTACTTCTATTTCCTTAAATAATAATTACCTTCTCACCGTTACAGCAAATGATGTTCTGCCAGGGTTTTCTCCATCTCAACAAGCTAATCAATGGCGGGCTCTTCTAGAAGCAGCGATCGCCAAAGCTAAAAAAGAACGCACTCCCAAATATATTTGGCAGAGAAGTGTATGGATTTTGAGCGCAATCGCAGCGCTGATCGTAGTGCGGCTTTTGTTCGGAATAGCCGCCAGAATATTTAAGTTTAAAATAGGAATTTTCAGCAAGATTTTTTTTATTTTTAGCTGGGGGGCGATCGCCATTGTCAGTTCTGACTGGTTTCCAATCTTACGCAGTCTGCGCTATCAGTTGTTTTCCCCCTTCTCTCAGCCCGAGTGGCTTATATTTTTTGGAGCATTAGGAGGCTCTTTTGTATTTAGCCACTACGCTACAGACTTAGTAAAATTAGCGATTAATAAATTAGCTCCCCACGCCATAGAAAATATCTATAGAGAAATTTTTCAACCGAGCGATCGCCTTTTGGAATTTGCATTTCTCAGTATTTCTATCAGTTGGTCTTTGAGCTTATTAGAACCATTAGCACCAGTCGTTTACAATCTCCTAAAGCCGATTGTCAGTCTATTTTTTATTGGCAGCTTATATTTGTTATCAGTAAAACTAACTACCCGCTACCTGCGTACCTACGGATTCAAGTTTGGCGGTTATTTTAGCCCTAGTAGTGATGATGCCATTCTAGTGTTTGAGACCATTATTAATATCTTAATCTTTATTGCAGCTTTAGTTGCCTTTGCCAGCAGCCTCAAATTTGACTTGATTGGATTGGTGGCAAGTTTGGGGTTGGTCGGTTTAGCCGTCGCCTTTGCTGCTCAAAAAATTCTCGAACAACTGATTGCGACTTTAGTTCTATATCTAGATCGTCCGTTTGTTACTGGTGACTACATCCGCTTACCAGGTGGAGAATTAGGGAAAGTAGAAAGTATTGGTTTGCGATCGACGAAAATTCGTTCCCTTGGTACTGGCACAATTATTGTGATGCCCAATTCCATCCTTGTAAGTGTAGAAATTGAAAACGTTACTCTTGCCAAAAAAATAATGGTGTTATTGTATATGGACTTTCCTAGTGTTTTAGGGGAACGAGAATATGCCCTAGTCCAACAAGTGATAATGGAAAAAACCGCTTACTTATCAGGGATTGATACTAAGAGCACAACTATCTCTCAGGCTGATGAAACAGGAAAAAAATTAAGGGTTAGTTTTGCAATTTTAGGTTCTCAAGATAATGCGATTGAAGTGCGTAAACGTCTGCTAGAGTTGGCAAGCGCTCAAATTTCCAAATCTCTCTCGATTCATGGGATTGTCTTTACTATGGAAGACCCTACAGTTTATGTGCAGTCCCCTATTACAATCTGATTACTGTTTTGGAGTGTGCAACTTAGGAATTGTCTAATAGACATCTGGGAAATAAAAATTGGTAGCGCGATCGCCGATATTATAAAATAGGACTTTACCGATTAAAATACATATGAGTCAGCTTCAGGAATATATTGATAAGCATCCCTATGAAACTCAAAGGTTGCTAGGTATGAACTACGAACAACTGATGAATTTAATTGTTCAATCTGAGGGTTTGCAGGCTCAAAAACAAGCATAAATAGAGCAAAAAAGCAGGAATTTAGGATTTTCAACCGTAATTCCGTTTAAATCAGTGTAATATTCCTTCAAACCGATGTCTAAGCCGAGGGTATTGCCAGAGGGTTCTGTGTTTTTCTGTTTGTTAACATCAATACAGAATTGCACATATACACCATCTGCACCTTTTACCAATCTCACCCGTTTTATTTGACTGGAGGAGTATAGTCATTTCAAATAAGTATGAGACTACTTAAAAATGAGGTAAAATTAATAAAAATAGTGAAACCGCTAGGAAAATGTCTTACAGTATTGATTTGAGAAAAAGAGTAGTGGATTATGTAGAAAATGGCGGTCGTATCGCTCAAGCAACCGGACTTTTTCAAGTAGGAAGAGCAACGATATATCGGTGGCTGGGTCGGACAGACCTTAGAGCTACCAAGGTAAAAAGACGTAAGAGAAAGCTAGATTGGCAAGCCTTATAAAATGATGTAAAAGAGAACCCAGATGCCAGCTTAATCGACAGAGCAAAGAAGTTTGGGGTCAGACCAAGTGCCATATCTTATGCTCTTAAAGAAATGAAAATTACTCGAAAAAAAACAACTTCGTTATCAGGAAAGAAACCGAGAATCAAGAATAAAATACTACAGATATCTGAGAGAATTAATTAAAGTATCGGGAAGTCAAAGTCTGGTTTTTATTGATGAGTCAGGATTTGAAGACTTTCAAGATTGTGCATTAGGCTGGTCAAAAAAAGGCAAAAAAATCTGGGGTGAAAAGTCAGGAAAACGGGGGAAAAGAGAAAATCTAGTAGCCGTTCGATTGAAAAGAAAAAAGGACTTAATTGCCCCAATGGTTTTTACGGGCAGCCTCAATGCAGAAGGTTTTGAAGGGTGGTTATCTTTATATTTATTACCCTCTTTGACAAGGCCCTCTATCTTAATCATGGATAATGCACCGATTCATCGAAAAACAGCTATTCGAGAACTGGTAGAAGAAACGGAGCATCAAGTTCTTTTTCTCCCAAAATATTCTCCCGACCTGAACGATATTGAACACGATTTTAGTGCCTTAAAACGAGCCAGAATGTATGCTCCTCCTGGCACATCTTTAGATGAACTCATCTGTGCCTACTGCGCTCAATAGTGTCTCTTTTTTATTTGAAATGACTATAAGAATGCAAATCGCGTGTTTCTTTGGGTTTTAACCATCCAATCCCTTTTTTGTCTGTAAAATTGATTGATTTTGGGTCTGACGCAAGTTTCCATACGGTTGACTTATACTCAACAGAGCCGCAATCTTTCTGGAATTTTGGATATCCTTTTGACCTTGCTGATTCACGGTATGAATCAACTTTTTTCGGAAGTTACAAAACTCACCCGACTTGGCTTATAAAACTTCTGAAATCTTGAATTCATACCTGTATTCAGCAACACCTTTATTGGCTTTTGATTTTCGTTTAAGTCCCGCTAAGAGGGGCGAGGCATAATAGCCTTCCTCGACTCAACCTACTCGGTGCGATCGTCTAAACTTAATCTGTACCGCCAAGGCGGTTCCTATATATTTAAATTCATGAGCTAAAAATAATTGGGAGAGCCTTAAGGCTACGAAAAGCAACCTTTTTTCGCCACTCAACCCGATCTTGTGATAATTGTAAATCAGGCAATTGTTGTATAAGAGCATTAATAGCAATTTCACCTTCAATCCGCGTCAATACTGCACCCAAACAATAATGAATACCATCGGCAAAAGCTAGGTGATTATTATTAGCTCGTGTAATATCAAAGCTATCGGGATCGGGAAATTGTGCGGGATCGCGATTTGCAGCTCCCAAAACAACCAAAACTTTCTCGCCACATCGAACTGTTACACCATCTAGAACAACGTCTTCAGTTGCTACTCGTGTGGTGATTTGGATTGGGCTATCATAACGCAAAATTTCTTCCACAGCACTTTGAATAAGCATTGGTTGTGTCTTAATCTGTTGCATTTGCTCTGGGTGACTTAACAGAGCAAGCATACCGTTACCGATAAGATTGACTGTCGTTTCTTCACCAGTTAGGAACAGTAGCATACAGACCGATATAATTTCTTCTTCACTTAGCTTATTATCCTGTTCTTTAACAGCAATCAATGCACTCAGCAAATCCTGTTGCGGGCTTTTTTGTCGTTGTGCAATCAAGGTCTTAAAGTAATCCGTAAATTCCATCGCCACTTTATTCATCTGCTCATAGCCTTGCACAGAGCTAAGCGGATCTAAAATATTAGACAGTTCATCAGACCAATGATACGCCTTAAACCAATCTTCAACAGGTATTCCCAGAATTGCGGCAATGACGTTACAGGGTAATGGGCAAGCAAAATCCGATATAATATCCATGAAACCCTTGTGCCGAACCTTGCTAATCAATTCATCGGCAATTTTTTGAATTTGGGGACGCAGAATATTGACGCTTGTAGAAGAAAAAGCTTTACTAATTAAACCTCGCAACCTAGTATGCTCAGGCGGGTCTAAATATATTAACCATTTGTCAATGGCTTGTGCAAGTGTATTGAAATCCCTTTGATCGAGAGAATGGCTCTTGTGTTTAACATTTTTTTGCATTTTATTAACACAAAAGCGAGGATCGCGCAAAACTGCCTTAGCATCAGCATAACGAGTAATTACCCACATACCAGGGAAGCTCTGGTGTATTGGCTCAACAGAGCGGAGTTGGTGGTAGAGGGGATAAGGATTTGCCTGAAACTTTGGGTCATAAGGATTAAATTTAAGAGCTTTTGCAATCCCTAATTTTTGACTTTTAGATGAACTAATAATCTCTTCGTTTGTATCGGCAGTTGGTTCCATTTACCTATCTCCTATAATTATCCAAGTTGATATAAGTTACTTAATTCGTAAAACTTACGCTCAGAGATTTCAAGCCGCGTATGACTATACTCTTTTTCCACTCCTGTTTATTTGAAGCTAACTTTAAATCAGGAAACCTTTGAATCAATGTATTAATGGCAACTTGAGTTTCCACCCTTGCTAGTGCGGCTCCCAAGCAATAATGAATACTATCAGCAAAAGCTAGGTGGTGATTTTGTTCTCGATTAATATTTAACTCGTCTGGGTTTGAAAATTGGGCTGGATCTCGATTAGCAGCTCCTAAACAAAGAACTATTTTTTCGCCAGCTTTAATTGTTTGGTTCCCTATTTCTAAATTATCAGTAGCAATACGAGTTAGCATCTGAATTGCACTATCGTAACGAATTAATTCTTCTACAGCACTCTGAATCATTGTCGGTTCTCTTTTAAGTTGTCCCATTTGGTTAGGGTGTTGTAGCAATGCCAGCATTCCATTGCCGATCGTATTCCCTGTAGTTTCTTCACCTGCTCCAAATAACAACGTGCAAATTGCTAGCAGTTCTTTTTGACTTAGCCTGTCACTTTGCTCTTTAGCTGCAATCAAATTACTAATGAGGTCTTCTTGTGGAGCTTTTTCTCGAGCGGCAATGAGAGTACGTAAATATTCCTGAATCTCTTCTGTAGCTTGATTCATCGCTTCATATTCTTTTAGTGACACCAGTGGGTCTAAAATACGCGATAAAACATTAGTCCACTGATGAAGTTGTTGTTGAGCTTCTTTTGGTATCCCCAACAGCTTACTAATTACACTTACAGAAAGCGGACTGGCAAGCTCGGCAACAATGTCCATACTCCCCTTGTGCCGAACTTTGTCAAGCAATTCATCCACAATTTCCTGAATATGGGGACGCATGCGCTCAACAACTGCAGAAGAAAAACCTTTACCCACCAACCCACGCAATCTGGTATGATCTGGCGGGTTCATATAAAATAAAAATCGGCTGGTGGTATAAGCAAGAGTATCTAGATTGTTTTCCTTGTGTACAAAATATTTGTTTCTTTCTTGTATTGATTTTGGTCTATCATCAGTACGAACACAACCACTTTTTAAAACTGCTTTGACATCAGCATAGCGAGTAACGATCCAATCACCTCCAACAAAGTATCTATGTACCGGATCTTCGTTTCGGAGGCGATGGTAAGTAGGATAAGGATTAGCGTTAAACTTAGGATCAAAAAGATTGAAATTGACTCTTCTTATTGAGTCTATTTCTTCAGTGGTGTTAGGATTAGTCGGTTCTTTTTTCATGTAAAATTAGGCCTTTTTAAAATCGATTAATAAAATTATTCTGGCGGTATTGCTGCGATTCAAAACTTCATGCTCAAAGGTATCATCAAAAACTAAACACTTGCCGGCTTCCCAGGTTTTCGTTTCATTCCCCACCCGTATCCAACAGTCATTAGGCACAATTAAACCCAAATGACAACGGAGTACAGTGTTTATATATCCCTTATGAGGAGCAATGTGAGTTCCAGGTGCAAGAGAAGAAAAAGTCGCCGTCGTCATTCCAGGAATAGATTCTACTAATTTTGTTGTTTCTGGACACAAGCGGCAGTTATTCTCTACTTTTTTCCCAAAAGAATGCAAACTAAAAATATCCCAGCCTTTATTATAAAGAAACTCTTTTTGCCAAGGCAAAGAATTACTTTCTTCCAGTCTATTTAACTCATCTTGGATGAGCAGCCAGTTTGATTCTAGGCTCTTTGTAAATTTGAAATCACTAGGTTGGTAAAACATTTTGTGTTGGATTATTTTACGTTCGTTTGCTTGAAGGTAATCGGGAAATGCTTGATCCTGAGAATAGAAACCTTGTTTCCTTTATGCTGCTGAACCTTGTCAAGTAACTCATTCACAATTTGATTCATACAACAATCCCAAGTTAGTTACAAACACCTCTTACTTGTCCTCCTTGTTCACTGTCTTCAGAACTCAAATAGGATTGCTATATTCCACTACTAAATACTGCGCTAAGGTTTCGATGGTGGGGTACTCCCACAAAAGAGTCAACCCTAGCTCGTAGCCAATCCATTCGGCTAATTCACTTGTCATGCTGACCGCCACTGCTGAATCTAAACCGTATGCTGCAAAAGACTCTTGAATATCTACTTCATCAGGAGGTATTTTCAAGTACATAGCAAGATGAGAAATTAGCCAAGCTTGGATTTCTTTTTCTGTAAAAGTCGGTTTTAATGATTGCCCATCGCCCTCAGACAGATTAACATCTGAATTTTGTAAGGGTTCCGAAAATTTTTCTACTTCTATCTGAAGTTGTTGTAAGTCGGTTTGTTGAAGATTTGCAGTCCAGTTGCCGACTACATCCAAACTTTTATTGAGAAATCCAACTCGACAACCAAGGCGCTGAATCTTGCCACTAGAAGTTTTTGGGATACTTGCTGTTTTTAACAGGGCAATAGCATATACTTGTAATTGGTGCTGTTCTGACACTGCCTGACGAATTGACTTAACAACTTCATCTACATCCAACTGACGTAAGTAAGTACGCTCTACTTCTTGAACAATAACTAGCTGTTCAACACCTTCTATCTCTACAGTAAATGCTGCCCCACCATTAGATCGTAATGCTGGGTGGCTATTCTCGACTGTCAATTCAATATCCTGGGGATAATGATTTTGTCCGCGAATAATTATCATGTCTTTGATGCGACCTGTGATAAACAGTTCGCCATCAAGTAGAAATCCTAAATCTCCACTGCGTAGAAACGGCCCTTCTTTTGTGTCCTGTAATTGGGCATTGAATGTTTGTTGCGTCTCTTCAGGTTTTCTCCAATAGCCGCCAGCTACACTCGGCCCTGCAACCCAAATTTCCCCGATTTCTCCATCCAGACAAAGAGTTAATGATTCTGGGCGAACAATGACAATTTTTTGGTGAGGTGTGCTGTGACCAACACCAACAATCGCCCTGGCATCTTCGTCTTCGTTTGTAGTAGTTACAATGAGATTCTGCTTCAAAGCTTGCTCTTGCACAAAGCGAATCACTGGTGGCTCTTTTTTCCAACCCCCAGATACAATTAAAGTCGTTTCCGCCATTCCATAGCAAGGGTAAAAAGCATTTTTTCTAAAGCCACAATCTGCAAAAGTTTCTGAAAACTTCTCTAGAGTTTCTGCCCTTAGAGGTTCAGCACCATTGAAAGCAACTTCCCAACTACTCAAATCAAGCTGTTGGCGTTGTTCGGGAGTAATCTTGTCAATACACAGATCGTAAGCAAAATTAGGCCCGCCACTGGTAGTGGCTTGATAGTCGGAAATCGCTTTTAACCAACGAAAGGGTTGTTGTAAGAAACTCTCTGGCGACATCAGAGTAACTGAGCAATTACCATATACAGGCTGTAACACTCCACCAATCAATCCCATATCGTGATAAGGAGGCAGCCAAATTACACCTCGACTGTTAGATGTATGCTCAAAAGCTTGATAAATTAAAGCCGAATTATAGAGTAGATTTTCATGATTCACCATCACTCCTTTTGGGTTTCCTGTCGTACCAGATGTGTATTGGAGAAGTGCCAGTGAGTTGTTAGCAATCTCAGGAAAAAACCAATCATCCGCCAAATCGTTGGCAATTTCATCAGTTGCTATACATTGCAGGGCTGCTAATTCTGGTTCTTCTTTAAATTTTTCTCCCAATTTAGTAATTACAGATGAGGTGGTGAGTGCAAAAGTTGCTTGTGCGTCTTGTGCAATAGCTTGCAATCTTGTCATCCGCTGTTTACCTCGCGGTGGATACACAGGTACAACAGTTACACCTGCATATAAACCTCCGAAAAAAGCAGCAATAAATTCCAGTCCGGGCGGATACAGAAGCAGCACTCTTTCTTTAAAAGCTTTCATGCTTTGAAGCAATGCTGCAATGGCGCGTGCTTTTTGGTCTAATTTTTCATAAGTGAAGCTAACTTTTTCTTTTTCTCCATCTACTAAAAAGGTATACGGTACTCGTTCTGGTTGTTGTTGGGCCCGATAACGTAACAAGTTAACTAAAGTTGCTTTCTGCTCTGAATATGGTAAAAATAAATCGCGATCCATATTTTTTTGTAATTGAAATAATTAAAGTAATTGTTCTGTGATTGCTGGCTTCCTCCAGAAATGCCTTAACCGTAACGTTGCTGGAAGTCTAGCATAAATGCAGCTAGAGCGTCCACTCCAGATTGAGTGACTGCATTATAGAGTGATGCTCGCAAACCTCCAATTGAACGATGACCGTCTAATCCATAAAATCCGTTTTCCACTGCGGTTTTGAGAAATAAAGGATCTAAATCGGGGTCGGCTAATCGGAATGCAACATTCATCAGGGACCGATTCTCCCTAACCGCATGACTTCGATAAAATTCGCTGCTATCAATGACTTTATAAAGAGTCGAGGCTTTGGACTGGTTAATCTCTGCCATTGCTGCTAGTCCACCAATATCTTTTCGCAGCCAACGAGTGACCAGCATGATTACATATAGTGCAAATACTGGCGGCGTATTGTAAATTGATTTACTTTTGATATGAGTACGGTAATCTAACATAGTGTGTAAATCGGGCGGAATTCTGTCTACCATATCATCTCGAATTAACACGACTGTTACACCTGCTGGTCCCAGGTTTTTTTGTGCGTGAGCGTAGATCAAAGCGTAACGCTCAATCGGTACAGGTTGAGATAAAAAATCTGAAGACATATCGCAAATTAACGGTACATCAGATATGCCTGGTAGATAGGAAAACTGCAATCCCTCCACAGTTTCGTTGGATATATAATGCAGATAAGCAGCATCTGATGAAAGTACAAGTTCCTCAGCCTTTGGCAATCGTTTGTAACCGCTACCTCTTCCATCCCACACTACTTGCATTTGCCCTTCTTTTCTGGCTTCAGGTACGGACTTAATACTCCAATAACCAGACACAATATACTCTGCTATTTTTAGATTTCCCCGTAAAAAATTCATGGGAATCATTGAAAACTGTAGACTGCTACCTCCTTGTAAAAAAAGAACATGATAATTCTTAGGTATCGAGAGCAAATTCCGCAAGTTATCTTCAGTTTCGTCCAGTACATTGCGTAACCAATCAGAGCGATGACTGATACCTAGCAATGACAAGCCCACTTCTGGCACATTCATAATAGCAGCTTGAGTAGCATTTAGCACTGATTCAGGTAATGCTCCAGGTCCTCCAGAAAAGTTTAAGTGATTGTTGGGATTGTTCAAATTTTGCAAATCCATTTATGTTTTGTGGTTGAGAAATTGGCAATTGTTTGTTGGTACGGCGGAATTATCGCTAAATTTATTATAATTATAGCAAACCTTGCAGTAGTCGTAAATTTTTTACCCCACCCCAGCCCTCCCCTTTCCAAGGGGAGGGAGTAAGAAATTCACAAATGATTTAGGATTGCTATATTAGTTGCTATAATTGAGCTGTATCAATTCCTTTGATAAATGGAGCTTGTATCTGTTTCAAAAAACTCATGGGGTAATTGCGATTTAAAAGGCCGAGTTCGGATACATTTTTACCTTGGGGCAGAAAGTAAGTGCCGAAAAGAATGTCCCAAATTATTATATGATTTCCATAATTATTGTTTGATTCCTGAATGTTTGTGGAGTGATGCCAGCGATGTAGTTCAGGTCCACTGATGATGTAATTAAACCAGCCTAGTTTAAGGTCGATATTGCAGTGCTGAAAAAATCCTTTAATTGAGTAAATAAGTAAGTAAAGTGCCATTACCTCGTTGGATAGGCTGAGAAGAATGAAAGGAAAAGAATCGCAAAAAAGTTGCAGGGTTCTATCTAAAGGATGAAATCTCCCAAGATTAAGCCAATATAATTTGTGGACTGAGTGATGTACGGCATGAAATCTCCATAACAAAGGCCATGTATGAGCTGCGCGATGCAACCAATATCTCCAGAAATCACCACAAAGTATCATAATCAAGATTTGTATCCAGATAGGATAGTTGTGCGGCCAAAAATCACTTATGTTCCAGTTGCTATTTTTGACAAATCCTAGCAACCAACTCACGAAGGAAATGGAAATAAGCTGCGGGAGTAATACCTGTACCAACATCATAAAAAGGAAATCAGTTCCAACTTCACTCGAACTTGGCAACCATTCTTTACGATAAGGAAGTACAAGTTCAAAAAAAGTTATCAGCCCTACTCCAGCAATGATTGTAGCTACGTAACTACTAAGGAATACGTTTATGCCATGACTTTTCAGTCCGTAATAAATCATCAGACCGATCGACATGACACCAGGGTAAACTGTCCAGGTCAGAATCTTACGAAATCTTGCAGTCATGAGGCTATTTTTATCCCCCCCAGTGAGTTGATGTTCAGTTATCAATTTTATTTCTTGTTTCAAATTCATGTGGAGATTAACCTCGGGCGAATGTGGGTTGGTAAATTGGCAGTAACACTTTTATTGGATGCTGTACCATCGAGTTAATATTAAATTATTTGCGTTCTGCAAAAGTATGATTTAGTTATTCATCAAAGAACTTTGTTAAACTGAGTATTCAGTAATTAATGCTATAGCCTTTCGAGCTCTCATATGAGGTACGGCTGGGCATAAGGCATAGGGCATACCTCACTTTTTTGAGAAGCGCTATATCTAAGTTTCTTTGAAAAATTTGCTATTCAGCCATAATTCTTTTCCCAAACCTTCGGAAATATGAGTATCTGGAGTGTTTGCAATTCCTTGTAACAAGCAGATAAAATCTTCTACAATTGTTTTAATTGTAGTTTCAAGAAATACATCGATATCGTATTCTATCTCCCCCCAAATGCCTTTTTTAGTTTCTCCCATGTGCAGAGTTAAATCGCGTCTGGACCCCCGAATTTTTCTATTTTCTCCCCGAACTGAAAGACAATCTGAGAGGTTAAGATTTTCAGCCATCAAAGGAATTTCATTGTGGAAAACCATCACTATTGGTAAAGGAAATGTATGAATATTATCCGTTTTTGAGAGAGGTACAGTTTCCAGAATCAATTTCAAGGGAAGTGCGCTGTGAGTATATGCTTCTAAAGTGGTTTGGCGAACCAGATGCAGTACCTGTCGGAATGTGGGATTGTCTTCTAAATTTGCTTTAATTGGAATCTGGTTAATAAAGCAACCAATTAAGGCTTCAAACTCCGCTCGATTGCGATTGGCAACGGTAGTGCCAATACTGAAGTTAAGCTGACCTGTATAGTGATGCACTAGGATTTGTAAAGTTGCTAATAAAAGCATGAATAATGTACATCCTTCTTGTTTGCTGAGTGCTTTGAGCTGTGTTGATAATGCTTCAGATATTTGGAAGGGGTAAATTGCTGCTTTCAATCTTGGTACGGCAGGACGAGGCATATCTGTTTTGATTTCAGGAACGACGAGATGCGGTGCAAGTTTTTGCTGCCAGTAGCTTTGTAGTTTTGTGAGTACGTCTTTTTGCAGCCACTGACGTTGCCAGACAATAAAGTCTGCATACTGCATCGGTAATTCTGGAAGGGGCGAGGGTTGTCTTTGGGAAAATGCTTGGTAGACTGCTGCAAGTTCCTGAAGAAAGATTACGATCGAGGTGCCATCTGCAATCAGGTGGTGGATGGTAATCAGCAGAATATGTTGTTTTTCCGCGAGCTTCAGCAGTGTGGTTCGCAGAAGTGGCCCCTGGACTATATTGAAGGATTCTTGAGCTTCCTGTTGGGATAGCTGTTGGACTGCTATTTGCTGTTCTGCTTCACAGAGCGATCGCAAATCCACCACTGACAATGGTATATTCACGGTCGGATGAACGATTTGAGTGGGTTGCTCTGCAGCAATATCAAAAGTGGTTCGCAGAGCAGCATGACGATGCACCAATTCATTCAGACTGCGTTCTAATGCTGGAATGTCTAAATCGCCTGTAAAGTGCAGGGTGAAGGGTAGATTGGCAAAGGGATTACTAGGGTCTAGTTTTACTTGCGAGTAAAATGACTCCTGAGCAAAGGATAAAGGCAAAGAAACAGCCGCTGTCCTCGTAACCATCATGGGTTCATCATCAGATTCACTTTTAAACAAGGCCAATTGGGCCTGTAATTGCTGAGCCAGATCGAGCAGGGTCATGTTTTCAAATAACTCCTCGATTGACAACTCTAAAGCCAAGTCTTTTTTAATGCGGTTTATTAATTGAACTAACATCAACGAATCCAACCCCAAAGTATAGAGCGGTTGTTCAACATCAAGCTGGGATGGAGGCAATCCCAACACTTTAGCAATTTGCTCGGTCAAATATTCTTCTAGCAGTTGCTGCTGTTCTTCTGGGGATGTTGCAAGTGGTATTTCTCTTGATGAAATATTCGATTCAGGAACAATAATTTCCGGGGGAGGTACATCTAGATTTATGGTTTGGCTGCTCAAAGAAAATTCACCTTCATTTTGCTGGGTATCTTGAACTAAAGCAGCGATTAATTTTGGTAGGAGTTGCACTTCCTCTAATGAAAATGATTTTGTTTCAGCAAGAGACTGAACAATCTGTTCTGCTGAATCTCCCCGATTGAGTAAGCTAGAAATCAAAGAACTTTGAGGTAGTGGAGATAGAGTGCTCGATCGATCCGATCGACTACTGCTGAACCAATAGCTTTGTCGCTCAAAGGGATAGGTGGGTACTCTCCGCCGATCGCGCCGATAATCGCGATCGAATCCTGGCCAGTTAACAGGTAGTCCTAAAATGTAGAGTTGTGCCAAACTCGACAACAATTGCTGCCAGCTAGATTGCCCCGGACGCAAGCTGGGAAGCCAAGTCCCGGTTGCTTCAGGTAGGCAACGCATACCCATCGACAATGAACTGGATTTTGGCCCGATCTCGACAAATACTGTAACTCCTTGCTCGTGCATAGTTTGCATTCCCGTTGCAAATCTCACGGGTTCGCGGATCAGACTTACCCAATAGTCTATTTTAGTTATGGCATCAGGAGATAGCTGACCTGTAGTTCCAGAAATGAAAGGAATTTGCGGGAAAGAGGGAATATAGTCTGATTTATACTGGGCAAAATTAATCTCCAGCGATTTCATCAGCGGAGAATGATAGGCATAGGATGTATCCCAGGGAAGAGTTTTGACTTTCTGTGCTTTGAGATCCGCCACAACTGCATCCACTACTTCTTGCTGACCGGAAATTACAATTTGCGGCCCGCCATAGAAGGCAATGCCAACTTTGTCACCATAAGGTTGAATTGCATCTGCTACTCGCTGTCGATCTGCAAGCACGCCAACCATCGTGCCCTTTGAGTTTTCAGATTGGAGATGCCCCTGGCCAGATATTACCATCTTGAGTGCGTCTTCCAGACTGAACAAGCCAGCAGCATAGGCTGCTGCATACTCTCCTATGCTTGTTCCCATCACGACTGTGGGTGTAATTCCCCAAGCTTTCCACAATTCGCAAAGTGCTACTTGCAGCGTGAATGTTGCTATAAATAATTCTGAATCAGTATTGGTAGTATTTTCCGGAGTATTAGGAGAATAGAGAATATCGAGCAGAGACTTTCCCAGCAATGGCTGAGCGATCGCATTACAACGATCGACTACTTGGCGGAAAGTGGGTGCTTGTTCGTACAATTGACGGTCTAGTCCTAGTGTGTGGTTGCTCAAGCCACTAAACAAAAATCCCATCTTGGGTATTTTCTTGGGCTTGACAACGCCACTCACTAATCCTGCCGACTGTCGGGACGATGCAAACGCTTTCAGGCGTTCTGCAATTTGTGCTGTGGAGTCCCCAGTCACAGCCAACCGATAATTAAATGAGGTTCTGCCTGTATTGGCACTAAAACAAACATCGGCAATTGATAGATCGGGATGATTAACTAGAAACTCGTGATAACGCTGGGCTAGCTCGCGCAATGCTGTTTCAGTTTTGGCAGATAAAGTCAGCAGATGTAAAGGACGATCGATCTCAGAAGATTCCACAACCGCATCGGGTGCTGCTTCCATAACTATATGAGCGTTTGTACCGCCAAAGCCAAAGGCACTCACGCCGGCGATGCGAGGGCGTGAGCTCGGCCAAGCCTCCAATGTTTGCTGCACTTGCAAAGGCAGTTTATCTAATGCCACATTCGGATTTGGCTGCTGAAAATGCAAGTTCGGCGGAATCTTTCCATACTTGAGGGACAATGCCACTTTAATCAATCCGGCAATTCCACTGGCTGCTTCTAAGTGTCCGATATTGGTTTTGACGGAACCAACACGACATTTATCTTCCAAAGAGCGATTTGCTCCTAGAACATTTGCCAGGGCTTTGAGTTCGATCGCATCCCCTAACAAACTGCCAGTCCCCTGTGCTTCGACATACTGTACTGAACTGGGTAAAATTCCGGCATCTTGATAAACTTGCTGCAGTAATGCCTGTTGTGCTTGCAGATTGGGAGCAGCCAGTCCATTACTGCGTCCATCTTGGTTGACTCTACTACCCCGGATGACTGCATAGATGGGGTCAGAGTCTGCCAATGCTTGAGACAGTAGCTTTAGCACTACAACACCAACTCCTTCACTCCGTAGCAAGCCATCGGCTCGAGCATCAAATGCTCTGCAACGTCCTGTAACCGAGATCATACCTGCATTTGTGAGGCTTGCTGTCACTTCCGGGAATAGCATGATGTTGGTGCCTGCCGCTATTGCTAAACTAGATTCCCGGCTACGCAAACTCTGACAGGCAATATGAACCGCCACTAGAGAGGAGGAACAAGCCGTGTTAATTGATAAACTTGGGCCTGTAAAGTTAAGCGCGTAGGAAACACGGTTAGCAGCAACACTGCTGAGATTGCCAATGGCTGCATAGGCATTGGTCGTGCGTGCTTCTGCCATCATTTCGTAGTAATCAGAGCCAGCAATACCGACGAAAACTCCTGTTGCGCTTCCTGAGAGTTTTTGAGGAACTAAACCAGCGTCTTCTAGGGCTTCCCAGGTGACTTCCAGTAAAAGCCGTTGTTGAGGATCGATGCTGACGGCTTCTTGAGGGGCGATATTAAAGAACTGCGGGTCAAACCGATCGATCTGCTCTAAAAAACCGCCTTGTATAAGTTGCGACTGCTGTGAAGTTGGGTCGCGGAGCCAGCAGGAATGTAGAGCGTGGCGATTGGAGGCTATGGGGGCGATCGCATCAATCTTGTTGCAGAGCAGATGCCAGAAAGCTTCAGGATTGACTGCACTGGGAAAACGACATCCGATACCAATAATTGCAATAGGTTCAATATCCAAAGCCTGAAATCCTCAACTTCGCTGATAATTGTATCTCTATTCTGGCAAGAAAATTAATAACATCTAAAAATTACCTACTATAGCAATCCTTGCAGGAGTTGTAAATTTTTTACCCCACCCCAGCCCTCCCCTTAGTAAGGGGAGGGAGTAAGAAATTCACAAATGATTTAGGAGCGCTATATATAGCAATTGTTCTGACTCGCGGACTGTAAATTTCATTAACCTTACCATTATTGTAAGTCTACCATAAATCAGACAAAATACTCTACTCCAGGCTGAGTGAGTGCATTGTAAAGTTATGCCCGCAAACCTCCTATCGAACTTACCCCTCTTCTGCCGCTCTCCGAGAAGTAGAATAAGAGAATAAAGACACTGAGGAGCTAGAAAGCAGATAGGGCTATGGATGTATAATTACATATCCTTAAACATTTGGTCATAGCTGCACAGCCAACAATATCGATCCTCGATATCGTGAGGGTTATAAAGATAGATAGGCGTTGCATAATAGAGGGATGAATTTAGGGTAATGTTTAGGCAATGTCCTGAATTTAAATCAACCCATATTCGCCAATATGGGATTAAGGAAGGTAAATATGCACCGCGTCTGTGTCAAGTGCGATCGCCAGTTTATTGACTCCTATGAGAATCAAAGAGGGTACAGTGATGAAATTCAAAAATAATGCCTAAAAATGTATGTCACTGGGATGGGTTTTCGGGCAAGCGAAGGCGGTCATTGCGAGTTCATTATACCACAATTATAACTTGGGTAAAAGCGGTCGGAAAACTGTTACCAGAAGCCTATAGCCCAGAGGTATTACCCGAAATAGCAGAACTTGATGAGTTATAAATTTTTGTGATATCAAAAAAAAACCTGGATCTGGACAGCGGTTGACCACTTCAAGGCGGGAATTTTAAGTTGGGTATTAGGATCTCAGAGCGCCCCAAATTTTCGTCGTTTATGGAAATTAGGAATGAGAATTAAATAACTTACACAAGGAAAGAGGAGTGGGCCTGAAAGCCCGCCATTTTTGGACGGGCTTTCAGGCCCATCCCACAATAATAATTAAAATTGTAAGTTATTTAATTTGCGATCCTTAGTCAAGTCTTGGAAATTCTATTTTTATTTTACAGAACAATTGCAATTCGCTCCGGGTTTTATTCCTGATGAATATCGTACTGTGATAAAACTTATATGACCTTTATTTGAGAGAGAGAATACCAGTTTTAGACACTCCGCGAGTTCGACTGCCTCGCCGCACCCTCTGCTATTCTAAGTCGCTTGAAATGTTAGGACTCTCAATAGATTTATTAATTCATTATCTCAAATTTTTAGATATCCCTGTTCCTGCTTAATTCATACCTCTATTCAGCAACGCCATCCTTTTTTACCACGCTTGTTATTCTTGCATTTATCGTAGAATCGGGAGATTGAAGACCGGGCTGGTGTGCGCTGGCAAGTCTTGCCATTAGACCTCTTCCAAAAGTCAAAAACTCACCCCCCAAAGAGCCCCCCAAGCTTTGGGGGGAAGCCTGAAAAATTAGGCTCCCTCCCCTTATTAAGGGGAGGGTTGGGGAGGGGTCTGGTGCATTTTTGCAAGAGGTCTATTGAATTGAGTTCGTAAGCATTCGGAAAATCACTCGCTAGTACAGCACAGTATTTTTGCAAATCGTATTTACCCACCTTTCGGCTGTGCATCCACAGCCGAATACAGCTATTACGGACGAATTGCGCGGTACGAATTGCTTCATCTACTGCTGCAAACTGACTTGATTTCCCCTAGGTTTTGAAATCAAAAACTAGCACCGTCTTACCTCCTACTTTAGGGTGCATCATTTGGCGTAAGATTCTCGGAGCTACAGGAATCTTTACATTGCAACACTTTACTCTCCGCTTTTAAGCTGCCACTGCGTTTCATCAACAGCGCAAACCCACGGGGCTTTCACGTCGAGCTTTGTAATCCGGGGGAAGGGGAAGCTTTTTATGCGATCGTACATCAAAGCTCTTGTAGAGTAAGCATCCTGTAGCCCTTGACTTTATTTTCGCTCCAGGTCTAATGTAAAACCTGGTACCATAATAGACATCACTTTGTCATCCATCTTTTAACAGAAGCAATCTACCGCTAATTTAGTCAGATAATAGCAATACCATCCCCAAAAACTCGTGAGAGCTAGGGTTGCTGCAGCCTCAACCCGCACTGCCAACCAGATGTCTTGCCCCATCAACGCACTCAGCAGCGGGAAACCCCTTCAAACTCCCCAAAGGTAACGGTCATGTCAACTGCACAGATAACAAACCCCAATTCAAGTAATGGTTATGCCAAACAGTTACTCAGAACCTTAGTAGCTGTCAAAAAAGGGGACTTTTCAGTTCGGATGCCCATAGACCAGACCGGTCTAGCGGGGAAAATTGCTGACGAACTTAACGACATTATCGAGCTCAATGAGAGAATGGCGGCCGAACTCGATCGCATCGGCACAGTTGTCGGTAAAGAAGGAAAAATCGCCCAGCGGGCCACCATCGGCAGCGCCGAGGGGTCATGGGCAGCTAGCGTAAATTCTGTCAATACCTTAATTACAGATTTAGTGCAACCAACCTCTGAAACCGCCAGAGTAATTCGGGCCGTAGCAAAAGGAGATTTATCGCAAACCATCGCCCTAGAAATAGAAGACAGACCCCTCAAAGGAGAATTCCTCCAAACAGCCCAAATTGTTAACACAATGGTAGACCAGTTGAGTTCCTTTGCGTCGGAAGTAACGCGGGTGGCAAGGGAAGTAGGAACCGAAGGGAAATTAGGGGTGCAAGCTGAAGTTAAAGGAGTTGCGGGAACCTGGAAAGATTTAACGGATTCAGTTAACTCGATGGCGGGGAATTTAACAGCACAAGTGCGTAACATTGCCGAAGTGACAACGGCGGTGGCAAATGGCGACTTGTCGAAGAAAATTACAGTAGATGTCAAAGGTGAAATTCTCGAACTGAAAAACACGATTAACATCATGGTGGATCAGTTGAGCTCCTTCGCATCAGAAGTAACCAGAGTTGCTAGGGAAGTGGGAACCGAAGGGAAATTAGGCGTGCAAGCTGAAGTGCGGGGAGTTGCAGGAACCTGGAAAGATTTAACGGATTCAGTTAACTCGATGGCCGGCAATCTTACGGCACAAGTACGGAACATTGCGGAAGTGACGACGGCTGTGGCAAATGGTGACTTATCTAAAAAAATTACAGTAGATGTTAAAGGTGAAATTCTGGAGTTAAAAAACACTATTAACATCATGGTGGATCAGTTAAATTCCTTTGCGTCGGAAGTAACGCGGGTGGCGAGAGAAGTAGGTTCCGAAGGCAAACTCGGCGGTCAAGCTGAAGTTAAAGGAGTTGCCGGAACTTGGAAGGATTTAACGGATAGCGTTAACTTCATGGCAGGCAGTTTGACAGCACAAGTCCGCAACATCGCTGAAGTAACAACCGCTGTGGCCAAGGGCGATTTATCCAAGAAAATTACCGTAGATGTTAAAGGGGAAATTCTCGAACTCAAAAACACCGTCAACACGATGGTTGACCAGTTAAATTCCTTCGCATCTGAAGTAACCAGAGTTGCTAGGGAAGTGGGGACTGAAGGGAAATTAGGCGTACAGGCAGAAGTGCAGGAAGTAGCAGGAACCTGGAAAGATTTAACGGATTCAGTTAACTCAATGGCCGGGAATTTAACAGCACAAGTACGCAATATTGCTGAGGTGACTACTGCTGTTGCTAACGGTGACTTATCTAAAAAAATTACCGTACAGGTTAAAGGCGAAATTTTAGAACTGAAAAACACCATTAACGTGATGGTGGATCAGCTTAATTCCTTCGCATCTGAAGTAACGCGGGTGGCTAGAGAAGTGGGTTCCGAAGGTAAACTCGGCGGTCAAGCGGATGTCCGAGGCGTAGCAGGAACTTGGAAGGATTTAACTGATTCAGTCAATTTTATGGCGGGTAGTTTGACAGAACAAGTACGGAATATTGCGGCTGTTACGACTGCTGTAGCAAATGGCGATTTATCTAAGAAAATTACTGTCGATGTGAAAGGGGAAATTCTGGAGTTAAAAAACACCGTCAACACGATGGTAGATCAGTTAAACTCCTTTGCTTCGGAAGTAACGCGGGTGGCTAGAGAAGTGGGAACGGAAGGGAAATTAGGCGTGCAAGCTGAAGTTAAAGGAGTTGCAGGAACCTGGAAAGATTTAACGGATTCAGTTAACTCGATGGCGGGGAATTTAACAGCACAAGTACGCAACATTGCTGAAGTAACAACCGCTGTGGCAAATGGCGATTTATCCAAGAAAATTACAGTAGATGTCAAAGGGGAAATTCTCGAACTGAAAAATACGATTAACATCATGGTGGATCAGTTGAGTTCCTTCGCATCAGAAGTAACCAGGGTGGCGAGGGAAGTGGGAACGGAAGGTAAATTAGGCGTGCAAGCTTACGTGCGGGGTGTAGGGGGAACGTGGAAAGATTTAACTGATAATGTTAACTTGATGGCGGGGAATTTGACGGCGCAGGTGCGGAATATTGCGGAAGTGACGAAAGCGGTGGCAAATGGCGATTTGTCTAAGAAAATCACCGTCGATGTCAAAGGCGAAATTCTGGAGTTGAAAGATACTATTAACGTGATGGTGGATCAGCTTAATTCCTTCGCTTCTGAGGTGACGCGGGTGGCGCGGGAGGTGGGAACTGAGGGTAAATTGGGCGGTCAAGCTGACGTGAAAGGAGTTGCGGGAACTTGGAAAGATTTAACCGACAACGTAAACTCGATGGCGGGGAATTTGACAGCGCAAGTGCGGGGTATTGCTAAGGTTGTGACGGCGGTGGCGAATGGCGATTTGAAGCGCAAATTAATGCTGGAGGCTAAGGGAGAAATTGCGACTCTGGCAGATACGATTAATGAGATGATCGATACGCTGGCGACGTTTGCCGATCAAGTTACTACTGTGGCGCGGGAGGTGGGAATTGAAGGGAAATTGGGCGGCCAGGCGAAGGTTCCGGGCGCGGCGGGGACGTGGCGAGATTTGACGGATAATGTGAATGAATTGGCGGCGAATTTGACTACTCAGTTGCGGGCGATCGCCGAAGTGGCAATTGCTGTTACCAGAGGCGATTTAACCAGGTCAATTTCCGTCGCTACTGAAGGAGAAGTTGCGATCGTTAAGGACAACATTAACCAGATGATTGCCAATCTCCGGGAGACTACGCAGAAGAATACTGAGCAAGATTGGCTGAAAACCAACCTCGCTAAGTTCACTCGAATGCTACAAGGTCAGCGGGATTTAGAAACTGTTTCTAAACTAATTTTATCAGAATTGACGCCGCTGGTTTCTGCTCAGCATGGCGTATTCTTTATGATGGAAGGTATGGAACACGATCCGTTTCTCAAACTCTTAAGTACCTACGCATACCGCGAACGCAAACAGTTAGGAAATAGATTCCATTTAGGGGAAGGTTTGGTAGGACAGTGCGCCCTGGAAAAGGAACGAATCCTGTTGACTGAAGTGCCGGAAAACTACATTAAAATTGGATCGGGATTGGGAGAATCTACGCCGCTGAATGTCGTGGTTTTACCCGTATTATTTGAGGGACAAGTAACGGCAGTAATAGAGTTAGCTTCGTTCCGCCGCTTCAGCGAAATACACTTGACATTTCTCGACCAACTTACAGAAAGTATTGCCATTGTTTTAAATACAATTGCGGCGAGTATGCGGACGGAAGAGTTGCTGAAACAGTCGCAGTCTTTGGCCGAAGAGTTGCAAACTCAGCAAAAAGAACTAACGGAAACTAACAAGCGTCTCGAACAACAAGCGCAGTCCCTACGCGCATCTGAGGAACTGTTGAAGAGTCAGCAGGAAGAGTTGCAACAAACGAATGAAGAATTAGAAGAACAAGCTGAATTGCTAGCGCTGCAAAATAAGGAAGTTGAGCGGAAAAACCGAGATATCGAACAGGCGAGGGGGTTGTTGGAAGAAAGAGCCGAACAGTTGGCTCTAACTTCTAAGTATAAGTCGGAGTTTCTGGCAAATATGTCTCACGAGTTGCGAACTCCGCTGAATTCGCTGTTGATTTTGGCTCGATTGCTTTCTGACAATACTGAGGGTAATTTGACTGTGAAGCAAGTTGAATACACGCGCACAATTTACTCGGCGGGAACAGATTTGCTAGGGCTGATTAATGATATCTTGGATCTGGCTAAGATTGAATCAGGCACGATGTCAGTGGAAATTGAGCAAGTGTTGTTTGCCGACTTGCGAGATCATTTGGATCGAACTTTCCGCCAAATCGCCCAGGATAAGAAGTTGAGTTTTAAAATTGAGCTTGAGGGTGGGTTGCCAAAAGGTCTCTATACTGATGCTAAACGGCTGCAACAAGTTTTGAAGAATCTCCTCTCGAATGCGTTTAAGTTTACAGAGCGGGGTGAGGTGAAATTGCGTGTCGAAGTAGCGCGGGAAGGGTGGAGTTTAGAGATAGACAGTTTAACGAGTTCGCCTAATGTTTTGGCTTTCTCAGTTAGCGATACGGGGATTGGGATTTCTGCTGAAAAACACAGGGTTATTTTTGAGGCTTTCCAACAAGCTGATGGTAGCACTAGCCGCAAATACGGGGGCACGGGTTTGGGTTTGTCAATTAGTAGAGAAATCGCTAATCTGTTAGGCGGAGAAATTAGATTGACAAGTAGCCCTGGTGAGGGTAGTAGGTTCACGCTTTATCTGCCCCAAACTTACCAAGAATCGCGAATGATAAATGATAGCGAATCGGCAATGGGCAAGCAAACGGCTCAATTGCCGGTTGCTATTTCTTCTGCTGTTCCTTCGCCAAGTTTCAACTTGCCGATCGCCCCTTATCCATCACCGATGATCGCTGATGACCGGGAAAATGTCGAGCCGGACGATCGCGTGCTGTTGATTGTGGAAGATGACGTGAACTTCGCTCGGATTCTTTTGGATATGGCGCGGGAACAGGGTTTTAAAGGTTTACTGGCTTTGCGGAGCGATATCGGTTTGGCGATGGCGCGAGAGTTCAAGCCAACTGCGATTATGCTGGATCTAAATTTGCCTGTGATGGATGGCTGGACAGTGCTCGATCGCTTGAAGCACGACCCCAGTACGCGCCACATTCCGGTTCACATTGTATCAGTTGAAGAAGGGCGGCAGCGCAGTTTGCAGTTAGGGGCGATCGCGTACTTACAAAAGCCTGTCAGCCGCGAAGCATTGAGCAAAGCTTTAACTGATATTAAGGGGTTTGTGGAGAGGCCCGTGAAAAATTTGCTAGTTGTGGAAGACGACGAAACGCAGCGTCTGGGCATTGTGGATTTAATCGGCAATCACGATGTTTCTACCACGGCTGTGGGGAGCGGTGCAGAGGCACTAGCAACTTTGAGGTCAGGGCGTTTTGACTGCGTTGTACTCGATTTGGGACTGCCAGATATGACTGGTTTTGAACTGATCGAGCAGATCAAGCAAGAGCCTACTTTGAAAAGTCTGCCGATTATTGTTTATACGGGCAAAGAGTTGACGAGAACAGAAGAAACTCAACTCAAGCGCATGGCGGAAACAATCATTGTTAAAGATGTGCGATCGCCAGAACGTTTGTTAGATGAAACAGCTTTGTTTTTGCACCGAGTCCAAGCAAATTTGCCGGAACCCAAGCGCCAAATGTTAGAGCAATTGTATCAAACTGATTCGACTCTCGCGGGCAAAACAGTCTTGGTTGTTGACGACGATATGCGGAATATTTTCGCCCTCACGAGCATGCTGGAGCGCCATAAAATGAAAATTGAGTATGCTGAGAATGGCAGAGAGGGTATTGCTAAATTGCAAAGTACGCCTGACATAAATATTGTGTTGATGGACGTGATGATGCCAGAGATGGACGGTTACGAAACCATGCAAGCAATTCGCAATATGCCTCAATTTGCTTCGCTGCCAATGATTGCTCTGACTGCAAAAGCTATGAAGGGCGATCGGGAAAAATGTATCGAAGCTGGGGCGTCTGACTACATTACCAAACCTGTTGATACGGAACAGTTGCTCTCGCTGCTGCGTGTCTGGCTTTATCGATAGGAAGAAGTCATGAGTCATTAGTCATGAGTCATTAGTCATTAGTCAGCAGTCAGCAGTCAACAATGCCCCACAACCAATTAGTCATTAAAAATGTCCGAAAGCCATGAACTGGAAACAATCGAAATTCAACTCCTACTAGAGGGAATGTTTCGCTATTACGGATTTGATTTTCGCAATTATGCTCTTGCCTCTCTCAAACGCCGTATTAGGAACACTATTCGCTCGGAACGGCTGACCACTGTGTCTGCACTTCAGGAAAAGGTACTGCACAATCCTGCTTACCTAGACCGTTTACTGCTGGACATTTCTGTCAATGTAACGGCGATGTTTCGCGATCCCAGTTTTTACATTAGTTTCAGAAATAAAGTGGTGCCGCTGCTGCGGACTTATCCTTTTATTCGGATTTGGCACGCTGGATGTTCAACGGGAGAAGAAGTCTATTCTATGGCAATTTTGCTGCAAGAAGAAGGACTGTATGACCGCTGTCGGATTTACGCTACAGACATGAATGAATTAGTCTTGAAAAGAGCAAAAACAGGGATATTCCCGCTGAAACAAATGCAAGAATATACGCAACTCTATCACCAAGCTGGGGGCAAGAGAGCGTTTTCTGAGTATTACACTGCTGCCTATGAAAATGCGATTTTTCGCTCTTCCCTTAAAGATAATATTGTCTTTGCTCACCACAACCTAGCAACTGATAATTCTTTTAATGAGTTTAATGTTATTTTATGCCGCAATGTGATGATTTATTTCAATTCACACCTCCAAGAGCGGGTACACAAGCTTTTTTATGAGAGCCTGGGAATGTTTGGTGTTTTAGGACTAGGACATCAGGAGTCTCTCACTTTTACTCCTTATGAAAAATACTATGAACCAATTGAAAGTAGTGAGAAACTCTACCGGAGAATTAAATAAAAAAAATTTTGAAATAGTGGTTGTGGGTACGTCTTTGGGAGGGCTAGAGGCTCTGACTGTTCTGCTGGCAGATTTGCCACAAAGCTTTCCTTTGCCTGTAGTTATTGTCCAACACCGCCATAAGAGTTCTGAGAATAAGATTACTTATTTTTTACAAAAGCAAAGCTCTCTCCAAATCACAGATGCAAAAGACAAAGAGCCGATCGCACCTGGACGGGTTTACTTGGCTCCTGCTGACTATCACTTGCTAATAGAATCCCCCTCTGAGGAGGAGTTTAGCCTGTATGAAAACGAGTTGACAGAATGGGGGAGCGCGGCAGTGGAGTCAATCCATAATTCAAAATCCCCAATCCCCAATCGCAGAACTCCTACATTTGCACTATCAACTGAGGCTCCTGTCTGCTACGCGCGGCCCTCAATCGATGTGCTGTTTGAGTCTGCTGCGGATGCCTTTGGGGAGAAAGTTATCGGCATAATTTTAACGGGAGCTAATTCCGATGGCAGTAAAGGGCTGGCAAAAATTAAAGCTGAGGGAGGATTGACATTTGTGGAGGAACCGGCTTCAGCTCTATGCCCGACTATGCCAGCGTCGGCGATCGCAAATGTTGAAGTAGACTGGATTTTACCCCTCTCTAAAATCGCTCCCTGTTTAGTAAATTTGTTAAGAATTAAAGATTAAAAAAATTATGAATCTGCAGTCCCCCCATCGAGTAAATGTCCTTTTAGTTGACGATCGCCCTGAAAATTTGGTAGCTCTAGAAGCTATTCTCAACAGCCCCTCTTATAATCTAGTACAAGCTAATTCAGGCGCGGAGGCTCTGAGATGTCTGCTCAATCAAGATTTTGCGGTAATTTTGCTTGACGTGCAGATGCCGGGAATGGATGGATTTGAGACAGCAACATTGATTCGCTCTAGAGATCGATCGCGAGCGACTCCGATTATTTTTATCACAGCATTCAGCAGTAATGACACCCACGTGTTTAAAGGTTATTCTCTGGGTGCGGTGGATTACCTGTTCAAACCTTTGGAACCGGAAATATTGACCTCGAAGGTGCAGGTATTTGTGGAATTGTTCCAAAAAACAGTCGAGGTGAAACAGCAAGCAACGCAGTTAGCTGCGGTTAATAGTGAACTAAGTAAAAGTGAAGAGCGGTTTCGCACTTTGTGTGCTTGTTCGCCGCTGGGAATTTACTTAGCTGACGTTGAAGGCCGCTGTACTTACATCAATCCCCGTTGTCAAGCAATTTGCGGGTTAACATTGGAGGAAAGTTTAGCAGAGATTTGGCAGCGGGAAGTTCATCCAGAAGATCGCGATCGCGTAGTAGCAGATTGGTTAGCTTGGATTAAAGAAGGCCGCGAATATTCTAACGAGTTTAGATTAGCTGGTAGCGAAACTGTGCGTTGGATAAATGTGCAGTCGTCGCCAATGTTTTCGGATTTGGGAAAACTGATCGGTCACGTGGGCACGGTTAGAGATGTCACAGACCGCAAGCAAGCAGAGGAAGAACACAGCAGACTGATCCGCGAACAAGTGGCGCGGCAAGAAGCGGAGAGAGCTAACCAGATGAAGGATGAATTTCTAGCTATTCTCTCTCACGAACTCCGTACTCCTTTAAATGCGATTCTCGGCTGGTCTAGGCTGCTTCGTACCAAAACCTTTGACCGAGACACTATGGAGAAAGCCCTAGAAACAATTGAGCGCAATGCTAAATCTCAAGCTCAACTCATCGAAGATATTTTAGATGTTTCGCGGATTCTGCGGGGGAAACTAAATTTAAATATGCACCCGATTCGGTTGGAATCTGCGATCAAGCTGGCAATTGATTCTTTGCAGCCGCTGACTGAGGAAAAATCAATAGTCATAGAATTAACGTGCAGTCCCAATGTAGGTGAAGTTATCGGCGACTTCGATCGCTTACAACAAATTGTGTGGAATTTGCTGTCAAATGCGATTAAGTTTAGTCCGCCAGAGGGTAAAGTACAGGTGCGGTTAGAGTCAGTTGGCGATGAGGCTCAAATTCAGATAATTGATAGCGGCATCGGTATCGCTCCTGATTTTTTGCCTTATGTTTTCGATCGCTTCCGCCAAGCTGATAGCAGCACAACTAGGTCTTACGGGGGTTTGGGACTGGGATTGGCGATCGTCCGTCACTTGGTGGAACAGCACGGCGGTAAGGTGCAGGCAGAGAATAATCCGGGCGACGGTGCGAAATTTACGGTGGCTTTACCTGTTGCACAGAAGACCCCAGGTGCAGGGGATGCTTGGTCGCAGCTCAATGACGCGACAGAGGTTCTCCCCACTCTGGCTAATTTGCAATTGCTGGTGGTGGATGATGACGATGACACGCGGGAGTTTTTGATTGCTTTACTCGAAGACGAAGGAGCTATAGTGCGATCGGCGGCATCGGTAGCCGGGGCTCTAGCTGCACTGGAGAGTTATTGGCCGGATCTGCTGCTGAGCGACATTGGAATGCCGGAAGCAGACGGCTACCAGTTGATCGGGCGGGTGAGAGAAATGGAAGTGCTCAGGGGTGGAAAGATGCCTGCGATCGCCCTGACGGCCTACGCCAGAGAGTCCGAGCGCCAGCAAGCGCTGGAAGCTGGTTTCCAGATGCACTTATCTAAACCAGTTGACATAACTAAGTTAATTGCCGCAATTGCTAACCTCGCAGGAATGCTCGGAAATCCCGCTCCAACGGGCTCGGCGGTTGAAACCGCTTTGTTGACCCCCCAATCCCGTGCCGATTAGTGAGAAAAATATTAAGCTAGCTAAAAGGACAAGCGATCGACCGGGAGGAACAAGACACCCGTTTTTCCACAAAAAACTGGATATTTGCCGTTTTTTTGCTTCAACCTGCCGTCAAAGTACAAAATTACCCGCCAATCAATACATGAATATTTTTAGCAGTCTGCTTTCTAGCCCAACTCAAGCACCCCAAGTCAAAAAACAGCGTCGAGGCATTGAAATCAAGTCGGAACGCGAAATCGAAATTATGCGGCAGGCAGCGAAAATCGTTGCAACGGTACTCAAAGAAATTTCCCAAATGGTGAAACCGGGAATGACTACTGCTGATTTGGATGCTTATGCGGAAAAACGCATCCGCGAAATGGGGGCAACTCCGAGTTTTAAAGGCTATCACGGTTTCCCCGGATCGATTTGCTCTAGCATTAATAACGAAGTTGTTCACGGCATCCCCAGCGCCAAAAAAGTAATTCGGGCCGGAGATGTTCTTAAAGTAGATACGGGGGCATATTATCAAGGTTTTCACGGCGATTCTTGCATCACGATCGCAGTTGTGGAAGTGACTCCCGAATCTGCAAAATTAATTAGGGTAGCAGAAGAAGCTCTCTACAAAGGCATCGAACAAGTGAAGGCTGGAGCGTATTTGCTCGATCTCGCAGGTGCGATCGAAGATCACGTCAAAAGCAACGGTTTTAACGTCGTTGAGGAGTTTACCGGCCACGGTGTCGGGCGAAATTTGCACGAGGAACCGTCGGTTTTCAATTTCCGCACGCGGGAAATGCCGAACGTGAAATTGCGAGCCGGTATGACATTGGCGATCGAACCAATTCTGAATGCCGGTTCTAAGTACACTCGGACGCTTTCTGACAAGTGGACTGCTGTAACGGTTGACAATGCTATGTCTGCTCAGTTTGAGCATACTGTGTTGGTGACAGAAACTGGCTATGAAATTTTGACAGATCGTTCAAAAGTTTAAGTGGAAAGGTTCAAGAATAATTTTGAGTTTTGAGTTTTGAGTTTTGAATTAAAGATTTAAAAAGTTTTTAATTGTTAGCTCAAAACCTAACTCAAAGCTCTTGAGTTGAACAACAAATTTTTAACTTCCTGCGAGGGATGGAGGGAGTATCTCAATGAAAGCAGCCCTCCGCTTGAAATTGGAGTTAGGAGTCAGGAGTCAGGAGTCAGGAGAAAAGAGTCAGAAGGAAGAAGTCAGGAGCCAGAAGAAGTGTTTTTACAAATATGAGATGCTCCCGGGATGGAGTGACAATAAGACTTAAATTCGGCTAAATTTAAAAATAGCGGTAAAACGTAAGGGTAACAACTATGTCAGCACGATTATTATTGGTAGATGATGAACCGGGCTTGCGGGAAGCAGTACAAGCTTATTTGGAAGATAGCGATTTTGCGGTTGAGGTTGCCAGTAATGCTCGGGATGGGTGGGAACTCTTGCAGCAGTACAATCCCGATTTGGTGATTTCAGACATTATGATGCCGCAGGTGGACGGTTATCAATTTCTCAAGCAAGTGCGGGAAGATCCTCGCTATAAGGCTTTGCCGGTGGTATTTTTGACGGCTAAGGGGATGACGGGCGATCGCATTCAAGGCTATCAAGCAGGCTGCGATGCTTATCTTTCTAAGCCCTTCGATCCCGACGAATTAGTAGCAATAGTAACCAATTTGCTGGCCCGCCGCGCGGCTGCTAAGGAGACGGGCGAAAATGCTGAAAGTCCAGATATTGCTGCTTTGACAAGCCAAATGGCGAGAATTGAGTCTTTGCTGAGCGGGCGGAGTTCGATCGCCCAAAGTCCTTCGCCGATTAAAATTGATTTGACTCCGCGAGAACAAAGTGTTTTGGATTTGGTTGCTCAAGGTTTGATGAATAAAGAAATTGCCCGCCGCTTGGAAACTAGCGTCCGCAATGTGGAAAAGTACGTCAGCCGTTTGTTTAGCAAGACGGGTACTAACAGCCGTACTGAGTTGGTTCGCTTCGCTCTCGAACACGGCTTGACTCAGTAGCAGCCCTCTCGGCTTTGTTGCAGGCTCTTCCTCGCCGACGTGCGTTACCAGGCTCTTCCTGGTAACGATAATTATGCAAAAAATTAGAAATGTTAAGATAAAAGTATTGACAGATATTTGGTGGTTGTGGTAGTAAACATGAGCTGGCTGGCAGCGCGGGAGTGGGAAAACTGGTGCGCGATTCACGCTCGGGATAGCTACGGACGCGCGTACTTCTCTGACCGCTTTGAGTCCGAGATGGACACTCGCAAAAGCTCGGAAATTACTTAACGGGAAAACCTGACGGTTTAAGAGTTTTTACGTAGTAAAGAGAAAGGCAAACAGTTGGCCCGATACCCTGCGTCAAGCAAATTTACCGCGAAGCCTCACAGATGGGGTTATATTTTGTCACAAAAGAAACCACTATCAATTAATGACTCTGCTCAAAAACGGATAGAAGCCCCCGACAGGAGTCGTAAGCCGCCCAAAATTTTAGACGCTAGTTCAAGCTCTCACATTCAATGCGAGAGTAAATCTAAAATCTAAAATCTAAAATCTAAAATTGACTGACAGCGCAGGAAAGTAGCAGGGGATGTTGAATTTATAGCACCACCCAAGTTTAGTTGATACCAGGAGGATAGCATGAGGAAAATCACAGTCCGACAAACGATAAGTGCCATAGCAGCACTGCCGATCGTACTAATGGCTAATACAACTCAAGCTTTGGCCGCTGATACCGGTCAGAAAATAGAGCCAATTAAGAACGTTTCGGATTTTGGCGATGAGCTTGATTTTGATATTGGCGCACCAACAACAATCAGCATTGAAGAAAGCGAGGATTGGGATGAACCTGATTTTGCAGCTACTTTAGATATGGAGATTAGTAAATTTATGACAAACAATCTTCAAGCTGTAATTGATGAGCCGCCCCCGGTAGTTTATCTCAGTGCGGCGAGGGGCCAGTCAAGCAAGGAATGCCGGATTTCAGCGATTTGCGAATAACAGAATCGGATTTGTGCGATTTGGGCGATCGCCAGCGCTACGACTCTTTGGCTGGGTACAATTTGAGCTAGCGTCAAGATTTCAATAAAATCCGGTTGATTTTGCTGAGAATATGCGAATAACAGAGTATGTATTTTTTAGGGTATGCTTTAATTCGATCCGCTACAACAACAAGTATGCAGGCTAAAATCAACTTAACTATGTGATTGTTCGCTGTGATTGGTACTCGCAAAAACTGGATTAAATCAACTTAACTATGTGATTGTTCGCTGTGATTTGCCAAGGCAAAAACGGCTACAAATCAGCTTACAGCAACCGCAAAAAGGGTTAAAATGTTCTTAATTGCACTTTTCCCATGCGGTCGATTTCTTATTCCTTGTTTTTACCCGATCGCCCTTCGGCTCCCTGCTTTACTCAGCATTTGACAAGCGAATTTCAAAGGTGGTACCCGCCACGCGATCGATCGGTGGAATCAATCGAAAGCATCGAAAATCTAAAATCCTCAAGAAAGAGCATCTCGCGCAAGTCAATCGAAAGCATCTCAAATCTAAAATCGCGCAATCGAATGACCGCACCTATTCTGAGAAAATTTTTTAACTATTAATTATGATTAATTCGCACTGCCAGCAAGACACCGCAGCACAGCAAAACAAAAGTTCGCGGCAAACTCTCTCCCGAACTCTGAGAATGTCTCAGGGGCAATTTTCGCTGATTTTGGTACGGTGCAATTACAGTGGGATGAGAGAAGAAACTGTACGGCAATTGCGAGAGGAGTCTGGTATTGAGATTCGAGAAATTGTCCTCCCGGCATCTGTTAAAACTCTTTACACGACGATAGAAACGGAACTTGCGGGCAGCCAGCCGTCAGCGTTAATGGTGTTTGGATTGGAATCGGTAAGCGCGATCGATCGAGTGCTGAGTTCTACCAACTACGTGAGGGAAGAATTTCGGAATAATTTTCCCTTCCCGGTGGTGCTGTGGGTGACAGACAAAATCTTAAAAAAACTGATTCGGTTAGTAACAGATATCGAGACTTGGACGACAACTGTTGAATTTGTGCTCGGCCCAGACGACTTGGTGAATTTCCTGGGTAAAAGTGCCGATCGCATTTTTTCCAACATTTTAGAAAGCGGCAATTGGCGTTTCACTAATTCTGCCATTCTCGGAGCCAATTCTTTGAGCGAATTAGAGTCAGCTACCCAAGACTTGCAAACTTGCAACATCAGGTTAGAACCAGCTCTTGAAGCGAGTTTGCAATTTATTCGAGGTCGGCACGAATATGCTTGTCACCGTATCCCGGCTGCTCTGGAATTGTATCAAAAAAGTCTCAAATTTTGGAAGTATCAAATACCATTTATTGGAAGTAAAACAGAATTTAGCGATTTGTTATTTACCGTTCACCCGGCACCGGTATTAGAGGGAATTCTGCTATTCCACATCGGCCTTTGCTACCGCTTTCAAGCAGAACGACACCGCAGCGGCAACCGTCCTTACTGGACAGAAGCTAAGAATTATTTTCAGGAATGTATTGATGTTTTAGAAGGGGCTGGAAAGTCGGATGCGGTTGGTATATTCATCAATCAACTAGGCGAAGTTTTGCAGCATTTAGAAGATTGGGATGCACTCTGGAATTTAGCTATCAAAGCTCGGAGGTTACATCAAAAAATGGAAAATTCAGCAGTTAATTTGGCTCGAGATTACGGCTTTTTGGCTAGAGTAGCCTTAGAGCAAAAGAACTGGCAAGGAGCGAAAGAATGGGCTTTAGTCGCTCTAGACGTTCTCAACTCGAATTTAGAAGCGATCGCGCAGGGAACGCCTGTAAAGTCGCAGCATCTAGGCTTGTATCTGTTAATTTTAGCAGAGGCTCAGAGTCATTTGGGCGAGATGCAGGAGGCGATCGCGCATTTAGAGCTTGCTCGCTCGGAAACCGAACCTTGCTACAACCCGCAACTGTATTTGCGGGTTTTAGAAATGCTGCGATCGCTCTATTTTCAGCGGGGAGAATATCTCGAAGCATTTCAAATTAAGCAAGATTATCGAGCAGTGGAACACACCTATCGGTTCCGAGCTTTTATTGGAGCCGGAAAGTTGCAGCCGCACAGAGAAGCGGTTAATCCCGTCGCCGAAACTCTTGCCGGCGCTGCTACTATTGCTGACGAAATTACTGCTTCCGGCAGAGAACAAGACCTCAACCGCTTGATATACAGGATGAACAATACCCCAGACAAACTGACAGTAATTTACGGTCAGTCTGGAGTCGGTAAAAGTTCAATTGTCACCGGGGGATTAGTACCGGCTCTCAAACAAAAAAAAATAGAAATGCGGACTGTTTTGCCGATAGTGCTGCAAGTTTACAACAACTGGCCGCGGGAATTGACCAGACAGTTATCTGCTGGTAAAGCTGAAATATTCGAGCCGGAAATTTCCGAAGCAGTAACAGTAGATTTTCCAGGAGATTTTCCAGGAGAATCAGGCACAGCCACGGGAAATCTTATTTCGGGATTTAACGGCGGAGCGGCTGGGAACAATCAGGATCAAATTGAACCGTCAGACCCAGTAGAATTAATCGTAGAACAACAGGCGATAGAATACGAAAACATTATCCATGCTCTGCGAATAAATTCAGAACATTTAGTGACTGTTCTGATATTCGACCAATTTGAAGAATTTTTTTTCGTGTGGAAAGAGCCAGCGGAAAGGCAGATATTTTTTGATTTTTTAAGGGAATGTTTAAAAATCAAATATTTAAAAGTCATTCTGTCTTTGCGGGAAGATTACCTGCACTATTTACTGGAATTTTCCCGACCCAAAAAACCGACAGAATTTATAAAAAATGATATTTTGGAGGACATTCTCAGCAAAGATATTCTGTTTTATTTGGGAAATTTTTCGCTGGTCGATGCGCGATCGGTAATTCGCACTTTAACTGAGCGATCGCAGTTTTACTTAGAACCAGAGCTGATCGAAGAATTAGTCAAAGATTTAGCTGGAGAATTGGGAGAAGTCCGCCCGATCGAACTACAACTTGTCGGCGCTCAACTGCAACAAGAGAACATTAGAACTTTAACTCAATATCAGGAACTCGGCAACAATCCGCAACAAAAATTAGTCGAAAGATTTCTCGAAGAAGTCATCAAAGATTGCGGCCCGGAAAATGAAGTAGCAGCGCGCCGAGTTTTGTATTTGCTGACAGATGAAGAGGAGATCCGTCCCCTAAAAACCCGCGCCGAATTAGCCTCTAATTTAGCGACATTTGCTGAAGCAGACAAATTAGATTTAGTCTTAGAACTGTTAGTAAAATCTGGTTTAGTTTTTCGGTGGACGGAACTGCCGGCAGAGCTTTATCAGCTCGTTCACGATTATTTAGTTAGCTTCATTCGCCAGCAGCAAGAATTAGACCAAAAGGCAGAATTTGAGGAACTGCGAAAGCAAAATCAAATTAACCGAGATGAAATTGAACAAATTCGCAAAGATAGAGAGCGAGATGCTTTGCTGTCGGAAGCTAGAGACAAACAGCGCCAAGCTAGAGACAAACAGCACGAAGCGGAAGCTCAACTTTACCAATCTCGGAGATGGCAATTGCGGGCGGCGGTTCTAGGAGTGCTTGTACTCGGAGGTGTTTCGGGAATGGCATTCGAGCAAGCAAAATTAGCAGAAAGCGCGCGGCAAGAAGCCGAAAAAAGTCGCACTGATGCCCTAAATTCGGCGTCGGAAGCTTTGGTGCTTTCTAATGAAAAAAACCAATTAGGAGTGTTGGGAAATAGTATCAAAATCGGCCGTGATTCTCAGAAAAGTACAGCGCTGCCTGCGGACACTAAAAATCAAATTTCTGAAAGACTCAGACAAGCAGTTTCCGGGGTGCAAGAACGCAACCGTTTCGGGCAGCACAGCAAGTTTGTTTTGGATGTGAGTGTCAGTCCAGACGGCAATTCAGTTGCTTCGGCAAGTGCTGACAAAACTGTTAAATTGTGGAGCAAACAAGGTAAGTTATTAAAAACTTTCAATCACCCGGATAGCGTGACGAGTGTTAGTTTTAGTCCGGATGGGAAAACGATCGCTACTGGTTGTGCCGATCGCACAATTAGAATTTGGCAAGTAGATAACGACAAAAGTGCGAGTGGCATTTTATCCGGCCACCGCGATATCGTCACCAGCGTCAGTTTCAGTCCCGACGGCCAAACCCTAGCTTCCGCCAGTCACGACAACACCGTCAAAATCTGGAACCTGGCAAACAAAAAATTGCTGCAAACCTTAACCGGACACAAAGACTGGGTACTCGGCGTCAGTTTCAGTCCCGACGGCCAAACAATAGCCTCAGCAAGTGTTGACAAAACTGTCAAACTTTGGAACCGAGAAAGTAAAACCCAGAAATTTAAAATTAATCCCAAAACATTAACCAAGCATTCTGGCATTGTTTACAGCGTTAAGTTCAGTCCAAACAGTCGAGAACTCGTCTCGGCAAGTGCCGACACCACAGTCAAAATTTGGACCCGAAGCGGTGAGGAAATCAGAACTCTCAAAGGACACAACGATGAAGTTGTCAGCGCGAGTTTCAGTCGCGACGGCGAAAAAGTTGTCACCGGCAGTGCAGACGACACGGTGAAAGTTTGGAGTCGCAGCGGCACTTTGCTCAACACTTTTCGAGGACATCAAGACGACGTGAGGGCCGTCAGTTTCAGCGGCGACGGCACTATTGCTTCCGCAAGTAAGGACAAAATAGTGAAAATTTGGAAACCGGACAGCACTCCGCTGAATAAGATTTTATCGGGACACGGAGACTGGGTTTACAAAGTCAGTTTTAGTGGTGACGGCAAAACAATTGCTTCTGCTAGCGGAGACAAAACAGTGAGACTTTGGCGCACTGACGGCAGTTTATTCAAAACCTTAGAAGGTCACAAGGATTCTGTTACCTGGGTGAGCATTTCGCCTGATGATAAAACTGTTGCTTCGGCCAGCGATGACAAAACGGTGAAAGTATGGAACTTAAACGGAAAACTGTTAGATACTCTCAGCCACGGCGGCATTGTTAGAAGCGTGAGTTTTAGTCCAGACGGAAAGATAATTGCCGCCGCAAGTGCCGATCGCAAATTGTACCTCTGGCGCTGGAACGGTTCTAAAGCAACTTTGTTTGCCAAACTCGACCACACCAATCCAGTAATTAGCGTTAGCTTCAGTCCCGACGGCAAAACTATTGCTACTGCTACCGCTGCTGAGGACAACGCAAGCGGGAAGAAAAAGGCTTTTGAAATTACCGGAGAAAAGAGAGTTTACCTGTGGCAATTTAACGGTTCGTCGGCGAAAATTCTAAAAACTCTCGACCACCAGGACAGCGTTAAAAATGTTAGTTTCAGTCCCGACGGGAAGACTATTGCTGCTGCTTGCGCTGACAAAAAAGTTTACTTGTGGGGGTTTGATGGAAAGGTGGCGAATTTAACTGAAAAACTCGACCACAGCGATACTGTAGAAAGCGTGAGTTTTAGTCCAGACGGCAAGTTTATTGCGGCGGCGAGTGGGGGAAATACTGTTAAGCTGTGGGATTTTGACGGCAAGAAGGCGCTGCTATCTAAGACTTTGGAATCGAGCGATCGGGTGTTGAGCGTTACTTTTAGTTCGGACAGCAAAACTCTGGCTTTTGCTAGCAGGGATAGAAGTGTAATTTTGTGGCCTGTGGAGAATTTGGAATTGAATAATATTATTGCTCGGAGTTGCGAATGGTTGGGAGATTATTTGCAGAATGACCCGAATGTTGCTGAGGGCGATCGACTGCTTTGTCTTGGATTTGGGAAGCAGGCGTTAAATAAGAGGAAATAAACCGTAAGTTAGGACGGGCTAGAAGCCCATCCCACAAAAATAATTTTTTCTTGTGGGTAAGCTAGGACGGGCTAGAAACCCCTCCCACAAAAATAATTTTTTCTTGTGGAGTGGGCTTTGAGCATCGCCCGAAAATTTAATTAAAAGGACTTTTGCAAGATAAGACGGCGGTTTCAACCGCCGGGTATTCTTAAAACATCTATCTATTGACTAATTTTTTGTGTTGTAAATTTGCAGTAAATTAGACTAATAAACTTAACAGCACATCAACCCGCCATTCAAACAAAAGGTAAACCGCATGGATGTCAACTCCCAAAATGTCCAACCAATCCCGCCATTCAACGAGACAAACGAGGAAACACCAGAGATAGGTGGCGGTTTGCCCGTAATTGAATATTGGGCAGAACATACATTGTCGCCGGAAGGGCCGAAACTTTGGAAAACTTTGCTGCACAAAAGTGCTTGTTTGTCCTGTTCTTGGGGCACTGGCGGGCAGAAAGGAGGTTTTACCAATGAAGAGGGCGAAAAACTTCAGCGGTGCATGAAAAGCGTCGAAGCAATCTCCGCTGAAATCAAGCCGGCTATCTCAACTCAATTTTTTGAACAGCAGAGTATTGCACAACTTCAGCAGTTAACTTCAATGGAAGCCGACAGGCTGGGAAGGCTGAGTTTTCCGATGATTTTGCGGGCTGGTTCATCTCATTACGATCGCATTTCTTGGGAAGAAGTTTATCAAATTGCCGAAGCTGCCTTTCGCAAAACTCCCGAAAGAGTTGCCTCTTACAGTTCCGGCCGTTCTTCCAACGAAGCCGCTTTTCTGCTGCAATTGATGATGCGGGCGATGGGTTCCAATAACTTAGCAGATTGTTCCGATCTCTGCCACGCTCCCTCGACAACTGGCTTAAGCGAAATGTTTGCCACCCGCACCTCGGTAGTGAGTCTAGAAAGCTTGAAGGAAGCAGATTGCGTCGTGCTCGCGGGCAGCAATTCTTCCTACAACCATCCCCGCTTGATGAACGAATTGATTAAACTTCGCGACAAAGGCGGTAAAATAATTGTAATTAACCCGGTGATGGAAATCGGGTTAGTCAAGTTTGGTTCTCCCGCATTTCCCGTCAAGTCGCTCATCCCCGGTTCCGATATTTCCTCGCTATACTTGCAGCCAATTCCCGGTAGCGATACGGCGCTATTTCTCGGCATTCAAAAGTCTGTAATCGAACAAGGATTGCTGGACGAAAGCTATTTGCAAGCTCATACAGAAGGCTGGGAAGCAGCAGTCCAGCACGCCCGCGAAACCGATTGGGAAACTATTACTGAAACCTGCGGAGTTTCCCGCGCAGAAATTGAGGCAGCAGCCAAAATTATCGGCACTTCACAGCGGGTTGTCTTCGGTTGGGCGATGGGAATTACCCAACACGATAACGGTGTAGATAACGTTTTCAGCATCGCCAATACTGCTTTAATGACAGGAAATGTCGGCAAAGAAGGGGCGGGATTAATGCCAGTCAGAGGACACTCAAATGTCCAAGGATTCGGCTCTATGGGCGTCACTGTGAAGCTGAAAAAAGAAATTCAACAAGCTTTAGAAAAGTTATTGAATCGTCCCCTGAGCTCTGTTAAGGGTTACGAAACTCGATCGCTCATTGAAGCTGCAGATGCAGGCAAAGTCGATACACTGATCTGTCTGGGCGGCAACTTGTATGGGGCAAATCCCGATTCAACTCAGGCCAAACGCGCTTTAGGTAAAATTGAAACTATTATTTACCTCGCCACCAAACCGAATTTAGGGCATTTTCACGGATTGGCAAAGCACAATACAATTGTGATTCCGGTGCTGAATCGCTTTGAAAACCCCCACAAAACAACGGTGGAATCTGGCAATAACTTTGTGCGTTTAAATGATGAGGGCGAAACTCATCTCCAGAATTCTGATTTGATTCCTGAAGTGCATTTTTTGACGGAATTAGCCAGCAGAATTCACGGCGATTTTCCTGTTGAGTGGCGGCAACTTCAAGATACAAAATACGTTCGGCAATTGATTGCGAGAACTATTCCCGGCTATGAAAAAATAGCGGCAATTGATGAAACTAAAGAGGAATTCACCATCAGCGGTCGCATTTTTACAGAACCTAAATTCCCTACAGAGTCAGGGAAAGCGAAGATGTTTGTGGCGCCTTTACCTAAGCTGAAATTACCGGAAGCGAAAGAGTTTGGAGTATCGGAATCAACACAGGGTATTGTTGTGGCATTGATGACGGGACGCAGCTATTCTCAGCACAATACTGTTGTCTACAAAATTGATGACAAATACCGGGGAATGCCGCACCGCAACTGTATTTTGATGAACCGCGCGGATGCAGAAAGCGCGGGTTTTCAAGAACATCAGCGGGTTACGGTGCAGGGAAATGCGGGGAAAATGGAAAATGTCGAGGTGATTTACGGGGCGGTTCGCGCGGGTGCTGCTTTGATGTTTTATCCAGAAGTTAATGTGATTTTTCACCCGGAGATTGAAAGGCGATCGGGCACGCCTGCTTACAAGCGCGTACCTGCTTTTGTATACGCGGAAGTTCGGTAACGGATTCTCTAACGGATGTAACGGATGTGATGATTAGCTCTGCCTTCTGTCTTCTATAACTCACATTTTAGATGATTTTTAAGAACAGGCAAGATGCCTGTTCCACAAGGAGTTAATTTTTTGTAGGGTGGGCATCTTGCCTGCCCCAATGCAAGTCTTAATTAACTCTTAATTTGCAAAGTTCTACCCCGCCAAGTCCATCCCCAACCAGTTTCAGTTTTAATCGCAGAGGCGATCGCAATCGCCGCCACTAACGCACCTCCGAAACCTCCCAACCACCAGTATTTCGTCGGACATTCAGAAATCTCGGCACCCAAGCGGCGCAAATTGTAATGCTGCCAAATTACGATTATTACTAAGAAGGAAGAAGGAAGAAGGAAGAAGGAAGAAGTCCGAGAGAAGACGGAAGAAGAAAGAGGGAAGACGGAAATTATTTGTTTCAGAATAATGAATAATCCTATCCACGGTATAGGATAAAGAAATAACATAATTGCAGCCATGTAAACCATCATGCCCCAACTGCGGTTAGCGCCGAGATACAGATTCTTTGTCCAGCCTTCCCACAATGCGTTCCAAGACCGATACATCCGCACGGATGCCAAATTTGACCCTGAATAAAGTCCGAGCTTTAAACCCGCACGTTTGATGCGTCTAGCTAATTCCACATCTTCAACAATTTCGCCTGCAACTGCTTCGTGACCGCCGATTTTTTCGTATGCCGATCGCCTAAATAACATGAACGGCCCGCCGGCAAAAGCGCTGTCTGTTGTCGGATCGTTGACGGCGGTAAAGTCGAAGCAAACTGCTAGGTGATTGAACATTATCGGCTGCACCAACCACTCGGCAAAACACTCACAAACCAGCGCTGGCATACAGGTGAACAAATCTATTTTCTCGGTTTCTGCGGTGGCGATAGCGGTTTCGATCGCCCCCGGTTTGAGCCGCACGTCGGCATCGATAAATAATAAGAAGTCTCCGGTTGCTATTTGAACAGCTTGGGCGCAGGCCCAGTTTTTGCCCGCCCAATATTGGTTCGCAGGTCGCGGCTGACCTGCTAATATTTTTAGGCGGGGGTCGCCCGGCTGCTGTTGCAGAGTTTGGCCGATCGCTAGCGTGTCATCTGTCGAGCGATCGTCTACAATCAAAACCTCTAGGTTGTCCTCCGTCAGCGGTGTACTCTCCAAAATGGCGATCGCGCAATCCCGAATATTCTCCGCTTCGTTGTATGCTGGTACGATTACCGAAACTTTGGGGAACTGCGCGGCTGACTCAGGTGAGATCGCCGCTGAAATTCTGTCGGTTCGAGGCGCATTTTTGACCGATCGGCGCAAATTCTTAGTGTAAGCTCTACTTACGATGAGAGAAAAAATTAGCAGGGTTAACAATATCAAAGCGAACTGACCTCAAATTTTCGGTGCACGATTTGTCTCCCTAAATATTAAAAAAAATTAAAACAAAAAGCTAGTCGATCGCCCGAAAAGTTATTTTGACCGAAAGCATCCAGGATACAAGCCCCCGGATTCATCCGTGGGGTCAATGCTTCAATCTCAAATCTCAAATCTCAAATCTCAAATCGATTGACCGCCTCTTTTGCTATAATTTGTGAGCATCTTTCGGCTCGCCCGCAGCGAGGGGTAAGACCCCTCAGCCAGACCGCGACCGAAAAGCCGAGGATAGATATCAGTTGTCAGAGGAGATTGCAATGGGCGAATTTTTTACAGTCGATGTGTTGGCGAACACGATAGCGGTACTCGGCGCTTTGGGTTTTTTCTTTTTGGGATATCAAGCTTTGCAGATGTTGAAAAAATAAAGTATGTCAGAACACAGATGTTGCACCATTGTCAAGAACGGGCAAGATGCCCGTGACGCGAAGAATGATTTTTCTCGCTTCACAGCCATCTTGGCTGTTCCTAAACAAGTAATTGAGAAGGGTGCAATATCTCAGTCAGAATTCAGAAGTCAGAATTCAGAAGGGAAGAAGGAAGAGGGAAGAATTCCGATGGAAGTCGGAAGAAGGAAAGAAAGAAGAAGCAAAGAAAGAAGAAGCAAAGAAACAACTATTCCGAATACCCAATGCCCTGTTTTGCCAATGGCCAATGCCCTGTTTGGCAAATACCCAGCCACACCTCATTTACCTGAAAAAGGCTATACAACTGACTCAACAGTGCAACTGTTTCTTGCGAAAATCAACCAAAAAAAGGCTGCGTTATTATCATGGTGAGCCAACTTTTAGATGGACGCTATCAAATCATTGAAGTCATAGAAACAGGAGAATTTGGACAAACATATCTTGCCAAAGATATTCGCCGTCCGGGAGAACCGCAGTGCTTTGTCAAGCACCTGCGTCCCGGTACCACCGAACCGAAATTAATTAATACTACGCGCCGTCTTTTTCAAAAAGAAGCCGAAGTTCTAGAAAAGCTAGGTCAACACGACCAAATCCCTCAGCTATTCGCTTATTTTGAAGAAAATGAAGAATTTTTCTTAGTTGAATCCTTTGTTGCCGGTCACTCGCTATCAACCGAGATTGTACCGGGCAAACCTCTGAGCGAAGAAAAGATGATTGCTTTGCTGAAGGAACTGTTAGAAATTTTAGTGTTTGTACACGGACAGGGAGTAATTCACCGAGATATTAAACCGGCAAATTTAATCCGCCGCTACTCAGACAACAAGTTAGTTTTGATCGACTTTGGCTCGGTAAAAGAAATTCACATCGCTCAAAGACAAGCGCCGGTAACGGTGCGGATTGGCACTCTGGAATATATGCCGATCGAACAATTTCAATACAACCCGCAACTCAACAGCGATATCTACGCTTTGGGAATGATTGGCATCCAAGCCATGACGGGTTTGCCCGCTTACGATTTGCCGAAACTGCGGGATTTGAAAAATTCTAATAAAGGCGAAATTGTTTGGCGGCATTTAGCCACGTGTTCCCAAGCGCTGGCTGATGTTTTGGACAATATGGTGCGCTACGATTTTCGGGAGAGGTACCAGTCGGCGGCGGAAGCTTTAGCCGATTTGAGGAAAATTGGCGATCGCTCGCGGGCGCGGATTCCCAAGCTAACAATATATCGCGAAGAAGTCGATCGGCGCAGCAGCAGCCGCGGTGATATTACTGTCGTCGGTCGGAGAATATTAGATGAACTGCGCGTCAGTTTGGAATTGCTGCCAGAAGAAGCAGAAGCGATCGAAGATGAGGTATTGAACCCTTACCGGAAATACAGGGAAAAAGGCGAACGCTACGAACAATCACTGCAAGAAGCAATGCAGCAAGAATATCCCTTTTCTTTGGAAACTCGCGACGAATTAAAACGCTTGCAGCAAGTTTTAGGGCTTACCGACGAAGATGCCGCGAAAATCGAAGAATTAGTCGTTCCTAAATCTTTATTCGCTAAATTGTACAAGGCGATCGCCACAGTTTTGGAGGGACACCGCAACCCCAATGGGCCACCAGCCAGCAGCGCCCCTCACATCGAATTGCAGGCAAGTCCGGCGGTATCCCCGCAGGTAAATCTCAACGGAAAAACCGATTTCTCGTTAGCGCAGCCCGCCCCTACGGGGGCTGCGCCGACGGAGAGGATCGCCAGCCCAGCAGCACTTGTCCCCAAAGAAACTCGCAAGTTCAATCCTTATCTTGTCGGGGCAACAATTGCTGCTATCTTAGCTGCGATCGGCGGAATTTACGGATATCTCAAATGGCAACAATGGCAGCAGCGAGCCCAAAAAGAATCCCAACAGCTCAATCAAATTGAAACTCTCTACAAAGCCAGCAATTATGAAGGCTGCATCAGCCAAATACCAACAATTGCCGACGCTTCCAGCAGCTATTCGTCCGCTCGGGATTTACAAGAACAGTGCCAAGCAGGTCTGCGGTGGAAGAACGCCAAAGTCAAAAATTTTGCTCAGCATTCAGATGCAGTTGGGTCTGTTGTTTTCAGTCCAGACGGCTTAATGTTAGCCAGCGGTTCTAAAGACAAAACCATCCAAATTTGGGATTTAGCTACAGGCAAGTCGATCCGCACTTTTCCAGGAGATTCCTCCACTATTTGGTCGGTTGCGTTTGACTCAAACGGTACGAAACTGGCGACAGGAACCGGTTTTTGGCGGGTCATGCTGTGGGATTTGAAAACAGGGCAAGTGATTCGCAGTCTCGACCACACTGCTTCTGTTTGGTCTGTCGCTCTCAGCCCCGACGGACAGCTTGTCGCTAGCGGCAGCGGAGACAAAACCACAAAGATTTCAGATGCAGCAACTGGCAGTTTGATTCAGAATTTGCCAGACCACACAGATTTTGTTTATTCTGTTGCTTTCACTCCCGATGGAAAAAGTTTGGTTAGCGCTTCTAAGGATAAAACAATTACAATTGTTGATGTAGCAACGGGGAGGTTGCTAAAAACTCTTCAGGGACACGGCGAGCCGGTGAGGTCAATTGCTATTAGCCCCGACGGCAAGACAATTGTTAGCGGTTCCTACGATGAAACTATTAAGATATGGAATATCGAAACAGGAGATTTAATTCGCTCTATCAAGGGACATTCTGACGATATTGTCTCGGTTGCTATCAGCCCGGACGGGAAGTTTATTGCCAGCGGGAGCAAGGATAAAACTATTAAAGTTTGGGATTTTGCTACCGGAGAATTGCTGAATACTTTGACGGGACATTCCGATGAGGTTTATGTGGTAACTTTTAGTCCCGATGGCAAAACTATTGCTAGCGGTTCTAAAGACAATACTATTAAGTTGTGGTTGAGGTAATTGTCACCTGTTATTTAATTGCTATAATTCAGCTCATTTTTTAAGGTTGGGGGAAAGTGCCAATAAGGCGTTTCTAATTCGTCCTCAGTTGGATAATTTTCAGTTGAGTTCTCTCGGATTAGAAAAAAGTAGTAGAGGTTAGCCACAGTTAAATCGGATATTTCTTGCCAATTCGAGGCAGCTAAACCTTGATAGCCAGTAGCGATCGCCTGCTGGCTGACATAAACTTCGTATCTCCGGCGGATTTCCGGCGACAGAGCGAAGGTTAGCTGGTCGCGCAAGGATAGAAAGTGAGACTTTTGCTTTAAACTTTCATAAAGTGAAGGTTCCGCAGCTAATACCGCGAATTTAGTGTACACGCTGCTTTTTAAACTCTCGCCGGTGAGTTTATCTAAACTAGCTAACTGGTGCTGCTCTTTTGGAGACAAAGTTTGCATCCAATCAACCTCATTTTGCCAAAATTCTATTACACTTAAATCATGACCGAGAATCCTAGTAACTTCGGGAAATAAAAAATCTAGTTCGGGTTCCGATTGACATCCTTTAACAACAGTTAGAAGATTTTGACGAATTTTTGATTGGAGTTCCAGCAGGCGATCGCTCACCATCTCGTAGGCCCGCTGCAAGTGAAACGTGACCCCGATCGCCTGCTCGATCGCCCAAACACATTCCATTTGCCTCAGTTGTCCTGCAGAACACACCCCCTCCAACAAACTGGGATTGTCATAAATTTTTAAAGCCTCAAACAGCATATCCCGCCCGCTATTAATTTCGGAATTCCGAAGTTTAATCTCTGGCACTGTCAGGGCTGACTGACAGCGTTTGATAGCTTTAGAAAAAATCTCGTAACCGTTAACCAGTTTCTGGCGGTGCATTTCAAAACTAGAGTCGTGAGCCACCTGAAAAATCTGCTGGATCACCTCTACTCCTCTATCTTTGAGGATGTGTCTGAGATCGATAAACCCGTCTTTAATTTTAAGCTTCTGGTGCTTTGCCTCTTCTCGGATTTTTAATACTTGGTTGAGGTTTACTGCTGACAAAACTGTGCTGGATACAGCGCCAATACCAATGACAGCAGCAGTCGCTTGCATCACTGCCAAATTAATTTTCAGACAGTTAAGCATTCTGTATATTTTTTGAAACCCCTGATGAGTTTGAGCAACCTGCAACGGCGCCAGTGTCACGTACACGGGAGCTACCAGCGGCTGTATGGGGCCACCTCCGGCTAACTGTGCCAGCAATCCTATAACTGTGCGCGAGGATAGAGTTTCACTTGTTGATTGATAAAAAATTTTTGCTATCTCCACAAACTCCCCTGTCACCGGATCTCTAGCTGCCGGGAGCAATTTTCCTGTTTTGGTAGCAGGCTGTACAAGGTTGCCACTATTGAGTCGCGCCTGAGTTGCAGCGGTGAATATATAATCCATGTTGTGGCTCAGTTTCCATTCAAAAAGGCAGATGTTTTGTATTGTATGCTGTTTATGGAAACGAGGCATCAAAGGAAATGAATGAGTATCTCAAGGCATTCCAGGCTATTACCCAGTTTAGCGCTCGATTGTTGGCAGACGAATATCAATCCGTGGAGATTAAACAGTCAGCTACCCAACTCAGTTTAGATGTGGAACCTTGTATTGACGAAATCAAGCAATCTGCCATCAGACTCAAAGGGCTACTTCAGGTATGTTTCAAAGATGTATCTCAGGCTGAGGATGTCTGGAATAGCAAGCCGAGAATTGCTGGAGCATCGCCTGTTGATATCTGGGAGGAAATTGGCGAACTAAGCGGATGCGATGCGAGAATTCGCAGTTTAGGAAAACAGGGCAAATATGATGCTGTTGTTAAAGTTCGCCAATCTTGGAACGACAAGGCTACCAAGTTAAAAAATCAGTGGTTTTTGTGGGATAAAAATCCTCAACTATTTCAAAGAGATACTATTGGTTTTTTTGAAAAAGATAATTTGCAGAAAGAGTTGCGGAATGAAGTTGATGCCCAAGCCGATCGAGTAATTTTCATGATGGAGAATAAGTTAAATTTAATTTTTAAAGAATTACAATCTATTGATATAGAAAAAATTGAATTTTGTATTGATTGCTTCGACCTAAAAAGTCAGTCTAAATTTAGAGAGCGACTACAATCTATAGGCGGGGAAATTGTATCGAAGTTTACGGAGCCACTGAAATATTTGCCGGATTCTTATATGAAGGGTTTTAAAGAAACGCTGAAAGAACCTGTAGAGGCTCTGGTTCATAAAAGCAAGATGGGAATCAGTTTGGTCGATTTTGAAGAGTCCTGTAAAGTGATTGGGTTAATTCTGGACAATGTGATTGTAGCAGTTTTTGAGGAGCGCCTGAAACTGGCAATTCAAACAGTTGAAAAAGCGATTAAATTCTACAATAATTTTTTAGAGAAGCAGGCGCGGTATCAGCAAGAAACGCCGGAACAGCGATCGGCCCAAAAAGATTGGATCGAATGCCAGCGGCAGCAACTCAGGGAAGTTCAGCAGTATATTGATGCAGTCATCAGTCATTAGTGGTTAGTTATTGGTCACTGGTTATTGGTTAGTAGTTATTGGTTATTGGTTATTAGAACGAACAACTAACAATTAACAAATAACCACTGACCACTAAAAACAGTTAATAGTCAACAGTCAACAGTCAACTGCTTATTGATATTGACCGCTGATTTCGTAAACGATCGCGCCCAAAGACGCTAAGCTAGCTAAAATTAGCATTCCGGCCGGCATGAATTTTTGAGTTTTAACAAGGCGCACAATAAAGACTATTACTAAAACAGCGGAGATGGCTGCTGCTAATGTTAAACCCCAACTTTGTCCCATAAGCTGGGCGGTGCCGGCAAAAATTAGGAGGGAACCGCTAATCAAGCCCGAAATGAGCGAGGCTTGGCTTTTGGCTTTGATATAACCCATGATGCCGCCAACCAGTGTTAAAATGCCGTAGCCGATCGCCGCTGCTGTCCCTAAATTCATTTTTAATCCTCCTGATTTCACTCTTTGCATCTAAATTTATACAGCGCCGCCTGCAATTAGTGTCACGAATTGTTAGAAAATTTATTAAAGTCAGTCAGGATATGTAACTGTTATACAATTGCCATTATGTCAGCCCTAACTTCTGGTGCGATCGCCCAAATCCGTTACCTCCAGCGCCAAGCAGCATCCCTGCTGCTGTATCAATCAGTTCTCAAAAGCCCCGCAGGTCAAGCCCTTCTCGACTTGCTGCAAGCCCTCCACCACAGCGAAGTCAGCGGTTTGGAATGTCAGGTAGCTTACGGGAACTGGTTCAAAGTTCAGGCTGCTAAAAATTTAAGCTGGAAAGATTCTCTGATTTGGGAAATTCTCAAAGACGAAAACCCCTTTTCTCGCAGAGCTCAGCAAACAGATTTTGCGAGTTTGCCCCCTGCTTTGGTGGAGGCCGCGCGACATGATTTACAAGTGCTGCAAAATATTTACGAATGCACCAGCGAACAGTTGAGCAAGTGGGTGCGGGTAGCGGGTCAACTTGACGCAGTACCTCCGATTTGGCATTCAGAAACTGTAGCAGAACAGGGAGATTTGCCGCTGCACGGAAAACTGGAAAAATGGTCTAGCGCGGTGGAATCTTTAGCCGTTTATTACCGACAGTTTGGCACGGGTTTGTTTGCAGAATATCGCGCTTTTGCGTGGCGGGGAGGGCAGTTGGCGAGTATTTCGCATCCCGATGGCATAACTTTAAAAGAGTTGGTTTGCTGCGATTGGCAGCGGGATGCTTTGGTGAAAAATACGGAGTTTTTGCTGGCAGGTTATCCGGCTTTGCACGTCTTGCTGTACGGCAGCCGCGGTTCGGGCAAGTCTTCTTTGGTGAAGTCGCTGTTAAATGAGTTTGGTTCTCGCAATCTGCGCTTGATTGAAGTATCTAAATCGGATTTGCAAGATTTGCCGCTAATTGTCGAGCAGTTGCGGGGAGTTCCTCAAAAGTTTATTATTTTTGTGGATGACCTGTCTTTTGAGGAAGATGACGAGGCTTTTAAAGCTCTGAAAGTTGTCTTGGAAGGAAATGTCACTGCCCGCCCTCAAAATGTAGTAGTTTACGCCACATCTAACCGCAGGCATTTAATTCGAGAGTTTTTTGACGACAGGCCTCGCCCCCGCGATGGAGACGAAGTTCACGCTTGGGATACTGTGCAGGAAAAACTTTCATTTAGCGATCGATTTGGCTTGACTTTAACTTTTGAACCGGCCGATCAAAACACTTATTTAACAATTGTCCGACATCTGGCAGAACTTGCTGGAATCAAACTCGCTGCTGAGGATTTGGAACACCGCGCTAAAGAATGGGCAACTCGCCGCAACGGGCGATCGGGCAGGACTGCGCGGCAGTTTGTTGATTTCCTGAAAGCAGATTTAGCCATTTTTGACAAGTAGATCGGCGGCGCTGGGAGGGCGGGTTTTACCTCAAATATGGGAAGGTAATTCAGGAAATGAATAAACCCGCCATTGCAGCGCCTAATGGGGAAAGTAAAATTCTTAAGTTTTTCATAATTTTATTGATAATAAATAACTAACAAAATTTGATATAATTATCAAAATCCCCAAAGAAACCTCCAGAGCCAGAACCCATCCTGACTCAATAAATGGACCACTAAATAATGAGGAAAATATCATGGGTTTATTTGATAAAGTATCGCAAACTCGCCAAGAAACGGAAGTAACGTTAGGGCCTGCCGAATCATTTGCGGCGATCGCGCTAATTGCTGTAGCAGCAGACGGTTACATCAATGACAGCGAAAGTAAAGCGATTAGCATGACGCTATCTCGGATGCAACTGTTCCGCAGCTATCCCGATGACGTGATGAGAAAAATGCTCGATCGCCTGCTGATGATTCTGCAACGGCAAGGAGTTGAGGTACTGTTTAATGCTGCTTTGGCAACCCTTCCCGACGAACTTAAAGAAACAGTTTTTGCTGTCACAACTGATATCGCTTTAGCAGATGGCGAGGTTTCAGAAGAAGAAGAACAACTTTTGAACGATCTTTACAGTGCATTGGGGCTTTCTGAAGATATGGCCCTCAAGATTATAGACGTGATGTTGATTAAGAACAAAGGTTAAGAAAGAAGGGGAAGGAGCAGGGCTGTTTCATTCTCGGTTGATGGGGAGATGGGGAGAGGGGGAGATGGGGAGAAAAGTCCCAATCAAGAGAGTGATTAATTTTTGAGCTTTTGAGTCATCCCTCCGACTGCCCTTCTCCCCATCCTCCTCTCCCCCCATCTCCCCATCATTTGAGTTTTTTGGTGAGAATGAAACAGCCCTGGGGGAAGCAGTAAAGAAAGCCTGTTTTACAATATTAGGACTTAGGCAATGGGCATCGTTAAACAAAGGTATGTAGTTGCGATCGGGCGCTCTTTCCTAAGCTAAGAGCGCCCGATCGCAACTGCATACCTAAAATTTAACCCCTATTTGTGACAGTTGGCCTTAGTCCTAAATATAAAAAATTAGCGCCTACTTACCTTAGCTGATAACTTCTCCATAAGTGCGGGTTTACCGATATGATGGTTGGTAAAAGTGCGATCGAATTTGCGATCGCCCCCTACTACCTCAAATGCCTTTCACTTACACCCGCACTGTCCGCTTTCAAGATACCGATGCTGCTGGAGTCGTTTACTTTGCTAACGTTTTGGCGATGTGCCACGAAGCTTACGAGGCATCTCTAGCAGCATCTGGAATCAATCTCAAAGCATTTTTCAGCAATACCGAGGTTGCCTTTCCCATAATTCATGCTAGTGTAGATTTTTATCGCCCAATGTTTGCGGGCGATCGGCTGACGATTCAATTGACGCCCAAACAACTTACGGGCGATGAATTTGAAATTGCCTATCAAGTATTTTCTGGCGAAGTTGCAGGAAGAAGCGCTGCTAAAGCTCTGACAAAGCACGTCTGCATCGATGCAGTTAGCCGAACTAGAAAACAGATATCTGAAGACTTGATGCAGTGGATGAGGAAATTTGAGATTGAGATTTTAGATTAGTTCTATCTTTAAATAATAGCAGGGAATGACAGTCATTCGATTTTAGATTTCAGATTTTAGATTTTAGATTTACTTGCAGCGCAGTGAATCTGGGAGTTCAACTTTGGTCTAAAATTTTGGACAGATCGCGACTTAAGTACGCGGCACGGTATCCGTTTTTGAGCGGGGTCTAATTTCTTTTAGGTTGAGAATTTTTTCGGAGTTTTTGATAGTATGTCAAATCGCAATTATGCCATTGTGGGTACGGGAGCTTTAGGCGGATTCTACGGTGCTAGACTGCAACAAGCAGGTTTAGAAGTCAATTTTTTGCTACGCAGCGACTACGATTACGTCAGAAAACACGGTTTGATTGTCGAGTCTCCCGAAGGTAACTTCACCCTCCCCCACGTCCGCGCCTACCACGAAGCGCACAAAATGCCTCAGTGCGACGTAGTAATTGTAGCGCTGAAAACAACTCAAAATCACTTGTTGCCCAAAATTTTGCCTCCTTTATTAAAGGATAACGGCGCGGTTTTAGTATTGCAAAACGGATTTAATACGGAACCCGAAGTAGCTAAAATTGTCGGTGCAGAACGAGTGGTTGGCGGGCTGTGTTTTTTGTGTTCTTATAAAGTTGGACCGGGTCACATCTGCCACCTAGATTACGGGACTATCACGCTGGGAGAATATGCCCAGGACTACAAAGCAATTGGTATTACTGATAGATTGCACCAAATTGCTGCGGACTTTAAACGTGCTAATATTCCTATCAAAATGAGCGAAGATTTGCTGTTGTCAAGGTGGAAAAAGCTGGTTTGGAATATTCCTTATAACGGTCTGTCTGTAGTGTTGGATGCGAGAACTGACGAACTGATGGCTAATCCCGATACTCTGATTTTAGTTAAGGAAATGATGGAGGAAGTGGTAGCGGGAGCCAAAAGTTGCGATCGCATTATTCCCGATGACTTTATCGCACAGATGCTCGAATACACTCAGAAAATGAAGCCTTACCGCACGAGCATGAAAATCGATTATGATGAATCGCGGCCCCTGGAAGTTGAGGCGATTTTTGGGAATCCGATACGGGTGGCGCAGCAAGCAGGTATTAAGTTGCCCCAAATAGAGGTACTTTACCGAATGTTGAAGTTTATGGATTTTCAAAGACAAGAAGCAGAGAGGACGAGAAGGCTGTTAGGTTTACACTAATTGGGAATTGGGAATTGGGAATTGGGAATTGGGCGGGGTCGGGGCGGGTTTGTGAGATTTCTCACTGGTGTTGTAGATATTGGTGAACCCGCCCCTACAGACAGGAATTACTGTCAAAGCCGGTTAATACTATCGATTCACCGGCAATGACACATCGCAATTTCTTGCAATTGTTCTCGATTGACTTTGCCTTGAGAATTGCGCGGCAATTGTTCGACGACTACCCAATATTTCGGCCGCTTAAACTTGCTCAACTTATCTTCTATTGCCGCTTGCAGATTTTTCACAGTAACTTCGGAATTAGCGGGAACGTAGATAGCGGTAACGACTTGGCCCCAATCTTTGTCTGGCACGCCAATTACAGCAATATCCGCCACTAAATTAGTCGATCGCACAGCGGCTTCGACTTCCGCCGGAAATACATTTTCTCCGCCTGTGATAATTTTGTCGCTGCTGCGTCCGACGATATTTAAGTAGTTATTTTTATCAAAAAATCCCAAATCGTCTAATTGGAAATATTTGCGTGAAGCGAAGCTATCCCGCAGGGAATCGCCAAATTGTTCAGGATAATAACCCAACGCCAAAGATTTAGCATTTACCGCAATATTTCCGATTTGATTGCCGCACAAAATCTCGCCTTTTGCACTGCGAATAGTTATTTTTGCGTGCGGTAAAGTTTGACCGGAACTGTTATTGCCAGCGAGAAAATCTTGGGGTTTTAGTGTAGCAATTTGCGAGGCAGTTTCGGTCATGCCGTAACTGGGCGCTAATTTGATTTGATAGTTTCTAGCTGTTTCTAAAAGTTCCTGCCAAGCGGGAGCACCGCCCAAAAGTACGGCACGAAACCGTCGCAGCCAATTAGCTGTATCTTGGTTTTGCAGCAGCCGTTGCAGTTGAGTGGGAACTAAAGAAATGAAAAATTCTTCTGGTTCGATGTCGCATATTTTACCATTTTCTAATTCTTTAAATGGCTGAATTGCCAGTTGTCCGCAGGTAGTAAAAGAACGCATGAATTGCATTAAACCGCTGACGTGGTATAATGGCAAAACGCAGAACGAGTTGATTTTGTCAGCTTGAAAATATTGTTGAAAACCTTGTACTGATGCCGTTAGTGTTTCCCAAGTGTGGATGGCAAAACGGATTTTTCCTGAAGAACCGCCGGTGGGAATCATGATTGTATCAAAACCGCTTTTAGTCGGCGAATCGAATTCGCGACTGTACAAACGAAGCCCGCCTTCGCGGACTGGGATATCGGGATTGTTGGGCAGCGGGTATTGTCCTAAAAATATGTCTGGTTGGACTAAATCAAAGACTTGTTCCCATTCTGGTTTTACCCAGTTGGGATTGCACAGAAAAATGGGGGTTCTGGCGGCGCGGGCGGCTGTGAAACTGGCAAGAAATTGCACTGGTTCTGGTTCGGCGAGGCAAATTTTTGGGGGTGTTTTTTGTGCGGGATTTTGGGTAATTTCAAGAAATAGCCGATCGACAATTCGGGCAAATTCGCGACTGTCACAACCGACAAGCCAATTATCGGGCAAGCCAGACGCGATATCCAGGATATTTACTGTTAGATTTGTTACCATAGATGCTTTCACCAAGTTTCTCGATTCAAAACAATTACCTAACCCGCTTGATTTAGTCGTGGGAGTAATCTAAAATCTAAAATCTAAAATCTAAAATCGAATGGTTGTCATCGAACCAGGCATCGGTGCCGAAGCCGAGTGCTCTCTTATTTAAAGACAATTGTGTTGCTAAATTTAAGGCTGCTTGTCTGCCGATTTCGGTTTCAAATACTGATGAGAAAACTGCGTCTATATTGTGAGTTTGACAAAATTTTCGCAGTTGGGATGGAGAACCAGCAATCGCAGGTTTAATGACGAAAATTCCCCGCCAGCCTTGGCTGTAGCACTCTTGGATGCGATCGAGGTTGGCGGCAGATTCATCAAGGGCGATCGCAGTTGCATAAATAGCATTCAATTCTACCATTTCCTGAAACTGTGTTGCGGGCAGCGGCTGTTCCAAAAATTCAATGTCTGCAGAAAAGTCGGGAGTTGCTTTTACCTTGTCGCAAGCTTCCAGCCATTTTTTAGCCTCCGAGTAACTGAGTCCCCCGTTGGCATCTAAGCGCAAAAATGCTTTTTCGCGATCGCACAAATTGTGCATTGCTTGGATTAGCTGCTGAAAAATCTTTAATTCTTGTTCAATTGCAGCAACGCCAATTTTCCATTTAAACGTGCGATATCCCTCTAACCAAAGCACTTGCAAAGCCTGCAAAGCTGTTTCACCTGCTGGCAATAAACCGCTGAACCGATTTTGCATTTTCTCCCCCTTTTGGGAAAGGTAAGTTAATTTTTCGCTTTTCTCCCCCCCTTGGCAAGGGGGGGCTGGGGGGGGTGAATTTTGCTCGTTTGATATTGCTGACTCAAAGCCAAATTGACAAGCCGGCAATTGGGCGGAAATAGCAAAAATCATCTCTGATGAAATATTACCTGGCAACTGCTGACAAAAATCTAAAGCTTGCTCAAAACTTTCGGAACCAAACCAACTCAAAGGGGCAATTTCTCCCCAACCAATCTGATTATTTTCGTCAGTAAGTCGCAGGATAATTCCTTCGCGAATATCCCAGATGCCGTGACTTGTTTGCAAGGGGCGCTTAAATTTTCGCTGATAAGTGCGAAACTCGAATTGATAAAGCATTAGTTTTTTAGTTAATCATAAAATTGTCTCACAAGTGCGACAAACGTATCAATATTTTCAAAATGGATGTTGTGACCAGCTTTTGGTACAATTTCCAGACTAGCGGCCGGACACAATTTGGCAATTTCGGTATTTATTGTTGTAAATTTATCATCATATTCTCCCGCTAGCAACAGGATGGGGATTTGATTTTGTGCGATTTTTTCCCAGAGAGAGGGCTGGTTGCCGGTTCCCATATTGCGGAGTGATTTGGCTAATTCTAAGGGATTGTTTGCTAAGCGGCTTTCGATGAGTTTGTCGAAGTGGGGAGAGTTTTTTAAAGATTTGAATAAAGGGCGATCGTACCAGTTGTATAAAAAATCTTTAAGGTTGCTATTTTCCAGCTTTTGTGCTATCTGTGAATCTGCTTCCAGGCGGTGCGATCGCTCTTTTTCTGTCTTCAATCCTGGCGAAGCTGACTCTAGCACTACTTTCTCGAATCTTTCTGGAAAATGCAATGTCATGTAAAGTGCCAATCTACCGCCCATTGAATAGCCCAACAACAAACATTTGTCTATTTGTAAATCATTTAATAACTCTATCAATGCTTGGGCAGTATTTGACATAGTGTAGCAACTTTCGTCGCCGATTACTCTGGTTTCTCCGTGACCTGGAAGGTCAACTGCTAGACAGCAATAACTTTTAGAAAGTAAGGTAATGATAGGATTAAAGTCTTGACTGTTCCCAGTGAATCCATGCAACAATAAAATTGTCTGCTGATTATTAGTGCCACTTAAAAAATAGTTAAATTTATAATTATTAAAGGTTGCCATTTCGTTACAACATCACTGCTATGTGATCGGGTATCGATCCAGTATACTCTATTGCTACAGATTTTCCATTCCTTAATGAAAGCTTACTGTAAATTTCATCGCGTTCTGTTGCATGGGCTAAAACTTCACCTCGAATCACGCTGAATTCTTCATCTAATTCAGGATTGACGATGAGTACCCACTCATCAGGATATAAGCTAAAAATTTCTTCTAAACTCATAATTTTGCCTATTTCTGTTTGCGTAGTCATGGTTTAATTCTCCTTTTTTACGATTCAATGTGAGGTACGGATTGCTGAATTAAAGAAGATTTTGAGAAGTCACCCAACTCTGCCAACTCCCTTAACTCAGCAAACCATACCTCCATTTTACCGGAATTCTCGATCGCCCGACCTACAAAACAAACCCCAACGCCAGCAGCAATCCGCTCGAAAAATGCAGCGTAACTGCGATAAACTTAGAGTTGCTGACCTTTGCCGGTTGGTCGTGATAGTCTGTGACATGGCGGCAAAGGTCGATCGCAAATGGCAAACTCCCAAAAATTAACAGCGTCCAAATTGGGAACATTCCCAAAGCCACAAATAGCACAGTCAAAGCATAAACGCTGCCGCACAACCACTGCAACAACTGGGCACCTTTTTTCGTACCCAGCCGAACAATCGGCGATTTTTTCCCCGCAGCCAAATCGTCCTCAACTTGGTGAAAGTGGGAACAAAATAAAATGATACTCGTAGTAATTCCCACGATTGCCGAAGCCGCAAAATTAGCGGCAGACCAAGTTTGAGTTTGACTGTAATAAGCAGCGGCGAAAGCTAGCGGCCCAAAGGTGAAAAAGCAGATGATTTCCCCTAAACCCTGATAGCCAAGACGAAACGGAGGCCCTTGATAAGTGTAGCCGAGAGCACAGCACAAAACTACCAGCAAAATTACTGTTGGGTCTTTTTGCCACCAGCTTATGGCGCAGATTCCCGACACTCCCACTGCTAAAAACAGATTTGCCAACCCGAAAATTAAAGCTTTATTTCCGGTTAAATTAACTAGGGAATGCGCTTTGTTTTTATCGATGCCTGTTTCCGAGTCAAATACATCATTGCTGAGATTCAACCATGCTATAATCAAAATGGCTGAAATTAAAAATGTCGAAAAAATTGACCAATTAATCGTTTGAGTTTCGGCAAAAGCAATTGCAGTTCCTACTGAAATAGGAATCACCGCAACGCTGTACATGGGCGGCTTGATTGCCGCCAGCCACAATTTACTATTTGGACGTTCAATTAACTTTGTTGTCATTACACAAACTTGATTCAATTGATAGCAGCGTAGTAATTTTACAATTTTATTGGTGAACAAAGTCTACTCTCGATCGGGTTGAGTGCGCGGCTGACATCCACACAGAGGCTGTGGCGGCACTCAAACAGCGCAAGTAGCCCGTCTGTAAACCTCTGCGGGGGGCGATCGACTTTTGCGAAATTTAGCCGATCGATCTTAAAGTTTTGTGTCTAAATGTTTCGATGGATCGCCCGACGGTCGGTTTTTTTCCCCAACAGAGCCCAAACAGGCAGGGAAACTCAAAAGGTCGTGTTTTGCGATCGCCCTCCCGTGCTTAGATCGAAATAGGGGTTTTAGCCGGACAAACCCACACTCTATCTGACAAATCTGCTATTCTCGCTTTCATGACAGTAATACCGCACCGCGCTAATCTCTTGCAAGACCGCAATCAACTGAATCAGTTTCTGTTAAATTGCCAGCAGTCTTTAACCGAAAAAGATCGCACAAAAATAGTTAGTATTTCTCAGGAAATTTATCCCCTCGATCCGCTAGCTGTACTGCAAGAGATTGCCGAACCTTGTCAGCGGCACTTTTACTTTGAAAAAAGAAACCCAATTGTCGGCAAAAGTTTTGCGATCGCAGCCCTTGATTCGGCAATCCATCTCACAGTAGCAGGAACCGATCGGTTTGCCTTAGCTCAAAATTTTATTCGTTCAACACTTGCCAATACAATTACCATTGGTGCGGAACGCTTGCCATTTAGCGGGCCTCACTTTTTTTGTAGTTTTGCTTTTTTTGATGAGAACACAGCCGCTAATTCTTACTTTCCGCCAGCCACCATCTTTTTACCAAAATGGCAAATTGCCCGACAGAAAGATAGCTGCATTATCGTCGCCAATGCCGTAATAGAAAAAGATATAAACATTAAAAGCATCGCTGAAAATATTTGGCAAACCTTTGATAAGATTGAATCTCGCAAATACCATAAACTAACTACTGCTATCAACAGTTCGATATCTTTGAAACAAATCCCCGTCAATGATGCCAGTCAATTTAAAACATCAGTCAAGTCTGCTTTAGAATTGATAGCCTCTAAATATTTTAGTAAAATTGTTTTATCCCAAGCAATCAATGTGATTTCTAAAAGCCCTTTCAGTTTAATAGATTCATTAAACAACTTGCGCCTCAGCTATCCAGATTGCTATGTATTTTCAACCAGTAACGGCAAAGGACAAACTTTTATCGGTGCCAGTCCCGAACGCTTAATTAGCATTCACAACAATCAGTTATTAACAGATGCTTTAGCAGGTTCAGCACCGAGGGGAAAAACTGAGGCGGGAGATGCGAAATTAGCCCAGGGATTGCTCGAGAGCGAGAAAGATATTCGAGAACATCAAGTTGTGATTGACTTTATTGTCGATCGCCTGTCTAAACTCGGCATAACTCCCAATTTTTCCCCAGTGCCCAGACTGCTGCAACTATCAAACATTCAGCATTTGTGGACACCCATAACTGCTCAAATCCCTCCTGATATTCATTTATTAAAGATTTTAGCTCAACTGCATCCAACACCAGCGGTAGCCGGCGTGCCGAGAGATATTGCCCTAGAACAAATTCGCCGCTGCGAAACCTGCGATCGCTCTCTGTATGCAGCACCCCTCGGCTGGATCGATCGCACCGGCAACGGCGAATTTGCCGTCGGCATTCGATCGGCTTTAATCGACGGCGATCGGGCTATACTTTATGCTGGTGCTGGTATTGTGGCTGGTTCCGAACCCGAAAAAGAACTAGCAGAAATTCAGCTCAAATTGCAGGCACTTTTAAATGCTTTAGTTTAATTCAGCTAATTTGCAGAATGTAGAGTTGTCTGGCTAATTGATAGACTCTGTGTTAATGTTTAATTTTCACTTCCTCAAAATGTTCTACTGTGGGAAAAGGATCGTAAAAATGGTGAAGCATTCTTTTCCACTCTTGATATTCAGCGGAATTCCTAAATCTAATTGTATGAGCTTCTAAATTTTCCCATCTCACCAATAATAGATATTTTCCTTGAACTTCTGTGCAGCGATGAAGTTCGTGAGATAAATATCCATCTACAGACGCTATCAGACTGGAGGCTTCTCTAAAAGCTATCTCAAAATCCCCCTCACAGCCAGATTTGACATTCAGCACAACCGCCTCAAGAATCATAAAAATGTATCCTGACAATTATTTGGGTATAATATCGTAGCACAATACAGAGTTTAGCTACTCAGATTTAGCAATGCCAATAGATTTTCGCAATACAAACACCGTCTGGGCTTCCGTATTAGCAGAAACTTTGCAGCGGTTGGGATTAACTACTGCCGTCATTTGTCCCGGTTCGCGATCGGCACCGCTAACAATTGCCTTTGCCCTCAACAAAAAAATAGAAACTATTCCCATACTCGATGAACGTTCAGCCAGCTTTTTTGCATTAGGAATCGCCAAAAAATCCTCTTTGCCAACCGCACTAATTTGCACATCGGGAACCGCTGCCGCCAACTTTTATCCTGCTATCATAGAAGCCAGAGAAAGTCGAATTCCGCTGCTAATATTCACCGCCGATCGACCTCCAGAACTGCGCGACTGTCACGCCGGACAAGCGATCGACCAAGTGAAAATATACGGCAATTATCCCAACTGGCAAGCCGAATTAGCGATACCTTCTGCGTCCAGAGGAATGCTAGACTATCTGCGGCAGACGATCGTGTATGCTTGGGAGCGATCGCAATTTCCAACGAAGGGCCCCGTCCACCTCAACATCCCCTTTCGCGACCCGCTTGTACCCGTTCCAGACATAGCTGTAGAAGTTTTAGAAACACAATTCAATCCCGAAGAATTCTTTGCAGGATTAGAACCAATTTTTGCTGGAGAAAGCTCTACCCCCCCCAGCTTGTTAAGTCGGGGAGAAGAAAGTACCATGCAACAGTGGCAAAAGTGCAGCAAAGGGATTATTATTGCAGGCGTTGCACAGCCTCAATTTGCCGAAAAATACTGTAGTGCGATCGCCCAAATTTCCCAATCCTTAAACTGGCCAGTTTTAGCAGAAGGACTATCCCCAGTCAGAAACTACGCCCAACTCAACCCCCATCTAATTTCCACCTACGATTTAATCCTGCGAAACCGCGAACTAGCAGATAAATTAACCCCAGAAATCGCCATTCAAATCGGAGACTTACCCACAAGCAAAGAACTGCGAAACTGGCTAGAAAAAACCAAACCAAAACGCTACATAATCGACCCCAGCCACCACAACTTCGATCCCCTACACGGCCAAACAATTCACCTGCGAACCTCGGTAGAAAATCTCGCAACTAATCTCGTAACTATATTAACTCTTGTCCCCCCCCTGCTTAAGGAGGAGTCCTCTCAAGTCCCCCCCCTTAGCAAGGGGGGGTTAGGGGGGGTTCTAACCACTGCTACCACTAATATCCCCCCTCAAGTTCCCCCCCTTAACAAGGGCGAGTCAACTCAAATCCCCCCCCTTAGCAAGGGGGGGTTAGGGGGGGTTCCAACCTCTCCATCAAACGAATACCTCCAACTTTGGCGCAACACCGAAATCCAAATCAGACAAACAATCGACCAAAAAATATCAGCAATTAACAACATAATCGAACCCAAAGTTTCCTGGCTGCTTTCCCAAATTTTGCCACCTGGAACACCGATATTTATTGCCAACAGTATGCCCGTCAGAGATGTAGAGTTTTTCTGGAAGCCGAACAACTTAGAAATAAAACCGTTTTTCAATCGCGGCGCTAACGGCATAGACGGCACATTATCAACAGCTTTGGGAGTTGCTCACTGCTATCAAAGCAGTATTTTGTTAACAGGAGATTTAGCATTTTTGCACGATACAAACGGTTTTTTAATTAAAAATAAATTTATAGGTCATCTGACAATCATATTAATTAATAACAACGGTGGCGGAATTTTTGAAATGTTGCCCGTTGCCAAATTTGACCCGCCCTTTGAAGAATTTTTTGCCACGCCGCAGCAGATTAACTTTGCTCAGTTGTGTGCAACTTACCGCGTGGAACACGAGATAATAGACGATTGGGAACAGTTCAAACAAAAATTAAGTTTTTTGCCAAATAGCGGGATTCGCGTCTTAGAATTGCAAACAGACAGGCGCGCCGATGCTAAATGGCGGCAAGACAATCTAAGTAAATTTGCCAAAGATTTGTAAATTTGTAGGTTGAGCAGGTGGAACGAAACCCAACCTACACTAATTTAAACTGCTGGTTGAGCTAGCAGCGGATCTAACTGTCCTTCTGCATCAAGTTTGTGAATGTCATCGCAGCCGCCTACGTGTTGGTTGTTAATGAAAATTTGGGGCACGCTGCGGCGTCCGTTAGCGCGTTGGGCCATTGCATTTCTAGCCGCTTCGTCGCCATCAATTTTGTATTCCGTGAAATTTACGCCTTTCCACCACAGCAAAGTTTTGGCGCGGATGCAGTAGGGACAGGTTTGCCAAGTATAGATTTCCACATTGGCTTTGATGCGATCGGGCTTGCGGCCCAAGAGAGGATTGAGAAAGTCAAGCATTTTCGGTACCGGGGTAAAAATTAAACTGGTTGGGGGATTAACGATCATTTTAGCGAAATGCCGTCAGCCCCACGTCCTACCCAAAAATCGGCGCGGGATGGAATTGGCTGCGGCAACCTGCGGCGCTGTGACCCAAGTCACAACTTTACTCTACTCAGATCACTGGCTTTCACCCAAAATAATCACCTTCCTCACCTCATCAATGTCACCGATCTTTTCGGGAAACAAGGAGATGATTAAAACATCGAATTCAACCGCACTGCCATGCACCCCGTACAACTCCTCCCCGGCGCTATCTCTGAAATCCTCGCTTCTGTAACAGATACAGGCGTTTTGACTCTGGCGGATCGCTACGGTTTGATGGCCGCCACCTTCGACGACTCTCTGAATGACGAAGACAGAGGCTGTGTCAACCGCTTGCTGCGGGCGGTGCTCAGAGGCCGAGTGAAAGTAGTCAACGAACTTTCAGCAGCATTCTAATCGGGATTTGAAGTTTTGTTCTGAAGGCAGGGTGAGTCAGCGGTAGATGAAAATAGTGGAAACTCAGGCAGGAGTGGAAACAGCGGTAATTTGAATTCGATTTAAAAGTTTTCTCCTCTAACTCAACAACGGTTTATTTGTCAAAGCAGCCTTTACCGGCTGCTTTTTTTTTGGACGGCTAATCTGTTATTTCCGTAGGGAAACGGCATTGCCGTTTCCTCGATCTCGTGTTCTAATCGCGGATTTCCAGGTTGTACTGGCGGCAGAGGTCGATCAGTTCTTGTTGGAAGCGATCGCGCACATTCTGGGGCGAGACTATTACGCAGTCTTTGCCGTACCGAAACACATCTCGGAACAGCCAGAATCGGCTGGATACCCGCTTCACTACATGGCGCACGTCTCCCACCATTTCATTTGCCACATCTTCATCCGCTTTGAATTCATAGTTCCCAGCCAATCCCCTCCAAAAGTGTAAGTGTACTTCTAGATAGTCTATGGTTTCGCGCCATTTTTCACTTGCAGGTAACAAGTTAACAATCTTGTCTAAGCGCAAACACCGATTGTGAGCTAATTCCGGGATTTCTCTGGAGTCAGCATCGTCGCACCAGATTTCTAGGTACAGGCGCTTGTCGTAGAGGCGAATTTTGGCACTGCGGGCAGTAAATTCGCTCACTTTGTCTTTGCCTGACTGGTAAAACAGTCTGAACGGTTGGTGATCGTCAATCAGTTGATTGAGTCGAAGCCGCCACGCTTCGGCAGTTTGGTTGACTTGTTCGAGCAACTTTTGCCGGAAAGGGGTTTCCAGATTGGCTTTGTCCAAAAGTAATGCCATGACGATCTGGGCGGCTTCGACTTCGCCGGAGTCGTTGAGGAATTTGACGGCTTTGTTCAAGGATTGTACCTGCACTGAATTTAGGGTAAAGGGTTCGCCCACTTCGATTTTTTGTTGGGCGATCGCGACCAGCAACCCAGATACACTGGGACTTTTGCCCCATAAGATACCGAGGCGAAGGGCGATCGCCTCTAGCTGTTCTTTGGTTCCGGTCGGAATTGAAAGTGTAATTGTCTCTTTTTTGCGGGGCATTCAACAAAAGTGTAACTACATACTTGACAGATTTGGTTTTCAATGCAAATATAATTTTAGTGCAAGTACAAATCGCCGAGAGAACAAAGGCTATCAGCTTGAGAAACGCCACCTGAGCCGGCAGTAGCACGAAACCGATTGTTGCTGAACGTCAATAATAGGGTGTAAGGCTATTTTGCCAGGGGTTGGGGAAAATTTTCTTCCCATCTCCCTGTAAAGATAAAGTGCCAGAGGCAAACTCCGAGCTCGACAGAAAATTTGCTGTCCTCGTCCTCGAATTTGTTTACCCTACAAAAGTTAACCATGCTCCAAAGTTCCCCAACGCTGACTGAACTTCAGGAAATTGCTTCACAACTTCCCGAACAAATTCCTTACCTCAAAATGCTAATTCTCTTTGGTTCTCGTGCCAGAGGCGATACTCATGCCAAAAGTGATTGGGATTTTGCCGCACTTTACGATGAGGAACTTAGACAAGCGTCTTGCAAAGATAGAGGATTTGCTTGGTTTGAAGTTCCCGGAATTTTGGGTGAAGTTTTTGGAATCAATAGTGATGAAATTGATGTTGTGGAATTACATCGCTGTTCGTCGCTAATTGCTCATTTTGTGGCGCGAGATGGAATTTTACTGTACGAATCAGAATCAGGTAAATTTGAAGCTTTTAAACAACAATGCTTGATGACTGATGCAGAACTAGAAATGCTGCGCCATAATCTGCGACAAAAAATCGAGGTAGCGTTGCAAAGGAGGGGAGTATGAAGGAGATTGAACCTGCGATAGTCCTCGCTAAGCTGGATTTTATGACAGACTATCTAGAGAGTTTAAGTTCTTTTGAGTCGATTACTTTAGAATAATATCTTAGCGATCGGGGAAAGCAATTAACAATCGAACGATTGTTGCAACTGATTATTCAAGTTGCAATTGATGTCAATCGATATTTACTCAAACGATTGGAAGTCCAGCAACCAAATAGCAACTTTGATGTGTTTATAGAAGTTAGCAACTGTGGCATTATAACAGCAGAGTTAGCTAGAATCCTATCTCAATCCGGTGTTTTGCGTAACCGTCTGGTACATTTGTATGAGGAAATCGATCCTGTCAAAGTGCATCAATCGATCGATATTGTATTGCAGAAATACCCGATGTATCAACGGCAAGTCACTACTTATCTAGATTCAATTCGAGACAATAATAGATCGGGAATAGATTAAAAATGGCAAATTATTCTATAACTCTTAAACCCGTGTACTCATGTCCCGCCCAAACGCTTCCATCAGGCATTACCTTACCTGGGGGCTGGGACGGACTCTCGCGGCATCAAGTCGAAACCTACGAAGCATTGAAAGACCCAACTATTGATGTTGTCTTCAATACAGCAATGACAGGGGACGGTAAAAGTTTAGCAGCTTTTCTGGCAGGCGTGACCAATCGCACGTACACTTTAGCAATGTACCCGACAAACGAACTGGCGCGCGATCAGGAAAAACAGGTAAGAGGCTACAAAGCACTTTTTAAACCGGAAAACGACCCGCAAATTTATCGTTTGAATGCGGCGATTCTTGAGGATTTTATTGCCACAAATAAACTTTCTTCAAAATTAGCAGGATTGTGCGATCGCGCCGACAACTCAGAGATTTTGCTGACAAATCCCGACATCTTTCATTACATCCACGACTTCCGCTATTTGCGGCGCAACAAAGAAGGCAAAGGAGATAACCCCGATCGCCTGTTTGCCAAGATAGACGACAACTACAAACTATTTATCTTTGACGAATTCCACATCTTCTCATCTCCTCAAATTACCAGCGTCATCAATGCCATCCTGTTAATTAAGCACACATTTCCCGGCAAAAAATTTTTATTCCTCTCTGCTACGCCAAACGAGTTGTTGGAAGAGGGGTTTTCCAAGGCTGGGTTAAAGTATCGGATAATCGATCCAGTCAAGCAGGGAGGTTATCAGTTTGCAGCCGGCGACAACTGGCGGCAGATTAGTTATCCGATTAACTTGAGTTTTCCGCAAAAGTTAGAACCCAATCTGCGTTCCAGTTATAACTGGATTGTCGAAAATGCCGAAACAACGATTTTGAAATTTTTTCAAGATAATCCAGGGAGTAAAGGCGCAATCATTCTCAACTCGATCGCCGCTGTTAAAACTTTAGTGCCTAAGTTTAAAGCAATTTTTGAACCGCTGGGATTGAAAGTCCGAGAAAATACCGGATTGACTGGCGAGACAGAGAAATCTAAATCTGTTGAAGATGCTGATTTACTTCTGGGAACATCGACAATTGATGTGGGGGTTGACTTTCGGATTAACTTTTTAGTATTTGAAGCGGCGGATGCGGGGAATTTTATTCAGCGTTTTGGCAGGTTGGGGAGACATCCTGGCTTTGACATTTATCAAGCTTATGCCTTGCTACCCAACTTTATTATAGAAAGGCTGTTTGAGGCCCAAAATCACCCGCTGCAAGATGGCGAAACGCGCGATCGCATTAGTTTGTCCGAGGCTATCCGCCAGCATTACGGCTATGTCAACGAGTTTAAGCAATATCCCAAACGCTGGGGCGGAATTCAGTCAGCTTGCGTGCATTTTGAGTTAGAAAGAAATTATCAGATGAAAACCAAGTATCCCGAAGCAGCCGATAATTTTGCAGCCGATATTCAGCAAGCTTTGGGAGTTACGATTAAACAGATGCGAGCGCAGCTTTTCCGCTGTATGGAAAAAGAGAAAAAGAAAATTATTGAGGAGGCTCGAAGTTTTCGCGGTATCAGCCAGCTAGATTGCGGGATTTATGACATTACTAATCCCGACGAGCCTGAGAAAGAAAGGTTTAAAACTTACAATCTCCCCAGTTTACTCAGTAACTTTCATTTTGAGTTGATGACAAGCGCCGACTTTATGGAGGGAGCTAAAAAAGCCGGGTTAGCAGTCAGCCGTTTTGAGAAAGCTTTGTGTTATTTGAAATTGACTGGATATCGGGACTTGCGAGAAGATTGGCAGTTTTATTGCTCGCGAGATGACCTCAGCGAGATTGCTAAATCCGGCAAAGTACAAATTCTTAAAGGTTTGGAAGTGACAGGAGGAACTAACGAGATTAGCCGCAAATTATCTAATCGGGGGTTGGTGTGCTTTGTTTCCGATCGCGATCGCGCTACTTTGCGAGCCAAGTGTGGATTGCCCGTGCATTTCCAAGCCTATGCTTTGAGCGATCGATTTGATGGTAAACCGAATTACACCATAGCATTTGGGCGATCGGCGCTGTTGCTGGAGACGCTGATTTGGCACTGGAAACCGCAGCAGGATGAAGGTTGGATATGCTAAAGATGTACGTTACTGGAGAAACACTACCGTGACTAGAGATAATTTACTGTCCCGAATCTCGATCGATCCAAATATCTGTTTTGGAAAACCTTGCATTCGCGGCCATCGGATTTGGGTTTCCCTAATCCTTGACTACCTAGCGGGAGGAATGACTGTTGAGGAAATTCTAGAAGCATATCCCAGCATAGAAAGAGACGATGTATTCGCTTGTATTGCTTACGGTGCCGAAGTAACGCGAGATTATTATACCGACATTCCATTAGGAAAAAAGGAGGAAGCAACTACGTGAAGTTAAAGCTAGATGAAAATGTCGATCTTCGCGTTGTTACCTTTTTACGTTTGGCAGGGCATGACGTAGAAACAGTACCAAACCAAGGTTTGACTTCGGCACCCGATGTGGAACTGATTAATGTTTGCCGTCAAGAGGAAAGATGTTTAGTTACTGCCGATCGCGGATTTGGCAATCGGATGCGGTTTAATCCATCTGAGTATGCGGGGATTGTTGTAATTCGGCTAACATCTCGTGCCAATTTTACAGAGTGGAGAGAAGCAATAGAAACGTTAATCCTAGGATTAGAGCAAGCCGAAGTTTTTGGGAAATTGTGGATTATTCGACAGGGTACGATTCAGGAATATCAACCCACTGAACCAGAGGAAACAGAATCATGAATGAAGAGGAAATTTATGAACTTTATAAATGGCTGCATTCTCCAGATGATGATGATGACAGTGAAACTCCTGCAAAATACGAACTTTTGACAGTTCGACTGTTTAAAGAAGCCATTCGAGAAGCAGAAGGAAATGAGGGCGACCGACTTTTAACATCTTTCGCCGAAAATGTCCTACCAAAACTGATTCAGCAGCTAGTTGGAGCCACAGCCAAAGGCGGTCAATTTACAGAAGATATGCGCGCAAAAGGCAACAACGTCGAGCGCAGCAAACACGATCAATCCTTTACTTCTCACCTGCTTAACGGCTTATTCCCAACTTACCGAATTCTCAAGAAACTCAAGACAGATACACCTGAAACCAATCCTGTTAAACGCAACTGCGGTGAAACAGAAACAGCTTTGTTCGTAGCATCGTACATCCTGCACGACTTCGATAAGTTTCCAGATTATTGTAAATGGCTGAAAACTAACGATTTAGAGGGAAAATTTGCCAACCGAGACTGGCGAGACAAACCACCTCATAAAGACGAAGCCCCCAATTTTGGACGCGATTATGTTGCTCTCAAAATTCAACAACTTGGATTAGATAGTTTATTAGGCGACAATTGGCGATCGCACATCGACGATCTTGTGTGGATGAGCAACAATGCCGGAGTCAAACATGATAGCGATCGCGGTCTTGAAATTCGCGGATTGCAGCCTAAACTCGATGGTAGAATCAGAGGAACTATAGCCAATTTAGTCAGACTCTCAGACTTATTCGCCTCAGTTATCAAACATCCCAGCGATGCAGAATCTAACGGTTTATCTGAAGTTTTGAATTCTCTTAGCAACGGACAACTTAAATTTAGCTATCACTCGCTTTCAGATAATCGCGGAGTATTGACAAATATCATTAACAATGCTCTAATGGACGCTCATCCCAGCGAGTTCTATACGCCGCTGCTGTACTTGCCAGATGGTGCTGTTTATCTAGCTAAAACCAATGCACCGGCTATTGAAACTGCTGAAATTCCTAACCAAGTTATCGCCAAAATCAAGAACCTTTGTGCAGAGAGATTGAAGCTCAAAACAACAGGATTTAGCCGAGACGGAAAAGGCTTTAAATTTGGTGAATTCTATTGGCTGTTTTTTGATATAATCGAACTCATGGGAGTCACCATCGAAGCAGCTTGCAAACTCATTCCCAGCACCAAAGCATCCTCTGCCAAAAAGCGCAGCGACAGCTTGCTAAGTTTCCAAAAAGATGGAGATTTACCAGGTGAATTGAATCTAGAATTTCCCGAAGATTATCGGATTGATAGGGTAGCCGAATTTGGGGATATCCTATGTCGGGGTATTTGGAATAAATGGCAGGAACGCTTGAGTGATTCTCAGAAAGAATTGCCCAAAGCTAAACGGCAAAGCCCGCCGGAATTAGATTTGACTCAAAAACTTGCGGAACATTTAGGTTTACCCGACCAAATCCCCGCTTTAAAAGCAATTCAATCTCTCAAAAAAACAGGCGGCGTTCCTCTGGATTGGTATTACTTAGCTGCACAGTATTTTGAACGAAATAAAGGATTAGATGAAACTCACGTGCGCGCGGTTTTAACCGATATGGTTGAATGTGCAGTCACTCTCATCAAACCCATCGCCGAAAAGTTTGAAATTTCCGACGGCTGGAACGATTTGCGGACTTATGTCAGCCGCATTGTTTCCTTACCAACGGGGGCAGTTGTCAAACCAGAAACCGATCCGTTTTTACTAGAATTGGCGCGGTACAGTGCGGCAAAAATCACAGGGAGAGGACGTGAAAATGTTTGTGCGATGTCTAGTTCGGCTTACACTGTAACGGAACAAATGGAAGCGGCGACTTTATTTACTCCCCAAGTTTACAGCAACCGCCAAATTTTATTTAACGCGCAAGCTGCCAAGCGTCAGATTTGCTCAATTTGGTCGATCGAGATTATGTTGAGACAAATTTTGATGAATCAAACCAATGCCACCGGAGGAGACTTTGAAGGGCGCAAATATCGCTATCTCTATCTTTACCCAGCTTACTTCTTTACTCCCGAAACCAACAAGTTTCTTCAGAAAGCTTACAGTTGGATTGCCAGAACGCGATTTGATGCTGATATCCGCAAGCATTTGATTACTGAGAAACAAATTGCTAATTTTACCCTTGACAATTATCAACAGGTTGATTCATTATTGATTCAGGAGAATTTGCAATCAGAAGAAGATCGCACTTTCAAGATCAGCTATCCCGACAATCAACCGCTGACCTTTTTCTTCCTAGCATTGCCACCAGGAAAAGATGCCACCGATACGGAATCTTGGGTAATGCCAGCTTGGTTAGCCTTTGCTTTACCGCTAATTCTCGATGTCAAAACCGTTGCATCCGAGTCGCCAGTACCGCCATTCATTAGCGGTGCAGATTTTGAAAAAACCGTTGTGATTGATGGCGAACATCAAGCAATTTGTTCTCTGATTAAGCAAGATGAATATCGCTTAGACGGCATTTTGCCTCCGCCATCAACTCCGCCTAAATTATCACCGCTAAATGCTTTAAGTGCCGCTTACTGCATCCACTTAGAAGTCAACCGCAAAAAAGATGGCAATCCCGACTGGGGGAAATTGTCAGATTTAGCACGCGATTTAGAAACCAGTCCTCTTTATGTCTTTCACTACCTGAATAAATGGCTGCGGAAACAAGACAAAATTGAGTCCGTCCCCATTGCCAAAATCCGCCTGTACCTAAATTTTTACTACTACTTTGAACCAGAGGGAAAAACCGTGAATCAAATGCGAGAATTGACCGAACTGTACCGCCGCTTTTATCGGGCAAAAAGTCAATATGCGAAAGCTAATGCTGTGCTGAAACCTATTGACGAAGCTGCTGACGTTATTCTGAAATTTGACAAAGCTTTGGCCAACAATACCGAATCTTTAACAGATATTGTGGGCGGGCGTTTGTCAAAGCTGATGAATAACGTGCGGCGGCGGGCAGCCGAAGGAAAACCGACACTTGCTTTTGTTGATGGGAAGTGGAAACCTGCTTTAAATTCGGAGGAAGAACGGCAAGCAATTTATGATTTTGCTAAGTATTTTGTGGAGGTGATTTTTAATGGAAGTTTGAAGGGCGATCGCGCTCGTTTAGCAGGCACTCAACTCAATTTAATTCGGGATACTTGCGATTACCTTTATCGCTTGGAAGATGACAAAGAACGCAGGGAGCGCAAGCAGGAAGAACCTGATGAAGTTCCCGAAACCGAAACAGAATTAGCCTAAATTATCCGCTCTTTTTCAATCAACTTGTACTGGAGAAACAACCATGAAATTTCTGAAAACTCTCGATTCTAAATTTTTTCACGATGAAATTCCCGCAAAACCGATGGGAAAATACGCTCATTTTATCACCATCCGCGTCACCGAATCTTATCCGCTGTTTCAGACTGATGGCGAATTGAATAAAGCCAGAGTAAGTGCTGGAATTGAAGACAAAACGTACATCAGTCGTTTAGCAATGTTTAAGCGGAAACAGTCTACACCCGAACGTTTAACCGGACGAGAATTGCTGCGAAACTACAAAATTGGCGATTGGGAAAAGTGCGATTACAACGTTGATTTCAGCAAAACTACTCCTGATTGCATTTTATACGGTTTTGCGATCGGCGATTCGGGTTCTGAGAAATCCAAGGTTGTTGTAGACACTGCTTATTCCATCACTCCCTTCGACGATTCTCATCTTAATTTTACCCTCAATGCACCGTTTGAAAGTGGAACAATGAGTCGTCAGGGAGAAGTTACCAGCCGCATTAACAGCCAAGACCACATTTTACCTCAAGTCTTTTTTCCCAGCATTGTAACGCTAAAAGACCCCACAGAAACAGGTTTTCTATACGTTTTCAACAACATTCTGCGAACGCGACACTACGGAGCGCAAACTACTCGCACGGGTCGAGTTCGCAATGAATTGATCGGAGTGATTTTTGCTGATGGCGAGATTGTTAGCAATCTGCGGTGGACGCAGAAAATCTACGATTTGATGAGTGCTGCTGGCAAAATTAATCCCCCAGACCCTCTCAATGAAAATGATGTTTTGACTAATGCAAATCAAGCAATTTCTGAACTGATGGATGGAGAGTGCATCTCGCACCGCGATTTTATAGGGGAATCTTTTAATAGCCTTTTGACCGAAGTAAAATCGATTGCCAGCGATGAAACTCAACTGCAAGCAATGCTGAGTCAAGCTAATACTGAATCAACAGCTTATGCTCAGAAACATATCTTAAAGAGTTCTGAAAAAGGCAAGAAAGGTAAAAAAGCAGTTGCACCTACGGAGTAAAAATCGTGGCTTTTATTTACCGCTGTCAAATCGAGTTGCACGATAGCCTTTATTTTGCAACTCGCGAGATAGGGAGACTTTACGAAACCGAGCCAGTAATTCACAATTACGCGCTTTGCTACGCCCTCGGTTTGGTGGATAGCGAAATCTATTCCACCACCGTTGCAGAAGAAGATTCCTATCGCTATTTCTGTCCCGAACAAGTTCCTAAATACGAGCAGCATTTAACGGCGCTCAACCAACAGGGGATTTATGTTACTCCGGCGCGATCGCTCTCCCACTCCTCCACTCTCAACACTTGGAAATACGCCAACAACAACTATCACGTTGAAATGGAGAAAACCCAGAAAAATATCCCTAGTTTTGGAAGAACTAAAGAAATTGCGCCGGAAAGCAAATTTGAGTTTTTCCTAATCTCAGAGAAGTCTGTGAAACTGTCTAAATGGATTCGTCTGGGAAAGTGGATGAGCAAAGCAGCAGTCGAAATTGTAGAACAGAAGGAAGTAAAGCGATCGCCCTCAGAAACAGACTTGATTTTTCCCTATCTTCTCAACCCTTTAGACGTAATGTTTTCCCATCAAGTGATTAGCTACGATGTAGTTAATATGCCTCCGGTTAGCCTCATCCAAAATGTCAAAATGCTAGGGCGATGTTACGACTTTGACCAACTCAAAATTCCGGCGTGTATGGAATACCGCTTTCGAGCTGATTAATAGGAGCAGAGCCTCTAGAAATGCGTTCCCAGGTTCTACCTGGGAACGAGCAATTTACCATAATTCCTGTAGGGGCGGGTTCACCAATATCTGTAATAAAAACGAGAGATTCTGTAAACCCGCCCCGATCTTCAATTATGCTCGATCGTTCGCAAATCATATCATATGATATCCCTTGGATTGACCGTAATACCCCGACCGGGGCGGGTTTTTGAGAGTGTCAATTATTGGCAGATATTGTTGGTAAACCCGCCCCTACAATATTATCGGTAATCGATCGCAAATCATATCATTTCCTGGTGGTCTGCAATACTTTAAACAATCACCAACCATTAACCAAATATGCCGCACAGCCTCGTCCTCAACATCCTGCCCCTGGCCCCAATTCCCCCCGGATACCTCACCGGAAGACACCTGCACGCCCTCTTCCTCACCCTCGTGAGCTCCGTTGACAAACAACTCGGCGATCGCCTCCACGATGCCGCAGCCCAAAAATCCTTCACCCTCAGCCCTTTGCAAACTAAAAAATGCCCATTCAAAAAACACCATTTCCTGCAATGGGAACACACAGAACCGATTCCAGAACATACCCTCTGTTGGTGGCGGATTACTCTGCTTGATGACACTTTATTCGGCCAATTAACTAATCTTTGGCTGAATCTCAATCCGTCGAAGCCGTGGCATCTCGGGCCCGCCGATTTGATGATTGCTAAGATTCTCGGAACGCCCCAAGTAGATCAGCCTTGGGCTAATGCTTGCGATTACTCTCAATTGTACGATCGCGCTTCGGAAACTAATCGCTTAATTGCCTTCAGTTTTGCGACTCCTACTACTTTTCGACAGGGAAAATTTGATTCGGTGATTCCTACTAGAGACTGCGTTTTTAACAGTCTCCTCAGTCGGTGGAATAAGTACAGCCCGATCGCAATTCCCGAGCAGTCCTTCGATGCACTTTTTTCTACATTTGTCAATATCAGAAGTGAAAGATTGACTAACTATCAAATTGATTTTGTCGGCATGGTTGGGGAGGTTAGTTATCGGATTTTGGGAGATGTCGAGCCTTTAGTGATTAAGCAAATTAATGCTTTGGCTGATTTTGCTGTTTACTGCGGAGTCGGGAGGAAAACTCCGATGGGAATGGGAATGACTCGGCGGATTGTTGTTAATAGGAGTTCTTGATAACTGAAGGTAAAACCCATAGTCCGGCAAGGGTTGAAACATTGATTAATTCTTCATTCATCAAAATACAGCCGGTTAGGGCCGCTGAACGTAAAACCCTTAGTCCGCCAGGGGTTGAAACCCCTGCCTCAAAGCTAAAGTCCTCTTGCATAGGACTGCAAGTATGAATGATGAAATTACTACTTCAGTCCGTTTCAACCTTTGCGCTTACTGTTACCGATAAGCTCAAAATCTCATCAATGATTAAATTACTTCTTCAGTCGGTTTCAACCGACTTTAGCTATGAGACAGGGGTTGAAACCCCTGGCGGACTGGCGGATCGCTGGCAGATCGCTGGCGGATAGCTAATTCATCAAATTCTTTCGCCCCACGGGGAAATTAAATATTTCAACCCTTAAAATTATGAACGATTCTGATTACATTTCGATCGCATCTCTCAACCAGTATTCCTACTGTCCTCACCGCTGCTGGCGAATGTCTTGCGCGGGAGAATTCACCGATAATCAGTATACCATTGAAGGGACAAGTTTGCACGAGCGCGTTCACACGATGGGCGAGATTAACCGCGATGAAACTTGGCAGGTGCGGGCGATTTGGCTGAAGTCTGAAAAGTATAAACTTATTGGTAAATCGGATTTGATTGAGTCGGCTGAGGGTGAGATTTATCCCGTGGAATACAAGCGGGGACGGAAGGGGGAATGGGATAACGACGAGTTGCAAGTTTGCGCCCAAGCGCTTTGTTTGGAGGAGATAACGGGAAAAACTATTGCGACTGGATATGTGTATTACGCGCAGTCGCATCAGCGGCAATTAGTCGAGATTTCTGAGGGGTTGAGACAGGAGGCGATCGCAACTATTTCTGCTATAACGGCTCTTTTTACCCAAGGGATTATCCCCCAGCCTGTTTACAAACCCCGGTGCAAAGGATGCAGCCTTTATTCGCAGTGTTTGCCGCAAGCTACTGAGAAGGTAAGCCGGTATCAGGAAGTTAGTTAATTTATTCACAGGAGAGTTCAAAATGGGGACTGTTTATATTACTCAAGATGATGCGTTTATTGGCAAAACCGACGAACGCCTCACTGTCAAAGCGGAGAAGAAAAATCTTTTGGATGTGCCGTTAATTAAAGTTGATGGTGTGGTTGTTTTTGGACGTGCTACCGTCTCGCCTGCTGTGGTTTTTGAACTGCTCAGCCGTCACATTCCTTTGACTTTTCTCACCGGATCGGGGCGATATTTAGGCAGGCTGGAGCCTGAAGTTACTAAGAATATTTTTGTGCGCTCTGCTCAGTGGAAAGCAGCAGGGGAATCCGAGATGGCTATACATTTAGTTAGGGGGTTTGTACGCGGCAAGCTGAAAAATTACCGCACTATTTTATTGCGACGAGGACGGGAAGATTCTCAACTGGATTTGCAATCTCATGTTAAGCGGCTGGAAGGAGCGATCGCACCTCTTGACAAAACTAACTCGATCGCTTCTCTCAGAGGCTTGGAAGGGGCTGGCAGTGCCGCTTATTTTGGCTGTTTCAACCAGTTAATCAAATCCTCAAAGTTCCAATTTGAAGCCCGCCGCCGCCGTCCTCCAACCGATCCGGTTAATGCTTTGTTAAGTTTGGGCTATTCGTTGCTGCGACATGATGTTCAAAGTGCTGTAAATATTGTAGGGTTTGACCCTTATTTAGGATACTTGCATTTGGAACGTTACGGCCGCCCTTCTTTGGCTTTGGATCTGATGGAAGAGTTTCGACCTTTGGTTGTGGATGTGCTGGTGTTTTCTGCTGTAAATAAGGGGCAGTTGAGTCCTGATGATTTTATAACTGAACCGTTGAGTGGGGCTGTTTCTTTGACTAAAGATGGGTTGAAAATTTTTCTGCGCCTGTACGAAGAAAAGAAGCAATCTAAATTTAAGCATCCGGTGATGGGTACTCAGCATACTTACCAAGAAGCTTTTGAAATTCAGGGGCGGCTGTTGGCGAAGTGTTTGATGGGGGAAATTGACAAATATCCGCCTTTGGTAATCAGATAAAAGCGATCGCGGAGGTTTATTATGTATTTTGTTGTGAGTTACGATGTTTCTGATGACAAGCGGCGGACTAAGATACACAGCATTCTCAAGTCTTACGGGCAGTGGGTACAGTACAGTATTTTTGAGTGCGAACTGACTCCGACTCAGTATGCTAAGTTGCGATCGCGCTTGAGTAAGCTCCTTAAGTGCGATCGAGATAATATCCGCTTCTATTCTCTGTGCGCTTGCTGTCAGGGTAAAGTGGAACGGATTGGTGGAGATCCTCCGAGGGACAATACGGTGTTTTTTGTTTGAGAGGCTGGTTTGGAGGGTTTGGAGAGAGGAGTCGCGGGGCTCCTCTTTTGTATTTTGCGACGATCGGTAGGTGTAAAAAAGCGGGCTTGAAAAAAAGTGGCTGGATTCTATGACGGATAAGGGGTTGAGCCTGTCTGGAGTCAAAATCGATCGTCGCAAACGCTGAAAGGGTTACTGGGAAACAATTTGAGAGATTTTGGGCGGTAGCCCCTTGACAACCCAGAGGCTGAAATGATACTTTTAGTTTAGGTCATCGCAAACGAACCTTGAAAACCAAATAGAGTAAGGCTTCCAGAAACCTGCTATTGCAATCAACCTAAACCCCTATCAGGGATTGAAACGCTTGCAGCCAAATTCATTTGAAAACTCAACCTGTAATATTGCAATCAACCTAAACCCCTATCAGGGATTGAAACAAATTATTCCACCATGAACACCTGGCCAAAGTGGCTTCCATTGCAATCAACCTAAACCCCTATCAGGGATTGAAACATGCCTCCCGTGTATTCCCAAGCAAATAGCGATACATTCCCGATTGCAATCAACCTAAACCCCTATCAGGGATTGAAACCACTACCCCACCTACCGTCAAAGCCGAGTTACAAATTGCAATCAACCTAAACCCCTATCAGGGATTGAAACTCAGCGGTTGCTTTTAAAGGTAGGGGATAAGTTCTAATTGCAATCAACCTAAACCCCTATCAGGGATTGAAACAGAAAATCCAATACCGGGAATAGTTGGCGTTGGATTAAAATTGCAATCAACCTAAACCCCTATCAGGGATTGAAACGCGGCAGGGCCTTCAGCTCGCCAGTTTTTGAAAGCTGAAAATTGCAATCAACCTAAACCCCTATCAGGGATTGAAACGAAGGAAAACATAAATTAGAGATACCTTACGCCGAAATTGCAATCAACCTAAACCCCTATCAGGGATTGAAACGGTGATTTACTCCATCTTTCTTGGAATGATGCCAGTTATATTGCAATCAACCTAAACCCCTATCAGGGATTGAAACAGAATTGTCACAAGTTTTTAAATTTGTTTGGCCGCTATTGCAATCAACCTAAACCCCTATCAGGGATTGAAACCAGATGTGGACGGCTACGGCGATCCAAGTAGTAACATTGCAATCAACCTAAACCCCTATCAGGGATTGAAACCTAGCTGATTTAGGACTATTATCTGTTACGCGAGCATTGCAATCAACCTAAACCCCTATCAGGGATTGAAACAAGCAGGAGCCGAATCCGATAGTTTGCGACTTGCATTGCAATCAACCTAAACCCCTATCAGGGATTGAAACGCAACAAATCCGCAAATAGATCCAAAAACTTTTAGAATTGCAATCAACCTAAACCCCTATCAGGGATTGAAACTTTTAGTATGGATTGTTCTGTATCTGTTGACTGGCTTAGAATTGCAATCAACCTAAACCCCTATCAGGGATTGAAACAAGATGCCCCTTCCATACCCCCTAACATTGAGTACAAATTGCAATCAACCTAAACCCCTATCAGGGATTGAAACTAAAAATCCTGACACAAATCTTCGAGGTCAACACCAGATTGCAATCAACCTAAACCCCTATCAGGGATTGAAACTAGCTTCATTCTGCGATTTTTCGATCGATGCCTCATACTGATTGCAATCAACCTAAACCCCTATCAGGGATTGAAACTTGTGCAGACGCGTAATCGCCTAAAGTATCGAATCTTTGGCGAAATCCATAGCATTGCAATCAACCTAAACCCCTATCAGGGATTGAAACATGCGAGATTGAATAACTTGAAGCTGAGTTTTTAATTGCAATCAACCTAAACCCCTATCAGGGATTGAAACGGCGGCGGTGTAGTTGCTGACAAACAATAAACTATTATTGCAATCAACCTAAACCCCTATCAGGGATTGAAACAAGCTTCATCCCCAGCTCCCAGAATTGAACATGAGAATTGCAATCAACCTAAACCCCTATCAGGGATTGAAACATCAAGCCTCGCTACCAATTGCTCGCGAGTTAAACATTGCAATCAACCTAAACCCCTATCAGGGATTGAAACACAACTGGGCGATACAAATCAGACAGCCACCAATCGCCAAATTGCAATCAACCTAAACCCCTATCAGGGATTGAAACAGCATCTATTGCGGATTTAGAATCTACAAGCGCATCTTGAATTGCAATCAACCTAAACCCCTATCAGGGATTGAAACCAAATCGTGTCATATTCGGCCGATCAAACTGGTCAGATTGCAATCAACCTAAACCCCTATCAGGGATTGAAACGAGTAGCGCTCCTGATAGGTGGTTTTGGCCGTGACGCGGTATTGCAATCAACCTAAACCCCTATCAGGGATTGAAACGGACTAGCTGATGCCATCTACAGATTAAATGCAATCCTTGATTGCAATCAACCTAAACCCCTATCAGGGATTGAAACGCTGCCGAGGTAAAGGTGAATGCTTTACAAGGGTTACTATTGCAATCAACCTAAACCCCTATCAGGGATTGAAACCCAAATCCATTTACTAATGACGCGAAATTACTGCTAGCAATATTGCAATCAACCTAAACCCCTATCAGGGATTGAAACCTGCAGAATTAACTAATTTGCTGACTTGCGCGTGTATTGCAATCAACCTAAACCCCTATCAGGGATTGAAACGAATATCTCAGTGGCCTTGCCGCCGAACATCGGAGCATTGCAATCAACCTAAACCCCTATCAGGGATTGAAACATTTAAAACGATATATCCAAGGGGCTGGAGTGCGATCGGATTGCAATCAACCTAAACCCCTATCAGGGATTGAAACATCTGCTGACATCGAAGGACAGGAAGCATTGACAGCCATTGCAATCAACCTAAACCCCTATCAGGGATTGAAACGAAATCTAGTTCGTGTCTGGTTGATTTTTCGGTCTATTGCAATCAACCTAAACCCCTATCAGGGATTGAAACTGGTTGCCGTCACTCATTGACTCAGCCATCATTTCGTACAATTGCAATCAACCTAAACCCCTATCAGGGATTGAAACTATCAGTGCAGCCTTGATGAACTGATAGAGGCTTTTGAAATTGCAATCAACCTAAACCCCTATCAGGGATTGAAACGTGGAAGAAACAACGAAAACCTCTGTGGCTAGAGGTATTGCAATCAACCTAAACCCCTATCAGGGATTGAAACTCTGATGGATCTTGACCTTTATAGCCAACTAAAAAAGCTAAATTGCAATCAACCTAAACCCCTATCAGGGATTGAAACCAATAGGCGAATCTCATCCTTTTCCTTCTCCATCAATTGCAATCAACCTAAACCCCTATCAGGGATTGAAACTATGGCGGATCATACTTCAGGTTCCGGCGCTTCGGTAACATTGCAATCAACCTAAACCCCTATCAGGGATTGAAACTTTTTATGCAATCCACCACAGCCCCAAATCCTTACTGATTGCAATCAACCTAAACCCCTATCAGGGATTGAAACATCAACCTCCAATACCCAATTCAGCAAGCCGGGTAATTGCAATCAACCTAAACCCCTATCAGGGATTGAAACCTAATTTCAATTTCAGAATTACTCATGATGATTAATTGCAATCAACCTAAACCCCTATCAGGGATTGAAACTACTCCCCAAAACATTAACAAACATCTTAACTAATTTCCAATTGCAATCAACCTAAACCCCTATCAGGGATTGAAACTTTTTGCATTCATAAATATGAAATAGTATCTGATATTGCAATCAACCTAAACCCCTATCAGGGATTGAAACTTCTATTATGAAAGGCGCGATTTAATTATGAAGAATTATTGCAATCAACCTAAACCCCTATCAGGGATTGAAACTTCTATTATGAAAGGCGCGATTTAATTATGAAGAGAATTGCAATCAACCTAAACCCCTATCAGGGATTGAAACTATATTAAATACTTATCAATTCTAGACAACTGCTAATTGCAATCAACCTAAACCCCTATCAGGGATTGAAACCTGCTCCTGTGCCGCTAACTTTTGAATTGCAATTGCAATCAACCTAAACCCCTATCAGGGATTGAAACCTCGGATTCCTCTGAGCACGTCGGGGAAACAGTTTCATTGCAATCAACCTAAACCCCTATCAGGGATTGAAACTGGATGGTCGTCAAAGCTTGATGGGCTTTCACGAAGATAATTGCAATCAACCTAAACCCCTATCAGGGATTGAAACAAACTAGCTAATTGATTGGCTCGCAATTCTAGAGCATTGCAATCAACCTAAACCCCTATCAGGGATTGAAACGAGCTTCGGTCATCGGTTCGGGGAGGGGGGGCAGTATTGCAATCAACCTAAACCCCTATCAGGGATTGAAACTTGCCGCAAACTGGATGCAGCGGATTAAGGCGAATTGCAATCAACCTAAACCCCTATCAGGGATTGAAACGTTATTAATTTCTTGGGTTTTTACGATCCGGCAACAGATTGCAATCAACCTAAACCCCTATCAGGGATTGAAACATTTTTTCCCCTCCCCTTCTTCCCACCAAGCTGCATGTTTATTGCAATCAACCTAAACCCCTATCAGGGATTGAAACTTCCGCAGACACCAGATAGCTTTTTTGGCTTGGCTGGCGGTGATTGCAATCAACCTAAACCCCTATCAGGGATTGAAACAAAAATAGGCCCTGGAAAATAGCCGCTAAAAGTTCGATTGCAATCAACCTAAACCCCTATCAGGGATTGAAACTATTCTCCCATTTACCACCGGGCAAGGGAGAAAACGAATTGCAATCAACCTAAACCCCTATCAGGGATTGAAACCACTTTTTTCTTTTGGGCTTTTTACCCACAACCGGCTCAAATTGCAATCAACCTAAACCCCTATCAGGGATTGAAACGTCTATTTCTGGCACAATTGCGGCTGATTCATCAATTGCAATCAACCTAAACCCCTATCAGGGATTGAAACAAAATTCCTATTATCCCGGCAATACCTAAAGCAATAAGATTGCAATCAACCTAAACCCCTATCAGGGATTGAAACGAGGGTAATTGCCGACTGTAATTCAACATCATCATCAAATTGCAATCAACCTAAACCCCTATCAGGGATTGAAACGTGGCAACCACGAGAAGAGAAGGATTACGAGACATTAAGGATTGCAATCAACCTAAACCCCTATCAGGGATTGAAACGAATGATGACTTAAAAGTAAAAATGCGATGCGGCAGTAAAATTGCAATCAACCTAAACCCCTATCAGGGATTGAAACCGAACTTCTAATTTTACTAAGCTTGTCGCGGACTTCTATTGCAATCAACCTAAACCCCTATCAGGGATTGAAACTTCAGCTACTACTCCTTCGTATTTGCGGTGAGCCTTGTGAAATTGCAATCAACCTAAACCCCTATCAGGGATTGAAACGGTGTCACTGCACAGATCTACAATCAGTTAGCTAATTGCAATCAACCTAAACCCCTATCAGGGATTGAAACAATAATGAGTTTTAGTGTTGTATTTTTCGAGGGTGGTTTCAATTGCAATCAACCTAAACCCCTATCAGGGATTGAAACGAACCTCGCAAATGCTTTTATCCGGTACGCACGGAAATTGCAATCAACCTAAACCCCTATCAGGGATTGAAACTCGATCTCTCCTGCCCCGCAATTAGAACAACCAAAATTGCAATCAACCTAAACCCCTATCAGGGATTGAAACAGCGAGTACCAAAGCGCAGCAATTGACACTTTTAGCGCAAATTGCAATCAACCTAAACCCCTATCAGGGATTGAAACGCGCTGGAAATCGGGATTGAGGTCGAGCGCAACATTGCAATCAACCTAAACCCCTATCAGGGATTGAAACTTCAGGAATGGAACTGCTATCGAGCCCGACACTCGCCAAGATTGCAATCAACCTAAACCCCTATCAGGGATTGAAACTTATATCCTGGTCGGTACACCAGCTCGAAACAAACATTGCAATCAACCTAAACCCCTATCAGGGATTGAAACTGAGTACCGAACTCAAGACATCTTCATCCGCCCAAAATTGCAATCAACCTAAACCCCTATCAGGGATTGAAACCCCAAACCTCGACCCAGACCCTTACGGAACCCCCGGAACGTAAATTGCAATCAACCTAAACCCCTATCAGGGATTGAAACGATGGGGGCTTTAAATCTTGAAATAAACATCAACATCATTGCAATCAACCTAAACCCCTATCAGGGATTGAAACTTGAAATCTGCTAAAATGTATTTTTGCCTTAATTAATTGCAATCAACCTAAACCCCTATCAGGGATTGAAACGATTTAAAGACGGCGAAAGCGAGGGTACAGCTCCAATTGCAATCAACCTAAACCCCTATCAGGGATTGAAACCGTCGATTCCGATTAGAGTTCTCCGCCTAAGAGCATTGCAATCAACCTAAACCCCTATCAGGGATTGAAACTTAAATATGACTGAACTTCATGCCATATCAGATTTATTGCAATCAACCTAAACCCCTATCAGGGATTGAAACGCATCATGTGGCGGAACCTGACGGACAATTAAAGTTATTGCAATCAACCTAAACCCCTATCAGGGATTGAAACGCAGCAACTATCTTTTAGATTTGCGATAATCCCAAAATTGCAATCAACCTAAACCCCTATCAGGGATTGAAACACATCTGCAGCTTCTATCATGTCGGGCAAGGATACATTGCAATCAACCTAAACCCCTATCAGGGATTGAAACCTTTAAAAGCTCAAATCATCTCACCGCCACCTAATTGCAATCAACCTAAACCCCTATCAGGGATTGAAACTTCACCAACAGGGTTAACACCCCTCATACGCATATGTACTATTGCAATCAACCTAAACCCCTATCAGGGATTGAAACTCTGGGACTGGATCGGCTGCAGCATCGATGCTGGATTGCAATCAACCTAAACCCCTATCAGGGATTGAAACGCTAATTCTGCCAGAGCTTGGGGCGACAATTTTTCCACATTGCAATCAACCTAAACCCCTATCAGGGATTGAAACTACTGCCTCGTCCTTTAAAATTCAACATCATCAATGATTGCAATCAACCTAAACCCCTATCAGGGATTGAAACTACGATAGTTTTGGTTTGTTGGAAAAACAGGATGAAATTGCAATCAACCTAAACCCCTATCAGCGATTGAAACAAAATTAAAGTCGATACTCCAAGCGCCGATCAAATAGATTGCAATCAACCTAAACCCCTATCAGGGATTGAAACATTGTTAAGGCGACCGTTGATGTCGCAACCTTCAATATTGCAATCAACCTAAACCCCTATCAGGGATTGAAACCGGTAAAAATTGAGGCTCGCTCACTAACTTAGAAAGCATTGCAATCAACCTAAACCCCTATCAGGGATTGAAACATGATTTAGCTTTTCTTTGTAGTGGTTGTTTGCGCCATTGCAATCAACCTAAACCCCTATCAGGGATTGAAACAGCAGCAATCGCACCCGCTCCGACGGCAGCAGCAGAATTGCAATCAACCTAAACCCCTATCAGGGATTGAAACAACAAGCAAGCAGAAACTGAGGCCTTGCTGATATCTAGATTGCAATCAACCTAAACCCCTATCAGGGATTGAAACGGATTTCTCCGATCGGTTGGCGATTTGCCTCACCGATATTATTGCAATCAACCTAAACCCCTATCAGGGATTGAAACCGATCCAGTTAGTGGCGATTTTTGCCCCAATAATCCTCAATTGCAATCAACCTAAACCCCTATCAGGGATTGAAACTTGCAAATAGATTGTTCGGGGGTTCCGAGCATATCATTGCAATCAACCTAAACCCCTATCAGGGATTGAAACATATCCAACTAAATTAACAATTGAAGAGTCAATCCATTGCAATCAACCTAAACCCCTATCAGGGATTGAAACAAATAGTGCGTCGCCGTGTAATTTGTGCTGCCGCCCATTGCAATCAACCTAAACCCCTATCAGGGATTGAAACACACTTCCGGCATTGTAAATTGAATAATTTCCCCTGTTATTGCAATCAACCTAAACCCCTATCAGGGATTGAAACCCAATTCTGTAAATTTTTTCTGTTCGGCATCGTCCAGATTGCAATCAACCTAAACCCCTATCAGGGATTGAAACATATACTCAGCAGCTTCAAAAGAACTAAAAACCCTATTGCAATCAACCTAAACCCCTATCAGGGATTGAAACGGCAAGTTTTGATACTAAAGATGCTGCTAAAAATAATTGCAATCAACCTAAACCCCTATCAGGGATTGAAACTAGATACTTCACCTCTAAGGGATGCAAGCCTTTCCCCTATTGCAATCAACCTAAACCCCTATCAGGGATTGAAACTACCGCACTATAATAGTATTAGGAAATGAGGGAAATTGCAATCAACCTAAACCCCTATCAGGGATTGAAACCTTCCCTCAACTGCTGTGCTGTCACTTCTGGCTCTTCTATTGCAATCAACCTAAACCCCTATCAGGGATTGAAACGTAAAAGTGGATATGCACGAAATTTTTAAAGGGTCTGATTGCAATCAACCTAAACCCCTATCAGGGATTGAAACGAGCTTTGCCCTCTGCGAATTTTCGCCCCTTCTTATTGCAATCAACCTAAACCCCTATCAGGGATTGAAACGATTTTCCGCAAATGCTTGCTGAATACGAGCAGTAATTGCAATCAACCTAAACCCCTATCAGGGATTGAAACAAAATCAGGAATTACTAGCCCCTGAAATTTTGGGTTAGATTGCAATCAACCTAAACCCCTATCAGGGATTGAAACAAGGGGGCTGCCGCTGGAGAAGGGGGATATTTGCTGCGAGGCGATCGTACATTGCAATCAACCTAAACCCCTATCAGGGATTGAAACGAAAAAAGATGTCGGGGGGTAATCTTCCTGCGGGGGTAATTGGATTGCAATCAACCTAAACCCCTATCAGGGATTGAAACTCGGCAGTAATCATTCCACTCGCAGAAGTAGTTAATTGCAATCAACCTAAACCCCTATCAGGGATTGAAACCAACGCTCGTGCTATGGGTGCTACGTTAGCACTTTTATTGCAATCAACCTAAACCCCTATCAGGGATTGAAACACGTTAACGGCATCGCACTCGACGAAACTGGGAAATTGCAATCAACCTAAACCCCTATCAGGGATTGAAACAATTTGTTAGTATTGAATGCAGCAGGGCGGCTCCGGCGGGATTGCAATCAACCTAAACCCCTATCAGGGATTGAAACGCGATATTCTATCTTTGCTCATTAAATGCAAAAATAATTGCAATCAACCTAAACCCCTATCAGGGATTGAAACTTGATGCAGAATTGCCTACAGGCAGGTGCATGGAGAATTGCAATCAACCTAAACCCCTATCAGGGATTGAAACATAATCCTTTGGTTCCAAGAATATACTTCCACTAAATTGCAATCAACCTAAACCCCTATCAGGGATTGAAACAAATGTCAACTAACTACTTTCAATCTCTAGCTATTATTGCAATCAACCTAAACCCCTATCAGGGATTGAAACTTCCTATTTGTTGTAGGTCATGCACCTTGGAACCTGTCAGATTGCAATCAACCTAAACCCCTATCAGGGATTGAAACTTAGAAGAGACTGAGGGCTTAAAAGGTGGCTTTAGCATTTAATTGCAATCAACCTAAACCCCTATCAGGGATTGAAACTTATAGTTCACTTAACAACTGTGACCTTCAACTTAATTGCAATCAACCTAAACCCCTATCAGGGATTGAAACGGGCGGATGGCTCTATCAAGGTATAGCCCCTCAATGCCGCAATTAAGCCGCAATTAACCTAAATCCCTATCAGGGATTGAAACTTATCGTGGCTCGTGGCGAGAGCGATCGACTGTGCCGCAATTAACCTAAATCCCTATCAGGGATTGAAACGCTCCACTGGACGAGCGATTTCTTGATTACCCTTACGCCGAAAACAACCTAAAACTCTATCAGGGATTGAAACCTCGCAGCTATATCCATCTCCTTACTCATCTCTTGGGCTAGAAACAAGTTTACTTCCCACACTTGTCAGAGCACAGGTGGCGCTCAGGGATAATCTCACATTTGATAAAAGTGGTCGGATTCAGGAATTGATTCAAACAGCAGGGTGTAGACTATTATATTTACGCCCATACTCTCCAGAGTTTAAGAAAATTGGACAAAGAAGAGTCTTGGCTAAAAAGTCAAATTCGTAAACAGCTCGATGAGTTTGATTGCTTGCGTTTTGGCGACCCTTGGATGTCTTGCGCCTTGCATCCTAACACGGGCAGTTGCTATAGGTGATTTCCCAGATTCTTCAGTTGAGAAAACCTCAAAATTATGACCACTCAAACAACTTCTCCACTCCTACTGAGCCCCTTCAAAATCGGAGATTTACCCTTAAAAAATCGGGTAGTCATGGCACCCATGACCAGAGCCAGAGCCGGTGAAGCGCGGATGCCCAACGCCTTGATGGCAGAGTATTACGCTCAGCGAGCCTCCGCTGGTTTGATCGTTACAGAAGCCACAGTGGTTTCTACTCAAGGTAATGGTTGGCTCAATACGCCCGGTATTTATTCAGACGAGCAAGGCGAAGCTTGGAAACAAATTGTAACTGCGGTTCATGCCCGCGAAACACCGATTTTCATGCAGCTTTGGCACTGCGGACGAGCTTCCCACAGCAGTTTTCATCAAAACAATCAATTGCCAGTTGCAGCATCTGCCATCAAAATAAACGGAGAAGGCATTCATACCCCTCTAGGCAAACAACCCTACGAAACTCCCCGCGCTCTAGAAATAGATGAAATCTCCCTGGTTGTAGAAGATTATCGCAAGGGGGCCGAACGGGCAAAAATGGCAGGTTTTGACGGTGTAGAAATTCACGCTGCAAACGGCTATCTCATTGACACGTTCCTGCAAACCAAAACCAATCACCGCACAGATTCCTATGGCGGCACAGTTGAAAACCGCTACCGTTTTCTTAAGGAAATTGTCGAGGCGATTATCACAGTATTTCCGGCAAACCGAGTGGGAGTTAGGCTTTCTCCCAACGGTATTTACAATGATATGGGTTCTCCCGAATATCGCGAAGATTTTCTGTATTTCGCAGGGCAGTTAAATGCCTGTGATTTAGCTTACCTTCACTTGGTAGACGGTTTGGCTTTTGGCTTTCATGAATTGGGAACGCCGATGATGATAGGAGAGTTTCGCGATGTGTTTGCAGGGCCGCTCGTCGGCAACTGCGGATATACTCAAGAACAGGCTGAAACGGCCCTGAGCAGCAAAGTTGCCGATTTAATTGCTTTTGGTCGGGATTTTATCAGCAATCCCGATTTGGTAGAGCGTTTTTCTAATGGTTGGCCGCTCAATCCGCCAGCAGAAGTCGGCGTCTGGTATTCTTTTGGGCCTGAAGGTTATATCGATTTCCCTACCTATCAGGAATCTCAAGCTATTTCCTGATCCTCAGATTACATGGATGACACCTGCTGTTAGAGCCCAGGCTTCTTTAAGAAGTCTGGGCTCTGGCTAATCTAAAATTGATTCACTGCTTCGTAATCTTCCCAAGCTGCTTTTGCACCAAATTCGACGATCGCACTCAAATCACAAGCATATTCTCCAGCACAACTAAAAGAACCAAGTTCCAACACATAAAGCTCTCCCTCTGACTCGCAGATATCGATCGTGTAAACAGATTCTGGATACCAACTCACTTGTTTGAAAACTTCTATAAGATAGTTTTCTAAATATCCTCCGCTGATTCTTTCATCAACTCTTTCTTCTCCCACTAAATACAGAGAACCCGTAATAATTTGATTTTTATAAACAAAAAATCTCCATTCTTTCGTAATTGCTCGCTTCCCACTGACTAATACCAATGTTGTTTCGTCTCTTTTTAATTCACTTCCTAGAGACTGCATGGTATTTAAAATATTCAGGTTAAAAACCCCAGATCGAAATGACTTCATATTGCTGTCAGGTCGGACAAACAAATCTCCATCGGATTTGAAGTATTCCAGAATTTCGGTTTTTCTTCTGACCAATTCGCCCAAAGAAAGAATGAAATATTTATTATTTAACAAGTATTGACCGAAATAAGTGTAGTAACTGGAACAGCGGAGATTCTTTTCGTCCATATAAGCTCCCGGAATCCACGAAGTTCTTAAGATATCCCGACCCAAATTTAGGGTTCCCATGAATAAAACACAATCATCAGGGGGGAAATATTGATGAGCAGCTTCTGGGCGAAAATTGAGATATTTAGTTTCTTGGTAAATGTATTCTTGTTTCTGTAGTTCGGCCAAAAATTCTGATTCGCGATCGTAAATATTTTGTTCAATCAACCAATTTACTTTTTTCATGACAGTCTGATGTTCGATCGGTATTTGAGGGGCAACTCCCGCAAAGAGAGCGAAAATGACTTGATCTAGCCCAAAGGCAAAAAGGCAGTTGAGATCGAGAACGTTTCCCCATATCCTAATAACCATAGGGTACTTCCAAACATCCAAGCTGCTAGCTCAGCGTTTGAGTGCCTGAAAATAATCTATAGCGGAAGCGCTTTTAACAAGATGGCACAAAATCACAAATCAACGGTTATCATTACCGGCGCTTCCTCCGGCGTCGGTTTGTACGGCGCGAAAGCTCTCGCAGACAAAGGATGGCACGTAGTCATGGCCTGTCGGGACGTGCGGAAAGCCGGAGACGCCGCCCGAGAGTTGGGCATACCTGAAGGCAGTTTCTCCATCATGGAAATTGACTTGGGCGATTTGGAAAGCGTGCGCCGGTTTGCTCGGGCATTTAAGGCCAGCGGCAGACCTCTGGACGCTTTGGTGTGCAACGCCGCCATTTATATGCCTTTGATTAAGGAACCGCTGCGGAGCCCGGAGGGTTATGAGTTGACGATGACTACCAATCACCTGGGTCATTTCCTGCTGTGCAACCTGATGATGGAAAATATGAAGCCTTCCTATTATTCCGATGCGAGAATCGTGATTTTGGGAACTGTGACTCACAATCCAGACGAGTTGGGCGGGAAGATTCCGCCGCGCCCGGATTTGGGCAATTTTGAGGGTTTTGAAGCGGGTTTCAAAGACCCGATTTCGATGGTTGACGGCAAGAAGTTTGAACCGGTCAAGGCTTACAAAGATAGCAAAGTTTGCAACGTGCTGACGATGCGGGAGTTGCACCGCCGCTTTCACGAATCCACGGGGATTACTTTCACTTCGCTGTATCCGGGATGCGTTGCGGATACGCCGCTGTTCCGCAACCACTATCCTTTGTTTCAGAAGCTGTTCCCGCTGTTTCAGAAGAATATCACCGGGGGTTACGTGTCGCAGGAGTTGGCGGGGGAAAGGCTGGCGATGGTGGTTGCCGACCCAGAATACAAGCAATCTGGGGCTTATTGGAGTTGGGGGAACCGCCAGAAAAAAGATGGCAAGTCTTTTGTGCAGAAGGTTTCTCCCCAGGCCCGCGATGATGAAAAAGGCGAGCGGATGTGGGAGTTGAGCGCTAAGTTGGTGGGATTGACTGACGGGGCTCAAATGGGTGCTGCGGCTGGTGCGGGCCGCTCTGCATAATTCATTCGTTACACATCCCCTCATCGCAGGGCGGTTGAAACGGCGTCTGCGCACAGGATGTGGGTAGACGCTGACTCAATAATAAAGGGGGTATTAAAGTCGGATTTAGGATGATGCACCAAAATCAAAGAAACCGGCTTTTTTAGTGACTGTGCAGGTTGTAACTCACATCTTGCACTATTGTTAAGAACAGGTAAGATGCCTGTGAAGCGAGAAAATTTATCTTTTGTGGAACAGGCATCTTGCCTGTTCATAAAAAGATTATTGAGAATGATGCCATATCTTCAGTTGTAGCGCGTCTTTTCGGACACAACCCGGTTTCTGGTTTACCCTGGCGTGCAGGACTGTTCTGGTTGCGGCATTAGCATGAAAGCGTAGGTTTTGCAACCAAAAAAATTTGGTTTTTTTTACCGTTTACGATCGACTTACACGGTATTTTTTCGGATAATCACCCGGTTGGTGCGTAATATCATGTCCGATCGAGCGATTAAAAGGGCGGGTTTTTGAGATTGGAGATTGTTGGCAGATATTTTTTGTGAACCCGCCCCTACCGTATTAGGGGTAATCGATTGGACATAATATAAGCCTTGGGGAATTGAACAGCGGTCGATCGACCTTTTGGTATTTACCGCCTACGAAACTGTTAGCTGCGACGGCTGTTTCATTTTTTTGCTGTTAAGATTGATTTTTACTTGAGGGTGCTCTATTGCGGAAAATATTTTCACCCAATTATTCGAGATAATTAGATTCTATGGCTTGTCGATCGCAAAAACTATGTTTATTCGCTGGTATTTTGGGGTTAGTTTTGTTGGCAAAACCAGCGAAAACATCCGCTAGCACAGTTGAAATTTTGACCTCAAATGTTGAGGATTTGGCAGCACTTAGCAGCAAAGGCGATCGAGCTTTAGCCCCCAACGATACCACTTTTGACAAACGCGAAGACTTGCCGGTAAAAGACGGGGAAACGCAGTTACCGGCTGAATCCGAACACTCAGTGGCGGCGGAAACTCCCGACTTACCGCTGTCTGCGGCAAATTCACTCGATGTGATATCTTACACCATTCTCAAGAACAGGCAAGATGCCTGTGAAGCGAAGAGTGAATTTGATTGTGGGGCGGGCAGGATGCCCGCCCGTAAAACGCTGATTGACAATGATGCAACATCTCAGCCCGATCGCACATTCAGCACAAAAACTCAAGAAACCGAGCTTTTTAACTCAGATCGAAAACTAGAAGAAAATATTGACCTAAAAAAAACCAATTTGGGTATCGATCGAGCCTCGCATCTTGCCCAACTGCCCAACCCAATTCTGCCGCGAGAACCCGAATTGCCAGCTCCTGAGCCCCCGCAACCGCCTGCGCCGTCTCCCCTCCAACCCACCCAGCCAACACCCGTTGAAAGCGAAATCAGACCGGGGATTCCGGGTACAATTAAGGTCGCTGGCTTTGAATTTGAGGGCAACACTGCTTTTAGCGATCGCGAACTCGCAGAAGTTACGCAACAGTTTGCGGGGCGCGAAATCACCTTTGCCGAACTGATCGCAGCCGAAGCAGCCGTCACTCAAAAATACGTGGCGGCAGGATACATCAATTCCGGCGCTGTAATTCCCGCCAACCAAACCTTTCCGAGAGAGGGAGGTGTGGTGAAAATTCGGATTGTAGAAGGCGGATTAGATGAAATTGCGATCGCGGGAAACAGGCGCTTAAATTCAAATTACGTGCGATCGCGCCTAGAACGCGCTACCAGACGGCCCCTCAATCGCGATCGGTTGCTGGAAGCCTTGCAACTGCTGCAACTCGACCCCTTAATTGCCAATATTTCTGCCGAATTGCAAGCCGGAAGCCGCCCGGAAAACAGCCGCTTAGAAGTGCGCGTCAAAGAAGCAGACAGCTTTAGCGCTGAAGTGTTCGCAGACAACAACCGATCGCCCAGCGTCGGCAGTTTTCGGCGCGGTGTTCGCATCAATCAAGCAAATTTGCTCGGTTTGGGCGACGGATTAGAGGTATCTTATGCTAGCACCGACGGCAGCAACGAATTCAACGGCAGCTACACAGTCCCCGTCAACGCGCGCAACGGCACGATTGGGTTCGCTGCGAGTGCTGCTAGCACCAACATCATCGAGGAACCGTTTGATGCTGCCAACATCGAGGGTAAATCGCGGACTTACGAGTTAAGTTACCGCCAGCCGATTGTCGAAAAGCCCGATCGCACTTTGGCTTTGGGACTGAGTTTTTCGCGCCAAGAAAGCGACACATTCCTGTCGGGGGAACGATTTGCGCTTTCGGCGGGAGCGAACGATCGCGGCGAAACCCGGGTTTCGGCTGTGCGCTTTTTTCAAGAATACGTGCAGCGGAGTTCCAGCCAAGTGTTCGCGGCGCGATCGCAGTTTTCCCTCGGCACTAATCTGTTCGGCGCTACTGCGAACGATAGCGGGCCCGACAGCCGCTTTCTGGCGTGGCGCGGACAAGCCCAGTACGTGCGGCTGCTAGCGCCAGAAACCCTGCTGATAGTGCGTTCCGACATTCAATTAGCCGATCGCCCCCTGCTTTCCCTGGAACAAATCGGGATCGGCGGCGTTCAAAGCGTGCGCGGATACCGCCAAGATTTGCTGTTAACTGATAGCGGTGCGATCGCGTCTGCAGAAGTGCGAATCCCGGTTTGGCGTGTCCCGCAAGTCGAAGGTTTGTTGCAAATCGCTCCGTTTATCGATTTTGGGCTAGGGTGGAACCATTCGGAGGAAAAGCCGAATCCCGACTCGGACAAACTGCTGGGTGCGGGTTTGGGCCTAGTTTGGCAGATGGGCGATCGGTTGAATGTGCGTCTAGACTATGGTATTCCTTTGATAAATGCTCGATCGGGCGATCGAACTTTGCAGGAAAAAGGCCTATACTTTCGGATTAATTACTTCGCTTTCTAAATTTTAGGTTGGGTTGAGCGCGATCGAACCCTACGCTTCGCTTCGCCCAACACTTTCATCTTTAGCGCTGACGGTCAAATTTTATTAAGTGGCGGCCTCGATCGCACGATTAAACATTGTTATTCAGCGAGATTTTGTACCACTCATAACGTTCGCAATCACCGGAATCAGACAATTTCTGTCAGTAACCATCATCCTTCAAAGTTCCGGTGCCTTGCGGTTGTTGGGCTGTTTTGTCACGTTACTGAATTATCTAATTTTGGTACGGTTGTCATTTTCAAAACTCATAGCTTTATACTCTACTTCCGAACATACTGTTATATCAAGCTGCGATGATTTTTCTTTAAATGCTTGATTGATGCTCTCCACTATTGAAAATATCAATCCTTCAGCCGAGCCTACTGGATAGACCAGAATGAGATCCATATCTTTGTAAATTTCTCGTCTCAAATACGAACCAAATATATACACTTGAAAACCTAAAGGAACTGAGGCTTTATCAAGCACAGATTTTAAGTAGGTAAGACGGCTATATTTCTCCTCTTGTAGTAGATAGTTGAGGAACTCATCACCCTTTTTACGGATGGCACCCATGAATGTCCTAATCTTGAATAAGCCGATATTATGGTCGATACAGAGGGCTTTGGCTTCCCACGTATAGCTCCCATAGGGGTTAGAGCAAATGATTGCATCAACCCCTGGATCAATCGCCATGATCTGCTCAAACGTATATTGGGTAAAGAAATAAGTATTTGTCGCAAATACTCGAAGGCTGCGCTTATCCTTAAGATCAACATCAAACATGGCTATATTGAGTTTCTCCATTCGCTCAATAAACGAGTGGTTTGCCAAGAACTTTTCGATGTAGGCTGAAACTGTCGCCTGTCTAAATTCAAGCTCTTCTTGGGGTCTATTCTCTCTATTTTCTACAGGTAGACCGAGGCTCTGTTTTATAAAGTTATCAAATTCTCTAGGAAATAGCTTGTAGTCGTTGACCTTCTTTTCCAACAGGCAGTTGTCTCGAAAGGAATCTACATGAAGTTTGTAGCCCATCATTCGCCTATACACTTCCCACGGATAAGGAAAATTTTTCTTATTAGCCTCAATTAACCCAATTATCTTTTGGTTGTTTGGAAGAATCGTGTCTAGGCAGCGTCGTCGCCAGATGGTAAGTGCATCACCAGAGGTTCCCTCCAATGCCAGATTTGAGAAAGGACCATATTCTTCAAAGATAACTTTATTCTCAACCAAAAAGTCGTGGACTTGCTCAAGTAGTTCTCTTTCATTGTAAATCTGAGGATAATCAAAGAGTGAATTTATCTTCAGTTCGTGAGATGACTTCCATTCCTGCATTTGCTCGACAGGAAATTTATCCTCTAGCTCATCAACAACTTTGTGGCACTCCAGGCAAAGCATTACCAGATTAGCCATGCCATCTTTGTCAATATAGTTAGCTAGTTCATGCTCGCTTCGAGGGCCGTTATTACCGTGACCGATTATGTGAGCTACATTCGCAAGGCTGACTACATCATCTTCGACTTTAGCGAAGAGGTATTTATTGCAATTTGGATTTTGACAGAAGCCACCACACTGTGCCCAAAGTTTACGAGCAACATTTGTTGCGATGCTTTTGCGGCTCATGCTTACTCCTGACTTGCTCGGTGGCCCAGAGTGGTCTGTATCCAGTAAATATTTCATAGCTCATCTTGAGCTTCGAGGAGGAACTCATCCCCTTGGCGAATGGCTCGTCCATAGGCAAGTAGCTCCTCAAAGGCAGGTTCATCTTTGAAAGACCCTATAATTTGTTGCAACCAATTTGTCGGTTGAGAAGCCACAATTGGCTTCTGCAACTCAGTGATCGCTGCTTCCACTACTGGAAGCCGTTCCTCTAAAGTGTTAATTACCATTTGAGTTTCCCTAATTAATCCTTCCTATCCTAAAGTAATTTCATGCGGATAAGGTCGCGGTCATAAACCGACGCTCGCGGTCAGCAGCATAAGCTATGCAGGCTTTTAAATCTTCTCGCGTCAGATCTGGAAAATCACCCTTGAATTTCTGCTTCGGTCATCTCGGAAGCCAGGTACTCAAGCACTTCATAAACCGTAATTCGCAAGCCGCGTACACAAGGCTTACCACCGCGTTTATTTGGTTCGATCGTGATGTGGTTTCGGTAGTTCATAGTTGAATTATCGCGATCGTGTTCTCGACCTTTGCAAAATCTTAGCCTGTGGCTGCTGATCTGGCAAGGTTGTCAATCTTGTTTTTAATACGATTTAACCCTTATTCTACGTCCCTAACTGCTGCAACAACTCTTGAATGGATAAAACAGGTATAGGCGAACTCAAGAAACCTTTATTATCGCGGGTCAGAATCGCATCTAACCCTTGAGCAACTGCACCAAAAATTTGAACAGCATCTTCAAAATCAACCAAACCAGAGTTGAAAGCAGATTCCAAAACGGCTCGATCAATAGGACAAATGACCATAGCAGTCAGCGTTTCTAAAACCGCTTGCCGTGCTTGCTCAACGCTGCGAGTATGTTTGCGAGAAATGTAGAAAATATCCGTGAGCGTTGTCGCTGTAACATAACCGATTAGTTGCCCAGCATCGATCGCTTGAAACAACAACTCCGCATCTTGAAAAAATGGCTCTCGCTGCAACAGAAAATCTAGGACAATGTTGGTATCAATTAAAACTCTCACTAAAGATACTTCTCCACCCGCCGCGCTTTCAACATTGCAGCCACGTCCTCATCTGTCGGTGCGGGTTGGTCTGTCTTTAGCAAGCCTCGCATCCGCTGAATCGCACCAGAACGATCGACCCTGGCAACTGGCCGATCTTGTAAGGACTCAATGATGGCGCCCACTAACGCAAGGCGATCGCTCGGTGGCAGTTTGAAAACCAGCTCCTTGACTTCTTGTAGTAACATAGACGGCTCCTAAGATTGAAGGTGTCTACCATCTAGTATGAATGATTGGACGCATATTCTACACACATATTTAAACAGAAACAGATTTCCTCAGCCGTCGCACTGAAAAAAGCTATCTTTATTATATTGGGGAAAAGTCCACTTTAGGGGTGAAAGAGAGTCGATCGAACACCCTCGGCGATCGCACTGATATAATCCAAATATATAATTATGATGGAACCGGAAACGATATTATTTATATAACAGGATTTAAGCTATGTCTCGCCTGTCTTCCGGCCTACTTTTTGCTTTACTTTTGCTATTTCCCTCGAAAACCTTCGCCCAAATCATCCCCGATAATACCCTGGGCCCGGAAAGTTCGCGCACAGTTCCCGATACTATCAATAACATACCCTCAGATAGAATCACTGGCGGCGCAACTCGCGGCGTTAACCTATTTCACAGCTTGCGCGAATTTAACATCCGTGAAGGGCGGGGAGCTTATTTTGAAAATCCCAGCGGCATTACCAACATCTTCACCCGCGTTACGGGCCCAAACTCCTCAAATATTTTAGGAACTCTGGGAGTTTTAGGCAACGGAAACTTATTTTTAATTAACCAAAAAGGGATTGTCTTCGGTCCCAATGCGCGGTTAGATTTGCGAGGTTCGTTTATCGGTTCAACGGCTGACAGTATTGTGTTTAATAACGGCTTTGAATTCAGCAGCACCAACCCGCAAACATCCCCGCTGTTAACAGTTAATATTCCCGTTGGTTTAAGATTTCGGGAGAATCCCGGTGCAATTGTCAACCAATCGACGGCTTTAGGAAAGGTAAATCTCCCAGCCTCTGCTGTGCCAATCCCGATTGGCGATCGAGTTGGTTTAGCAGTAGACCCAAATCAAACTTTAGCACTGATTGGCGGCGACATCCAACTCCAAGGCGGCAATTTAACTGCCAGCGGCGGACAAATTTTACTCGGTAGCGCAGCCAGTCCCGGTTTAGTTAATTTTGCAATGACAGCGGGGGAAAAGGGAAATTTAACTTTAAATTATGACAATATTCAAAATTTCGGCAATATTCAAATATCCGATGGAACTCTCATCAACACCAGCGGCATTGGTGGCGGCAGAGTAGAGTTAAAAGGTGGAAATGTCACCCTCAGCGGTGGGCGAATTTATGCGCTGACACTAGGAAATATTGACGGTAGAGGTATCGATATCAGCGCTCAAAAATTGCGTGTGGAAAACGGATCGCAATTTTCTACCCTGACTCTAGGAGATGGTGCAGGAGGCAATATCAACTTCCGCGCTGCTGATTCAGTAGAAATGAGCGGGCTGGGAGTTGAGGGCTATCAACAGGTTGCAATTAAATATTTGGTATCGGGAACTACAGACCCGTTTGACCCGCTATTTGTGCTGTTTAATGCTAGTGCTGGCGCTGGTTCGGGGGGGAATATTACGATCGACACCGAACGCCTGCTATTCAACAATGGGGTAGTTGGTAGTGGCATCGCTTTTGGCGGTGGAAGGGGCGGAAATTTAATCATTCGCGCCAATACTTTTGAGATGGTGGGTTCTGGAATCAACAACGGGACGGCTAAAGAAAGTAGCGGTTCGGGAGGAAGTATTAGTGTTGATGTCGCGAGATTAATTATGCGCGACGGTTCTCTTTTGAGTACCACAAGCTACAGCAGCGGCCCCTCGGGGAATATCAACATTAATGCTGCTGAATCAGTAGAATTGTCTAACAGCGGGCCGACCACAGTTGTGTCAACCGGAATCAGCACGCTGAGTATCGGCTCTAACGGCAGGGCGGGGAATATTAACGTCGATACCAAGCGGTTGACTCTCTCTGGGGGTTCTGCGTTTACAGTAGGAACGGGTGTGTTAATTGGCAGGTTTTTGTTTTCTAAGGATGGGGGGCCTGCGGGAAATTTAACAGTTAGGGCGACTGAATCAGTAGAAATTTCAGGCATTTCTCAACTTTTGAGCAGCGGAATTCAGAGTGCTAGCGCGCTGAGTTCTGGAACTTTGAGCTCTAGTCGGGGCGGGGATATTCGCATTGATACGCCAAGCCTAACGGTGCGGGATGGGGGGGTAGTTTCTACGAGTTCTTTGGGTGTAGGGGATGTGGGGAATATTACTGTTAATGCCGATCGCATTGAGGTCAGCGGCAGCGGAAATAACGGTCTGTTTGTCAGTACAATTGATGCTTCGGTGGGCAAGATATTTGGTACTAATCCCAATGCTACTGCAAATGCCGGTTCGTTGCATCTGAATGCCGATCGACTAATTGTCAGAGATGGAGCTACAGTGACGGTGCAGGCTACGGGAACCGGACGCGCCGGTAATATCAATATTGTCGCAAATTCGATCGGTCTTGACAATAAAAGCAGTATTGACGGCACGACTGTATCGGGTACAGGAGCAAATATTAACCTGCAAGCGCGAGATATCCAGTTGCGCCGCAACAGCCGAATTACCACCGATGCAGGCAGTTCAGACGGCGGCAATATCAACATCAACAGCAACATTCTTGTCGCCCTCCCGCAAGAAAACAGCGACATTACAGCCAACGCCCGCACAGCAGGCGGCGGCCGCGTCAATATCGATGTCCCCAATGTCTTCGGTTTTACAGCAGCCAGTCGCGAACAAGTGCGAGGTAGTTTGGGATTAACAGATGCTCAATTTGCAGCTTTGCAAGTAAGTCCTACATCTCTGCTTCCAAGCAGCGACATCGCCGCGATTTCCCAAAGTGGCGGCCCGGCTTTGCAAGGGGCGGTAACATTTAGTTCTTTTGGAGTAAATCCCGCTAAAGGTTTAGTGGAACTGCCGCAAAATGTGGTCAATCCGGCTGCGTTAATTGCGGCAAATCCCTGCATCCAAGGGGCCGAGAACGAGTTTACCGTGACTGGGCGGGGGGGATTGCCGCCGAGTCCTAATGATGTTCTCAGCAGCAATTCTAGCGAGTTTAATTGGGTGGAACCAGCGGTAGGTGGAAGTCAGCAAATAGAAAGCCCCCTAGCATCCATAGCTATTGGGCCGAAAGAAATTATTCCCGCTCAAGGTTGGATAATGGACGATCGAGGACAAGTAACGCTGTTAGCGTATAATTCTGGTGGTGGTGCATCTATTCTCCGTCCGAAATCGACGCGTGTTTGCGTACCTCGATAAATACTCTTCAGGTTTTAGCTAATCCGTCGCTATTTTCCTAATCATAAATTAACAGGAATTAAAAGATGCCCCGCCAATCTTGCGCGCTATTGTTTGCATTTTTACTGCTGTGTCCTTTCGGTGCGATCGCCCAAATCACCCCCGATAATAGCTTGGGTGCAGAAAGTTCGCGCACAGTTCCCGATACTATTAACAACTTACCCTCAGATAGAATAGAAGGCGGCGCAACTCGCGGCGTTAACCTCTTTCACAGCTTGCGCGAATTTAACGTGGGTGAAGGGCGGGGAGCATATTTTGCCAATCCCAGCGGAATTGCCAACATCTTCACCCGCGTTACGGGCGGCAATCCTTCTAATATTTTAGGTGTGTTGGGAGTCCAAGGAAATGCCAACTTATTTTTACTTAACCCCAAAGGAATTATCTTCGGTCCCAATGCGCGGTTAGATTTGCGCGGCTCATTTATCGGTTCAACTGGTAGCGGAATTCTCTTTGATAATGGCTTTGAATTTAGTGCAGCTAATTCTAATTCAGTACCATTGTTAGCGGTTAATATTCCTGTGGGTTTAAGGTTTAGAGACAATCCCGGTACAATTGTCAACTCTTCCCAAACAACAGCCCCCACATCAGCCTTACCGCCACTCCCCATAGAAATTCCTGCTTTTGAAAAACTCGGTTTAGCAGTAGACCCCGGTCAAACGTTAGCATTAATTGGCGGTGACATTCAACTCCAACAAGGAAATCTAACTGCTTATACCGGACAAATTCTTCTGGGTAGTGTCAAGAGTCCAGGTTTAGTACAATTTGAACCAACAGCTTTAGGTCTGAATTTAAACTATCGCAATATTCAGAACTTCGGGAATATTGAAATGAACGGTGCATTTATAAATACCAGCGGATTAGGAGGTGGGAAAGTCGATATTCGAGGTGGAAATATCAATCTTAGCGGTTCAGGAATTTATGGACTGACACTCGGAAATATAAATGGTAGAGGCATTGACATCAATTCCCAAAACTTGCGAGTAGAGGGGGGATCGCAAATTTTCGCCTCCACACTGGGAGAGGGGAGAGGAAGCGATATCAACATCCGCGCTACTGACTCAGTAGAAATGATCGGGTTGGGAATTGAGGGCTATCAGCAGCTTACAGAAAATTTTCAGACATCTGGAACAGGCAATCCCTTTATTTCGCAAATCGTTCTGTTTACTAGCACTGTTGGCAGTGGAGCCGCCGGAGATATTAACATTGAAGCCGGACGGCTGTTGATGAGCAATGGGGTAGTGGGCGGTGCCCCCACCTTTGGTGCTGGAAATGGCGGAAATTTGAGTATCCGCGCCAACAACGTGGAACTCGTCAGTTCAACGCTCTATAACGGAACAACGAAAGAAAGCACGGGTCAAGGCGGAAACATCACTGTTGAAGCCCAACGTTTAATACTGAGCGATGGCGGTGCTTTTGCCAGCTTCAGCCTGAGTGATGGAGCATCGGGGGATATCGCAATTAAAGCGAGTGAATCTGTGGAATTATCGGGTAGTCTTCCTGGAGGCCTGGGGCAAACTCGGCTCGGCACGAATACTTTTGATGGTAATGGAAAAGGTGGGGATATTACGATCGACACTAAGCGGCTGAGTGTTTCTAATGGAGCCACAATTAGTTTAACGACTGGTGCAATTTTTGGGCAAGTCGTGTTTTCTACAAGTGGGGGGACGGGAGGAAACTTAACTGTGAGAGCCTCCGAGTCTGTAGAAGTGAGCGGCGAGTCAAGATTTTTGGCGAATGCGGGCTATGTAGCAAGTTCTTTTGTTACTCAAACTGCAAGTTCTGGTAGAGGTGGAGATATCCGCCTCTCAACACCTAAACTAACTGTGCAGAATGGCGGCGTTATTTCTGCGGCTTCTTTGGGTATAGCAGATGCAGGAGATATTACAATTAATGCCGATCGCCTAGCAGTGCAAGGTATTGGGAGTAACAGCGGGTTGAGGAGTGGAATTGAAGCCTCGGTTGGTAGGGCGTTTAATGCTGTCAATGCTACTGCTAGCGGAAATGCAGGCTCGTTGAATTTGAATGCTAATCAATTGATTCTGCGGGATAGTGCAGTGGTTAATGTTCAATCTTCAGGAACAGGTAGGGCTGGCAATATTAATGTTGTAGCTAACTCAATTGCCCTGGATAATCAAAGCATAATTGATGGCACGACTGTCTCTGGTACAGGGGCAAATATTAACCTGCAAGCGCAAGACATTCAGTTGCGGCGCGGTAGCAGAATTACCACCGACGCAGGTATTTCTGAGGGCGGTAATATCAGAATTAATAGCGATATTTTGGTAGCTTTACCGCGAGAAAATAGTGATATTACAGCTAATGCTCGCACAGCTAGGGGCGGACAAGTTACGGTCAACGTACCAAATATCTTTGGGTTTACAAGCCTTAACCGCGAACAAGCCAGGAGTAGTTTAGGACTGACTGATGCTCAATTTGCAGCGTTGCAAGTAAGTCCGACTTCTCTAATTCCTACCAGCGATATTGCGGCTATTTCCCAAAGCAGCGGCCCGGCTTTGCAAGGTACTGTAACATTTAGTGCTTCTGGGGTGAATCCCGCTCGAGGTTTAGTGGAACTGCCGCAAAATGTGGTGAATCCGGCTGCGTTAATTGCTGCAAATCCCTGCATCAGAGGGCAAGCAAGCGAGTTTACCGCTACTGGGAAAGGAGGAGTGCCACCCAGTCCTAATGATGCGCTCAGCAGCGCGGCATCGCCGTTTCCTTGGGTGGAAGAGGCAGGAATTTCGGCAACGATGAATGTAGGGGATTTAACCGATGCAACCGATCGAGGAAAGAAGCAAGAGGGGGAAATCCCCGATCGAGAAGTTGTTCCGGCGCAAGGTTGGGTGGTGAATGCGAAAGGGGAGGTAACTCTTGTTGCATATAATCCGGGTGATGCTGCTGACTCTCGCAATCCTCGACCGATTTCTGGTTGTGTGCCGCGTTGAAATAGGTTTTTTTTGACCGCAGATATAGGCGGATTGACGCGGATTAACGCAGATAAAGAATAAGATGTATTTGGGTTAGTTAGTATTTGTGTTTGCTGCTGTAATTTTATTTTTTAAATATGAAGTTTTCTCGATCTCTCCGACAAGTAATTCTGTTATTTGTGATTTCCTGTCTGCTATCCGTTGCGATTCCTCCCGGAGTTGCTCGGGTTAATCCACCACCAGCGGTGCAGCTTGTCCGTCAAGCTCGAACTCTGTACCGAGAGGAACGTTTTGCGGAAGCTGTACCGCTGTTGCAGGAAGCGGTGGCGCAGTTTGAGGCAAAAGGTGAAAATCTCGATCGCGCCACGGCTTTGAGCAATTTAGCTTCAACCTACGGGCAGTTGGCGCTTTGGGAACAGGCAGAACAAGCTGTGAATTCGAGTTTGTCGGTTGTGCGAACACAGGCAAAAACTCCCGAACAGCAGCGGATTTTGGCTGAAATTCTCAACATTCAAGGACAGTTGCAACTCGAACGGGGGCAGACTCAAGATGCGATCGATAATTTTGACTTAAGTGCTAAAATTTTCGAGCAAATCGATCGAAAAAACCAACTTTTTCAAGTTCAAATTAATCAAAGTCGGGCTTGGGAAAATCTCGGGCTTTACCCCAGGGCTTGCAAAATTTTGTTAGCTTCTTTCAAGCTGGAAAACCAAACTTGCGAAATTTCGACGGCGGGTTTGGAAACTTTGAAAAATCAGTCGGTTTCTCTCGAACAAGTCCGGGCAATTCATGCTTTAGGGCGGGTGCTGCGGGTTTTGGGACAACTGGAACGATCGCAGGATGTGCTGTCGGTTGGACTCGAAGCAGCTCAAAAATTAGGTGCCCGGCCAGAGGAGGCTGCAATTTATCTCAATCTGGGCAATACGGTACGGGCTAAAAGCAATAAACCGGGTTTGACACCAGAACAGCGGGGTGATTGGGAACGCTTTGCCCTAGAGTATTATGCTCGATCGATCCAGGCGACCCTGGATCGATCTCTCTTACAAATTCAAGCGAAGTTAAACCAATTGAGTCTTTTGGTCGATCGCCAAGATTGGTCTGAAGCAGAGGGTTTGTGGCGTTCTATTGAACCTCAAACAGATCGATTTGGCTCTAACCGCGCCGGACTTTACGCTCAAATTAATCTAGCTCAAAGCTTGATGAAATTAGCTCAGTCGCCTGCTGCAACTTTGAGTTTAAGCGAGATTGACACAATGCTCGATCGCTCTATTGAACCAGCAAAGAGTTTGGGCGACAAACGAATACAAGCTTATATTCTGGCAGCTAAAGGCAAACTATCGGAAATCCAACAGGATTATCAGACAGCGGAAAATCTCACAATTCAGGCTTTGAGTTTAGCACCGGCGTTTCAATCTCCCGATATTGCTTACCAATTGTTTTGGCAACTCGGACGGATTCGGAAAACTCAGGGAAATACAGAAGGGGCGATCGCTCAATATACTCAAGCTGTGAATGTACTGTCTTCTTTGCGGGGCGATTTGGTGACAGTCAATCCCGAAGTGCAATTTTCGTTTCGGGAAAGTGCCGAACCGGTTTATCGGGAATTAGTCGGGCTGCTGTTGCAAGAAGAATCCCCAAGTCAAGCTAAATTGAAACTGGCGCGCCAAACGGTGGAATCTTTGCAGTTGGCGGAATTAGACAACTTTTTTCGGGATGCTTGCGCTGATGCTAAACCAAAGTCGATCGAGGAAATCGATCCGACAGCGGCGGTGATTTATCCGATTATTTTGAGCGATCGTTTGGAGGTAATTTTGTCAATTCCCGGCAAACCCCTGCGCCGCTACGCTACCGTGAAGTCTCAAGCTGAGTTGGAAACTGCCTTCAGACAAGCCAAAAATACCATCAGGCCTGCTGCTTTCCCCCGCAACAGGAGGCAAGCGGTCGAACAGGTTTACGACTGGTTAATCCGCCCTGCAGAAGCGGATTTGACGGCTAGCGGGATTAAAACCCTGGTATTTGTGCTCGACGGTTACTTACGCAATCTGCCGATGGCGGTACTGCACGATGGTGAAAAGTTTTTGGTAGAAAAATACAGTATTGCTTTAGCGCCGGGATTGCAATTGCTGGCACCTAAACCGCTGAGCCAAGTAAAGTTAAAAGTGCTCGCCGCTGCCCTCTCCGAAGCGCGTCAAGGCTTCTCGGCTTTGCCGGGGGTGAAAGAGGAAGTTCAGCAAATTGCAGCCGAGATGCCGGCGAGTTCGCTGCTGAATCAAGATTTTGTCAGCGAGCGGTTGCACGATCGAATTAAAGCTTTGTCTTACCCGATCGTCCATTTGGCAACTCACGGTCAGTTTAGCTCGAATGCGGCGGATACTTTTATTGTGACTTGGGACGAGCGGGTAAATGTTAAGGAGTTCGATCGACTGCTGCGAGCCCGCACTGGGGAGAAACAACAGCCGATCGAACTTTTGGTTTTGAGTGCTTGCGAAACTGCTTCGGGCGATAACCGCGCGGCTTTGGGTTTGGCCGGCGCCGCAATTCGATCGGGTGCCCGCAGTACCGCCGCCACCCTTTGGCAAGTCAACGACGAATCTACAGCTATCTTTATGGCTGAGTTTTACAAGCAGCTTGCTTCTTCTCAAACCAGCAAAGCTGAAGCCCTCCGCAACGCTCAATTAACGCTGTTGCAAAACCAGCAGTATCAGAATCCGTATTTCTGGGCACCTTTCGTGCTTGTGGGTAATTGGCAGTAACGATCGGAAATGGGGCATCGGGCCTAAAAGCATCGGGCCTAAAAGCATCGGGCTTTCCTGTCAACTGCTTTCCTGTCAACTGCTTTCCTGTCAACTGGCAACTGCTTTCCTGTCAACTGCCTGAAATCCAGTTGGTTTTTTGTTAAAGTTTGTAAACTGTTAAGAGTTCGTTCTGCATCTGATATTTTTTCGAGGAGTCCCATGAAGCAACTTTTGATTGCTGAGCGCTTTTGCCTGATTGCCCACGTCTTGTCAATGGCTTTTGGATTGGCAGGGTTGCTGCTGATTTTACCCCGTCCCGAATTGGTGATGAGTTTGCCACCAGTAGGGCAAACGCTATTCCAGTGGGGGATGGCTGGGGGTGGAGTAGTTTATATCATCTTTGGTGCTGCAGCGGTTGCTCTCTATGCCTTTCGGACATTGGGTTTGGGTGCAACTCTGGCTTTTTTAGTGCCTTCTGTGTTTTTGTCCTTGAGTAGCGAGTTGTTGGGAACGAGTACGGGTTTTCCCTTCGGCCACTACCACTATTTGAGCGGTTTGGGTTACAAAATTGCAGGGCTGGTTCCGTTTACAATTCCCCTCTCGTGGTTTTATCTGGGACTGGTTTCATACATAATTGCTCGCGCTGGAGTCGCTGGCGGTAAAGGTGAACTCAACTGGGTGCGCCAAATAGGGGCGATCGCCCTGGGTGCTTTGCTGCTAACAGCTTGGGATTTTGTACTAGATCCGGCGATGAGTCAAACTTCTGTGCCTTTTTGGGAGTTTGAGGAAATTGGGGCTTTCTTTGGGATGCCTTACCGCAATTTGGCTGGCTGGATGGGTACGGGGGCGCTATTTATGTCGGTAGCAGCTTTCTTGTGGAGAACAAGACCGATTAAATTAGAGCGATCGGAATTGGGTTTGCCCTTAATTGTTTATTTGGTAAACTTTGCTTTCGGAGCAATTATCACTGTAACTTCCTTGGATTCTCGGTTCTGGTTCCCGACCTCGCTAGCTGTGCTTCTGGGTGTAGTTCCGGCGATCGCTTTAAGCTGGATCGCTAAACCCGCAGCAGGTGAGGTAACAAAAACAATGCCGTCTTTGGATACATCTGTGCTCGCGGCTGAAATTCCACCTCAGCCCGTGGGCCTTTTGCGAAAGTAAGTCGCGATCGAGCAACAGCGGCTGACTTAGCAAAAACTTACACTAATTTTTGAGCTAGTTTAAAAACCCGGTTTCTACAAAAAACCGGGTTTTTCAGCGGCGATTTTTTCATTCCCAATTCCTGTAATATGTTTGAGGCAAAAAATTGATTAAATTTTTTAAATTGACACCAACCGTAATTCCCAATTCTTCAATTGAAAATCTAAAATCTAAAATCTAAAATCTAAAATCCCATGATCGCCCCTCACCTGTTCTCGCAACCGCTGACAACTATCATCCCTGTCGCACTTTTGCTGCTGCAATTTCCCGCCGCAGCCCTTCTGATGTCGCGCTTGATTAAAGGCCCATCGCGCATCCCGCCCCTGGAACCGGATTCGCCGACGCTGGATTTGTTAGGTGCTTGTACTGCGGTAGTGCCGACTTTGAACGAAGCCGATCGCATTTCGCCTTGTTTGGAAGGATTAAGCCGCCAAAGTTACGAACTCCGAGAAGTAATTGTCGTTGACAGCTATTCGGTAGACGGAACCGGAGATTTAGTCAAAGCAGCAGCACAAAAAGACCCCCGGTTTCGCTTGATTAACGACGATCCGCTGCCGGCGGGTTGGGTAGGGCGTCCCTGGGCGCTGAATGCAGGTTTTTTGGCAAGTTCCCAGAAGTCCGAGTGGATTGTGGGGATCGATGCCGATACTGTGCCGCATCCGGGTTTGATTGCGAGTTTGCTCAAAACGGCGAAAGCTGGAAATTACGATTTGATTTCGCTCTCGCCGCAGTTTATCCTCAAGTATCCGGGGGAGTTGTGGCTGCAACCTGCTTTGTTAATGACTTTGGTTTATCGGTTCGGGCCGACGGGGACTGGCGGCGATGTGCCGGAACGGGTGATGGCGAACGGTCAGTGTTTCTTGTGCAAGCGCGAGGTTTTGGTGGCTTTAGGGGGCTATGAGGTCGCAAAAGGTTCTTTTTGCGATGATGTGACTTTAGCTCGCTATGCTGCTGCTAAGGGCTTTAAGGTGGGCTTTTTGGATGGGGCTAAGGTGTTGAAGGTGCGGATGTATGAGGGGGCGATCGAGACTTGGAATGAATGGGGTCGATCGCTCGATTTGAAAGATGCTGCTTCTGGCGGTCAAATTTGGGGCGATTTGTGGCTGTTGCTGGCGGTTCAAGGTTTGCCGGTGCCGATCGTATTGTGCTATTTGCTGTTTGGTTCGCTGCCGCCGGTTGGTGTATTTCCGCACTTTTGGCTGTTGGGATTGAATGTATTTTTGGTTGCGGTGCGATCGGCTTTGTGTTTGGCGATCGCACCTTCCTACGATACAACTGGGGCATCTGGTAAATGGCTGTTTTGGCTGTCACCTTTGGCCGATCCGCTGGCGTTTTTGCGAATTCTCATTTCTGCTTTTAATCAGCCTACTCAGTGGCGCGGCAGAAAGTATGAATAATCGTTAAATTTTTGCTATAGCAATCCTAAATCATTTGTGAATTTCTTACTCCCTCCCCTTACCAAGGGGAGGGTTGGGGTGGGGTAAAAATTTTACGACTCCTGCAAGGATTGCTATAGACCTTTTAAAATTGGTAGAAGTGCGATCGCTCTTTTGGATCGAATGGGCGATCGTACTTTTCTTGATTTCCTAAACCAGGATGAAATTAGCAGATGTAATCGAATTGGCACTCACTCCAATCATCACACCTAACTCTTCCCCTGTCAAGACATTTTTGATGAGAGTTCCCTGAGTATTTTGAGTTATGGCTAACTGACCAAAACTCAAACCACCGCTTAATCCAATCAAATCTTGACCGACAGTAAAATCAGCGATTATGTCAAATCCCTGACCAGCTTTTAAGACAAAGATATCATTGCCGCTACCGCCAGTTAAATTATCATTGCCCAAGTCTCCGTAAAGAATATCATCACCTTGACAACCAGTGAGAGTATCGTTGTCTTCGCCTCCATAAATAGTATCATTTCCTTCACACCCTCCCAGGATATCTGCTTGTTCGTTACCACTGATGAAATCATTACCTTCACCGCCGCAGATGGTATCCGAACCCTGATTTCCAAACAGGTAGTCCTCACCTTGACTCCCAAGCACTATGTCATTCCCTTTTCCTCCATATAAGGTGTCACTACCCTTACCACCATCGATGAAGTCATCATTTCTATTAGCATAAATGATGTCATTACCTTCGCGGCTATTTATGGAGTCATTGCCTTTGCCTCCAAAAATTAGATCGTTGCCCAAGTCGCCAAGAATAATGTCATTATTTTCATCTCCAAATAGGATGTCATCGCCACTACCACCGCTGATAAAATCATTGCCTGTGTTGCCGTTTAGGATGTCGCGTCCGTCGCCACCATATAAGTTGTCATCCCCTGATTTGGCATCGAATATGTTGCCAGTATTGCTACCTAAAAACTTGTCATTTTGGGATGTACCTATTTGAATGCTGGATACACCGATGATAGTGTTTGCAACAGAGTTAGGTTGGTTTAAGTTGGGATAAACAATATCGTCGCAGATGCAATCATCGTTGGTAATGTTATTAGTTATTGGTGTGGGCGTTGGAGTTACCGATGGCGTTGGCGTTGGCGTTACCGATGGCGTTGGAGTTACCGATGGCGTTGGCGTTGGCGTTACCGATGGCGTTGGAGTTACCGATGGCGTTGGCGTTGGCGTTACCGATGGCGTTGGAGTTACCGATGGCGTTGGTGTCGGTGTTGGAGTTACCGATGGCGTTGGTGTCGGAATTGGTGTTACCGATGGCGTTGGTGTCGGAATTGGTGTTACCGATGGTGTTGGTATTGGTGTTGGAGTTACCGATGGCGTTGGTGTCGGTGTTGGAGTTACCGATGGCGTTGGTGTCGGTGTTGGAGTTACCGATGGCGTTGGTGTCGGAATTGGTGTTGGAGTTACCGATGGTGTTGGTGTCGGAATTGGTGTTGGAGTTACCGATGGTGTTGGAATTGGTGTCGGAGTTACCGATGGTGTCGGAATTGGTGTCGGAGTTACCGATGGTGTCGGAATTGGTGTCGGAGTTACCGATGGTGTTGGTGTTGGAATTGGTGTCGGAGTTACCGATGGTGTTGGTGTTGGTGTTGGAGTATCGTTATCAGTAATAACAACATCTTGGAAAGTGGTGCTGCCTACTGTGATGCCAGAGGTCGGATTACTAATAGTTAATGTAGCGGTTTCTGTGCCTTCGACTAAAGCATCATCAATTATAGTAAAGGTGGTTATTCCTGTAGTTTGTCCGCTAGAAATGGTAATGCTAGTATCGCCGAGGTTGTAATCTTCCGTGGTGATGTCAGTTCCTGAAATACCTAATTTAACCGTTTGGTTGCTAGAAACGGCACTAGAAGTTGTAGCGGTAACAGTAATTGCGGTGGTGCCAGCTTCATTACCTACATTACTGCTGACTGATAAGTTAACTGTTGGATTAGGGGCTACATCGTTATCAGTAATATTGGCTATTACTGGGGTAATAGCAATTGCATTGTAGTTAGTATCGGTGCTAGTTGCTGTGTAACTAATGGTTGTAGTATGATTGCCTTCAACTAGGTTATCGTCTACGGCTGTGACTGTGACTGTTTGTGGTGTATTCCAGTTAGCTGAAGTGAAGGTTATGCTATTTACACTACTTGTACTTTGACTGTCAGGGTTGATGGTAATTGTCACATCACTTGTGGGTTGACTGTTTAATACTACTGTGTAACTATCGGTGATACCGCCTTCGGTGATATCTGTGCTACCGCTGGATTGTGTGATGTTGACACTGGCAGTATCATTATCAGTAATATTGGCTGTTACCGGGGTAATGGCGATCGCATTGTAGTTAGTATCTGTGCTACTTGCTGCGTAACTAATGGTGCTAGCATGATTGCCTTCAAGTAGGTTATCATTTACGGCTGTAACTGTGACTGTCTGCGCGACATTCCAATTAGCTGAAGTGAAAGTTAGGCTACTGGCACTACTGGTACTTTGACTGTCAGGATTAATTGCAATTGTGACATTCGCTGTAGGTTGACTGTTTAATACTACTGTGTAACTATCAGTTGCACCACCTTCGGTGATATCAGTGCTGTTCCCGGATTGAGAAATGGTGACACCTGCTAGATCATTATCAGTAATAGCAATATTTTGAGTGGTTGTGCTGCCTAATGCAATACCAGAGGTAGGATTACTAATAGTTAATGTGGCGGTTTCCGTACCTTCTGCTAAAGCATCATCAACAATGGTAAAGGTGGTAGTACCTGTAGTTTGTCCGCTAGGAATGGTAATGCTAGTATTAGCGAGATTGTAATCTCCGGCGGTGATGTTAGTTCCTGAAATGCCTAAGTCAACGGTTTGATTGCTAGAAACTGCACTAGAAGTTGTAGCGGTAACGGTAATTACCGTTGTTCCTGCTTCATTTCCAGTATTGCTGCTAACTGATAAGTTGACAGTTGGTGCATCAACTGTTGTTGTAACTGCGGTGGCTGTATTATTAGTTTCATCGCTTTCTGTAATGGTATTATTTGGATCGACAACTGCTGTACCGCTGGTGAGAGTTCCTGCACTATTAGGGGTGACATCTAAAGTCAGAGTGGCGTTACTACTGGCGTTGATGCTACCGCCTGTAAATTTAGCAACTCCGCCTGTGGTTCCCGCGTAGGTGAAACCATTAGAAAGGGTGGGAGTTCCAACTATAAAAAGTCCTGTGGGTAAAGTCAATTCTGCCTCTACGCCTGTGGCATCAGCATTGCCAGTATTGTTAACAGTAAGAGTGTAAGTGAGGGGATTTCCTAATGTTATTGGATCGGGGGAATCTGATAAGGTAATATTTAAGTCTAAGCTGTCATCATTTTGAATAGTACCTGTAGCTGTCGCTGTCGAAATAGTTGTTCCTGATGATGGATTAGAAAGTGTAAATGTGAAGTCTTCTTCGGGTTCAATGGTGTTATCACCTGAAACGGGAATGGTGATAGTTTGAGTAGTTTCTCCCACATTAAAACTGACAGTTCCAGAGGGGAAAGTGCCACTGAAATCTGTAGCATTACTAGGGTTGGCTCCACTAGCATTTACGGCATAATTTGCTGTACTAATCCCGCTAGTATTACCCGTTCTAGTAACAGTAAATGTGAAGTTAGTAGTACCGCTATTGCCTTCAGTTTGACTACTGGTTGCTGAACTAATTGCAATATTACTAAGCAATTCAAAAGCTCCAATGTCAGCAGCAGATCCTACTACACGGGGAAAACCTGTACCGCGTTGGTCTGTGGTGAGGCTATTAGGATTAGTGCCTGCATCTATGGCGGGACTACCACTAACTAAGGCATGAGTTTGGGTGGGGCCACCATTATTAGCTAAGGCAGAAATTGCGGTGCTAATTGCTCCAGGAAGAAGGATATCGGAGGCAATAGTAGTAAAACCGCCGACGCTGTTGTTTTGTCCTACTAAATTGTTGCCGTTCGAGGTAAAAGTACCTGAGTTTCCCACTTCTGCATTAGTGGTGGCAGTATTACCAGCAACAATGCTATTACTAACTGTCGCCGTACTTGTAGCAGTAGCGTTGGAGATACCGCCACCATTATTAGCTGAGTTACCAGAAATCGTGCTGTTGGCAATGGTTAATGTAGACGCATTGAAGTTGTAGATGCCACCGCCGTTAGTTGTAGCTGTATTGCCCGAGCTCGTGCTGTTAGTGACAGCCATCGTCCCTGCATTGAGAATGCCACCACCGTGGATTGCTGTGTTGCCACTAATCGTACTGTTATTAATTGTTAATGTACCGTTTGACGAGTTGGAGATGCCACCTCCTCTCGAATTGACTGTGTTGTTAGCGATCGTACTATTAGTTATCGTCAGCGTTGCTGTAGCATTGAAATTATAAATGCCACCACCGTTGTTAGAAGCGCTATTACCAGTAATCGTGCTGTTGCTGACGGTGGCGATACCTCTGTTTTCAATGCCACCGCCACCAGCCGTATTAGCACGGTTGTTGGTAACTGTACTATTAATTACCGTCAGCGTACCGGTGCGATTGTAAATTCCACTGCCATTTTGGTTAGCTGTATTGCCAGAAATTGTGCTGTTAGTAACGGTGACATTGCTATTGTTGTGGATGAAAATGCCGCCACCTTTGCCATTAGGAAACGTACCCGATGCGGTACCATTACTGACAGTGCTGTTGTTTAAAGTTAAGGTACTGCCGCCTGTCACCGAGATATTTGCGCCGCTACCAGTAACGCTTCCCTGAGTAACAGTCATGTCACTAATGTTGACTGTTACCCCCGATCCAGAAATATCGAATACCCGCACGGCATTATTGCCACTAACGCTTAAATTGCTCGCACCCTGCGCGTTAATACTTACTGAATTAGTAATGCTTAGACTGCTGGCAAGAGTGATTGTACCACTGACTCCCGTAAGGTCGATCGCATCGGCACCAGCAGTGTTATTGGCGGCCACAATTGCCTCTCGCAAGCTGATTTTGCCGTCAGCGCCAGGATTAGCAATTAGGTTCGCGATGCTGCTAGTAGTTCCATCCACTAAATCGTTGGTGGTTGTGACGCTAACTGTTGCCATAGTTACCTCTCAGAGAGCCAGTCTGTAATTCTCTAAAACCCTCAAGGGTTCCTGCCAACAATTTTAGCTATTGTAATTTGCGATTGAGACTATATATTAAGTTAACTTAATATTTGAAGTTTTTAATCTATTACCAAGATATTTAATGCTTCAGTAACCAGATTAAATACTTCCACCCAATCTCGCGGTTTTGATTGCCGAAATAGTCGCATCGTCGGATACCAAGGAGTATCACTTCTTTCTAACATCCATCGCCAATCAGGACTATAGCATAGTAAAGTCCAAACTGGCTTACCTAATGCTCCGGCCAAGTGAGCAACCGAAGTATCCACAGTAATTACTAAATCTAGCTGCGCGATCGCTCTTGCCGTGTCAGCATAGTCTCTCATATAAGAACTTAGATCGCATACATTAAACTCTTGCAACTTCGCTACATCCATCGGCTTAGTGACTTTTTGCAGGCTAAAAAAATCAATATTTTTAATATTTAAAATTTGTGCAAAATCCTCTAACTGACAGGAACGATTGCGGTCGTTTTTATGAGTAGAACTACCAGACCAAACAATTCCTACTTTTAATTTATTAGTAGACTGAGATGAAGAATGCAGTGTTGGGGAAACAGAGTTTTGCTCTGCTACTTTTAAATAGGGAATTTGAGCGGGGATTGTAGCTAAAGTTGTACCGAGAATATGAGGTAAGCTCATTAATGGAGTGTAAACATCAAACTCTGATATCGCAATATCTCCCGGCGGTATCATTTTATCAATATGAGAAATCGTGGAAAATAAAGGCATTAAGTCTGGAATACAAACTAAAAAAATGCGACAATTCATATCAGCTACTATAGGAACATAGCGAATAAATTGGATTGCATCTCCTGAACCTTGTTCAGTATGAATCAGAATAGTTTTACCGCTTAAGTCGCTACCATCCCACAAAGGTTGAGGACAAATAAAAGGTGTAAACTTGTTCGTTTGCCAACGCCACTCGCTTTCCGCAAAGCCTTGAGGATATTCTCCTATTTGTAATAATGCTATGCCTAAATTAAAATGTGCATCAGGAAATTGGTAACGAATATCAATTGCTTTTTGGTAGTAAGCGATCGCTTCGTTTAATCTATGTTCATGCTGGTAAATTATACCCAAATTGTTGTAAGCTTCTGCATAATTAGGATCTGTTTCAATTACTTGTTCTAATTCTATAATCGCCTCTTCCCATTGTTCTTGTTCTAAATAAACCACTCCTAAGTTATACCGTGCCATCAAATAATCTGGCTTAAGTTCTAGGCATTTCTGGTATTCCTGCATTGCGGCTTCCAGGTTGCCTAGATTGTAGAAATCGTTGCCCAAATTGAGTAAATACTCAGCATCTTCTGTTTTCAGAATCTTCTCATTTAGTTCTACTTGTTGAAGTGCTTCATCTGGTAAAATATAGGTCGTACCTAAAAGTTGTTCGTCCCAGTTAATGATTTCGGGAAATACAAAGCCTGGAATTATGCCAATAGCAAATATTTCTTGTACGCCACCTTCAAACCTCAAAAAAGCTATAATTTCACCCGTATCAATATTGACTACCCAAACACCACAATTACGTTCCGTAAGAGTTTGGGTAATCGGTAATCCACTAAAAATGGCCGTTTCTCTAATTTGTGAAAGTCCAATGAATGCTAAGTTTTCCCAGAATGCTAAACCGCGAGTGAAACCGGGAACTTGAGCAACTGCGGTTAATTTTCCCGAACTTAAATCAACTTTTGCTAAACTACCATTTCCTGATTCTAATACCCAAAGTTCCTCCCGATACCAGCGGGGAGAATGAGGCATAGATAAACCGCGACAGATGATTTCATTACTGGGAATATCAATCAGGATTCCCCCATTGGTTTTATTTTTTCGCCACCCGGCGGCTTCGTTGGTTTCTCCTAATGCTGTAATATATTGTGGCTGATTATTGCGGATGCTTAAACCGTTAAGATGACAGCGATCGCTTAAATCGTAAGCACTAATAAAATTAGGCCGCCATCTCGGTACAAAACTATGAATTTTATCTAGGGTACATAAACAGGAAAAACGAGTATTGATAAACCAAAGTTCATCATTAGTATATGCCATTTCGTGAATGTCAATATCCCCGGTAATATGAGTGCGACGAGGGAGATAACAAGCATCATGTTTGCCAAGGGGTTCTAGCTTGGGCGCTACCGCTGGGACGTTGCGAAGTTCTATAATTTGGTAAGCAGTACCAATGGCTAATTTTTCGCGATCTACCGCTAAACCCATTGGGCGATCGAACGATCGGAAATGGGTATTTACGGTATTATTGTCAGCACGCAGAACAATCAACTTGCCTGCTTGATATGTCGAAACAACTAGAGAAATACCAAGTTGAGTTAAAATGTTTGGGAAATTATTTGTATGAACGCTGCTTAAAGAAATATTTTGGGTATTCATGCGGCAAAATATAGATATTGCGCTAGATTTAAGTTTATATTTAGAGCTAATAAATACCGAGGTTGATTTCTGTCAGCGGTATTTCTGGTGTGTGGCAGGTGACACGCTAGATTATTGACTGCTAAGAATTAGCAAAGTTCCATTCATGTCAGTGCTTGAGTTGGAGCGTTTACAAATCTTTATAAAAAGCAGCCCGGCAGTTATGTATTTGATACGATCGCGCTACATTTGGGATATATAAAGATATGCCTGTAGATTCTATGAATAACGAACAAGCTACTTTCAATACAGTCTCCGAACACGAGATTTTTGGCGATCGCGATTTTCCATCTTGGTTAACCCAACAACAAATCAGCCTCGCCTGCACCACATATCAAACCAGCAGGTTAATGTTAATCGGCGCTGTGCCAGAAACCAACAGAATCTCGGCTTTTTGGCGAATATTCGATCGCGCAATGGGACTTTACTGCACGCCGGAACGCCTTTATTTAAGTTCAAAATATCAACTTTGGCAATTAGATAATGTCTTAGAAACCGGGAATTTATACCAAGGATACGATAAATTGTATATACCGAGAATCGGCTATACTACAGGAGATATCGACATTCACGATATCGCAGTCGATAAAAATAATCAAATCATTTTTATTAGCACTTTGTTTAATTGTATCGCTACAGTGAGCGATCGCCACAGTTGCAAACCTCTCTGGAAACCGCAATTTATCTCAAAATACATCAATGAAGACCGCTGTCACCTCAACGGTTTGGCAATGGTAGAAGGAGAAGCGAAATATGTCACGGCGTCGAGTCAGTCGGATGTGGTGGATGGCTGGCGCGATCGCCGAAAAAACGGCGGTATAGTTATTGATATTGAATCTAATGAGATTATCGTCACTGGATTGTCAATGCCGCATTCACCGCGCTGGTATCGAGACAAGTTGTGGTTGTTGAATTCGGGGAGAGGAGAATTGGGTTATGTGGATTTAGATACAGGGAAATTTGAGGCGATTGCGTTTTGTCCGGGATATGTGCGAGGACTAGCTTTTTTGCAAAATTGGGCAATTGTTGGACTCTCGAAACCTCGGGGAGGTGACAACACTTTTAGCGGTTTAGAATTGGATGATTTGTTAGCAGCTAAGGATGCTGAGCCTCGCTGCGGTATGATGGCGATCGATTTGACTACGGGGGCGATCGTTCACTGGTTGCGGTTTGAAGGAATTGTTACGGAACTCTATGATGTGCAGGTGATTCCGGAAGTGCAAAAGCCGATGGCGTTGGGTTTTCAAACTGAGGAAATTGCTCAGTTGATTACTTTGGAACTTTAACCGCAGATGTGGGCAGATATACGCTGATGGACGCAGATACAGCAGATTCCACGTTTATGAAGCACACCCCGGAAGTGCGATCGATCGCCGTAGGGAAACGGCATTACCCATTAGTGTAAACTTAAGCTTTTAGTCCACCAGTCCTCCCCCCCACCCGCTAGTCCGCCAGGGGTTGAAACCCCTGTCTAATAGCTAAAGTCCTCTAAAAGAGGACTCAAGAACTCATCAGTCCTCTTTTAGAGGACTTGCGCTTTGAGGCAGGGGTTTCAACCCCTGCCGGACTGTCGGTTTGATGTTAAAATGTTTACAGGATTTATTCACGGGGGGGTGAGAGTTAGTATTTAAGCGGGATTTGGTATTAGTCAACGATCGCCCCATCTAAGCTGGTTTTTCTTAAGTCTGTTCTTGCTAAGTTTGCACCTCTTAAATCGGCACCTGTTAAACAAACATTGCTTAAATCTGCATAACTCAAATCGGCACCTTTCAGATTAGCATCTGATAAATTGGCTTCTGATAAATTCGCCCTCACAAGTTGCGATTTACTCAAATTGCTGCCACTCAAGTTGGCTGCTGGCATTTGTGCTGCGATTAAGTTGGCTTTGCTTAAATTAGTGCCGCTGAGGTTAGCCAAATTTAATTTAGAATAACTCAGATCGATGTTTTTCAAGCAAAGTTCGCTCAATTGCGCGCATCGCAAGTTAGCATTAATAAAAAACCTGTCTCCAACCGCATAACGGCGCAGCAATTCGTCAACTTCCAGCCGAATTAAAACTGGTTCGCAAGTATTTTGGTAGCACCACGATGTCTCCAGCAAACTAGCGGCTGCTTCAATTGCTACCTGGTCGGATTTAGAGAGTACCAAACTATTGCACCCGTCCCACTCACCGTTGAGCATGAATGCCATGTCAGAAGCTGCTGCAATTGAGTCGCATAACAAAACGGTTTCTGGTTTGGGTTGCAGCCAGTTCATTAAACCGATCGAGCTTTTGTTTTTCACTGGTGATTCGGGATTTGTGCGTATTTCTTAATTATATAGCAATCCTCGCATCATTTGTGAATTTCTTACTCCCGGACCTTGATAAGGGGAGGGTTGGGGTGGGGTAAAATTTTTACGACTTCTGCAATGATTGCTATAAGTAAAAATATTGAAAACAGTATGCACAAATTCGCTGCGGCTTCAGAGAATGAATTAATTGTGTTTGGTGCAGCCAGACCAGGATACCGCGATGCAGAAGTTGCTCGCTGGATTGAATTTATGCAGGGGCATAATATCAAGCAAGTTTGCTGCTTGCTCGCTCAAACGCAACTCATCCGCTACACTGATTTACTGGGAACATATCGGAACATCTTTGGGTGCGATCGAGTTTGCTGGGCGCCGATTGCAGACTTTGAATTGGTCGATCGCGATATTTTAATCGATCGCATATTGCCGTTCTTGGAATCGGCAAATAGCAAAGGCGAACGGGTGGTAGTTCACTGTTCTGGGGGGATCGGACGTACAGGACAGGTTTTGGCTGCTTGGTTGGTCAGCGCGCGGGGATTGTCTAACAAACAGGCGATCGCAGCAGTAAAAAAAACTGGCAGAAATCCCTATGAAGCAGCAATCGCAGCTTTTTTGAAAGGTCGAAACCCCTGGCTGGTCGTTGAAGAACTTAATGCTCTTTTAGATGATTGTGGCCTTGCTGCCAGAAATGATATATAGCACGATAGCAACTATATATATAGCAATCCTCGCATCATTTGTGAATTTCTTACTCCCGGACCGCGAGTTCGGGGAGGGTTGGGGTGGGGTAAAAAGTTTACGACTCCTGCAAGGATTGCTATGTGGGGCAATGGCGTAAGTCCTAAAATATTTAAAAGACTCGGCTACCTGCGATCGAACTCAGGCATCGCATAAATGGGTGTTTTGGCTGTCACAGTTAGCGGATCGGCTGGCGTTTTTGCGAATATTAGAGAACAAATAAGGCACTTACAGCAGCGCCAAGTCCTTTAAGCAACGGCGCGTCAATTCGATTCTTGCAGGTGCGTCATTTTGGTTGCGGATGTCAATGTTTGTAGCAAAAAAGTAAACATTTTTATTCTTCTCTAAATAACCTACATACCAGCCAAGTTGAGGCTTTGTTTGTTCTCCAAATCCTGCCCAGCCTGTTTTTGCCCTAATTGTATAATCGGGAGTTTGTTCGACAATTATGATGTCTTTCACCAGAGACAGCGATCGCTCAGAAAAGGGTAAGTCGTTTTTGTAGAGACGGCGGAGAAATTGAATTTGCTCGTTGGGTGTGATTCGCAGTTCTCCCTCTAACCAGAATTTGTCAATATCGTCTTTGTTACCGATTTTTTGGTTGCCGTAACCGGCTTTAGCTACCCATTTTTGCATTTGCTCGTGTCCGACTCGGCGGGCGAGAACTTGGTAAAACCAAACGGCGGAAAGTTTGATGGCTTCTCTCATATTCAAGTCTCGATTCCATGCGGGAATTTGCCTTTGAATTCCATCCCAAGTTAGAACGGCAATCTCATCTGAAATTACCCGGGTTTCTAAGGAAATCAGAGAGTTGAGAATCTTAAATGTAGATGCAGGTAAAAAAGCTGTGGCGTTGCGCTGCGGGTTGTGTTGATAAAGCCGATCGCCGTTCAAATCGTAAATCGCGATCGACCCTTCAACTCCTAGTTCTTGAAAGTGCCGTCCAAAATTCATTGTCTGAGCAACATCTCCTCCGCGTCGTGGAGATTCTTGCACGGGAGGTGGCACGGTTAAGGCTGATTGCGGTGGCTGAACTAAAACAAAAGTAATGCAGCCTAATACAGTTAAAATAACAGCGATCGCACGAGATATTCGGTTCATAAACTTCGATAAGTTAGGAAAATCACAGGCAGTAATGTCACAGGGGCGATCGACTTGTAAGCTGCGTCTGACTTATCCTGTCTGCAAAACAATTAGGATTTGCCCCTGACGCACCCTACCATCATTGGTGACAAGTTAAGACTTAATTGCATTTATCAATCAGTAATATTACTCAAAAAAACTGCTTTTTTAGTAGTGGAAAATTCACGATTTGAGAGGGAGTAGATATATAGCCTTTCGAGCGTAACATGAGGTACACGCTTTAGGAGCGGCCCGCGCAGGGCATAGGGCATAGGCCTGGAGTGGCCTGGAGCGGGCATCTGTTGCGAGCGGTGTGTACCTCATTTTATTGAGAACCGCTATAAATATCACCCGATCGCACGATCGCACGATCGCCCAAATCTCAGTTTTGGGCCCAAAATCCGAGTAAATGTTGAGCATAATTGCTGATTGACAAATGCTTTTTTAGCTTAACTTGTTACCAATGGCGTTAGACTAGCTTGTAACAATTCGGCTGCCTATCTTTTTTTAGCATAAGTGGGCAAAATCTTTACTCCATAAAGGTTTTAGGCGAGTTTTTACCCTCCCGAGGCGATCGCAAAAGTCGTTATTGCTGTTATAAGAAAATGCTGGAACTTTGGAAAAACATTTTTACTATAGGACCGTTTATCCCTCACGGGCATTGCTATCTCTGGAAGCCAGGATTGGTGAGTCTTCATATCGCTTCCGACTCGCTGATTGCCCTGGCTTATTATTCAATTCCCATCACGCTGCTCTATTTTGTTCGCAAGCGACAAGATTTGCCCTACCCTTGGATATTTCTGCTATTTAGCACCTTTATCATCGCTTGCGGCACCACTCATCTGATGGATATTTGGACGCTTTGGCATCCTACCTATTGGCTGAGTGGCTGCCTCAAAGCCATCACCGCATTGGTTTCAGTGGTGACAGCTATAGCCCTGGTACCGTTAATCCCAAAAATATTAGCACTCCCCAGTCCCGCACAGTTGGAGGCAGCTAATCGAAAACTAGAGCAGGAAATTAGAGATCGTATCGAGGTAGAAGCAACCCTTCAAGAGCGGGAGCAGTTCTTAAGCAACATTTATAACTCAGTGGCAGACCACCTTTGGGTAGTCGAACAGCTTGAGGATGGCGAATTTCAAGTTGTCAGCATGAATCGAGCCGTTGAAACTTCAAGTGGGACTTTAGCTGAGAATTGGATTGGCAAACGACTGGATGAACTGTGGGACTCGCAGACGGCTGTCACTATTCGGGCACATTACTACGACTGTTTGCAGCAAGGTAAAACAATCTCTTATGAGGAGAATTTGCCTTTTGGAGAACAGATTCGTTGCTTGCTCACCACCTTCACACCTTTAGCAGATCGCGATTCGCGCACTCGCTTGCTCGGCGTCAGCATGGATATCACCGAACGCAAGCAGGCTGAAAACGCTTTGAAAGAAAGTGAAGAACGCTGGCAGTTAGCGTTGCGGGGTAACAAAGATGGAATTTGGGATTGGAATGTCGGAACGAATCAAGTTTTTTTCTCGGCGCGATGGAAGAAAATACTGGGTTATGAAGACTGCGAAATTTCCCACCATCTAGATGAATGGGCTAAACGAGTCCATCCAGACGATTTTGCCTGGGTGATGGAAGCAATCCAAAATCACTTGGCTAAAAAAACACCTTTTTACGAAACCGAACACCGCATTTTATGTAAAGACGGAACTTATAAATGGATTCTCGATCGCGGTCAGGCACTCTGGGATGACGGCGGCAATGCGATTAGAATGGTGGGTTCTTCTACCGATATTACAGAAAGCAAAAAGGCTGAAGCAGAGCTGCGCTGGAAAGAAACCTTGCTGCGCTCGATGACTGATGCTTCGCCGCTCGCTTTTTTTGTGGTAGATAACCGTAGCGATGACATTCTCTACTTCAATCACCGCTTCTGCCAAATCTGGGGCATCGAACACCTAGAGGAACAGATGCACCGGGGTCAACTGAAAAATAACGATATCATTCCTGACTGTTTGCCCGTGCTTGCAGATGTTCCGGCTTTTGCCGAATCCTGCAAACCGCTGCAAAGTGAAGAGAATCGAGCCGTTGTTGAAGATGAAATTCCTTTTAGCGATGGACGCACGATTCGCCGTTTTTCGACCCAAATTCGCGACGGTAGCGATCGCTATTTCGGACGGCTTTATCTATTTGAAGATATTACCGAACGCAAGCAAATAGAAGAACAACTGAAACTGGCCGATTTTTCCCTCGAACGCTCCTCTCTCGCCCTTGCCTGGATCGATCGCGATGCCAGAATTTTGCGGGTTAACCAAACAGCCTGCGAGCAAAGAGGATATTCTCGCGAAGAGTTGCTGTCAATGTACGTTTGGGAGGCAGATCCCAATTTTCCGATCGAGGTATGGTCGCAGCATTGGCAACAACTTAAAGAGCAAAAAACCCTTTGGTTTAATTCACAACACTACAGAAAAGATGGCAGTATTATTCCCGTTGAAATAACGCTGAATTACCTGGAATTTAACGGCAAGGAATACAGTTTTGCTTGCGCTCGCGATATCAGCGAGCGCTATCGCGCAGAGGAAGCACTGAGGGCATCTCAAGCCCGCCTTTCTGGGGTTCTAGACATTGCGGACGAGGCAATTATCTCGGTAGACTCCAGCCAACGCATTACCCTTTACAACCAGGGAGCGGAACGAATTTTTGGCTATACTTCCGAGGAAATGCTCGGTCAGACTCTCGACCGACTTTTGCCAGAACGCTTTGCGGCAAGTCATCGCCAGCACGTAGATCGATTTGCCCAGTCTGCTCAAACAGCAAAGAAGATGGGCAAGCGCGGCGAGATTGTCGGTCGCCGCAAAGATGGCACGGAATTTCCGGCTGAAGCCTCGATTTCTCAATTGGAATTGGCAGGGGAAAAAGTTTTTACGGTCTTTTTGCGCGACATTAGCGATCGCAAACAGGCAGAAACAGCCTTAAAAGAAAGTGAAGCCCGCTTCCAAGCATTTATGAATGCCAGCCCCGCTGCTGCTTGGATGACGGATAGAGATGGGCTACTTCTCTACTTCAACCAAACCTATTCCCGTACCTTCAACTTGCCAAATGATTTAGCTGGCAAAATAGACCTTTACTCTATATATCAACCAGAGTTCTATCAAGAATATTTAAAAAATATTCGCAAAGTTATAGAAACCAATCAAACGCTCGAAACAATTGAACTGGCTCCCCTTGAAGATGGCAGTATCGGCGAATTTTTGGTTTACAAGTTTCCGCTGACCAGTTCATCAGGGGAAATGTTAGTTGGTGGAGTCGCGATCGATATTACCGAACGCAAAAAAGCAGAGGCAGCCCTGCAACAACGAGAACAAGAATTCCGCGCTCTGGTAGAAAATGCGCCCGACATTATCATGCGCTTAGATCGGGAATGTCGCTATCTCTATATCAACCCCACAGTTGAAAGACAATCGGGAATTCCTCCCGCGGCATTTATCGGTAAAACTATTAACGAATTGGGTGCGCCGGAAGCGTTGGTTAATCTTTGGCAAACAACTATACAGCAAGTATTTGAAACGGGTTGCGAGCAAAATATTGAATATGAAATTCAAGCATTTGCGGGACTAACTTATTATGCTTCCCGCGTAGTGCCTGAGTTTGACAGCAATGGCACGGTACAATCGGTTTTGGCGATCGCGCGCGATATCAGCGATCGCAAACTTGCAGAAGCCGCTCTAGAAAAGGCTCGCGACGAGTTAGAGATTAGAGTCAAAGAACGCACTGCCTTACTCGCAACAGCGAATAAGGAATTGCGGGAGGAAATTAGCGATCGCAAACAAGCACAAGCTGCCCTGCAAACATCGGAAAGCAGACTCAAAGAATTGCTCGACAATACAGCCGCCTTTGTTTCCTCCGCCCGCATTCATCCCGATCGAGTCTGGGAATACAACTACTATTCTCCGAATGGAGAAGCGCTTTTCGGCTACAAAGGAGAAGAATTTGCTGCCGATCCGAGTTTGTGGTTATCTAGAATTCCTCCTGAAGACATGGAGGCGATCGTTCTGCCTGCAATGGAAGATTTGTATGCCGGACACCAGATAACTATCGAGTATCGATTCCACCATAAAAATGGCAATGTGCGCTGGTTATCTAACACTTTGCTTGCCAAAAAATTTGAATCTGAAGATGTTTGGTTCGCCACCGGAATTGTTATCGATATTACCGAACGCAAACAAGCAGAAAAAGCATTGCAAGAAAGCGAACAGCGCTTTGCTACTTTGGCGAAAACCGCCCCCGTCGGCATATACCGTAACGATACTCAAGGCAATTGCGTGTACGGCAACGAACGCTGTTTACAAATGACCGGACTTTCTTTAGAAGAATTAATCGGTGAGGGTTGGTCAACAATACTGCATCCAGACGATCGCGCTCGCGTCATTACTGCTTGGTATAATTTCGTACAACAAGGCATTCCCTATTCTTACGAATTCCGCTTGCAGCGACGTGATGGCAGCATTATTTGGGTGTGGACACAAGCGATCGCGGAAACAGATCTCGATGGCAACACCATCGGTTACATCGGCACCATTACCGATATAACCGAGCGCAAACAATCAGAACAACTGTTAAGAGAGTACAACCAAAATTTAGAAAATCAGGTGCAACAACGCACGGTTGCACTGACGCAAATAAATGCTCAATTAGAGCAGGAAATTGAGGAGCGCAAGCAAATAGAAGACCAATTACGAGGCAGCGAAGCGAAACTATCAGCAATCCTCGAAAATGCAGGTGCCTGTATTTATATCAAAGATTTGAATGGCACCTACACCTATGTCAATCGCTTAACTGAGGAATTTTTTGGGTGTAGCGCATCTGAAATTATCGGAGCGAACGATTGCAAATTTTTTGCTGAAGAATTTGTTCTAGCTTACAAAGAAACTTGCGATCGCGTAACAAACAGCGGTGTCGTCCATCGCTTTGAAGAAGTTGGAATCGATAGTAATGGAGAACTTCATTACGTTTTATCGACCAAAGTTCCTCTAAAAAATTCTGACGGCGATGTTTATGCCATGTGCGGTATTTCGACTGATATTACCGAACTCAAGAAGACAGAAACCGCGCTCAGGCAAAGCGAAGAACGAATGCAGGCGCTTTTGAGTGCGATACCCGATTTGATGTTTAGGCATCGAGTAGATGGCACTTATTTAGATGTAGCAGGAAATGACAGATCCTTGCTAGTGCCACGCGAAATGCTAATTGGTACAAAGCTACAAGACACCCCCATTCCCGAACAAGTTAAAGCCGACTTGCTGGAACGTTTCCAAGCCGTAGCGACAACCGGAACGCTACAAATTTACGAACACGACCTCGATAAACCGGATGGTATCCACAGTTACGAGACGCGGATTGTAAAAAGCGGTACCGATGAGGTTGTATGTTTGGTGCGCGACATTACGGAACGCAAGCGATCGCAAGCCGCGCTGCAAGAGAGCGAAGAACGGTACCGGACTTTAATAGCAGCGATGGCAGAGGGTATTGTCTTGCAGGATCGTGACGGTGCGATCCGTACTTGTAACGCTAGTGCCAAACGCATTTTGGGTTTGTCTCGCAAGCAAATGATGGGGCGGACTTCTCTCGATCCCAACTGGCGAGCGGTTCGCGAAGATGGCTCACCTTTCCCTGGAGAAGAACACCCGGCAATGGTAACGCTGCGAACGGGCAAAGCTTGCTCGAACGTGGTGATGGGAGTCCACAAACCAGATGGTAGTTTTACCTGGATTTCCATTAATACCCGACCTATATTTCGACCTCACGAATCTCTTCCTAACGGAGTTGTTTGCTCGTTTGCTGATATTACCGCTCGCAAACAGGCAGAAGAGGCGCTGCGGCAAAGCGAAGCGCGTTATCGTGCCATTCTTGAAGATCAGACAGAACTCATTGCTCGGTTCTTACCCGATGGCACTTTTACTTATGTCAACGAGGCTTACTGTCAATTTTTTGGCATAACGCGGGAAGAACTTGTGGGATATCACTACGAACCCGTTGTGCTTGAGGAAGACCGGGAATATGTGGCTCAATGCGTCAGTAAAATCAGTTGGCAAAATCCGGTTGTTACTATTGAAAATCGAGTGATTGCTGGCGGAAAAATACGTTGGACGCACTGGATTAACCGAGGCATATTTGATAGCAATGGTCACTTAATAAAGTTACAAGCGGTCGGAAGAGATATTAGCGATCGCAAACTTGCTGAAGAAAACCTGCGACGATACGAAAAGATTGTTGCCACTACTACTGATGCGATTTTTTTAGTCGACCGCCACTACACCTATCAAATTGTTAACCAAGCATACTTGACTTGGCATCAACGGTCTCGGGAAGAAATACTCGGACATACTATTAGTGAAATTTTGAACAAAGACCTATTTGAAATCCAAATCAAACCCAAACTAGACCGATGTTTAACTGGAGAGACTCTTCAATACGAACTGTGGGTTAAATATTCAACAAGTGGAGACGAGAAATTTCTCAGCGTTACATACGCTCCTTATTTAGAGACAGATGGCACTATCTCCGGTGTAGTGGCGAGTCTGCGTAACCTCACTGAACTGAAACAAATGGAAGCAGCTCTGCGGCAGAGCGAATCTACCTTGAGAGCATTCTTCAACAGCAGCGTTATGATGATGGGTATTGTGGAGCTGTATGAAGATGACTGTTTGCATATTTCTGCTAACCTAGCAACAGCGAAGTTATTGGGCACTACCCCAGAGGCGCTACAGAATCAATTCGCTAGCGAATCGGGAGTGCCGCGATCGCTCCTAAACCTTTGGCTGGAACACTACCGGGAAGCTGTAAAAACTCAGGCTCCGGTACGATTTGAATACGTTCGCGAAACTCCTACAGGTCATAAGTGTCTCTCTGCCTGCGTTTGCCCGATTACAATTGGCTCTGACGGTCGTCCGAGATTGTCCTACATTATCGAAGATATTACCGATCGCAAACAGGCAGAAGAAGCGCTGCAGCACAGCGAATCGACGCTTCGCAGCTTCTTCGACAGCGGCTCGATGCTGATGGGTATTGTCGAGCTGTATGAGGACGATATTCTGCATCTTTCCGATAACCTAGCATCAGCGCGGTTCTTCGGTACTACCCCAGAACAGATGAAAAATCGGTTTGCAAGCGAGATGGGAGTGCCGCCAGCACACCTACAGCAGTGGATCGATCGCTACCGAGAAGCTTTACAGACTCAAGCTGCCGCGCGCTTTGAGTATCCTCACGAGACTCAAACCGAGTTAAAATGGCTCTCTGCCAGCGTTTGCCCGATTGGAATTGGCCCGAGCGGTCGTCCGAGATTGTCGTACATTGTCGAAGATATTACCCATCGCAAACGTGCAGAAGAAGCCCTGCGCCTCAGCGAAGGTCGGCTCAAACACTTGACCGCTAGCATTCCCGGAACCCTTTACTCCTATGGATACTATCCCGATGGTTCGGCCAAGTTTGAATATGTCAGTCCCGGTTGTCGAGATTTATTTGAAATCGAGCCGGAGCAGATCCTAGAAGATCGAAATTTCCTCGAAAACCAAATTTCTCCCGACGACCGACCCAGTTTTGATGAGGCAATTGCTCGCACCCTTCAAAACCTACAACCTCTCACCGCTGAATGGCGCAGTATTGCTCCTTCTGGAAAACAAAGATGGCTGCGCGTCCAAGCCCAACTCGAATGCCGCGAAGATGGTTCTAAAGTTTGGCATGGGGTGGTCTTAGATATTAGCGATCGCAAACTTGCAGAAGAAAAGCTCAAACAGGCAGAGTATAAATATCGCACCTTAATCGAACAAATTCCCGGAGTCGTTTATATCTCTCCGCTTGAGGCAACAACCGAAGAAGCTTACATCAGCCCGCAAGTGCAACAATTGCTGGAAGTTCCTCCAGAAGAGTGGTCTGCTGGCTTCTTTAATAGTTGGGCGGACTACGTACAGCCAGAAGATCGCGATCGCGTTTGGCAAGCCGTAAGCAGTACAATTTCTACGGGAGAGCCATTGAGCGTTGAATATCGCATGGTAACTGGCAATGGCAGAACGGTTTGGGTCAGAGATCGAGCCAATCTCGTTCTTTGTGCTGACGGAAAGACTCAAGTGCTTCAGGGTTTAGCCTTCGATATTAGCGATCGCAAGCAAATGGAGCAAGCCCTGCAAGAAAGCAACGAACGTTTTCAGCTTGCAGCATCGGCAGTAAAAGGATTTATTTACGACTGGGATTTCCAACAAAATACTGTTTTGCGAACGCAAGGACTGTTTGATGCTGTTGGATACCGTCCTGAAGAAGCTGAAGCTAAGTTCGAGTGGTTGAACGAACACCTTCACCCAGAAGATTTACCGAACGTTTCTGGGCAGCTAGCCGAAGCATTTAGCAATCCCACTCAAATTTATTACGCGATCGAATACCGACTGCGCCATCGAGACGGTCATTACGTTTACCTATCAGATTACGGCGCGATCGCGCGAGATGCAAACGGACGAGCAATTCGAGCCGTCGGTCACGCTATAGATGTGAGCGATCGCAGAAAGGCAGAAGCAGCCTTGCAAAAAGCCCTCCAAGCCGCCCAAGCCGCATCCATCGCCAAAAGCCGCTTTTTGTCCAACATGAGCCACGAACTGCGTACTCCTCTCAACGCCATTCTCGGTTTTAGCCAAGTGATGGTTCGCAGTAGTTCGCTTTCCTCCGAGCACAAAGAACAGCTAAAAATCATCAATCACAGTGGCGAACATTTGCTTAACTTAATCAACGATATTTTGTCAATGGCCAAAATTGAAGCGGGTCAGACAACACTCAACGAAAATCGCTTTGACCTGTATCAGCTACTTGACGATTTAGAAAAGATGCTCAAATTCAAAGCGCTTTCCAAAGGCTTGCACCTAATCTTTGAAAGAGCTTCCAATCTTCCCCAATACGTACAAAGCGATGAAAATAAATTGCGTCAAATCTTAATTAATCTGCTGGGTAATTCAATTAAATTCACTGCGTCCGGTCAGGTGGTATTGCGAGTGAAAAAAGGTCGGGTATCGCAAAAAAATCGCTACCTAAATCTCGTACCCAAAACTCATTTGTTGTTTGAAGTTGAAGACACGGGTCCCGGCATTGCTCCCAATGAAATTGGAACTTTATTTGACCCCTTCGTTCAAACTGAATCGGGTCGCAAATCGATGCAAGGAACGGGGTTGGGTTTACCCATCAGCCAACAATTCGTAGAGATGATGGGAGGAGAGATTGCGGTCAGCAGTCAACTCGGTCAGGGAACAATTTTCACATTCGATATCGTCGCGAGCGAGGTTGCTGAACCTGATGAGAAGAGTTTATTAATTACCCAGGAAGTTATTGGATTAGAGCCAAATCAACCTGTGTACCGCATTCTAGTTGTTGAGGATGTCGAAGAGAACCGTCAGTTGCTCTTAAAAATACTCGAACCGTTAGGATTTGAAGTGCGAGAAGCGGTTAACGGTCAAGAAGCGATCGCTTTGTGGTCAACCTGGAAACCGCACCTAATCTTGATGGATATGCGAATGCCCGTCATGGACGGCTACGAAGCGACTAGAGAAATAAAAGCTTTGGAACAGCAAAGTGCAGTAGCTGGAGAGAATATCAACTTACCTGCCAACTCATCACCTACTAACGCAACAAAAATTATTGCTTTAACTGCTAGTGCTTTTGAAGAAGATCGAACCAAGGTTATGACAGCAGGCTGCGATGACTTTATACATAAGCCTTTCCGAGAGTCGATGCTATTTGACAAGATGGCTCAACACTTAGGAGTCCGTTATCTTTATCAAGAGGATTTGTCGCATGGCTCACCCCAGCCAGCAACACCGAGAAACTTAACACCAGAGGATCTAAATGTCATGCCTTCTGAGTGGATGGTACAGTTTCGACAAGAGGTGCTTTGTGCCAACGACGAGTTAATATTGCAGCTAATCGACCAAATTCCAGAAAGCGAGGCAAGTTTAGCACAAACCCTGAGAGATTTGGTTAATAACTTTCGCTTAGATATACTCTTTGATTTAATCCGAGCATCTAGTAATGAATAGCCATCAAGTACCCGCTTTCTTTGGGGACATCCTCGTCGTTGACGATCATCCAGACAACCTCCGAGTTTTGTCCGCTATCCTTACCGAGTCTGGATATCAAGTCCGAAGGGCAATTAACGGTCAGCTAGCTTTAAAAGTTGCCCAAAATGCTCCCCCCGCTCTGATTTTACTTGACATCTTGATGCCAGTAATGGATGGCTATGAAGTTTGCTCCTTGCTCAAAGCTCATCCACAAACAGCGGAGATTCCAGTAATTTTTATCAGCGCTCTTGATGATGTATTTGATAAAGTAAAAGCCTTTGAGGTTGGCGGGGTAGATTATATTATTAAACCATTTCAGGCAGCCGAAGTTTTAGCTCGCGTTAAAAACCAACTAATTATCCGCAATCTGTATCTCCAACTTCAGAAGCAATCACAGAAAATCGCCGAGCAAAATGCTTTTCTACAACAGGAAATTCAAGCTCGAAAACAAGCTGAATCTGCTTTAGTTGAAGCTAATCTCGATCTACAGCGTCTCGCCTCTTTAGATAGCTTAACAGGAGTCGCTAATCGCCGTCATTTCAATGAATCTCTCAATAAAGAGTGGCAACGGATGGCACGAGAGCAATTACCCCTATCTTTGATTTTAGGCGATATTGATTATTTCAAAAAATACAATGATGCTTACGGTCATTTAGCCGGGGATTCCTGTCTGCAGCAAGTGGCTCAAGCGATTAGCCGTGCTATTAAGCGTCCGGCAGATTTATTGGCTCGTTACGGAGGTGAAGAATTCGCTGTCATTCTACCTGGTACAAAAGCTGAAGGAGCGCTACAAGTTGCTGAGGCGATGCGGCATGAAGTGCTAAATCTTAAAATTGCTCACCCTCAATCTGCTGTTAATAAATACGTCACCTTGAGTCTGGGCATTTTCAGTGTAGTTCCACAGCACACCTGTGACCCCTCAATCTTGATTGCTGCGGCTGATAAAGCATTATATAAAGCTAAAGAGCAGGGGAGAAACCGCTCAATTGTGAAAAGTTTTTAATAATTAGGCTTTGAGTTCAGCTCAACTTGCTTCCCAGATAAATTGATTTAGGTGTTTATCCCCATACTCCCCAGATTGTTGTATCATTTCCGGTTACACCGTCAGGTGATGTTGACGGTTGACTGTGGACTGTTGACGCCGAGAACAGTCAACCGTCCACAGTGAACTCGAATTTACTATTCCGATGCTAACGGATTTGATATAACCGACAAGCTGACGCTAACTAGAGTGCGATCGCATCTGGTGAGTGTCAATTCCAGCCGCTAGCAACCGAGCCTTTACAGAGGGTTTTCGGCTTGACGATCGCACCATTGTATCGAGCAAATGTTCGATCGCGCCCGATAGATTCTGGCAAAAACCAGTGTGTACCCGCGATGTCTGAACGATCGTGCTGCGGGGTGCTACGAGCCAGTGAAAGCGCTCTCTGTGCGGAAGTTGACCGATCGCGCCAGATTCGGAGCCGCCCGCACAAATGATGGGAATGACTGCTAGGTGGTTGCGAATCATTTCCAGATCCAACGTTGAGTCGATCGCCATCAAGCGCTGTTCATCAATTTCGATCCGGGCTTCGAGGAATTTTTTCGTACCGCAGGAAACGATCGCCCCGACATTGATAAACTCCTCGCGCTCGACTTTGGGAACGACGCGGATAATGGCATAATCATAAAGAAATCGATCGGGCACTAATCGCTTCCTCCAAAAAAATATGTGGTGATTCTAGCCGATTTAGGAGATACTCGATATAAGCATTTCGATGTTGGTTGCGATCGCTGAAAGGAGAATCTCCCACCAGCCAAGCATCAGGAATTAGTTTAACGATGTTGTCAATGATGTCCGGCGTCAGCGTTTGAGTCATCTTTGAATTAGCCGCTTCCAACGTGCTCGCAAAACGCAGCAGAACGTGGTCTTTGATTGGCGGAAAACGATCGCGGCTGCGCGAGAGATAATCTTTCCAGGTGTGGTGAAAGTAGAGGGCTGCACCGTGATCGATCAGCCAAAGCCGGCGGTGCCATACCAGCATATTTGCATTGCGCGGCGTGCGATCGATGTTGGTCACAAAAGCATCGAACCAGACGATTTCTGAGGCGAGATCCGCATCGGACTTGCCCGCTATCGGGTCAAAGGTGATGGAGCCCGGAAGATAGTCGAGAGCGAGATTGAGGCCAGCACTGGCTCGGATCAAATCTTGAATTTCCGGGTCAGGTTCAGTGCGAGCCAGTTCGGGATCGAGTTCAACAAAGACGAGTTCGGGGACTGGGAGCCCGGAGGCGCGAGCAATCTCTCCCGCCACGAGCTCCGCGATCAGAGATTTGGCTCCCTGGCCCGCACCCCGAAATTTGAGCACGTACATACCATCATCATCGGCTTCAACGATCGCGGGTAGCGAGCCGCCCTCGCGCAAAGGAGTGACATACCTGGTAGCAGTGACTGTTCGCAAGCTGATACTCATGCTATTTTGGATTTTCGATTTGAGATTTTCGATGGGAAATCACTGCTTTTATGAGGGTTGCGATCGCGAGTTTACAGTTGGATTATTGATTTTAACTGAGACTGATGTTAAGTAGTTTGTTTGGTAAACTGATGACCAAAAGGACACAACTAATGTTGTGTCCCTGCGGGTTTTTGCCAAATCTTGCTTTGAGAGAGTCATCAGTCATGAGTTATTAATCAACTAATAATTCATGACTAACCACTAAGTTGTTGCGGCATTTAAATTGTCTGTCAAAAAAAATCACAGTCTTGTGGGGAGTAGGGGCCCTAGCGTCCCGCCCGCCCCGAATATACAATTTAAATGCGCGACAACTTAATCAGTTGTACTCACGTGGTCGATTCTCTCTAATTGCCAGAGAATTTGGTTGCCTTCGCGTCGCACCCGCGAAACTACCCAATTTCGCCACACCCAATTGTCTCCGCGACTGGTGACAGCGCTGGCATTTACATCCATCAAATCAGCCAGTTCAGAACTGGTAATCAAGTAGCCTTTCGTCGCAACCTCGTCGGCGATGTGCAACGTTTCGATCAGATTGCGGAGGTCTTGAACCCTCACCTCGCGGGGCAAGTTCTCCAGGGTATCGGCAGTTGAATCCATCATGGTAGAGTTGGAGATCGGAAGGTCAGAAGTTATGACATAGGATTCTATCGTTTTGTTACCAGTTGTGTCCGTTTCTTCCCAAACAATTGTGTTGTCAAAGTGTAGGGGCGGTGCCCCCGTGCCCGCCCCGGCCTCGTCTCCCGTTGGTTTGTGCTGTTGCAGTTCGGGATTGAGATTGTGCGAGAAGCTGCGGGCGATTTCATCGCATCTGTCGTTGTAGAAGTCGCCGGAGTGGCCGCGGACGTGTTCCCACTTGATTTGCCGGGAATTCAGCTTGTCTAGCAGGTGCCAGAGGTCTTGGTTGACAACATCTTTGCCCGTTGAGGTTTTCCAGCCTTTATTTTTCCAGCCTTGAATCCATTTGGTGATGCCGTTTTTAACGTATTCGCTGTCAGTGTAAACCGTGACTGGTTCGGTTTGACCGGAATTGGCAAAAAATTCCAGCGCAGCGACGGCAGCCTGCATTTCCATGCGGTTGTTAGTGGTTTGGGGGTCTCCACCTCCGAGTTCGTGACATTTGCCGTCGGCGAAACAAATTACTGCACCCCAGCCGCCCGGGCCCGGGTTGCCGGAACAAGCGCCGTCTGTGTAGAGGCTTTTGATTTTGGGAGTTGTCATGGGCGAATTAATTTGTTATTTAGAGGTAAGTTGTTTGCAAGTGCGATAATTAAGGCAATTAGGATAGTTTTACTTGCTGCTATGAAAAATGCCAACTTAAAGATTAAAAAGGTTGCGCTATTTATTTGTCCGTTTTCTTTGTTAATTTTTAATACTTTCGCCAGAGCACAGCCCATAGTGCCTGCTGCTGACGGTACGGGTACTGTTGTCACCCCCAGCGGCAACCGCTATGATATCAACGGCGGCAGTTTGTCGGGAGACGGCGCGAATCTTTTTCACAGTTTTGGGCAGTTTGGCTTGAATGAAGGTCAAATTGCTAATTTTCTGACTAATTCGGCTATTCAGAATATATTAGCTCGCATTGCTGGCGGGGATGCTTCGCTCATTAACGGTTTAATTACTGTCACGGGCGGTAATTCTAATCTGTTTCTAATTAATCCTGCGGGGATTGTGTTTGGCCCGAACGCGAGTTTGAATGTGCCGGCGGCTTTTACTGCAACTACTGCTACTGGCGTCGGTTTTGGTTCTAATTGGTTTAATGCTGCGGGTGCAAATAATTTTAGCGCCTTGGTTGGTACGCCAAATGGTTTTTATTTTAGTGCGGGTGTACCGGGAAGTATTGTTAATGCTGGCAATTTGGCTGTGACTCCGGGGCAAAATTTGGCTTTGCTTGGCGGTACGGTTGTTAGTACCGGGCAGTTGTCGGCTGCGGGCGGGCAAATTACTGTTGCTGCTGTTCCCGGAGATAATATTTTACGCATTAGTCAACCGGGGCATTTGTTGAGTTTGGAAATAGCAACGGGCGGAAATTTTGGTAATTCTCCACAGACTTTGAATCCTGTTTCTTTGCCGCAGTTGCTGACAGGTACTGGGCAAAATCAGGCGGCGGGTGTTGCGGTTGCCGATGACGGTTCTGTGCGGCTTGTGGGTTCTGGTTTGCACGTGAATTCTGGGGATGTGGCGATTGCTGCTAATGTGTCTGGGCTGCCGCAGTTGAATGCGGGAAGTGCGAATTTACGGGCTGCGGGAAATCTCGCGTTAGCGGGCGCTAGGCTGCAAACTACGGGGGATTTGAGTTTGCTGGGTGGGGATGCGGTGCGGGTCAGGGACAGCGCCCAGAATCCTTTTTTGGCGCAGGCTGGGGGGAATTTATACATTCAAGGCGATCGCACTATTGATATTCTCACTCAAAATGCGATCGGCGGCTTGTCTCTTCCCCCGCAATTCCAAAGCGGCGGCAATTTGAGTTTGGTTAGCAACGGTGTTATTTCGGGGGATTCTCACTTTGTTTCTGGTGGCAATTTTTCGATTCGCAATTTGTCGGGAATGCCGGGAAACTTTGTCAGTTTATTCGATCCGATTATCAGTTCGGAAGCAGATGTTTTCTTGGGAGATTATACCGGTGTTTCGCTGAAAGTCGAGGCGAAGGGGAGCATTCTTGCCGAGGAGATTACAATTACTGGCCCCGATATTGCATTGGGTCGGGAAAATGTGAGCGGCGATCCAGATATTGCTATTTTAACCAGCAGTCCGGCGTTAATTCTGCGGGCGGGAGTGGCAACTCTGCTAAATCCTGTTAGTAACAGTTTAGGTGAAGATTCAATATTTACAAGTCCACTTTTCTCAAGCAATTTGATTTCTGTTGAAAATATTTCTGCCGGCGGACCGGTGATTTTGTCAGCGCCGGGAAGTATCGCAACTAGAGATATTAATGGCGGTCAAATTAGTCTCGAAAGCAGGGAAGGGGCAGTGGTAGTTGGGGGCAGATTAACGTCTAGTTCGACAATTAATATTCAAGCTAATGACAATATTATCTTGACAAGTGACATTTCTCGTGCTGATATCAACGGCAGTATTAGTCTGAATACTGTTCGAGGCAATATAGTAACAGGGTCGATCGATACTGGGACTTCCGGGGCGATCGAACTCAGAGCTTTTGGCAATGTGAATTTTGGGACTTTGCAGGGCTCTAATGTTGATATTACCAGTAACTCCGGGGCTTTGGGGGTTTTGACCGATCCCGATACCATTGTTCCTAATACTGCACCAGTCAATATTACAGCAACTGAAAATATCAGTTTGACAGCTTTTAGGGACTTAACGGTTGGCAATCTCACCGCTGGGACTGTCAGTGCTAGCAGCAGCAATGGCAGTGTTAATACGGGTGCGATCGCTACTACCGGAGATGTCAGAATTTTAGCCCAACAGCTAATCAACACAGGGGCAATAACTGTTAATCCTGCCGCAAATCCAGTTAATCCCATAATTCCCACAGTTAATCTGGATTCCCAAACTAATATTAATGTTGCATCGATCGACGCTGGCACTGGCACTATTGCTTTGAGAGCATCCAGCGACTTACAGGCAGGGATTTTGCAAGGGGGATCGGTTGCCGTCAATAGCGATGGGGGAAATATTGCGATCGGCAATACTACATCTATTGGGAATATTAATATAATAGGTTCTGGCAATGTAAGTTCAGGGGATTTGCTGGGAACAAGAGTTAATGTAAATAGCACTTCGGGAACTATTGATATAGGACGCGCTACAGCAACAGAAAATGTCAATTTGACAGCTTCGGGCAATGTAAATTCAGGAGATTTGCGGGGAGTTGGAGTTAATGCAAATAGCAATTCAGGAAGTATTAATATTATTGGCAATACGGACGCCACAACAGGAAATGTCAATTTGACAGCTTCTTCGGGCAATGTAAATGCACAAGACTTGCAGGGAGTTGCAGTTGATGTTAATAGCAGCAGGGGAACTGTCAGCACTGGTAATATAAGTGCTGCCGAAAGTGTGGGAATTTTAGCGGGTAACGAAATCGCAATTGGGCGAATAAATGTTAATCCTGTTGTTAGTGCCGATCGCACTTCTACAGTAAATCTTAACGCTCAAAATGATATTAGTGTTGCATCGATCGATGCTGCGGGCGGTAATGTTGATATCTCAACTCCGGGTTTAGTTCGAGTGACGGGTACTTTTGACCAAAACGGCAATCCTGTTAGCATCTCGACTCTTGGCGACACTCAACCCGGTACAGTTACGATCCGCCACGGCGGCGGCGATCTCAATCCGCCGACGGCTTTTGCGGTGGGAGATGCGACGGCTAACGGTACTGCTGGGGCGATCGCCAGCAATGCTGTGGGTACGATTAATCAGGGGCAATCTTTCATCAATTCTTACACTCAAGGCAATAGTGCGATCGTCACTACCAACCAACCAACTAATCCCGACAATCCGAATAATCCCATCAATCCCATCAATCCCATCAATCCCATCAATCCCGACAATCCCATCAATCCCGACAATCCGAATAATCCCATCAATCCGAATAATCCCATCAATCCCATCAATCCCATCAATCCCATCAATCCCATCAATCCCATCAATCCCATCAATCCCAATAACCCCAATTCGCCCCCAATATCACCAAGGGATAGATTTCCATTAGATCGAGGGCGATTGCTTTTCCCCGCAGGCAACCAACCCTTTAGTCGCCAACAGAGGCAGAACCAAAATAGAATATTGCGAGATATAGGAAAACCCCGAGACAGGATGCCGCCCGAAAGAATGCAATCTCCCAGAGGACTGAGAAATTTCATCGGTTCAAATCCCAGAGAACCCGTTTTTCAGTCACCATTTCGCGGCGACATCGGCAGGAACTTGGAGGTCGGCAACATATCGGCAGCTTTGCCTCTGCTGGACAAATCTTTCAGCCAAGAATTCGGGGAATATTTAGGTATCAACATCAGCGACGAGTTGGAATCCCCAGAGGAAATTAAAAAAAAGTTAGGATCGGTGGGCGCAGAAACGGGCACGAAACCCAGCTTAATTTATCTGTTCTCGCAGCCCGAAGAATTAAATTTAATGCTGATCACTTCTTGCGGTGAAGTTGTTCACAAAAGCGTGCCGGCCGCGAACCGACAAGAACTTCTGAAAGTTGTAAATGAGTTCAGGGCTGAGATTACCAAACCGGGAGTGCGGGCTACTACGAGTTATCTACCGTCTTCCCAACAGCTTTATAAGTGGATGATTGCGCCTTTAGAGGACAGTTTGAAAAAGTGCGAAACCGATACTATTTCCTTTGTTGTCGATCGGGGTTTGAGAGGTATGCCCTTTGCTGCTTTGCACGACGGACAGCAATTTTTGGTGGAAAAGTACAATCTCAGCCTGATGCCCAGCATTAACTTAACAGATACTCGCTACGTAGATATCAGAAATTCTCAAGTTTTAGCAATGGGCGCCTCGGAATTTTCCGAGTTGAATCCTTTACCTGCGGTTCCTGCTGAAATAGCGGCTATTTCTAGAGAGTGGCCGGGAGTCAGTTTTCTGAACGAGGGTTTCACTTTGGATAATTTGAAGCGACAGCATCAAAGCCGGCCTTTTGGCATTATTCACTTAGCTACTCACGGCGAATTTCGACCTGGAGTACCGAATAATTCTTTTATTCAGTTGTGGAATAGTCGGCTGCGACTGGATCAATTGCGGGATTTGAGATTGAACGATCCGCAGGTGAATATGTTAGTTTTAAGTGCTTGTCGGACTGCGGTGGGAGATGCACAGGCGGAGTTGGGTTTCGGCGGTTTGGCGCTGCAAGCGGGGGTGCAAACGGCTTTGGGGAGTTTGTGGTACGTGAGTGATGAAGGTACTTTGGGACTGATGAGTGAGTTTTACCAGCAGTTGAAGACGGCGCGAATTAAGGCGGCGGCGCTGCGACAAGCGCAAATTGCGATGTTGCGGGGAGATGTGCGTTTGGAGGGTGGCCGATTGCGGGGTTTGAGTCGGGGTGAGGGGGTGGAGTTACCGGCTTCGCTGCAAGGGTTTGCCGATTTAAAGTTGTCGCATCCTTATTATTGGTCGGCTTTTGTGATGATTGGGAGTCCTTGGTGATTGGTGATTGGTGATGAGTGATTTGTTATTGGTTGGATATCAATGATTTTTCGGGAAAAGTCGATCGCCCGCAAGCAAGCAAGCAAGTTCCGAGTGCGATCGGCCTTGACGGGGTGACAAGCAAGTGGAAAGACTTACAAGACTTACGGTTTGAGTTGATATACCTCAAAAAACATCGGAGTCGGCGTGTTCGGTGATGTTTTTTGGGTTTCTCTCGTGGAAAATGAGGCTGCATCGGGCGATCGCTGCCGATCCTACGAGTCAATAAACCTGTGAATAATCCCCTATCTTTTTCGTTGTTCAGCAGCCTTAATGCTCTTACAATCAAAGTTTCCGAGGTGTTATCACCCCCTCAGTGCGTTTCGTAAAGCTGAGTTTTGCTAAGATGTAATAAATAAGCTAAAAAGCAAGCAGGTAGCCATGACAGCCACCCTGATTCAAACCCCACAACCGGGAGTTGTGCTGAAAAATATTAGTTGGCAGACTTACGAATCTTTGGTAAACGAGTTAGCCCAACAGCGGGGAATTCGTTTGACTTACGATCGAGGTACTTTAGAAATTATGACTCCATCAGATCCACATGAAGGTAACAAACAAATTTTAGGGCGTTTTGTAGAAACAGTAACAGAAGAATTAAATGTAGAAATTCGCAGCTTGGGTTCGAGAACTTGCAAGCGCGAGGATTTGGCTCGCGGTTTAGAACCGGATCAGTGCTACTACATCGAGAATGAGGAAATTGTCCGCAGCCTCAATCAAATTGACTTGAATCAAGATCCGCCACCGGATTTAGTAATCGAGATTGACATCACTAGCAGTTCTATCAACCGCATGGAATTGTATGCGAGTTTGGGCGTGCCAGAGGTTTGGCGTTATGATGGTTCGCGTTTAATATTCTATCAGTTAGAAGGTCAGGAATATGTAGAACGGGAGGTTTCTCCTCACTTTCCTTTTTTGTCGCCATCTCAGATTATGGAATTTTTGGAAAGGCAAAAAGATGTGGGGGAAACGTCGATGATTCGAGGCTTTAGGCAGTGGGTGAGGAGTCAAATTCAGTCAGGGGAATGAAAGGGCGATCGCCTACGGGATAGCTACGCTGTTTCATCTGTCAATCCATCGGCAACTGTTAGATCCCAAGCGGAGTCTACTTCACTAGATGCTTGTAGGTAAGCAGATTCTAGTTCTTGATTCCGCAGCAATTCCCAAGCGACTTCTATTACTTGGGAGGGCGAGTTGCATCCTTTAGCAATTTTGTAGCTTTCAATAAAGTTTAGTAGCGATTGTGATAGGGAAATTGATATTTTTTCAGCTTGCATTATCTTAGCAATTGGTGATTACAAAGATTTTTATTCAATTGTAGCACAAGTAGTAAACTAGAGTAAATTATACTATTACAGGGCGATTCCCTACGGGATAGCTCCGCTTTACGCTCTTTTTGAACCGATACCATCGCACAGGCGGGACGCCCGTGCCACGATTGATGGGGATGAAGGGCGATCGCACTTTTAGATTATTGCTATCATCCGCGTCGATAGGTTAGGGGTGCGATTCCCGTACAAGAGGGAAAAAGATTGTTGAGGTGACTTTAATTTGAAAAACCGCAGGCTAACGCAACTTCAGAAATTGACAAATCCCGCTTGTTTAACAATTCTTTGGCGCCTGCGACTCGTTGCCAGATTACATATTGCCACGGCGAAATGCCCATCGATTTCTGGAACAGAACACAAAAATACAGCGGATTCCACGTTTATGAAGTACAGTAGCAGCAGTTTGTAAACCAGTTTTTGAAGTGCTTAGTATTCACCAAATCAAGCGCAGTAGCCAGTAAAACATCAACCATCTTAG
>JAUBSN010000001.1:0-209870 GCA_036704825.1 Microcoleus sp. F8-C3 | reverse complement strand
TGCTACTATTTTGGAGCGCAAATCTACTGAGTATGCTTTCATTTGTATATTATTTTTAGTCTATTCTATTGTACCTCGTAACATCCGGAAGTGCTGTATCTGAGCTAGAGTTGATTTGTTTTAAGTCTAATCCTTGTTCAAAGATTTCGTCAATGGGCAGCATTTGACCGCCAACAGTCATAAACTTGTGATCTTTTGTGGCGCGAATTATCGAGCCATCTTCCAGGCAATACTCAAAGACCTCCTGCTGCCCCCGGCGATGCCACTGTGCAATTGACTGTGTATAAATATAACCGTTGCTATCAACACTATAAACAGTACATTCAATTTTTTCCTCAACGATTTTGCCAATAGCCACCGGCCCATATTCCACCGTCAATATCTTCGTGTCATAGCTCAAGCAATATTCCGCGAATTGCAGCATCTGCGCGAACAACTTTTCAGCAATTCTTTGACTGACTCCATTTTTAGTTGCGCCGTCGATAAACGTTTCTTTTTGCTTCTGCATTTCCTCAGCTTTCTTCTTGCCCATTGCGCGCCGCAGCAAGTCAGCTTGCCCCAAAGAATAGCCTGCCAAATCTTGAGCCATCCGCATAATTTGCTCTTGAAAACAAAGCGTTCCGTAAGTCTCTTTTAAAATCGGCTCTAATAGCGGATGATCGTACTCAACGGTTTTACCGTGCTTGCAGTCAATAAACTGAGGAATCAAACCTGCATCCAGCGGCCCGGGTCGGTAAAGTGCCAAAATAGAAGAAATATCATCAAGACAGGAAGGTTTGAGTTTTTTCACTACATCCAGCATTCCAGAGGATTCTAACTGAAAAATACCTTCTAAATCTCCTCTTTCTAAAAGTCTATAAGTTTTATCTACATCATTTGGTAACTTTTTGATTCTGGCAAAAGTCTCTTGAGCTCGGCGCTCTATATCAGAAGGTAGCATTTCGGGTTCGACAATAAGATTTTGGGTTTGCTGAATATAATCAACTGTTTTCTGTAACGTTGTTAAATTTTTCAATCCCAAAAAGTCCATTTTCAGCAGCCCCAAAAATTCCAAATCTTCCATGAAATATTGGGTAATCACAGCACCTTCATTATTCTTTTGCAGCGGTACAATTTCATCCAACGGCTCTGAAGAAATTACCACACCTGCTGCGTGAACGCCATAGGTTTTGTTGGTTCCTTCAATGCGAATTGCCATGTCAATCCACTGACGAACTGGGACTTCTGTCCCTGTTTCTTCATTAATGCAAATTGTCTTTTCATAGTTTTCTTTAAATTCCTGTGCGGGTGTTTCATCGGAAATCATCACTTTAAGTTTTTCCGGTTTTCCCCTGGAAACGGGAATTAATTTTGCCATTTCGTCTGCTTTTTTGTAGGGAATACCTAACACTCTGGCAACATCTTTCAAAACAGCTTTTGATGTCATTCTGTTGAAAGTAATAATTTGCGCTACGCGGTCTGTACCATATTTATCAGTAACGTACTTAATCATGTCATCTCGCCTTTCTATGCAGAAATCGCTATCAATATCTGGCATAGATTTCCGTTCGGGATTGAGAAATCGCTCGAATAGCAGTCCGTGGTGTACGGGGTCTATATTGGTGATTTTGAGGACGTAGGCAACTAGAGAACCTGCGGCCGAACCGCGTCCTGGCCCTACAGGAATATTGTTATCTCTAGCATATTTTATATAGTCCCAAACTACTAAAAAGTATTCCGAAAAGCCCATCTGCTGAAGCATTTTCAGTTCGTATTCTAGTCTTTGTTTGTAGACGGGGGGAATTTCATTTCTGGTGCGGGCTTTGAGGCGTTCTAACAGTCCCAGCCAGGATATTTCTTCTACATAAGTATCGGCTGTATGTTCTGGGGGAATTGGAATTGTGGGAATCCGAGCTTCTCCTGTGAGTTCGTATCTCGATACTTTATTTGCGACTTCTAAAGTGGTGTCGATCGCCTCTTTGATTGTTTCATCGTCCAAATGGTCTCGAAACAGTTGCGCCATCTCCTCTGCGGACTTAAGATATTCAGTGCCGCTGTAGCGCATCCGCTTGTCTTCTTCAATCAGTTTGTTGGTGTTAATGCACAGCAAAGCATCGTGTGCTTCTACGTCGTTGCAGGAAATATAGTGAGAATCATTAGTGGCAATTATTTTAATCTTGAGTTCGCGGGCAATTTTGACGATTTCAACATTAACAATCCGGTCTTCCGGGGAACCGTGGTCTTGAATTTCTATATAGTAATCTTCCCCAAATACTTCTTTATACCATGTGGCTACTTCACGGGCAGTATCTAGCTTGTTTTGCAAAATCATTTGGGGAACTTCGCCGCCCAAACAAGCACTGGTGACAATTAAACCTTCAGAGTATTGTTTTAGTAGTTCTTTGTTGATGCAGGGGCGGGCAAAAACACCTTTTTCTGGCATTCCCTTTAAGTGGGAAATTGTAGTTAGTTTGACGAGGTTTTTATAACCTTGAGTATTTTTAGCTAAAACAACTTGATGGTATTTTCTTCTACCTCTAACTTTTACTTCAATGTCGCCGTTGACGACATACATTTCATTGCCAATAATCGGCTTGATATTTTTATTTCGGCAAACTTTGATTAGCTCGATCGCGCCGTACATCACCCCGTGATCTGTAAGGGCGATCGCGGGCATCCCCAATTCCACCGCCCGTTCTGCGAGCTGCTGTAGCTGAGACGCCCCATCTAGTAAGCTATAATCGCTGTGAATGTGCAAACCAACGAAGGACATAGGGATTTTAGATTTTAGATTTTAGATTTTAGATTCTACACTATCCGCGTGTCAAAGGGGAAAATAAAAAAACAAAGTTTTATGTTACTTTTGAGATAATTTTGGTAGGGGATACGCTGCCGCAGCGCATCAGTTCGACTCCGGCGTATTTGTTAACAATTATCAATTGTTGAGTTAAGAGTTCAAATTTATGCGTTAAAATATTGATTGCTATAGTTAAGCATTTGCTATGTTTTTTAAACTGCAAAACAAGGTAATTAAATGCTGCACAATTATCAACTAGCTCTCGAACAAATTCCCCAACTGGCTCAAACTATTGGCAAGCAGTTTAGCAGTTTACCTCAAGTTGTAGCCGTAGTTTTAGCAGGTTCTCGAACAACTACAGTTACGGATGAGTCGTCGGATTTTGATTTTTACGTATATATTAAAGAGGAAATTCCTGTTGACATACGGGAGGCGATAGCGAGACAATTTGCCGATCGCATCGCCATCAACAATCAATTTTGGGAACCGGGGGACGAGTGGATAGATATTAACACGGGATGCGGGGTAGATATTATGTACCGCAAGCCCGAATGGATCGAAGAAGAACTCGATCGCGTCTTGGTCAAACATCAAGCATCAGTAGGTTATTCAACCTGTTTTTGGTGGAACGTTCTCACCTCAGTATCATTGTATGACAGAGACGGTTGGTTTCAGCAATTGCAAGCAAATGTCGATCGACCTTATCCAGAACAACTCCGTCAAGCCATAATTGCCAAAAATTATCCGATTTTGCGCCACCTGATTTTTTCATTTCGCCACCAGCTAGAATCCGCTGTTTTGCGCCGCGATTCAGTAAGTATTATCCACCGAACAGCCGCTTTTTTAGGCAGTTATTTTGATATTGTTTTTGCTGTTAATTCTCTACCTCATCCGGGCGAAAAGCGCCTGGTAGAAAGGGCAACAGCTTTGTGTTCAAAATTGCCTGAAAATTTAGATAGCCAAATTCACAGTCTAACTAATTCTATTTCGTTACCTGCGGGCGATCGTCAAATTTTACATTGTCTTGATGGACTGGTTGACAGTCTTGATGTATTGTTGGTTGAGGCAGGTTTAATTGCTACTAATTCTGTGGCGTTGCAATTATGAAAGATTTGTGAATTAGATTTTTTTTACAAATACAGGCGGGACGCCTGTGCCACAAAGAACTTTTACACATTTGCTTGTTTCAAATAACCTTCCAAATCTTTAATCCGTTCTTGCGTCACTCTTGCCCTGCAATAACCGTAGGTAGAAGCAGCCAAACTACCGCCTTCAAACTGCCCTTTTGCATAATCACAATTTTCATCTCGAAATTTGATCCAAGTACGCTGTGCCACCGTCAATCTCTGCTTTTGTCTGCTGCTGATTTTTGCTTGCAGTTGTTGATAGACTTGATTGAGCTTTTTGTCGGCAGCCTCAAACTCTTGACTAGAACACATATTCATGTCAAGCGTGGTTTGAGGATTTTTGCAGTTAGGCTGTTGGGCGACTTGTACGGGAATGTTGCTGGCTTTGCTGGGAAGCAAAAATCCGGCTGTCAACAACAGCAAACTTGCGACAAATTTTATCCAAATAGTGCTATTTTTCACTTAGTTTCTCCCTTTTTTAATCTTTAATTTTCTCTGCTGGCTGAGCCGATCGCCAAATCCACCAAGCCGCCGCCCACAGAGTAAAATTGCCGATGAGAGTCATTGTCGCTTGCAGGGTAACGAGCCATTCTAGGGCTGGGGAGTTGTCAAAATAGTGCCACGTACAGGCACACATAGCGCTGACGAGAGCGGGCAGCATTCCGGCGGAAAGGGCCCACCAAGCTCGGTTTTGAGTGACTTCGCCGTAAGTCCAAATTAACCAAATGGTGGCAATCCACTCGACGACGCTAGAGACGTGAATAATCCAGGTGGGAATTGACAAAGCGTGCATTTTTTGTATGGTGAACGAAGATGAAAGATTTATCGATCGGGACTTACGCAACTGTCATATAAAGTATGATGCGTCATACAATTTGAGATTAGCGATTTGAGATTTTATTAGATTTGTGATTTGAGCTGACTGATGACGTAAAGCCTTGAAGCTTGATGACAGTAGCATTTTTTTGGTAGTAGTATTATCAAATTTCAAATCTCAAAAAAATCTCAAATCCCAAATCTCAAATCTAAAATAGTTAGATTCCCCATCACAAACAAACAAAAGAGTAGAAATGCGAGCAATTTTGTGCGGCTATTACGGTAAAGGCAACGGCGGCGACGAGGCGCTGTTGGCATCGCTACTGCAAATGTTACCAGATGGCGTGACGCCGATCGTCCTGTCTGGCAATCCTGTCGAGACAAATCAGCGGTACGGGGTAGCTGCGCGCGATCGCATGAATGCGTTTCAAGTTCTCGAAGCACTCCGCACCTCCGACGCCCTAATCTGGGGCGGCGGCAGTTTAATCCAAGATGCTACTAGCATAGCGAGCCCTTTCTATTATGGCGGTTTGATGGGAATAGCGCAGCGGATGGGCTTAAAAACTGTTGCGTGGGCTCAGGGAATTGGGCCTTTGAAGCGCGAAATCACTCGCAAGTTATCTCAGCGCTGTTTTGCTGGATGCACCGCCGTCAGCGTGCGGGATAAAGGCTCAGCTAATTTACTTGCAGATTGGCAAATTCCCTTTACTTTAGCCCCCGATCCCGTGTGGGCTTTGGAGAATTCCCCCGTGTCGGGTTTGTGGGATTTACCTGCGCCCAGAGTTGCTGTTTGTTTGCGTTCTCATTCTACACTAACTCCCGCGCGTTTGTCAATCTTAACTCAAGCTTTAGTTGACTTTCAAAAAGCAACTCGCACCTTAATTTTGCTGCTGCCTTTTCAAGCGTCTCACGACTTAGAAATTGCCCGACATTTGCACGAAGCGCTGCCGAAAAGGAGCCGCATCCTCAGTTTAGACGATCCGAGAAAATTGAAAGGAGTGTTCCGGGGTGTCGAAATGGCGATCGGGATGCGCTACCACAGTTTAATTATGGCAGCATCCGAAGAATGCCGCTGTTTTGCCCTCAGCTACGATCCCAAAGTCACCCAGTTAATGGAAGAGCTAGAAATGCCGGGATACTTATTATCAGAATTGCCAGAAGATCCTTATTTAATCAGCAAAACCTGGATGGAACACTATGCTAACGGCGACGCATTATCGCCAGAAAGGATAAAATTTATTGTAGGGCGATCGCTCTTTCATCGGGAAGTATTGCAAACCGCACTCCAGTAATCTCATTCAGAGGTGAAATACAATGACAGCCCCTACAGCAGACTTAAAAATTACCTGGGAAAAATTGCCAGACGACTTCATTTTAGACGAGGAACCTGTGGAAAATATTGACCAGCCCTTGCTAGCCGCCGCCTTGCGCGAAATCCTAGAAATCGCAGGGCTAATTTTAACAGGAATATTAGTTGCCCCAAACATGGGAATTTGCGCGACAGTAGACAGCAAGCTAGTTATCAAAGCGCCAGATTGGTTTTATGCCCGCAACGTACAGCCACTGGAAAACCAAGAAATTCGCCGCAGTTACACTCCCAATTTAGAAGGAGATATTCCGGCGATCGTCATGGAATTTTTATCAGCTAGTCCCAACGATGAATATTCTAGCAAAAAAACTTATCCCCCCGGAAAATGGTATTTTTACGAGCAAATATTGCGAGTGCCAGTCTATGCACTTTTTGAACCAGCCGCCGGAGTGTTAGAAGTCTACTACTTGGATTCATCAGGAAAGTATGAACTACAACCACCCGATGCTTTCGGCCGTTATTGGATTTCAGGAGTTGGGTTATTTCTGGGTGTTTGGCAGGGAACAAAAGCCGAAAGAACCGGATATTGGTTGCGGTGGTGGGATGAAAGCGGCGAGATGTTATTGTGGGGTGCAGAAATGGTAGAAAGAGAAAGGCAAGAAAGAGTAATCGCTCAACAGCAAGCCGAACAAGAACGGCAGCAAAAGACGAGCGCTCAACAGCAAGCCGAACAAGAACGAGAACGCTCCTCCAGATTGGCCGCACAATTAAGAGCATTAGGCATTGAACCAGAAGCTTAAAAAACAGGCAATGGTATTAGATAGAAAATCATTGCCAGCAGTTCCACCGCATTCTTACTAAGAGGTAAAATAGCATGACATTCAATCCAATAAAATTCAAAATATCCTGGGAAAAATTGCCAAAAAATTTCATTTTAGACGAACACCCCCTGCAAGATATCGACCAGCCTTTGCTCGCCGCCGCCTTACGGGAAAGCTTAGAAATTGCGGGGCTAATTTTGGAGGGAACATTAGTTGCGCCTCATCTGGCAATTTGTGTCACTTTCAACGATCGGCTAGTTATAAAAACTCCCGATCTGTTTTATGCCACAAACGTACAGCCCCTTCCCGAGCGAGAAATTCGTCGCAGTTATACCCCCAACCTAGAAGGAGACATTCCGGCAATTGTCATGGAGTTTTTGCCAGAGAATCCTCCTAGTTATCAGGATGAATATTCTGCAAAACAAACTTATCTTCCCGGAAAATGGCATTTTTACGAACAAATATTGCAAGCTCCAATTTATGTAATTTTTGAACCTGCGATCGGAGCTTTAAAAGTATATCATTTAAATTCACCAGCACAGTATAAAAAACAGCAACCCGATGCAAATAATCGTTATTGGATTCCGGGAGTTGGATTATTTCTAGGTGTTTGGCAGGGAACAAAAGCCGAAAGAACCGGATATTGGTTGCGGTGGTGGGATGAAAGCGGAGAGATGTTATTGTGGGGAGCAGAAATGGTAGAAAGGGAACGGCAGCGGACCGATCGACTAGCCGCCCAATTAAGAGCAGCAGGCATTGAACCAGAAGCCTAATGCAATAATTAGAAATGCAAAATCCCAAGTCTGCCATTTTTCATTTTTTCATTTCTAATTCCTTAAAAAGTATTGGACAACATCGCAAAAATCAATATTTATCTGCGTTAATCCACGTTAATCTGCCTTCATCAGCGGTTAAAAATTACATTCAGGAGACAGCAAAATTGGCAAGAGTAAGAGTGCGGGAACACGTCAATCCCCTATCAATTAGATATCAAGCATCTGCAAGTCCCCCGGATTGGACTAAAATCTATGCCGACTTAAATTTACCGCTGCATTTAGATATCGGCTGCGGCAGAGGAAGGTTTTTGTGGCACATGGCGCAAGTACAAACAGACTGGAATTTTCTCGGATTAGAAATTCGGGAACCTCTGGTAGAGGAGGCGAATCTTTGGCGGGACGAAAAAGGCTTGACAAATTTGCACTATTTGTTTTGCAATGCGAATAGTTCCCTAAAGCCAATTTTAGAAACTTTACCCGCAGGTATTTTGCAGCGAGTTAGCATTCAATTTCCCGATCCGTGGTTCAAGAAAAAGCACCACAAACGGCGCGTGGTGCAGCAGGAATTAGTCAACGAATTGGCAACTTATCTGGCAATTGGCGGCGAAGTCTTTATTCAGTCAGATATTGAGGAAGTAGAAAGGGAAATGTGCGATCGCTTTTCATCTCACCCTAGTTTTCAACGTCAAAACGGCGACAACTGGCTAGCCGAAAATCCCCTACCTGTTCCTACTGAAAGAGAAATTGCTACTCTCAAACGCGGCGAACCAGTTTATCGAGCACTGTATCAAAAATAACGATCGCTTTTCCAAACTCACCTTTGTTATAAATGTTATAACTTACATCTTGCACCTTTGTTAGGAATAGGCTTTCCGGCCTGTTCCACAAAACTTAATTTTCTTGGCGAACGGAACAGGCTTTCCGGCCTGTTCCACAAAACTTAATTTTCTCGCTTCACGAGCCCCAGAACCCGTTAATAAAAGAATTATTTCTAACTTAAACCCAAGACGGCAGCCACATCCGAATTTTCCATTCCCACTGCGACAAAGGCAGTCCCAAATAGATAGGCATCCAAAAAATAAAAGCACCCAAAACCAGAAAAATAATTGTTACTCCCATCCCTCGGAGTCGAGTTTGAGGGCTGTGCAGCCACCTGTCAACCCACCAAGCAAGTGCTAAGGCTGCAAACACCGAACAGCCCATATAATGGTACAAAAATATGCAGCGAGTCACCTTCACCCAAGGCAGCAAATTAGCGGCCCAATTAACTATTAAATATAACGCCAACCACATTTGGGCAGTCGGCGGAAACAAAATCGGCCGCTGCTGTTCGATTAGTTCCACAGAAGACTCGCTGCGGGTTTTCACCCACACGGAAATCCGGTGAACTAAAACTCCTATTACTAGCAGTAAAGCTAAGGTTGACAGCCACCAAAGCAAGGGATTTCCCATCGCGTGAACGTCAAAAGTTACCTCAGTTGCACCTTCAGGTAAAGGCGGCAAAACCGGATCGGATTGTGCATTGTTGCTAGCTTTTTTGAAGAAGTAAACTATCGGGCGCAGCATCAAAGGCCAACTGTACCACGCGGAACAATAAGGATGCACGGCAGGCCCGGTTTTAATCCGCTGGTGATAAGTCAAAATTTCTGTTTGCATCTGCCAGAAATTGGGAGTTGGATTAAAGTGCAGGTGAGGAATCCAAGAGATGCTGTAAACTAGAATAGGAATAATAGCTAGACTCAAGCAGAGTTCTAGAAAATTGAGTTTAGTCAGTTGTTGTACGGGACTTTCGGCAGGAACTAGAGGTGAATCTACCTCGCGGCTTTGTTCTTCATTTCCTCTGTTACCCTGGATAAAGCGAACTGCCCAAGCACAGATTAAAATTAGATAAGTACCGAAAAGAAACCACAATCCGTTCCATTTGATAGCAGCAGATGCGCCGAAACCAGTACCGGCAAGTACCAGCCAAAGCCAGCGCTTTTTGCCTTCTGCTTCTACGGATTTTAACATAAATAACTGACCTAAAATTCCCAATAAAACCAGATAAATGTTGTTCAGCGCGTAGCGAGACTCAACTAAAAACAGACCGTCGCAAGCGATCAATAAAGCAGCAATAAAAGCAAAGGTGCGGCGCGGAACTAGCTGATAAGCCAGGGCTCCCACAACTAGCGGAATAAAGGAACCTGTAAGAGCATTCAGCCAGCGGTAATCCCAAGGGGAAAGCAGGGAACCGGCCATACTGTTTACGGCTGTTTTGCCGAAGGGAAGGTGAGTGCCGATCCAAATGCCGATCGCAATTATGTACTGGCTTAGAGGCGGGTGAGCGTTGAAAAAGGGAGTTTTTGTGAGATAATCGTTGGCAAATTTAGCGTAATAAACCTCGTCAAATACTAAAGTGTTAAATCGCTCTAGTTCCCAAAAGCGTAAAGTTAAGGAAAAGAGAAAAATGCCGAGCATGGCTAGGGAAAAAATAACATTCGATTTGTTAAATTGTTTTTTCTTGATTTTCATAAAACAGCAGCAAATAATAGATCCTAAATTTGAGGGCGATCGCTAATTTTAAACGCCTGAGTTAAAAGTAACGTACAATAGGACTTGTGCAGAAACAGAATTTTTGAGGAGAAACCGATTTTTTGGGAAAAAGCCAGTTTCTTAAACCCGGTTTCTAATAATGCTTGGAGAGTGCAGCGAGAAGCAGTAGCGACTATTGTTTCACCAAAGGCTCTCCATCTAATTGGCAAGCAGGAAGGAAAAGCGCGCATCACAAGGTGCGATAGATTATGATAGCAGCTAATCATGTCTTTTTTGAGCGAGTGCTTATGAATCCCATACTTTCGATTTGGGGGCGTTGGGGCTTAGCTGTAGGTGCGACTATCCTGATGGGAGCTGCCGCCGCGCCAAATCCCCAGACATTTGAAACTTTTGCTGATTTCTGTACCAACAAAGAGAATTTGCCCCCTGAAACCAGACATACGGTGGAGGTGTTGCTATCAAAAGCAAAAACACAAGAGTGCGATCGCGCTCAACAAACTCTGACTAATCTCACAGAACTTTCCCTAATTCGCAATCAAATAGTCGATATCAAACCATTATCAAAATTCACCAATCTGAGAAAGCTCAACCTCAGTTTAAATCAAATAACAGATGTGCAACCCTTATCGGAACTGACTAATCTGAGATCTCTCGTCCTCAATTTCAATCAAATCTCAGACGTAAAACCCTTATCGGGACTGACTAATCTGACACAGCTTTTCCTCGAATCCAATCAAATCGCAGATGTAAAACCTTTAGCTGGGTTGACTAATCTAACAGGGCTGTCCCTCGCATCAAATCAAATTGTAGATGTGACGCCTTTATCGACAATGACTGAGTTAAATTTTCTTTATTTGAGTGGGAATAAAATCGCAGATGTCAAACCATTATCGGGATTGACCAATCTGATACTGCTTTTTGTCGCATCAAATCAAATCGCAGATGTCAAACCTTTAGCGGGATTGACAAATCTGACAGCCCTAGACCTCAGTAGCAATCAAATCGCAGATGCCAAACCTTTAGCGGGATTGGTATATCTAACAACCCTCGATCTCAGTAGAAATCAAATCCAGGATGGGGAAGCCGATCGCTTAATTCAGAAAAATAAACAACTATTAAATAAAAAAACAGATGAAGCCGAGCGATTGGTTGAGGAAGCTAGGCGACTATTCGCTCAAGAAACAGCAGCATCTTACCAGGAGGCATTGCAAAAGTTTGATGCAGCGCGTTCGCTTTATCAAATGCTTAGAAATCGGGAGAGGGAAGCTTACACGCTGCATCAAATGGGCTTCATTACTAATAGATTAGGAGACAGACAGCAAGCCCTGAACTACTACAAGCAAGCCCTTTCTTGGAATCGGACTTTAGCCGATCGCCCTCAACAAGCCGTCATCCTCAACAATATCGGCGCCGTCTACTATGCTTTGGGAGAGAAACAGCAAGCCATCGACTACTACAACCAAGTCCTTTCGCTAATTCGGGAAATGGGCGATCGCCCTGAAGCAAGTATCAACCTCAGCAACATCTCGAACATACCCGCAAACAGCGACACATCTTTGGGCGATCGCACTGCGGAAGCCACCACACTCAACAACATCGGCTTAGCCTACAAAGATTTGGGAGAAAAACAGAAAGCAAAAGAGTATTTCAACCAAGCCCTTCCCTTATTCCGCGCTGTGGGCGATCGGGCTAAAGAAGCAACTACCCTCACCAATATTGGCTTAGTCTATTCAGATTTGGGAGAAAAACAAACAGCCCTCGACTACTACAAACAAGCCCTCGATTTGAGACAAAAAGCGGGCGATCGGCGTGGAGAAGCCCTCACCCTCAACAATACAGGTACTACTTACTCAGAATTGGGAAAACAGCAGAAAGCAGAAGAATATTTCAACCAAGCCCTGCCGCTGTTTCGCGCTGTGGGCGATCGTCCTGGGGAAGCTCTCACCCTCTACAATAGGGCTATTCTCAAAGGCGATCGAGGCAATTTAATCGCAGCCCTCACTGACATTGAAACCTCCATCAAAATCATCGAAAACCTCCGCACCAAAATTACCAACCACGAGCTCCGCATCTCATACTTTTCCACCGTGCATGACTATTACCAGTTCTACATTGACCTGTTAATGCAACTGCACAAAACGCAACCAAATTCTGGTTATGATATTAAAGCCTTTGAAGCCAGCGAACGTTCGCGCGCCCGCAGCATACTCGAACTTCTTCAAGAAGCAAACGCCGATATTCGCCAAGGTGTCGCCCCAGAATTATTGCAGCAAGAACGCCATTTACAACAGCAACTCGATGCCTTAGAAACACGCCAAATCGAAACTACAAGCAGCCCCAATTATACCCCCGCAGAAAAAGCAGAATTAGACCAAAAACGGCAAACTTTACTAGGACAATATCAGGACATTCAAGCCCAAATCCGCTCAACCAGTCCCCGGTACGCCGCCCTCACCCAACCGCAACCTTTAACCCCGGCACAGATTCAACAACAAATCCTCGATGACAATACGATTTTACTCCAGTATTCTTTAGGGAAACATCGCAGCTATCTGTGGGCTGTGACTAAAACCAGCATCACCAGTTATGAATTGCCCAAACAGGTTGACATCGAAAAAGCCGCCCGCAATTTCCGCGATGCTGTGACTAACCCGCGCTACCGAAACATTCCCGATCGAGTTGCTGAAGCTAACAACACGCTGAGTCAAATTATTTTACAGCCCGTAGCAGCACAACTCGCTCAAAAACGGCTGCTGATAGTTGGCGACGGCATTCTCAATTACCTCCCCTTTGCCGCCCTCTCAATCCCCGAAACACCCGGTAAAAATCGGAATCCGCTAATTGTAGACCATGAAATTGTGCTGCTGCCTTCCGCTTCCACATTGGGAATCTTAAGACAAAACTACAATGACAGACAACCCCCAACTCGGACTTTAGCAATGCTAGCCGATCCAGTTTTTAGCGCTGACGATCGACGAGTCAAAACCCAGTCTAATAGCGCCAATCCCCAAGCAATAGAATCAGTAAATCTCGGTTTAAGCCGCTCTAGCCGCGACAATAACGTACAGTTGAGCCGTTTAAAATTCACTCGCCAAGAAGCTCAAATCATTCAAGCGTTAGTACCTGCCAATTCTCGCACCGCATCCTTGGATTTTGCAGCCAGCCGCGCCGCAGCAACCAGTCACAATTTAAGCCAATATAAAATCATTCATTTTGCCACTCACGGTTTAGCGAATAGCACTAACCCGGAACTATCGGGAATCATCTTGTCGCTGGTAGATGAAAAGGGCAATCCCTTAAACGGATTTCTGCGACTTACTGATATTTTCAATCTCAAATTAGCAGCAGATTTAGTAGTGTTAAGTGCCTGTCAAACCGGAATGGGGCAGATCGTTGAAGGCGAGGGCATGGTAGGATTGACACGGGGATTTATGTATGCGGGGACTCAGCGAGTGGTGGTGAGTTTGTGGAGTGTGGACGATGAAGGAACGGCTACATTAATGTCGAGTTTCTATCAAGGAATGCTGCAAAAAGGGTTAACGCCAGCGGCAGCATTGAGGGCGGCGCAACTGGAAATGTGGAAGCAGGAAAAGTGGCGTTCTCCTTATTATTGGGCGGCTTTTACGCTTCAGGGCGAATGGCGATAAATTTTAGGGAAAACCAGCATCAATTCCAATTCCGGGCGACTTGAGTCGGGCGATAACTTTTTGCGGTGAATCTGGATACCAAAAAAAAGCGGCTCTGCTTGCTGCAGAACCGCCGTAACAGAGGATGAAAAATCAAAACTTAGCGCACAGCACCCTCAACTGAAGGTGATTCAATTGTCTTCATGAAGTACAGCTTCAACAACTGCCAGCCGTTCGACAAATACAGAGGCAATTTTTGGAAGAATTGCAAGAATTTCGGAGTATTAGAAGCAACAATGGCGGTCAACTGCTGATTGTTCTTGAGGCAAACATCTAGCCGTTCATAAAATTCTGGGTTGTTCACGTCCAGCATGACGGGGAATACGCGACCTGCTGTTTCGTTGGTCTTTTTAATCACTTCAATGTCGTATTCGCGGGCATCGAGTCCGAGCGATCGATAAAAACCGGCGCGCTGGATATCATTGAGATACATTGTCGCGAACACCGACAGCAAGAAGAAACGGCACCAAAGCTTAGCGCGCCAATCGTTCAACATCTGAGGCTGAGCTCTCATCACCGCATCAAAGAAATCTCCGTGGCGGTTTTCATCCTGGCACCAATTTTCAAAGAATCGGAAAATCGGATAAATCTGGTCTTCTGGATGGGCTTTTAAGTGCTGGTAAATCGTGATGTAGCGCCAATAACCGATCTTTTCGGACAAGTAAGTCGCGTAGAAAATAAACTTCGGCTTAAAGAATGTGTAACTGCGGCTCTTTGTCAAGAAACCCAAATCCAGGGACAAATTAAAGTCGGACAGCGCTTTGTTGAGGAATCCGGCGTGCCGCGCTTCGTCCCGCGACATCAGGTTAAAACCCTCGGCGAGCACTGGATTTTTGTCTTTGAGCCTGCGTCCCAATTCTTTGTAAAGCAAGAACCCAGAAAACTCAGCGGTGCATGAACGTTCTAGAAACTCAATGAACAACTGGCGTTTTTCGCCGTCAATGTGATCCCAAGATTGAGCGAACTCCTCATCCCGCACGAAGTGGTTTTTGTTGTAGTCAACGCGGAACTCTTGGATAATTGCTTCTAGTTCGGCTTCATTTACGGAGATGTCCATTTTGGCCATCTCGTCAAAATCTGTTGTGTAAAATCTCGGCGTGAGAATAGTTTCTTTGGCTGGGGCTTTCACTCCCGGCCGCAGTTCTTCAAAAGTGGGTTTTTTGAGGGAATCTACCATATGTTTATTGGATTTCTGCTTATAACTACTCGCTTGTTTCAATTGTCGGGTACTGCGGGCGATCGTCGCTCGTGTATGTCCTGCCAGCGCTGGCTGCGCGATCGGTTTGGCGCTCCGTGTGGAATCCAGTGTGGAATCCTGTTCTAAGCTGCTGTAATTTCCACGCCCTCCAGTTTACCAAGCTCTCGCCCCCGGAAATATGTTGCGGGCGTTAAGAATTGCTACGCAGAATTACTCACTGAGAGAGTGGGGCAGTTGACTGCTCGCTGCCCGCTGCCCACTGCCCACTGCCTTGAGACAATGCACAAATATCTGCTGGTGTCAAACTGTTCAAACACTAGATAGAAAGTACAAAATGTAGAGAGGGACTCCAATACTTAGAATCACCAGGCAGGACGGTCAGAAAATGAGCAATTTAGGTGTTAGTTACCTTTTATGGGCAGCTTGTTTTTTCGGCCCATTCGGACTCCACCGCCTCTACAACGGCAAGATTGCCACGGGTTTGCTGTGGCTGTGTACTTTTGGGTTGTTTGGGTTCGGGCAGTTGTTTGACTTGCTGCTGCTGCCGAACATGGTGGACGAACACAATGCCAGTCTCAGAGGCAAACTCGGCGTATCTAGCGAAGGTATACCGCTATATCCCAGCAGCGGGGCGATCGCCGCGACATACCCCAAGCAAACTCCCGACCAGTTAGGGGTTAAACTCCTGAAGGCAGCTTACACCAAGAACGGAAGATTATCTGTCACCCAAGGGGTGATGGCAACCGGCGCTACTTTTGCCGAAGTGGAAGAGGCTTTCACGGCAATGCTCAAAACCGGTTATGTGAGTATCGAGAACGATGCCGTAACTGGCGTCGTGATCTACCACTTTCACGAACTTTAGCTGCTGCGGGTGCGTCAGAATCGGGGATTTTGTCTGTTGTTCGAGAAGCTAATCGCTGACGCACCCTACTACTTGATATTACTGACCGAGCAGTTGTTGCCGTTTTTTGAGTAAGCATTGGGCAAAATCGGCTAGAATGTTTGTTTGTCTATACAAGCAAGCAGAAAGTATTTAGCGTCATGGCAGTCCCCAAGAAGAAAACCTCCAAATCAAAGAAGAATATGCGTAAGGCCACATGGAAGCGCAAAGCAGCAGTGGCAGCTCAGAAAGCTCTGTCTCTGGGCAAATCAGTTTTGACTGGGCGTTCCAACAGCTTCGTGTATCCCGGCAATGAAGAAGAGGAGGAAGAATAGAAACTGAATACCGGGCATGGGGCGAACCCGATGCCCGATCGATCCTTTTTTGCTGTTGTTGACACTCTTCGACTATCAGGTACGAGGATTGCAAGGTTGCAGCGACACACCTTAAAATTATCTATCCTTGCGGCAATACTTAAACCAAATACCCGTCCGATTGAACCAAGCATCGAGCCTAACTTAGATAACCCCAGAGGGCTTTGTCTCCCCAAGCGTTTGAGAATTACTTCTCTTCCGTGTGCCCCACGGTACATTTAATCTTTATTTTTTGACTTGTCTGGTTTTGGTTGACGTTGGTTAACCTAGCTGTTTTTATTCGTGGCATTCGCTACCCACTAGCCATTATTGTTTTCCGACCAGTCGTTTGAGCTTGGTGTCTCATGTGTATCGGCGGTTACTCTACCTGTGGCATACTCTTGATGTACACCCAAATGGGATAAGTTGCCATGAAGACTGAGAGAATCAATATCAGAACGACAAAGCAGTTGAAAGACAAGATTGCTCGGATAGCTCAAAAGCAAGGAGTGCCTGTAGCTGAATTGATTAATGACTATATCAAACAGCTACCTGAACCCCAATAATTGATCGAAGCCGTCCTGGAAGGACGGGGCTTTAAACTCATTTTTTCGGTAAAATCAGCATGGCATCGCCAAAGGAATAAAAGCGGTACTGATGTTCGATCGCTTCTCTGTACAAATCCAACAGCCGAAGCCTTCCAATCATCGCACTTACCATCATCATCAAAGTAGAGCGGGGCAAGTGAAAATTGGTAATCATCCCCTCTACAACCCGCCACTTGTAACCGGGGTAGATAAACAAATTGGTCGGGCCGCAAAAAGGTTGCAAAGAAAAATCGCCGCTCGCGGCTGCGGCTCCCTCTAAAGCTCGCACTGCTGTTGTACCCACAGCAATAATCCGCCCGCCTCGGGCTTGAGTTTCCCGAATTTTCTCGACAGTGGCGGGGGGTACTTCCACCCATTCGCCGTGCATTTTGTGAGCCGTTACGTCTGCCACCTCCACCGGGCGAAACGTCCCTACTCCGACGTGCAGGGTAATAAAAGTTTTTTCGATTCCCCGCTGTTCCAAGTGGCTGAACAATTCTTCGGTGAAGTGCAGGCCTGCTGTGGGGGCAGCCACCGCCCCCAGCCTCTCGGCATAAACAGTCTGGTACTGTTCCGCTGAAGCTTGGGAATTTTCGATGTAGGGCGGCAGGGGTACGTGGCCGTATTCGTCCAAAAACTTCGCCAGATTTTCCTCTGTGGGGATGTCAAACTCCAACAGCCGTCCCCCTGTTGCGTCGTCCCTCTCTATAACTGTTGCAGTCAATCGACGACGATGGGGCATCGCGGCATCGGGAAGGCAACAGCAAGGATCGGCAGCGGAGTCCTCACAGGGTGGGGCGATGGGATCGAACTCAATTTTTGCTCCCAACTTTAAGCGTTTCCCCGGTTTAACCAAAGCCAGCCAACAGTTGTGCTGCCGTTCTTCCATCAACAATATCTCCACAGCCGGGCCGTTGGGTTTGTGCCCGTAGAGCCTCGCTGGCAGCACGCGGGTGTTGTTCAGTACCAGCAAGTCGCCCGGTTGCAGCAAATCGGGTAAATCCCGGAAAATCCGGTGTTGGTGGCTGCTGGGAGAATCTACAGCCAGCAAGCGAGAACTGTCCCTCGGCACTACGGGATTTTGGGCAATGCGCGAGGGCGGGAGTTCGTAGTCGTAGCCGTCCAAAGACCAGTCCATCTCTGTCATCGAGTGAATTCCTGTGCGATCGATCTGTCAACTGGGTAACAAATTGGGTAAAAACCCCCATCCAAAGTCGGGTGCTTTTCCCCTTGTGGTGGCGGGTATAGCCCGCGAGGATAGAGGTATAGCATCAGCTTTGCTCATAAGGATCGTTATGGAATACCTCTACTACATCGCCAATACTAGCCTTACTCTGAGAGTCGTGGATTACCTACGCACGGCTCACCATCTTCCCTTGCAATTTATCACTGTTATTCACCAAATTGACGGCTGGGTGGTAAAGGTGAAAATGAGCCAATATTTAACTCCCGAAATGCACGGGGATTTTCGGGCTTTTATGAACGAACTCGGGATTCCTTACGATCCTGAAATTCGCTTGCAAATGGCGCTTTGGAGTTTGGAAACCGGACAGTCGCCGCTGAGCGTGATGCGCCGCTACCAGGTGGCAGTTGTTTGTCACGGCAGCCCTGACCGCAAAGAAATTGAAGCGTTTCGCCAGCAGTTTGTCAAGGGTCTGGGGTATTGCCCGGAAACTCTGGCCTAGATTGCTACGCATATAAATTAAGTGTGATGACACAACATGAGAGGGAGAGACGGGGAAAGCGGCAGAAGATTTAACGCTTTTTTCAGATCCGTTAAAGCTCAAGAGAAAAATGCGCGAAGCCTAGGCAAGCTAACAATTCAAAATTACCTAGTCGCATTGCTTTGAGATTTTACCCTCTAACTTTTAATTATATATTTTTAATTGCTAAAAGCCGACCGAATGTATTCTTGCAGGGTGAGCCGGTAGTTTCCTGCAACGGCAGATTGAGAGTTCGCTGCTGTTAATGGCGGTAATATTTGCTTAGTGTTTGGTCGTGAAGGTTCGCATCTGACTAAGGCGACATCAAAGCGACAAGAATTATTTGCTAAATCTGGACGACTGCTTAAAAATATTTCGGCTGTTTGCCAAAGTTTGGCTTGTTTTGTGGTACTAACAGCCAGCATTCCACCAGCATCCCAATTTCCCCGGCGGCGAGTTTTTACCTCGACAAATGCTAATGTTTGGGCATGGGGCATGGGGAATGGGGAATTTTCGTTACCTCTGTTGATTTCGCTTTCTTCATCTGTTCCGAGTGCGATGATGTCAATCTCTCCCCACCGACAGTGCCACTGGCGGTGCAAGATTTCCCAACCTTGCTGCTGCAACCACTCGGCGACTAATTTTTCTCCCAATGTGCCGATATCCCGAGAGTTTGGGGATTGGGAGGAATTGGAGTCAGTAGGATCGATCGGGCGATTCCCTACGGGATAGCTACGCTTGACGCGCTTTCTGGTAGAATTCAATTCTGAACTGTCACAACTGCCCATTAGCTTGAACTTGTATGATGATTTCTCGAATTCGCCAACATCGCAAAAATATTTATACTTTATTGCTGAGTTTTGTTATTTTAGCAGTAATTGCCGCTGGGGCGATCGGCATTAATCCCGAACCTGCTTTCGCTTTGGATCGCGACAAAGAAATCCTAGTCGGCGCTGATTTTAGTGGGAAAGTTCTGACTGACGACAGTTTTAATAAAGCCAATCTTCGCAACAGCAATTTTACTAATGCAGATTTGCGGGGCGTCAGCTTTTTTGCTGCCAATATGGAAGAGGCAAATTTTGAAGGGGCTAATTTAACGGGTGCTACTTTAGATTTAGCTCGCATGATGAAAGCAAATTTAACTAATGCTATCCTTGAGGGTGCTTTCGCTTACAATACCAGACTCGAAGGAGCTGTTATTGACGGTGCTGATTTTACAGAGACACTGCTGCGAGATGATATGATAGAAAAACTTTGTCAAGTGGCAAAAGGTACTAATCCGGTGACGGGTAGAGATACTCGCGAAACTCTTTTTTGCGATTATTAAAAGGCTAATTAAACGGAACTTACCCCGCGTGCGGGGTAAGTGCCATGTAAACTCTCTGGCCCTCGGCCAATGGGTTTTATAAGATTTCTCAAACAAAGTCTAAAATTTTAAAGGAAATAAGGAAATATGGTGTATCAGGATACTACCAATTTGTTCAATACCACTCTCACCAGAGAAGCGGGAGCTTTATTGCACGAAGAGTTTGCTCTCAACTGTTATGTAAAATTACCGTTGTTTTTCAACGATGATTCATTCGCGATTTTGAAGACAGAAGTCCTCAGAATATTTGAGCAGCATTCTCGAAGAAGAGATTTCAACATGAAGTATGATAATACTCCTAGACATCTGAGCAATGTTTCGGGAATTGCCATTGCGGAACATTCACCAATGATTGCGGCTCTGTACTGCGATTCTCAACTAATTGAGTTTCTTTGTGGTATTGCGGGAACTCAAGTGTACTCAGTACCAGATCCGTTTGAGAGGCACGTAATCCATAGACTTGACAAAATAGGGGATGTTCATGGGGGACATCTCGATACTTATGCTTATGTTTTTGCTATTTTTATTGAAACCCCACCAGAAGAAGCTGGAGGATGCCTGGAGTTTGTTCCCCACAGTATGGAAATTAGCGATCTTGATACACCATTAGCTAAACGGGTTGGGCATAATGTTGGAGATTGCTACTTTATGAAAACGAACAAAGCTATTCATAGAGTTTCGCCTCTTTGGGAAGAAGTCAAGCGAACAAACCTAATTTTTACCTACGCTGATGACGAAACAAGAAATATTGATATTTCTTACTCTAGTCCATCTCTTTACGGTTAACTAACGGAATTTTGTTCAATTGCTAATTAGTGATGCTGCTCAATGACCATAGAACTAAATAATGACTCTCAAAGATCGCCAAACACTCTCCATGCTTTGGGTATAGCAGTGTTGGTTGTCGTCACCCTAATCTGGGGTACGAGCTTTCCGCTCATCAAGGGAGCCGTCAGTAGTCTTTCTCCGCCTGCAATATTGGCAACCCGCTTCGCAATAGCGGCATTGCCTTTTACTCCGTATTTGCGCTTCCTTAATCTTCCCCTGCTACGGGATGGAGTCCTATTGGCACTTGTAATCTTTACTACTTTCACCCTCCAAACCGTTGCCCTTGAGACTACCTCTGCAAATCATGCTGCATTCATTACCAGTTTCAACGTCATCCTAGTTCCTCTGCTGGGGCAACTGCTCGGTCGGCAGGTGCTCCTAAAAACTTTCCTCGCCGCAGGAATTGCCATCTTTGGCGTTGGAGTGATGTGTTGGGAGAGTGAACAGATAGTTATCGGCGATCTCTTGATGTTAGGCGACGCTTTCCTCTACTCGATCTACATTCTGAAGCTTGAGTCCATCACGTTGCGCCACCCCATTTTGCCACTGACAGCGATCCAGCTTTGGGTGATAACAGTAGTGTCTTTAATCTGGGCAGCTCCGGATCTGGTTAGACAGCAGGAGGCAATTGCTACGAACTTTGGTGTACTCCTATACCTTGCTTTAGTTGGTACTGCTGCTCCTGTTGTGCTCCAAGTAGTGGCTCAACGATGGGTTAATGCTTACGAAACGGCGCTAATATATACGCTAGAGCCGATTTTCGCAGCGTTTTTCTCGTTTATACTACTGGGAGAGAAACTGGGAATACGCGGTCTGATTGGCGCATCTCTTGTAGTGGTGGCAATGGTTTTTGGTCAAAGCAAGTCTCAGGATGCTGAGCAAGATGGCGAAATACAGGTTAACGAGTCGATTGTCCCAGCGCTGTCAGATTCGGATACTGAGCCAATTAAGGCTCCAGTGTCGGTTCCGAGCGCTAACCTCGTGGAATTAGACTTAGATTTGTAATTTGTATTAAGAGTGAGGAAAATGGGTTTCGGTATTTTCATCCAGCAAACAGAGAAAGGTAGAGGCGTTTTTGCCAGCCGAGGCTTCCGTAAAGGTGAGACTGTGGTGGTTGGACGCCGAGTCGATATCTTGCCCGAAAGAACTACTCACTCGATTCAGATGGACTTTGACCTGCATATAGAATTAGATGAACCGGCATTATTGATCAATCATTCTTGTAGCCCAAACACAGGGGTGACGAATAATCAATACGGAGCCTACGATTTCGTGGCATTGGTTGATATTCCTTCGGGAAGCGAGATTACATGGGATTACTCTACAACAGAGTACGCTTTCATTGACATTCCCAAATGTTGTTGTGGCTCCACCGAATGTCGATCGAAGCTCCTTGGATATAAATTTATCCCTGACGAAATCAGGAAAAAGTATGGTGAGTTTATCGCCGATTACCTCAAGGTAACTGCGCCTGAAACGGAACTTCCCCCGCGTCCTCTTAAAGTTCCTAGTATTGCCCCCATCAGTAGGGCGATCGGGCTTTAGCCCCCGCCGACTACATGACGGAAGATGTCAGCGGAACCCCCAGCAAATCGAAGGCTTTCTGCTGTAAAGGAGTTGGGGTCGTCAGGTCGAAACTAACTGCAATACCCGCTAGTTTAGGCTGCACTCGATTTTTAGCGATCGTCGATAAATTAGTCAGTAATGTCCGAAAACTTTGAACGGGAAACTTCTCCAAAGTATGCTTTGTTGAAGCTTTCCGTTTCGCCGGAGTGGCAGACAAAACCCGGACAACCACCGCACCAGACTCCGAAGGATATAACCACTCGTCAGCCTCGAACAACAACGGTGCTAAGGGCGATCGCGTATCCCATCTAAGTTTGCTTCCATTTCCATCTTCTGGCTGTTTCGTTGGTAGCTGATTTGGGTTCGTAGTAAGGAGTAAAGTCGTTAACTCCTAGAAATTCCCACTCCAAGGTACGGATGTTAAATCGTAAAAATTAACTTGACGCAGCCGCTCTAGTTCCTTGAGCCATTCTTGTTCGGCGCAGAATTGTTGGTGATATTCTATAGCCTCTTCGCCACTGCTAGCGGCCTTGGCTTTTTCCCACATATTGAGTGCAATCCGGCGGCGCTTCATGCTGATAATTTGCTCGATACAGGCGAGGGCAGATCTAATTACTAGAGGTGCGCGATAAACGTTTCTTTCTGAGAACTCATTTAAGTGAAATAAATGCGAGATTTGATTGAGTTGATGGGGATATTCAATGAAGCTATCTTGCAATTTTAATATTAACTCAGAAGGCGCTATTTGTAAAGACATTTTGTGCAATATTTCAGCATTCACAATCTGGTGCCACAAAAATCTGTGGTGAGAAAGGCTAAACTGCACGTCTCTAGCTTCTATTGCTTCTCTGACATCTTGGCGGTATTCGGGACAGTGCAAATAAATCTGCAATAATTGCGCTTCTGCTTCTTCTAAAAGACTGCGGGCTGCGGCAGATAAGCTTGATTTTGAGCTTGGGTTTTCGCTAGTTGCACGCTGCTTTTTATATTGTTTGTTCGGCTTCAGCTTGTTTCTAATTAACAGGGGCATTGTCAAAGATTCGTCTTGACTCTGCCGCTTTGCCCAATCGCTGACTACTTGATTGAGCAAGTTTTCAGCGAGCATTTTTGTGAGTCTAAAATCTCCTTTACTGAGAATTTCGGCGCTTTTTTGCAAATAATGTGCTAGCTGATTGTCGTCAGTGATGTTAGTTAATAATTTGATAATTTTTTTTGTTACTTGCTGGGAAGTATCGGCTTGCTTCAAATCTTGATTGACGAGCATTTGTTGCAGTTGCCAGTCGATCCACAGCGGAGCATTTTCGAGCAATTCTCGATATTGTTCTGGGGAGTATGTTTTGAGGTATTCGTCGGCATCTTTGCCGTCGGGAATGTTGAGCACTCGCAGTTGCACTTCTCCTTGATAAGCGAGTTTTTCTATTTCTCCGATCGCGCGTTCTGCTGCTTGAGTTCCTGCTTTGTCGGCGTCGAAGTTGAGGATAATTTGTTTGGAGTCTGTGTAGCGCAATAACTGCCGCACTTGGTTTAAACTTAGGGCTGTGCCCAGGGAAGCGACGGCGTTGGAGATGCCGGCTGCCTGAAGTGCGATCGCATCAAAGTACCCCTCTACAACCACTGCGCGATCGGCTTTGCTAATGGCTGTTTTTGCTGTATCTAAGGCGAATAAAGTTTTGCCTTTGTCGAACAGTTCTGTTTCGGGAGAATTGAGGTATTTCGGCTGTTCGTCGCCGAGAGCTCTGCCCCCGAAACCGATGACTCTGCCTTGGGTGTCGCGTATGGGAATCATAATCCGATTGCGGAAGCGATCGTAATAGCCGCTGCCGCCATTTTTTCGGGGTACAATTAATCCAGCTTGTTCTACTAGCTGCGCCGGATAGTTTTTCTGTTCTACTAAATAACTGTAAAGTGCTTCCCAACCTTGGGGTGCATAACCTAATTGAAATTGTTGGATAGTTTCTTCGCTTAGCTGGCGTTCTGATTTGAGATATGCTAAGGGTTCTTCTCCTTGGGTTTGTCGCAAAGCGTGTTCGTAAAAGTTGGCTGTTAGTGCTGAGATTTCATAGAGTTGTTCCCGCAGAGAAATTTGCCGCTGCAATTCTTGTCGGTGTTCCGGTTCTACTGTTTTGACGGGAACTTGATAATTTTTAGCTAGTTCTAATACTACTTCGCTGAAAGGGCGTTTCTCCAATTCCATGAGAAACTTAAAAGAATTGCCGCCTGCACCGCAGCCGAAACAATAGTACATTTGTTTGGCTGGGCTGACTGTAAAGCTGGGAGATTTTTCGTCGTGAAATGGACACAAACCTACGAATTCTTTACCGCGTTTTCGCAAGACGACGCGACCGGAAATAACGTCTACTATGTCGGCTCTTTGTTTGACTTCTTCGATTGTTTCTGGATGCAGTCGGGGAACTTGCATAGGGTTATTTTAGGCAAATTGAAAGTATAGCGTAAGAAGGAAGAAGGAAGAAGGAAGAAGGAAGAAGGAAGAAGGAAGAAGGAAGAAAAGTCAGGGGTTTAGCAAGTGAGAAAGTGTTAATTCTCTGAAAAATTGGTATATGTTTATTTTGAACGATCGCACTTTAGTAAAACACAAAACTGACCTTCAGGAATTGGACACAAAAACTCTAGCGTTACGTTTTTTTGACCAGAGTCGATCGCTGTTAATGTGTGTTTTCTTAAAAAACCCGGTTTCTCCGTAAGGCATAACTTTATTGTAAGATATTTACACTAACTGTAAGGAGCATCGAAAATAATGCGAATTTTAATGATGGGCGGTACTCGGTTTATTGGGGTTTATCTTACTAAGATTTTAGCAGCACAAGGGCATGAAGTGGTGTTGTTTAACCGGGGCAACAAGCCTGTACCGGTTGCGGGCGTAAAACAAATTCAGGGCGATCGCACAAATGTCGAACAACTGCAAGAAAAGTTATCGGCGGTCGAGTTTGACGCCGTTTTTGACAACAACGGCCGCGAACTCAGCGATACAAAGCCTTTAGCTGAAATATTTAAAGGGCGGGTGCAGCACTTTGTTTACATGAGCTCTGCGGGGGTTTATTTGAAGTCGGATCAAATGCCTCATATTGAAGGGGACGCTACCGATCCTAAAAGCCGGCATTTGGGTAAATGCGAAACCGAAAATTACTTGGCTGAGTCCGGTTTGCCTTGGACTTCGATCCGCCCGACTTACATTTACGGGCCACAAAATTATAACGATTTGGAGGCTTGGTTTTTCGATCGCATTGCGCGCGATCGACCGATTCCGATTCCCGGTAACGGAATGCACTTCACGCAGTTGGGGCACTGTCAGGATTTGGCTAAAGCAATGGCGGCGGTTTTGGGGAACTCTAGGGCGATCGGGCAAATTTATAACGTTTCGGGCGATCGATTTGTCACCTTTGACGGTTTAGCCCGCGCCTGCATTCAAGCCGCAGGCAAATCCCCTGATGCTATTAAGATTGTACACTACGATCCGAAACAATTTGACTTCGGCAAAAAGAAAGCTTTTCCGATGAGATTGCAGCACTTTTTCGCTTCTGTTAATAAAGCTGTCACCGATCTTAACTGGCAGCCGGAATTTGACTTACTTTCTGGATTGAAAGATTCTTTTCAGAATGATTATGTAGTTTCGGGGCGGGACAAAGCTGAGATAGATTTTTCAGTCGATGATGAAATTTTGAAATCGGTTCAAAGTTAAGTTAGAGTGGGAGCATCCCAAGACCAGCAAAAATCTAGAACCCCACCCTAACCCTCCCCGCGAGTTCGGGGAGGGAACAAGAAACATAGCAAACAGACTGTCACAGTAAGGTTGGCAGCCGTGTTACGTACAAATGTCGAAGGATAAAAATAACATGAGATTTATCAATCCCAAAATTGATTTTGCATTCAAAAAAATATTTGGCTCTGCCCAGAGTAACGACATTTTGATTAGTTTCTTGAATGCCATACTCTATGAAGGCAGATCCATCATTGAAAGCTTAGAAATCCTTGACCCTTATCTTGCACCTCAAATAGCCGGATTTAAAAACAGTTACTTAGATGTCAAAGCGCTACTTAACGATGGCACATTTGTGATTATCGAAATGCAAGTTTTGAAGGTGCAGGCATTTGGAAAGCGAGTTTTATACAATGCAGCAAAAACTTATGCACTGCAACTAACAAGGGGAGAATTATACCAGCAATTGCGACCTGTGATTGCTTTGACTATCACTGATTTTGAAATGTTTCGCGGCGAGCCAGATGTGATTTCGCATTTTGTCTTCAAAGAAAGAACTCGCCTGTCTGATTATTTACAGAATGACATTGAGTTAGTATTTGTAGAGTTGCCCAAATTTAAGAAAGAATGGAATCAACTAGAAAATATTACGGACAAGTGGATTTACTTTATCAAAACTACTGGCACTTTGGATGAAGTACCTCAAACAATGGCTACAGTTCCGCAAATTCAGAAAGCTTTTGAAATTGCCAACGAAGTTAGTTTGACACAGGATGAATTGAATACGTTACAGCAGCAAGAGTTCTTTGCTCAAGATCAGGAAAGTTCGGTGGCTGTAGGCCGGGAAGAAGGCAGACAAGAAGGCAGACAAGAAGGCAGACAAGAAGCACAAATAGAGTTTATTATGATTTCGCTGAATCGCCTTTTAGGTCAACTAAACCCCGATATAGAAAGGCGCATTCAGCAGTTATCGAGCGACAAATTAGAAAATTTAGTAAACGCCATATGGGGTTTTTCAAACTTGGAAGAGTTGAGTGATTGGTTGGAAGATAATTCTCAATAAGTTGATAACGCAGCCTACCAGTTAAATAAAAGTAAGGTGCGTAGTTCACAGACTAAGAAATATTAGGTAAATCTCATGCTTGGAATCACACTCAGCAGTCGCTACAGTATTATCCGTCACTTGGGAGGTGGCGGATTTGCTCAAACTTATTTAGCTGAAGATAAGCAGCTACCAGGCAATCACCTCTGCGTCGTCAAGCAGCTTAAACCTCAAGCAACCGATCCGGAAACTCTACAGGTAGCTAGACGTTTGTTCGATACCGAAGCACAAGTTTTGTACAAGCTGGGAAATCACGATCGCATTCCCAGACTTTTTGCTTACTTTGAAGAAAATCAAGAGTTTTATCTCGTTCAAGAATTTATAGAAGGTCACGATTTAAGTCAAGAAATTATACCCCCCCAAACCCCAGAAGGGGGGGTTTGGGGGGGTTCTCCGGGCACAGCGGGAGTCATGCAGGAAGATGCAGTCATTTGTATATTGGAGGAACTTCTCGAAATTTTAGATTTCGTACACCAGCAAAATGTGATTCACCGCGATGTCAATCCCCGCAATATCCTCCGCAGAGATAGAGACGGAAAATTAGTTTTAATTGACTTCGGCGCAGTCAAAGAAATTACTACTCAAATTACCAATCCTCAGCCCAAGAATAGCTTGAGTGTCAGCATCGGTACTCCCGGTTATATGCCCAGCGAACAAGCTCACGGCAACCCGAAACTCAGCAGCGACATCTATGCCGCCGGTGCGATCGCAATTCAGTTCCTCACTGGCATAAATCCTCACCAAATGCCAAGAAACCCCGATACAGAGGAAATTATTTGGCAGGACAAAACCTCAGTCAGTCCTGAATTTGCGAAGATTTTAGATAAGATGGTAAAGTACGATTTTCGCCAACGTTATTCTAGTGCCGGCGAAACGCTGCAAGCTATTAAAGAATTGAAAAATTCTTTCAGCGGTACAGTTCCTGTATTGCCTCGGGTTGCTGCTGCGAATAAGCCTGTAAAATCCCGAAAAAAACTGTATTTTAAAATATTGTCTGTCGCCAGTTTAATTGGCATCAGTATTATAGCATCAATTTATGGTGTAAATACTTTTAATGCGGCAAATGCAACTGACCTGTACAACCGAGGCAATACTCTTTACAATTTAAGCCGATTTGAAGAAGCTCTGGCAGCTTACGACCGAGCAATAACTCTCAGACCTGACTACGCGGAAGTTTGGCAGGAAAAAGCTAAAACTTTGTACGAATTGAAAAAATATAAAGAATCGCAGGCCGCTTACGATCGAGCCATAGAATTAAAGCCCGACTACTTAGAAGCTTGGACGGGACGCGGTTATGCTTTGGATAAGTTGCAACAGTCTCAAGAGGCGATCGCATCTTTTGATAACGCTTTGAAAATCCAGCCCGACTATCCCGCCGCTTGGGAAGGTAGAGGTAATGTCCTTTTAGATTCGCAGCGGTACGAAGAGGCGATCGCCTCCTACGAAAAAGCTGTAAAATTTCAGCCTAACTTGTACGGTGCTTGGTACAATCGGGGGCAAGCTTACCAAAAATTAAAACAGTACGATCGAGCCGTTGAATCCTATCAAAAAGCAGTTGAAATCAAATTCGATAATTATGAAGCTTGGTACAATTTAGGAAATGTTTTCCTCGAATTAAACAAAAACAAAGAAGCTTTTGAAGCCTACGAAAAAGCCGTGCGGTTTCAGCCAATTTTTTATCAAGCCTGGTACAGCAAAGGCATCGCTTTGCTAAAAATGCGCCGACATGAAGAAGCGGTTGAAGCTTATGAAAAAGCTGTTAAATTAAAACCTGATTATTATCAAGCTTGGTACAATTTAGGTTGGTCGTACCACGAATTACGCAAGTACGAACAAGCAATTGAGTGTTACAACAGAGCCTTAGATTTAAACCCGAAAGAATATCAAGCGTGGTACAATAGAGGCAATGCTCAGTACAATTTGCAGCGGTACGAAGATGCGATCGTCTCTTACAATGAAGCCGTTTATGTTAAGCAAGATTACTCCGAAGCCTGGTACAGCCGCGGCAATGCACTGGTAGCGGTAAAAAGATACGAAGATGCGATCGCCTCCTATGACAAAGCAATTCGCTACAAGCCGGATTACTCCGCTGCAATGGAAGCAAAAAAGCGGGCAGAAAGTCAGCTAGGAAGCCGCCCGCTAGAATCCCAACAACAACAATAATTGTTATTAGTCCGCTTAGGCGGGCTTTGTTTGACAAGAAGCAATTTCAATTGCCAAGTTTTATCTTTTAGCGAACAGCGGGAGAAATTACGGTAACTCGGCGGCTGTCTACTAACATCGGCCAAAAACCTCGATCGCTCAATGTTTTTACAGCAGCAGTAGCGGCGTTTTGATCCGTTGTATAAGCGACGAATAAAAAGGGACGCTGGCCGTAGGAAGCTAAGCCTACTTGCGTGCCTAATGCTTCCCTGACTTGCGAGGCTAATTCGGGTTGGTTGAAGTAATCTACTAACACTGCATAACCGGGGCCCAGGGGTCGGGGATTGAACGCAAGATTGCCGCTGGGAGAATTGGTGATTGGTTCAAAACCTGGTGCTGGCTGAGGGTTGTAAACTGGCAAATTTTGGGGTAGCGCCGCTGCGGGCGATCGTACTACGTAAGCTTGCAATCCGACAACATCTTCGATGTATTTAACCCAATCGCTGGCGATTTGCGAGTCGCGAAAGCCGCCAACTCGCGTCACCGTGTCATTGATGTACCGACAAACTGTGTTGTTAGTATTTCCAGGGAAAGAGCGTTTTGCTCTTTCTTGCTGTTCGGGTGTTCTGGTGACAATTAACAGTAGATATTCGTCCGACTGCGGCGGTTTGCAGCTCGACTGAGCTTTAACAGAACTCGATAAAATTGTCAATGTCAAAATGGCTATAGAAGTAGCTGAAAATAGGGGTATAGACAAAATAAATTTGTACAATTGACTCCTAATTTCTGTGAGTTGTTTTGTCGGATTTTGGGCAAGTTTATTCATGCTGTCTGTAGGGATGCAAGGGGATCGGGAATAGTTGGTGAGGGTGCTTGAAATTCACCTGTCAGTACATATTCTAATCGCAGTTTCAACCAGGTGATGAAGACAGGATCGGTAGAAATAATAGCGGCGGCTGGCTGAGGGCATTTTGCTTTAACTTCTGCCATTGTCGGTGCTTCTAGGAAAGCCGGCTGTTTGACCAACCAGAAGTCTATTTGTTTTTCTTGTTCGTTGTAGTTGCGAGTTCTTTCTTTTAACACTTCATCTAGGGGTTCTTCTTCTAGCAAAAAGCGTTGGCTGGCTAAAACGTAGTAGTAGGTTTGCATTTTTCTCGGTTGTTAGGGGTTGACGGTTTGCGGTTAATGCCACCTGTACCGGGCAGTTTTGCTGGGGTAGGGGCGGGTTTGCCGAGTTGCGGCAGTTGGAGAGTTCTAGACTCTTGTGCCGTTTACTTTACCTTATTTGCTGTCATCTTGGGTAGATGCAGAGCAAGTCGCCTCAGAAAAATCGTTGGTGGCCAGAGTTGGGGGAGTTGTGAGAGTTGCGAGAGTTGCTGGTTTTTTGGGGATTTGGGCGATTATTTTTCGGGCTGGTGATTTTCGGGAAAATTTAGGTGACAATAGGAAATTAGATGAAATTGCACGTTGAATAATTATCAATTATTGAGGCAATCTGGGGGCTGTTAAACCTGATTGGGAGTGGTTTGCATATGAAAAGTTGTTGGAGTGCGATCGCGACTGGTATTGCTTGGTGTCTGGCTTGGGGCGATAAACGCGAACCTCAATTTGATATCGGCGTGTTGCGGGAAATGCGACGGGCTTTGAATTCTGGGGAGGAAGTGCCGCCCCAGGTGAGGGAAATTGTCGATCGGGTTCGGGAACTTCTCGCTATTCCAGAAAAGATTTCCAGAGAAGAGTTTCCGGAAACAATTACTGATTTGCAAAATAAATACCAGAATTTGTGGAATCAGCCGGGAAAAATTGGCTTAGTTTACGGTGGTGTAACTAAAGTTAAGCAGTATGTTTTTGACGAGGCGAAACTCCCAGATATTCGCGGTGCATCTGCACTTCTAGATCGGATAAACTTAGTTGATTTACCAGCTTTTTTTAACAAAAATCCTGAATCAAACCGTTACAATGTTCACTTTTCAAAAGTAAGACAGTGGCTGGATGAAAACTTTGCGGATGAACCCAAGCTTTCCGAAGCTTTGATTACTGAAATGATTGTTTATTCTACTGGTGGCAATATCTTAGCTTTCTGCCCAGCAGCTTTTGTGAATGACTTAACTGATGCCATTGAAAAACGCTATTCCTATGAAACCATAACTGCTAATTCATGCGCGGTTGGAGATACGTTTAAGCTTTTAGAAATTCGATTTGGTTTGCTGCGAGACGCGATAGAACAAACCTTTTGGCTGGATCGATACCGCCAAGAATATCAAAAGCCGCTGGTTGAGGCTTATTTTGGCAAGCTAGATAAACAGCCAAACGAACCCTGTATTGCTGACCCATCTTGTGTGGAAGAGGCCTTTGCAAATCGCAAGAGTTTTAATGAATTAACTACTAAATTGGCTGTGCTTTTTAATCAGCGACGGAGTGGCAATGACTTTGAAAATCGTCCCAGCCGACGCTACCCGCCGATGTTGGAAACGCACCCTTATTTGCAAAGGGATGAGGCCGATCGCCGATCGGCTATCACTCGGGCTACCGACAATCCCGAAAATCCCAATCAAAAAGGTCTTCCGGGCAATCCTTGGTTTTCTGAGGTTTCTGCGCGCAAACGCAAAGCGGGCGATCGGGCTAAGAATGGAATAATCAAGGAAACTCATTGGTACACAGAATGGCATCCTGCTGTCATTGAAGGTTGGGTTGAGAAGTTTGAGGATTTCTTAAAAAAGCATCCCGAAAAACTTAATAAATACTGCGGCAGTTACAACTACAACCTTGAAGAAGTTGAAATAGCTCAATCTTTAACTCAGCTTGGCAGTGTGAGTAAGGGCTTTGTAGCCTACATCTATGCCGACGGCAATAACATGGGTGGCTATATTCAAAAAATTACCACTCCCCAAAAATATCAAGAATTTAGCGAAGATGTTGACAATGCTACTAGATATGCTGTTTTTCAAGCCTTAGCTGAGTATCTTCAGCCTCGCCAACTTCAAGGAAATAACCAGTCAGAATCGACTCTTCCAGATGGCGCTTGGATTCATCCCTTTGAGATTATTACCATTGGTGGCGATGATATTATCTTGATTGTACCAGCAGATCGGGCATTGGCGATCGCCAAAACCATCGGAGAACAGTTTGAACAAATTTTGCTCAGACAAGTTCAGATACCCGGTGTGGAAATCAAAGGTGACTATCAAACTCAGCCATCAAAAAAACCTATCGATCTCAGTAAGTGTCACCGCTACTTAAGTCAAAATGCAGGAACTGCTAATTGTCAATTAAGTACATCGATCGGCGTGTTGATTGCGGACTATAAAACTCCGATTTACTACGCAAAAAAACTTTACGAACAATTACTAAAATCCGCCAAAAAACGTGCTAAAGATTTAAAAGATCGCGGATACTGTGGAGGTACAGTGGATTTTTTTGTGATGAAATCTGTAACTGCGATTTCATCCAGCATCGAGGAGTTCCGCAAAGAAGCATTAACCAAAGAAAGTCCTCAAAAACTTAAGCTATACGCCGCACCTTACACCTTGCACGAAATTGGCGGATTGATAGAGTCTGTCAAAGCGCTGAAAAAGGCTGAATTTCCCAAATCGCAACTCTACCAAATTCGCAGTTTCCTAGAACAAGGAAAACAAACAACCATCCTCAACTACCGCTATTTCCGAACCAGACTCAAGCAGGGAAAGAAAGAATTAAGACAAGAATTTGAAGAAGCTTGGTGCAAAGCTAAAACTAATGAAGGCAATGTAGCACCTTGGATGTTCGATTTAAAAGAGGGAGTTTATGAAACCATCTGGCGGGAACTTTTGGATATTTACGATTTCATTGAATTAGAAGATTCCGACTTTATTTCCGAAGAATTGGTAGAGGCGGAGGTTGAATCATGATTGTTGTCAGGACGCTATCAAGCTCAATTAACACTTACACAGTTACAGCAGTAATTGATACAGCTTTGTGTGTAGGCGCGGGCGGTTCCTCCGCTTCCATTGCAGATAAGCCAATTGTCCGCAATGCAGAAGGAAACCTGTTAATTCCGGGTTCTCAAATCAAAGGTCGCCTCCGCCACGAATGCGAGAAAATTGCTAGAGGTTTGGGTTGGGAGATTTGCGAGTCTCCTAGTCCGGGAAAAATGGTAATCCGCAGAGAAAATGCACCGGATAAATTTAAGCGCGACGAATACGAAGTATCAGGATATGATGAGACTTATCACTGTTTAATAAGTCAAATTTTCGGCGATCCTGTTTTGCCATCCCGGGTAATTTTTGACGATTTGATTTGTACGGAAGACCCGGAAAATTTGGCAGATTTTATACGTCCGGGGGTGACAGTGAATCGCCGTCGCCGCACCGCAGAAGAGAAAAAACTCTACTTTTTGGAGACTTCTCCACCTAATGTTTCACTGAGGTTTGAAGGTGAAATTCATCTGTTGCCAAATTGCCCCAGCTACGCGAAACCTTTGATGTTGGCTGGTTTCAAACACATTCACGCACTGGGTGGAAGTAAATCGGCTGGTTTGGGATGGCTGAGTTGGGAAAATTTACCGCAGTTTGAAGGGACTGAAGCAGATTGGGATTTTCTAGCGAGGGGAAGGAAAAATGCAGCGAATTGAACTGGAAATTAAGGCTTTGTCTGCTTTGGCGATCGCCCGTCAGAAAGCGGGCGGTTCGATTGGCGAAGCTGTAGACTATATTCCCGGTACGGTGATTCGGGGTGCTGTGGCTGCTCAAATTTTAAACGAATCCGGTCATCAATTCACCAATTTGACCGAAAATGGCGGCGATTTTCAAAGTTTATTTTTGAGTGAGAATCCAGCAATTTTTCAGAATGCTTATCCAGCATTAGTAATTAATGGCAAGATTATCCCTCAAGCAAGATTTGAAGACAATGGAGTTTTACCCACTACCGCACTAAGTTCTAAAAATAAATCCGGTTTCACGCCCAAAAATAATGGTGTTTTCGATACTTTAATCGATCGCTTTTGTGCAGAAGGTTACGGATATCCCTACGATCCGAATTGTCCGAAAGATGGAGGGAGAGTCGCTCCGTCTGGCATTAATTTCTACTGTAAATTCAATAAAAAGTACCACAGCCTAAGTGCTAACAAACGCCTGTTAACCCGAGTAGGAATCAATCGCCGCAGGGCTGCATCTGAAGAAGAAATACTTTACAGCCTCGAAGTTTTGAACGAATCTCAGGATAAGAAACAGCAGCCTGTTTGCTATCGAGGTGCAATTTTAGTGGAGGAACATTTAGCAGAATCTTTGCGGGATTTCATTCAACTGCGAAATCAAAATCTTCGCTTAGGCGGTTCGACTTCCAGAGGATTAGGAAAAGTTGAAATTAACACAAAAAACCCCGTTGATGCTAAAATAGATGTGAGCGATCGCATCGCTGAATTCAATAAAAAGCTAGAATGGCGATGGGATAAATGGGGAGTTTTTGGCAATCCTATCAAAGAGTTACCAGCAAATCGGACTTACTTCACCCTCGACTTGCAATCCGATGCTATACTGACTGAAAATTGGCGGCGTACAACTGTAATATCTAAAAATATGTTGCACCAGTTTGCAGGGGTTAAAGATAAAGATGAATCTTTGCGTTTGGAAGCCGCTTACAGCAGTTACGAGTATCTGTCTGGTTGGAATGCGGCTTGGGGATTAATGAAAGATGTCGAGTTGATAACCCAGAAAGGTTCGGTTTATTTGTTCAGTACAACTCAACCAGGGCTTTGGATTGAGAGATTAGGAGTGTTGGAAATGAGGGGATTGGGCGATCGAACTTGCGAAGGCTTCGGACAAATTCAAATTTGCAACCAGTTTCACCTTGTATTTCGGGAGAATGCCGTATGAGCGAATCACTAGATCCACAAAAACAACTCAAAATTCAAAAAGGAATTCGCCAAGCTGAAGATAAGTTAGTGACTGACATTCAAACAGCCTTAGAAGATACAAGTTCTTACGGTGATTTAGAAGAATCACAATTTCGTAACTTAGTAAGGGTTGCTGACACAACTGAAAGCACACAAGTAATCAAAAACTTTTTGCTTTATCAAGTAGGTCGCGATAGAAAATGGGGCAGAGGGGAAAACTCTTTAGCTCAAAAAATCATTTCTGATATTGACAGAAATATCAAAGCTACTGCTCAGGATATTGCCAGAACCGCCAAAGCCGAAAATTCTTTTAATCAGATTTGGATAGAGCTTACCCGCCGATATCTAGGCTATGGTGCTCGCTATCTAGTGTACAAAAATAAAGGTCAATCTTAGTCATCTACTTGCAATTACTTAGGAGTACAAAATTATGGCTAGACTTGTAATTTCCACTGTTGGTACTAGCGTGTTGACTAACCAGATAGATCCAGCTATAGATGACAATTACTATGAAAGACTACAGCAAACAGCAAACTATACCGATAATGAAATCCAACACGATCCAGTAATTAAACAAATTATTTCAGAATTGAAGGAAAGAGCAGAACAAGAACTGTCTAGTGATGATACCGATAAAATCCGAAAAGCCAGCGCAGAACTAAATGGTATCTATGGTTTGTACAATGAGCAAATAGAACAGGGTATATCTGATGAACAGGGTATATCCGATACTCACTTATTAGTTACTACCGACACAGCACAAGGTCTAGTCGCGGCTGAAGTAGTTGAGTCTTTTTTAAAGAGCAAGGGATTAACTAATATAAGTACCCATGCTCAGCCGGGACTTTCTACTGCTAGCAGCGATATTTTTGTAGAAGGGATGGCAAAGTTGATTCCTTTTATGCAAAAAAATATTAAAGAATATCAAGATTGCCGATACAAGATTTGCTTTAATCTTGTAGGTGGATTCAAGGCTCTGCAAGGCTATTTCAATACAATCGGAATGTTTTATGCTGATGAAATTATTTACGTATTCGAGGGGTCGAATCAACTAATCAAAATTCCCAAGCTTCCTGTAAAGGTTGATGTGTCAGACATCGAACCTTATAAAGTTCAACTAGCAATGATGGATGCTGGGGAAATATCTACATCTTGGGAAGAAGCTAAAAAAGTTCCTCAAGCATGGATTTTAGTTGATGGACAAGAAATGACTTTATCAGCATGGGGTCAGCTACTTTGGGAGCAATGTAAAGAAGAATTGCTTTCACAAAAGCTGTTGAAGTTCCCTAAAATAGATTATAAGTCTACTTTCTCCGATGACTATAAAAAAATTGAAAATAATTTACAAGAGAAAGTCAAATTACAGGAAACTCTAGCTAAAGCTTCTCAACTGTTGCAAAAGTCAGGTGGCGACACCAGTATTCTTAAGAAAGATCCCGGATTGAAGTATGACAAATATACCAACAAGAAACCATATACCAGCGCGAATGGTGATAAGGTTGATATCGCTCATTTTAGAGTAACTCAGGGAATACGAGTAAGCTGTACATTATCGAATCGTATCTTGTTATTACATCGTTATGGCAAGGAACCAGAAGTTAACAATAATCCTTATTGATTCATTGAATCAATAGTTTAAGCAAGTTCCAACTAATTACTTATGTGAGCTTATGTTTGACACTTTCAAAAATCGACTGGAAATAACAGGAACACTTACAACCGTAACCGCGTTACGCATTAGTGTAGGTCGATCTACCGAACCGATCGGCTCCGATTTGCCTGTAATCAAAGATGCTTTGGGTAGACCTTTGATTCCTGGTTCGAGCTTTAAAGGTGCGCTACGATCGCGCTTAGAGAGCTTCCTCCGAGGAATCGACCCAAATCTAGCCGAAGCTCCGGCTAACTACACAAGTTCAACTAGAAACAATCAAGTCAAAGATTTGAAAGTAAAATACAAAAATGATGACTTGAATTTAACACAAGAACTCATCGACCTAACAGACGAGATTGGCAGTTTATTTGGCACTCCTTGGATGGCCAGCAAATTCCAAGTCCGCGACTTAACCGTACAATCCGATGCGTGGTTCGGACAATATCAAGAAAGAGATGGTGTAGCCATTGACAGAGACACAGAAACCGCCGCCGATGGCAAACTTTACGATTACCAAGTTGTCCCCGCCGCAACACCTTTTGATTTTAAAGCGGTAGTTGAAAATGCTCACGATTGGGAATTGGGTTTATTAATGATCGGCTTGCATCAATTTGAGACAGAACAAATACCTCTCGGAGGAGGGCGATCGCGCGGCTTAGGCGTGGTTAAATTAGATATTAAGGAGATGAACTGGGTTGATGTTCGAGATGAAAAAGATCCTAATAATACCGATCCAACTAAGTTGTTAGGATATCTTAAAAACTTAGTAAATAACAATCTTTGCTGTGTTGTTGCTGATGATTATCAGAAAAAATGGGCAGAATCATTCATTAACCATTTAACTCAAAATGTATTTTATTCTTCTGAACAGACAGTTACATCAATATGAGGTAAATATGAGTTTCAGCAATTATCAAGAACTCGGTGAAGTTCTTCAAAAATTTCAGATTTACTACACTGAAGCCAATTTCATCGGCGAAACAGAGTTTAGTATTCCTAGCTACTTTCTAGAAGATTTGGAAATTGTCATGGAGGATGGATTACCTGATGATTCAGAATTTACAATTTGTGAGAACTTGATTTATCCAGTTGTTAAAGAAGTTTGGAAAGATTATCGTACTAAGTTTGTTTTGTGGAGTCATAAATATCTCACGGATTGCGAAAACTCTGAAAAATTTCCACAATATATTTTGGCTAAACGCTCTCATTTGGGAAAAGTCGTTTTCGATAAACCTTATTTGGTATTAGTCGATGCTAAGCAAGATAGATTTCATGAAGGGTGGGTTCAATGTCTTGTTGAAATGATTGTTGCACGGGAGACTAGCAATCAAAAAAATAACACTATCTTTGGAATTGTTTCCCACGGTAGAGTTTGGGAATTTGGCAAACTTGAAGGAGATAAATTTATATGCAATAGAAAATCATATACAATTCATGAAATAGATCGACTCTTTGCTGCCGTTAACTATGTATTTCAACAATGCGAAGTTCAGCTAAATGAGTTAGTAGCTGCTTAATTTTAAATCATCTCTCGACCTACTAAACTATGCACAAACGATTTGTCAACCATTGTACTATTGACTTAACTCTGATTCCTGACGGGCCGATTCTGATTAAATCGGGTAAAGAAGGAGCCGATCCGACTAAACCGGATATGGAGTTTGTCGAGACTTACCATGCAGGAGGAAAGTCAATTTATCTACCGGGAAGCAGTTTAAAAGGTGCTATTCGCGCTCATGCTGAGAGAATTGTCAGGACAGTAGGTACAGACAAACGTCCTACTAATGGAGATCCTTTATGGGCGAGCAATCCTCTTAATCGAGATGAATTAAAGTATCTTGATAGTATCTCTGATTCCCAAGATATTTATCGGTTATCTTCTTTTACAGACCAAATGTTCGGAAATACTTCAATTGCTAGCAGAGTTAGAATCCAAGATGCTCACCCAATTGATAAGAAACAGCTCAAAATTCAAGAACGCAATGGAGTTGCGATCGATCGCGTTTTCGGTTCCGTAGCTGTCGGCCCCTTTAACTACCAAGTCTGCACCGCCGGAGAATTTCGGACTAAAATACATCTCAAAAACTTTTCCTTAGCACAATTAGGCTTAATTGGCTTAGTTTTGCGAGACTTAAATGATGGCTGGTTTGGAATCGGTTTTGCCAAATCTCGCGGTTTGGGGACGGTGACAGTCAAATATAACGAAGCCGTAGTTCAATATCCCGGTTGTCAATTAGATGAAGATAATCGCCAAATTCAACAAATAGTCAAACCAGGTCGATGGGGACACGCTTTGTTGCTGGGTGCAGGAGAATTTTTAGATACTGAAGAAGCCGCAAATTATGGCTTTTCTAAACCCGATCGCGAACAAACCCCTATTGCTGCTGAACCGATGGATTTAGGCTTTGGAGTGCAGCTAAAATGGCAAGGCGACGGTGAGACTGGTGTGCCCAATTTATTTAAATGTGCGGTTCAGGCTTGGAGTGAATTTTTAAGAGGGGCCGCAGCATGACAGGATATGTTGGTTTTAAACAAGTTTCATCATCAGCAGAACTTAAGAATTTGCTAGATAAATTAGCAACTGAGAAAAGTTATTATTTTGTGCGATCGCCCCACGCAGTCAGCGGCATTTGCAGGAAATTGCCCGAAGAGTTTTTCCCGGGTTTTGAAGGGCAAATGTTTAATGCCGATCGCGAATTGCGCTGGAAAAAGCAGGGAAGTGCATATCAAGCGTTACTGCTGAGTCGAGTTGAAACCGATTTAGAAGGATTTGAGGCGATCGGTAAAAATTGGGAATGGTGCGATCGCGCTGCTTACTTTCACGGCATTGACGAAACTAAATTCCCTAAAAGCTTTATTTATAAGGGAGAAAATGATGAAAAACTTGACTCTAACAAGATTAGCATAGGTCAGCGATACTTTCAAGAAAAAAGAACTGCTACCGTTCATTTTGTCGCCCTCACAGTCAGGAGTATAAATGACTAATAATCCCCTGCCAAAACCCCGGCGTTCTACACCGCCGCCAAGTAGTCCGGTTTCTAATAATCCCGCTGAAACAGGAGGATCTAAACCTTATGAATTAATTAGTTTCCCCAAAGAACGACCGCCAAAAAATCCTCCGGCAGGACATCACCAATATTTAGGCGATCGCCTGCACGGAACTTTGTTTCTAACTTTGAAAGTTCAGACTACTTTGCACGTCTCTACAGGGGTAGTTGTCATGGGTAGCGACATAGGCAGTCGCGTGCCTTTAATCAAAACAATGGTTCAAAATATTGACCAAAAATTATCAATTCAAGGCAGTTCTCTCAAAGGCTGCATCCGGTCAGCATACGAAGCCATTACTAACAGCACTTTAGCAGTAATTACATCAAGATACAGAGATAAAATTCCACAAGAACGCTTGCCATGTAAAAATAAACAAGAACTCTGTCCGGCAAGTCAAGTATTCGGTGCATTGGATTGGCAAGGGCTAATTGAATTCAGCGATGCTAAATGCGAAAATACGGGCTTTGCTACGGGATTTATGCCATCTTTATATCGTCCCCGTCCCGATCAAAGACGAGCATATTTTGATGCAAGAGGCAACGTAGCAGGTCGCAAGTTTTACTATCACGCAATTCGGGCGATCGACAAAGGTCAAGATCGAGGAATTACCGTTCAGCAAGCGGCTAAAGAGTATACTTTCAAAACACAGATACAATTCAAAAATTTAACAGCAGCAGAGTTAGGAACGCTTTTGATTGTGTTGGGGCAAGATCCCAAATATCCGATCGCCCTCAAGGTAGGCGGCGGGAAGCCGATCGGCATGGGAACAATGACTGTGGAGGTAACAGCCGCAAGGGTGTTGCAGAATAAGGGAGATTTGCGCGATCGCTATTCCTTCTACAAGCCTCCCGAATCTGACAGCATGACTGGCACAAAATTGCAACAATTTATGCAAAAAAATATTCAAGCTGCTCATTCTAGCTTAGTGCAAGCAACTCAATTGCAACAACTAGCTGAAGTGTTGAAATATCCGACCGATCGGGAACCTCCAACAGGAATGTATTAAAGATGTCAAATACTGAATTAGTGACAGAATCTTTGACCGACAAACAGTGGGAAATTGCCCACGCGATCGCTCAAACTCTAGTAAAAGAACAAACCGATGTAAATGAATTGGGAAAGGCGATCGCCTATCTCCGCAATGCAGTTAATCAAAATCAAGCTGATGCCAATTCCAGATTTTTCAAATATCTTAAAACCCTTGTCGCTAATGGCAGACAAATCGGACACAGTGGCAAAACCACAGATTATTACCGCAGCATCGACCAAGCTTGTAGCGATTGTCTCAAAGGATTTCAAGGGGATGCTAGCACTTTGCTGCAAATTTTAGGTTGGGCATCTCGTTTGATGCGTTACTACAAAGAAGCGGGGCCGATTGGAGAAGTTGTGGCCCCAGTTGTAGAGTCAGCGAGACAAGTGGAAATTGCTAAGGCGATCGGCAGTCATGAGTTTGCAGTGGGTCAAATTGTCGAAGCCAAAGTTACTGCTGTCAAAGGAAACAAGGTGACATATGAAATTCTGGGAACTATCAGACTAACTGAAAAAGAACCGAAAAAAGCACAATCCCTCTTTGAAGGACAAACGGTTAAGGTGGAAATTTTAGACATTAAGGAAGATGGCAGTCCCAAAAAGGTAAAATACTCTGATTGATAATTATTGACCGATACCGAGCGTGTTCAGAGTGTAAGATATAGTGTAATATGAAAAGTAAGGCTCACATTTTAAACTGTGAGCCTTCTTTGTAAACTTTGATACTTTTTGGGAGAGCGGCACTTATGTGTAGGCTAGAAAAAACCGACTTACCTGATAACAATAATCAGGTAGGCTCTACCAACATAACTTATGCACCTGTTCAGGCAATCAGACCGACGTTTTTAGTAGAAGAAACCCAAGACATGAAAAAATACCAACAGACGGAATCTCATTTACCAGATTCAGCTAAGTTAGCTGTATCCGAAAGCTTGTCTCCGGAAGCTCTCCATTCTCCTATACAAGGTGAAGAACCGGGTAAAAATTTAAGCAAGCCTACCTCGAAAAACAACTCCATAACAGTTCGTATATTTGCAGAAGCTGGCGGCAATAGTGACAATTGTCGCAGGCATCACCACTGCGGGTAGTAACTCTATCGAGTTGTGGCAGCATTGGCACGGTTTCAAAAATTCCAGCGCCTCACCAGCCTTAATTGATATCAAGCCACAATCTCAAGTAAAGTAGGCTTCTTGCAACAGTTAGTTTAAATCTCTAGAGATGAAGCATTTGCGCTTAGATAGAGGATAAAATCCCGAATCTTTATACGTAAATGCTTCAATTTTCTAAAGATTAATGCCAGAAAATACCGATGGGGTGAGGTGACAATCACCCCACAGCTTTGCATTGTGCAAGTAATCTTTTTTGCGTTCAAATTTTATGTGGTTAGAATTTTTATATAGTATTCAAAACCACGATTTTTTTATTAAGCTGACAAGGACTTGACTTTTGTAGAAACTACGTATATTATCTGAATTACTAGAGGCTAAAAGTGTTCCTAAAACTGTTATAGTTTTATTAATTTACCCCGCAAGGGGATAGAAACACGCCTCTAGATTGACTGAACAGTTGCATAACTTATGTCAGTCGTTCCCCCTTCCCCGCAAGGGGACTTGAGTTTATTAAGCTAATAGATTTCCCGTACTTTTTCAGACGCGCGATCGCCCTTTCCCAATCCTCCATTCAGTCAAGGGCGATCGCGTCAGCTTAGGAAGAATGTGCGATTTGGGGAACTCAGCACCAAAGGATCTCGCAGGATCTCCCTAATTTGCTGTCGATCGGTCTCTACCGTCCGTCGCTGGTTTACCAGAGGAAGCAACCACCGCCATCCCCAACCGCAAGACTTGCGTCACTTGGCTTTGATGAATTTTCTCTGAGAGCATGATGAAGCTATTCTCCCGGAACTTCGGCAACAACTTTGCTTGCCCAATTCGTAATCTTGCATTTTCACGACACATTTGTTTAGCCTTGACTAAACAAAGCGTTTAGCTTAGACTAAACAAATGTCCTATAAAACTTACAACACCATCCATCCCAACGATCCACCAGGAATACGACCCCAAATTCTGACAGACTTGCTGGAGTTAGCGAAACTCAGCAAGCATAGCTGCTTGAAAAAAGCGATCGAAATGATTTCGGATTTACAAGCAAACGGTATGAATTGCAGATACAAAAAGCATTTAGGAGGGCCGATTTACGAACTCAAATCTCGGGCAGAAGAAGGTGGCGCACGAGTTTATTTTTTCCAAATTTCTCACACAGAATTTGCTCTCTGTCGCGCTGAGTGCAAAACAGAAGATGCTGCTAGTGCTGCATTCCTAAATTGGACAGCCGAAGTTATCCAAGCAGCGCGCAATGGCATACAAGTGTTAGTATAAACTAATCGAGGTAAAAAATATGACAAAAATTGATGGCAAAGCAAGCGATTTATTGGCGGCACTCCTAGCCGAACCAGAAGCAATGGTAGATGTCAATCCTCCTGAAACTCTCAAACCTACTACTGCAGAGGAATTACAACAAAAATTAGAATATTTTCTCATTTTAGATAGTTTGGGAGAATTGCTGCAAAAAATTCGCAACTCTCGCGGATTGACAGTTAGAGAAATGGCTCGCGAAGTGCAAAAAAGCCCTGGAAGGATATCTCAAATTGAGGGAACGCGCGATCGCATAGAGTTGAAAACTCTGGCGGAATATGCCAATGAGTTAGGCTATGATGTCCAAATTGCTCTCATTCCGCGAAACGATCGCCAACCAGCTCTTTTTGCTCCGATTCCTCTGTCGCAAGTGAGCGCCTAAATAAAAAAGCGATCGCGCGCTGCTATTTTGCCCTTCACCCGATTTGTGGCATTCTATATCTGAAAACCTCACAAAATACCGCATGAAGGAGGGCAGCAAGTACCAGTCGCTCTTAGATTATCTGCGCCAAAATCGCCATCTCGACGAAGTAACCCTCAACTTCGCCGAAATAGAGGCATTGCTAAACGACGCACTCCCCCCTTCCGCACGCACTCAGCAAGCTTGGTGGAGCAACCGCAAAAAGGGCGCTCTGCAAGCTACCGCTTGGATGGAGGCAGGATATCGGGTGGAAACAGTCGATTTCGACGCACAACGGGTAACATTTCGCAAGTTGATCCAGAAAATTCAGGTTCAGCAGGCGGGCGATGGCGTCCAGTGGAATGGCGAACTCATCAAGGCATTGCGTCTCCATATGGGGTTGACACAAGCAGAATTTGCAGAACACATAGGCGTGCGACAGGCTACAGTCAGCGATTGGGAGAACGGGCAATTGCCTGCTCGTTCCACATCAAAACATTTGGATTTGATAGCCGAGATGGCAGGATTCAAATACAGAGAGGAATCTGAAAATTCGGATTAGACTGTTGACATATTAAAGCAAGACGTATATATTGTCAATAGGGCAGTTTAGTTAGGCGATCGTCAAGTGCGATCGCGCCAAAAAACAAAGCCCCCAAAAACAAAAGCCAGCGCCGCAAATTGGGCACTGGCCGATTCAAAATTAAAAAATCACCTCTATGATACACCATTCTTTCACGCCTCGCCCGATTACCGATCGAGAAAAACGAATCATTCAGCTTTACGCTGACTGTCAACTGGCCATGACTCCGCAGCAATTCTACGCAAAATGGGATGTCTCGCAAGAAGCTCTAGCCCTCATTTGCTGTCGATCGCATTCTACTGTGTGTCGCTGGTTTACCAGAGGAGGCAAGCACCGCCATCCCCAACTGCACGACTTGCGTCACCTCGCCTTGATGAATTTTCTGTTAGAGCATTTTGAAGCGATTCCCCCAGAACTTCGGCAACAACTTTCCTTAGTCAATTCGTAATCTTGCATTTTTTTTCTAGCCACCTGACAAACTAGGTGGCTTTAATTTAGCCCCCTATAATTAAGCTGAGACAATCCCTGACAAAAAACAGATTTTTTTGTTTGGGAAGTCGTTATGCATTTCAGTGTTTATACAACCATTGATGCCCTTATCTTAAATCGCCAACCAATCCATCAAAACATAACAGAATAAATAATCCCACCCAAAATCATGTCTTGACTTCGATCGACAAAAAGCTAAACTGAACAAAGCTTTACTATAATATCTTCTCCCCGTTAATGAACATCGCTTATCTAGTCAACCAATACCCCAAAGTCAGCCACAGCTTCGTCCGCAGAGAAGTCCTAGCCGTTGAAAATTGCGGCATGAAAGTCGGGCGTTACTCCATCAGATCCTGCGAATCCGAACTCGTAGACGGGGCAGACAAAATAGAGCAAGAATTGACTAAAGTAATCTTAGGAGTTGGCGTACAGGGGTTAGCGTGGGCTTTGCTGCGCGTTGCTGCAACTAGGCCCATTCGATTCATCGAAGCTGTGCGGTTAATGTTCAAAGTTGGCTGGCACTCGGAACGGGGGATTTTGCTGCATCTAGCTTATTTAGCAGAAGCTTGCATTCTTTTAAATTGGTTTGCAGAATCGGGTACAGCACACGTTCACGCTCACTTCGGGACAAATTCCACAACAGTCGCAATGCTGTGCCGCGTGCTTGGCGGCCCGACTTACAGTTTCACCGTTCACGGCCCTGAAGAATTCGATAAAGCCACACTTCTTTCCTTAGACGAAAAAATTAAGCGATCGACCTTTGTAGCAGCAGTTAGTTCCTTTGGTAAAAGTCAGCTTTTTCGGTGGTGCGATCGCACTTTTTGGTCAAAAATTCACGTCATACACTGCGGCGTAGATGCTGCATTTTTAGCTGCACCCTACGTCCCCATACCCGCAGCGCCCCGCTTAGCTTGCATTGGCAGGCTCAGCGAACAAAAAGGTCATTTGTTATTGCTAGAAGCTGCTAACTTGCTAGCAGTTCAAGGCTTAGAGTTTAAGTTGGTACTGGTAGGAGACGGGCCGCTGCGAGGTGATATTGAAAAACAGATTCTGCAACTCGGCCTGCAAAACCATATAGAAATTACCGGCTGGGCCAGCGGCGATCGAGTTCAGCAAGAGATTTTAGCTTCACGGGCAATGGTATTGCCTAGTTTTGCTGAAGGTTTGCCCGTCGTAATTATGGAAGCCCTCGCTCTCAATCGGCCCGTAATTAGCACTTATGTTGCTGGCATCCCGGAGCTCGTAGAACCCGGTGTTTGCGGTTGGTTAGTTCCTCCCGGTTCCGCAGAAGCATTAGCGGTAGCGATGCGCGCGGTATTGGAAGCACCTTTAGAAAAGCTAGAACAAATGGGGAAAACAGGAGCCGAGAGAGTTGCTCAACAACACAATGTCGATTTAGAGGCAAAAAAATTAGTGGCGCTGTTTGAGAGTGCTTGAGAATGGTGCAAAACCTATTGATTAACTGATATCAAATCTGTTAGCATCGGAGTTATTCAGATATCTCTTCTTTTTATCTGCGTGAATCCGCGTCAATCCTTTGTCATCTGCGGTCCGATAATTTCTCTTTTTTTACCGCAGATGAGGGCAGATAAACACAGATTAACGCAGATGAATTAGAGCGAGTCCGGTTGCAGCGTCGGGAATTGTTGACTGTTGACTGGATTTTACAATTCCGATGCTACCAGATTTAATATGACATCTTGCACAATTATTAATAAGTCTTTCAAGGGTGGGCAAGATGCCTGTTTCACAAAAAAATTCATTCTTTGTGGAACAGGCATCTTGCCTGTTCCTTTAATTAAAGCAACCTACTTACAAACTTTTTAAGGAATAGGAACAGACCGCAACAACTTGTCAACAATTGCCTTAGCCCTCCTTCCGCCTGCCGGAATCAACCTGTGAGACAGTACGTGCGGCGCTAAATATTTCACATCATCAGGAGTCCCATAATCCCGGCCCTCCATAAACGCCAAAGCCTGGGACGCCCGGTGCAAAGCCACCGCACCCCGGGGACTCACCCCCAGAGTAATCTCTTCATCCTCCCGCGTCGATCGCACCAAATCTACAATATACTGTTTCAAAGAGCCTTCCACCTTCACAGCAGCGCACAAGCGGCGCAATTCCTGCACTTGGGCCAAAGAAATACATGGCTGCAAATCTTCAACAGCAAAACTATCAGAAAGCCGTTCCAACATTTGCAACTCTTCCAACGCAGCGGGATAGCCCAAAGTCAAAGACAAAGTAAACCGATCCATCTGCGCTTCCGGTAGCGGAAAAGTGCCTTGATATTCGATCGGGTTCTGAGTCGCAATCACAAAAAACGGCGCGGGAACATTCCGAGAAACTCCATCTACTGTCACCTGCTTTTCTTCCATCACTTCCAGCAAAGCTGACTGAGTTCGCGGCGTCGCCCGATTGATTTCATCGGCAAGCAAAACATTAGCAAAAACTGGCCCGGGCAAAAACTCAAACTCTCCGCTGCGCGGATTCCAAATATTAGTACCGGTGATATCCGTCGGCAACAAATCGGGAGTGCACTGAATCCGCTGAAACTTCCCATCGATCGATCGCGCCAAAGACTTCGCCAGCAGAGTTTTTCCCACACCAGGCACGTCTTCCAGCAGCGCGTGCCCGCCCGAAAGCACTGCTACCAGCACCAAGCGAATAGCATCGGCTTTGCCAACAATAGTTTTGCCTAGATTTTGTTTGAGCCGTTCAATATGTTGTCTCATATCCCTGATTTCTAATTGCTAATTGCTAATTGCTAATTGTGGATCAAACATCAAATTGCCAAAATCTTGAGTCTTTGCCTTGCGGACTGCGGATTTGTACAACTAGAATTTACTCTGACTCATCTTGCACCATTTTTAAAACCGATCGCCCGTTCTAGATCACATAATTCTTAGACTTTAGCAGTTAATAGACTTCTAGCAATATCGCAATCTGCCTGAATTTGAGTTTTGAGAGCATCCAGAGAAGCGAATTTTTGTTCGGGTCGCAAAAACTCTACTAAACTCGCGCTCAAGGTTTTACCGTACAAATCCCCAGACCAATCTAACAGGTGAATTTCCACAGTGGGTTGCTGGCCGTCTACTGTCGGGCGGCAGCCAAGATTCATCACCCCATTGACAAAAGATAAATTTGATGATGCGCCGGGAATTAGAGATTGAGAATTTTCCCACTGATAGGAAGAACTTTCCTCTTTCATCTTTTCCCATCCATGCTTCACCGAGACTCGCACCGCGTACACGCCAAAACGCGGCAAAAATTTTTCCGGCGGCAGTTCGATATTAGCAGTAGGAAATCCGATCGTCCTGCCCAGCCGCTGTCCGCCAACCACAGTTCCGACTAAACTGTAAGGCCGCCCCAGCAACTGATTCGCTCTTGTGAGGTCGCCGGATGCCAAACCTTCGCGGATTGCAGAACTGCTGATCCGATCGCCCTCACCGCAATTGTGCAGGGGTACAAGACCAACATCAATACCGTAACCAGAGGCGATCGACTGCAAATCCACAGCCGTCCCAGCGCGTCCCCGTCCAAACCGAAAATCAACCCCCACACTTATTCGACTCGCTTTTAGTTGCCGCACCACAATTTCCTCGACAAACTCAGAAGCAGTCAAAGCCGCCAATTCTCGATCGAACGGCAGCAGCACAAGTTGCTCGACGCCCATTGCTGCGAGCAATTCTACCTTTTCTGCCAGAGGCGTCAGCAGTTTTTTCGGTTGACCCGTAAAGAATTCTTGCGGGTGCGGATCGAATGTCACCACAGTGCTGTAAAGTCGATCGGCCCAATCAGAATCGCCACCAGAGAGGCTGTTGCCATCTGCCCTGGGGCCTATCAAACCATCATAATTAGGGCCGCTGCCGGCTCGATCGGGCGGTGCTGCTGAGTCGTTGTAGCAGGTCGCCGGAGGTTCGCTTTCCCCATTTTTATCTGTGCCAGCGTTTGAACGCAAGTTTGATTCCGAGGCAAAAACCGTCGCAGAATTTTGCCCGGGCGATCGATTTAAAATTGGCTGCACGACTTGTCGATGCCCTAGGTGCAAACCGTCAAAGTTTCCCAAGGCAACAGAAGTTGGAGTCAGAGCAGCGATACAAGAAGAAGTTACCCACACGCTTAAAATTTTGACATACTTAGCCAGATTGCGATCGCCAGTCGATTTTAGATTTTAGATTTTAGAATTGACTCCACAGATAAATCTGGAAGCTTGAACTTTGGTCTAAACTTTTTGGTTTTCCACGACAGGAGTCGGGGCTTGTATCCGTCTTTGAGTGAGGTCAATCGATTGCGCGATTTTCGATTGCGCGATTTTCGATTGAAGCCTTGACTTGCGCGAGATAAATTCGGGGGCTCCTTTATCGGATACAGGTTTTTTATTTCTGGACGGATGAATCCGGGGGCTTGTATCCTGGATGCTCGATTGTCAGCCCTCGCTTCAATGTCAGATTTCACAGATAGAGATTTCCGAACCATCTGACAAGCTCAAATCCCTCAGACAGACACTTGAGGCGCTTGCACCGACGCTTCAGACAAATCGTTATCAGGAGGCAGCAATTGTAACGACAAACCTTCCCGCGCCATCAAACTATTCGGGAATCTTTGAGCCACTTGTTCTCCCACCCTGTCTAAAAACTCGTCATTGTGCAGCGGGTCGTGGTGAAAAATCACCAACTTTTTGACATTAGCAGCCTTTGCCACCTTCACTGCTTCCTGCCAAGTCGAATGTCCCCAGCCGACCTTGCTGCTCTTCTGGGCATAATACTCCTCATCGGTATAAGTAGCGTCGTAGATCAGCACCTCAGCATCCTGAGCCAAATACACCACATTTTCGTCTAAACGATCGGGAAAATGTTCGGTATCAGTCACGTAAGCAGCCGCATACCCCCGCCAGTTTACGCGGTAGCCTATAGCTTCCCCGGGATGGTTGAGCAAAGCAGTTTCCACCTTAATGTCTCCGAGTTCCAGCGGTTTGCCCACTTCTATATCGTTAAATTTCAGGTCTGCCCCCATAATTTGCAGGGGTACCGGAAAATTGGGGTGCAGCATCTGGTCGTGGAGGCGCTGCTGGATAGTAGCCTTATTAGGAGCAATAGCCCCATATATGTGAAAGCAGTTCCCAGGAATAAAAGCTGGGACAAAAAATGGGAATCCTTGAATGTGATCCCAGTGAGAGTGAGTAAAAAACATATGAGCTTTTACGGGCATCTGGGACAGGAGAGTTTGTCCTAAAACCCGCAATCCAGTACCGCCATCGAAAATTAGGCGGCTCTCACCCACTCGCATTTCTACACAGGGCGTGTTGCCCCCGTAACGTACTGTTTCTGCCCCGGGAGACGCTATGCTACCTCTAACGCCCCAGAAGTGAACCGTGAATTGGTTGTGCATACTAGACATGGGTTTTCTTGCAAGATTGTTCCGGCGAGTTATCGGTAAGGTATTTACATATTACTAAGGGCTTTACCATCAAACCGAAGTTCTTTGAAGGTCGAGTTCCCCACTTGTGGGAAGTGCCAATAGTCTCGCTCATCGCGAGAATGCAAAACTGTTGGGCTTGACAACTGAGCAATAAATTACAAGGTAGACTAATGAAGTCTCGATCGTAACTCTTCTTTTCCTTTCTTCACTAGCCTAACCTCCGCAGACACACTTTGGGGCAGCAGTTCTGTCTGGTTTTGGTCAAAAGCCGTTGTTTTTCCAGCCTCCGCACTTGCCGATCGCGATCGCGCGGTCGGTTGTTTGCCTTGCTGCTGTACCGGTTTGAACCCCCGTGACGGGCTTGCTCAACTCCCGTTAATTCAAAAATCTTAGCAGTTTAGGAATGCTTCTGCTATTAATATTATCAACCAATACTGTCTAAATTTTTGGCCCGCCCAGAGGCTGCGGTTCGTCCCGCTAGCGGTCAAGCCCAAGCCAGCCTCATCTGACACCGGTAGCAGCCAGAGTCCGGCCCTGCGGGCAAAATGCTAAATTTTCGTCGTGCATTTCTTGGCGGGCGAATTGAATCGCTCAAAATTTCCCTAGGGAAGTTAAAAAAATTCGGTTTCTGCCATCATGCCAACTCCGATCGCCGTTCTGTCTCAAGAGTGATGCAGAAATATTCGCCGTTAAGCTCTCGTAATTTTCTCGGCAATCTTCAATAGCTCTATTTTTGGTAAGGATTTCTCGGAATTCAACCCCGTGGCGAGTACCGCAACGGGGTTGAATTTCCGGTATCATAGAAACTTAGAGTCTTATTTGCCGAGAATCTAAATCAGTGCTAAAAAAGCCTGGATAACTTTAAGTTATTTTGCAAAAAAGTCAGTATGAATCAAGTTAAAACAACTACAACCAAGGTGAATAGATCGCCTGTGAAAGTGTCCGACCGCACTTTGGAACTCGGCAATCTCCCCTTGAGCGACCTGTCTGTAGAAATGACGGATGGCCAAGCTTTGAGGAAATTTAGTTCGGATGATGGCCCGCCGGGAACCGCAACAGCCACAGGTCGGACTGACAAAACAATGGGCCCGAGGGCAGGTGGCAAGAGCGATCGGACCCGATCGCCTGTGGTTCCTACTGCGTTTCTCAAGGGGCTGCTACAGGGTTTGACTCGCTCGAAAGGTTGGCTGGCAGTTGTCACCCTCGCAGCAGTTTGGGGCTGGTGGAACAGCCAGTTACTGTTTTCCACAGGCCTGGGGATAGCAGCGATGATGCTGGTTTACCGAGGGCAGGCCTGGGATTGGCAATTGCTGGCAGCAAAAGGCGAGGAATTTTGGGAGGGGCCGAACCGCCGATTCGTTTTAGCCGTCGGCGCCGGTGGCATTGCTACTTTGGGCGCTTACGTGAGTTTGGCGATTTGGGCGGACTCAAGCAGCCCTTGGATGGCTTTGAGCCTAATTTTGCAGAATTTGGGTACGATCGCGATTCTCTGGCTGTTGCTGCAGCAAGGGTTGAGTCTAGGGGCCGCCAAAGATGAAGTGGCGCTCGATCGCATCTTGGCGGATTTGACTGATGCTGACCCCGTCAAGCGTTTGATTGCAGTGCGCCAAATGACTGATTTGGTGAATCAGGGTGGGTTTGGCCCTGTGAGCTCTGTCAAAAGTTCGTTAGCGAAGCCCTCGAAGAGGATCGCCCGTGCCCGCGCTGCCGAGTGCTTTCGCCTGATGCTGAGTCGGGAACCAGAAGCTTTAGTCCGCAATGCCCTTCTCGAAGGTTTGCAGACTTGGGACGCTACTTATGGCATGGCTTTAAAATCCAAACATCAAGTCATCGACTACTAGCTGACCGTCAAAAGCGTAAAAAGTAATTCGATGAATATTAGGAGCTTTTACGCGCAGGGGAGCCCTAGGGGCGATCGGAGAATTAGACCCGACCAGGTTGGGCGCCGGCATTTCATCCTGAACCATTGGGTTGCCGTCAATGTCACAAGCAGATAAAACAGTTCGTCGCGAACTGGTGACAAGTCCCGACACCCAGCGAACTGGATACTTAAAAATTACTTCTATCAGTCCGCTTTTGGGCGCTCCCATTAACACTGTTGCCCCAGAACCCGTGGAAAATGCTGGGTTTGAAGGTTGGATGGCGACAGCATTGCTAAAAGTCACCCCCCAATGTGCAAACTGGTGTTCTACTACTTCAAAGCATTTCAAGTCTTCTAAAGCTACGCGGACGATCGCAGGTACCGTGGCGCGCGATCGCGCATCTGAACCTGCACCGGAGCGTTCGGGAGTGGCGACAAAAGACTTTTTGCCGTTGACATCCATGCTTCGACAGGCTGTGTCAAATTCTGCCAACCCGTCAGATTGAAGACTTTTCGCATCAACCATAAAACCCTCGCGATCCCTTTTTCTGAGCAGTTGCATTTTTAGTAGACCTCCCTGAAACTCCCTGAGATTAGTTGTTTCTTGTGTTTTGGATTTGATAGCGGCGAGGCCCGTGATTGCCAAACCTGCAATTAGGAATCGAAACCCCATCGCCCGCCCTCCAACAAAGACTTTCGACCTCAAAAGCCACTGCTCCGCAAAATATCGTGATTTAATGATTTGTGATTGGCGAGCGTCGGCCAACCTGCCTCCTGCCTGAAAGCGAGTTCTAATACTCCTCCTTTCCGAGCGTCTGCTTTCCGGCTTGGCGAACAGACTCTATTTCGTTGAGGGGTCTTACCCATCATTTTGCTATTATCTCCGATCGGCGGTAGTTTGCAACTGTAAGGATAACTACAAAGCGGAACTGCCCAAATCGCAAAAGTTACTGGCTGTCTGTAGTTTCACGCTTCACCTGTACTAAAATAGATTTAAATCCTTACTCAATCTTTACAAAAACGCCACCAGCTTTGCAAGTTTTTTAAACAAAGACGGGGCGGGCCAAAAGAATCTAAAATATAACAGCGATTGAGGTTAGTTTATGTTTGTCCCCCTTGGCTTCGGTCAGCGATCGATAGTTACTTCTCTCGGCAGAATGGTCTACTACACTGCTGAAAAAATGCCTTGGATGGGGTTGCCGACCTCAACTTCGGAAGATCGACCGAACTTAGTATTTTTTCACGGTTTTGGCGGCGGGTCGAGTGCCTACGAATGGTCGAAAGTTTATCCGGCATTTGCGGGCGAATACCGAATTTTAGCACCGGATTTAATCGGTTGGGGGCGATCGGAACATCCGGCAAGAAATTATCAGGTTGAAGATTATATCACAACGTCGATCGAATTTCTAGAAAAAACTTGCGGCAGTCCGACAGAGGTGATTGCTTCTTCGTTGACAGGGGCGATCGCGATTCGAGCTGCGATCGCACGACCGGATCTCTTCAAATCCCTAATTTTGACCATACCCAGCGGTTTGTCGGACTTCGGACAAGACTACGGCACCAGTTTCTTCGCTAAGCTAGTCAACACGCCGATTTTAGATCGCTTGCTCTACAGTACCGGAATCGCCACAGACGGCGGTATCCGTAGCTTCCTAGAACAACGCCAATTTGCCGATTCCCGTCGCGTTTACCAAGAAATTGTTGATGCTTACCTCCAATCTGCTTTGGAACCAAATGCAGAATATGCAGCCCTGTCTTTTGTGCGGGGAGATTTGTGCTTTGATTTGTCGCTGTATATCACTCAGCTAACAACGCCCACAGCGATTATTTGGGGAGAAAAATCGCAGTTTACCGGACCCGATATCGGCCAGCGGTTGGCCAACCTCAACCCCGAAGCAATCAAAGTTTTTCAACCTCTGGAAAACGTAGGTTTGACTCCGCAGTTAGAAATTCCCGCTGTCACGATTGGCTTAATTCGGCAATATTTAAAATTGCTTTCCCAAGGGTGAAGAAGTTCGGCAACGAGCAGTGTACGGGATGTAACGGATGGAGGAAAAACGAAGAAAGAACTGCGGCAACGGATTCGCTTTCTGAGGATGTAACGAATGGAGGAAGACGAAATAAGGAAGATTAATTACCCATTAGCCATTACCCATTACCCATTTCCAATTCTCCATTAGTCATGACTAATGACTAATGACTAATGACTAATGACTATTCTTTCACTCGCACGTCGATGACACTGGCGTTGAAAATGTACTTGTTGCCTTCAAGCTCTAGCGTAGTGCCAATTTTGACTTTCGTATTGCCTAAAACCGGGCCATTTTCAGTAAGTTGACCTTTTCCCTCTAAGGTAAACATCATATTTTTGCTGAAAGCTTCTTCTTCTCTGGGATCGGGGAGAGCTTTCAGAGTGCCGTTGGGCTGAGGAACTGCTAGGGTTCTGGTGAGAGTTTTGACAGATTTGATGGTAATCTGACCGGAGGGTTGATTGCGGATCACCACATTGATTTTATCCCCTGTTTTGAACAACTCTTGAACGTTTGTTCCTTTGAGACCGATCGCAATTGCATCAATCTCTACAGGTTTGACACTGGTGCCGACTTGGGCAACGGAACCGCCAGAAGTGCCGGGAAAGAAAAAGATTCCGACTGCAACTAACAGTACGATCGTAGCGGCAGCTACGTCTAGGATGCTGAGTTTGCCGAACAGCCGGCCTTGAGAATCTAAAATTTTCATAATCGCCTATTATACTGATAGCGACAGGAGTATGTTTACAAGCTCAGGACTTACGCAGACATCGATGAAAAACAGATGCTGCTATTGCTGAGCTACCGCTGGCAATGACATACTTTATTGATGCGTAAGTCCTGAAGCTAAAAGATATTACCACAACGATCGCCCAAAATCCGCATGACTGGCGCACTTAACCCAGAAGGCAGTTGACGGCGGTTGGCTGGTCTTGGCTCGATCGCCCAGAAGCGGGTGGCACGGTTAAAAATTGACAAAAAGCTAGAATAGCAACTAAGCAGCCTCAAATTACGTCTGCCTATTTAGTGACGTTTCGAGTTTTTCCTCAAATTTTATCTAACTTCTGCCACTTATCAATCATGTTAAAAAGTTTTTGGTTGACTTGCCGGCGTACCTGCGGCCGGGGGATTTATCTGTTTCTGTCCCTGATTGTGGCTGCGGGTATCTGGGTGGTTTCCCCGGAACCGACTCAAGCATTTTCTTTGCCTGAACTGATTTTTCGCGGCATTCAAGTTATCCAATTGTCGAATATGTCCGATAGCCAAGAGGTGACTATTGGCCGACAAATTAATCAGCAGTTGGCGAACAGCGAGTTTAAGATTGACCGCGATCGCGCCACTACACTATATATCAACCGCATCGGTCAGCGACTGGCCCAGGAAAGCACTCGCCCGAATATTCCTTATACTTTTCAAGTGATTGACGACGACAATATTAATGCTTTTGCGACAATGGGCGGTTTTGTTTATGTGAATAAAGGCTTGATGGCAGCGGCGGACAATGAAGCAGAATTGGCAAGTGTGATAGCCCACGAAATAGCTCACATTAATGCTCGCCACGCGATTAAACAAATGCGTCAAATGGCCATCGCTTCAGGTGTAGCTTCGGCGACAGGGCTCAATCGATCTCAGGCGGTTCAAATTGGGGTGGAATTGGCTTTGCGGCGCCCCCACAGTCGCCAAGCTGAGTATGAAGCAGATCGGTTGGGATTGCAAACTATGGGGCGAGCAGGCTACGCTCAATCTGGGATGGTTGATTTTATGAAAAAGTTGCTCAACAAGCCTTCTCCTCCTAGCATTTTGAGCACTCACCCGGCAACTGGCGATCGTATTGCTGCTATTTCGCAGGCTATAGATCCGGATCTTGCTAGCGGTGAAGGTTTGAATAATGAGGATTACAGGCTAGAAATCCGCAGGCTTTTAGGTTCGTAGAAATTTTAAATCTGTCAGGCGATCTCTTGTCTTATCTTCTCTTTTCTTTCTTCGCGCTCTTAGCGCCTTCGCGGTTCGTTAAAAAACAAATCCAGTTACTAGGGTAAGTCAGCAGCAAGTTAATTTCGATTTAAGATATCGGACTTAAGCTGACATACCCTACAACTAAAACTTGATTTAACACTGCGCGCTATTGAACAACAGAATCGATCGCAGGTTCGGGGGGTGCAATCGGCTGCGGCTTCAATTGCCTGACAACTTCGTCAAACGGCAAAATTCGGACTTGATTGTTAAATACATTTACTTGATAAACTCTGCGGTAACTGAGGTCAAATCCTGTCAGCCAGCCGCTTTTGGGATGATAAGCACCCGTGTCAATATCCAACCACCCTTCGCCCCTGACTAATTCGCCCGGTCTGACCCCATGAAAGGTAAACGTGATCGTGTGACCGGTGATAATTAATTTATTGGGAAAATAGGGTTTCGACATGGTGTGAAATTCCCTGCGAATCCAACACAGTTGTTCGATCGACTGTTCGTCGATCGACAGATGGGGGTCAACGCCGGCGTGAACCAGCCAGATGTCCCCTAAGTCCAGGTGCGTGGGGAGCGATCGCAGCCACTCTAAGTGTTTGTAAGGCATCATCCCTGTATCTCTGTAGCTGGCTACTGTCGCATCGCCGCCACTGTAGAGCCAAGATTGCCACGCTCGCATATCCATCGGCGTCCCCGACAAAGCCTCCAGCATCAGTTGTTCGTGGTTTCCCAACAGAGTTTGGTAGGGGCTTTGCTGCACAAAATCTAATACCTGAGCGCTTTTGGGGCCGCGATCGATTAAGTCTCCCAAAAAATAGACGCGATCGTTCGAGCTGGGGGCAAGTGCCTCTAGCAGGGTCATTAACCCGTCGTAATGCCCGTGTACGTCCCCGATAACAATGCGCCGGCGCTCCATTGTGTTTATCCGCTTCCCTGACTCAAAACCCCCATCTCTAGCTTATAGCATCTGATTTTGCTGCTATTTGCCTCCCCTCTTTCACGGTGAAGGGGTGTCACCCATTATACTGCTTTGTATAAATGTCGTGTAAAGCTCGCCAGTTTCTGTTTGCGTAGCTACTGATAGAAACACAGGCAAGCTGTTGATTGTGCTTCTGCAACTGCTGTTACTGAGGCAAAGCTTTGAGTTATTTCACGCTTGAGGGTGCATCAGCGATTAGGCGACGGATTAAGTCGAAAATAATCCTAGCTGAGGCACCCTAAAATACGATCGAGCCTTAACTATTGTCACTGAGTCAAAGCTTTGAGGAATGTCTGGATCTCTGCCAAAAAACCTTTCTTTTTTAGGGGTTTGGCAGGTGTGGTGGAGTCAGGATCGGGGGTTCCGATTGCTTTGGCTAAAATCCGCTCTAAATCGTCTCCGACAGGTTTTTGGGCGGTTTCAGAAATTAGTTCGTATTCGTCGTTGGTTTCCAGCCACACTTGCCACGGTTGGGGGTAGCAGCGGAATAAAGCAGCAGTGTCTAGGGGTCTGATATAGTAGCAGGATTCAATTTTGCTGAGGAATCGATCGCGCAATTGGCGGCCCGCATAGCCTATACCTATGGTGGCAACATCTTCGAGGCGCGGGTTGAGTAGAATTACTGGGCGACCCGCCGCAGCTATGTAAAGTTGTTCGACTTGGGGCACTTCTACGGCTGCTGGATTGATGGCGAGGAAAAGTCGATCTTCCGGTGCTATTTTGTCTTCAACAGGAGTGCGACTGCTGCCCAAATCAGTGACTTTAAACGGTGTTTCTCCCCAGTCGCGGCGCGCGAGGGCTGCCGCACCTGTGTCGGGAAAAAAGACTTTTACTCCGGGATAAATTTCCTCAAATTCTGGGAGAAATTGTAGGGTGATAGACTGTGCTTGCAGGGCGATTTCTGGAAATACTAATTCGACTTGCAGTAGAGTTTTGCCGTCCGAGAGGGCAGCGGCGGTGGCAATGCGGGATTGGGCGATCGCCTCGTTGAGATCCTTGGGCAGTTCTGTCATTAATCTGATTGTTTTTACTCGACTTCTCTCAATCTAATTTTACCTGATATATTGCACCATTCTCAATTATCTGTTTAGGAACAGGCATCTTGCCTGTGAAGCGAGAAAATTCACTCTTTGTGGAACAGGCATCTTGCCTGTTTTTGAGTAGGGCGCAAGATGTAAGTTTTACCGTACTAAGCAACAAAAGCTAACACCGAGACTGGCGAGCCGGAACCTCCCAACAGGCGCAAGATTCCGATAACTAAAGTGATGTCAGCCGCAGGTAACAAGTCGAGATTTGCCAGATTTTCCAGCACTATTCGCTGCTTTTCCAATACCAATTTGTTAACCGCAAAACTTTCATCTCGCCCGGTATCTACTCCGTGGGTGTCGGTTCCAATTCCAGCGATCGAGCGTTCTTCTAGCAAAAATTGAGTTGCTGCTTTGCCAAATCCGGGAAAGTGGCAAATTCCGATCTCGTCTCGGTTAAAAAATGCTCGCTCGTCATCCCATTTTTCTTGCCAGCCAGTATATAATAAAACTAGACTTCCCGGTTCTATAAGTTTGTGCTGCCGTTCCCAAGTCAATATATCATCAATTTTTAAAGTGTAGTCGGGATTGGCAAGACTTTGCTCTCGGATGTCGATCGCAATTGCCGGCACAACGAGGGATTGCGGGGAATAACTATCAATGCTGGAGCCTCCTGCATGAAAGCTGTTGGGTGCGTTGATGTGAGTGCCGCTGTGTTCTCCGATTGAGAATTTTCGCAGGAAATAGCCGTGTTTTTCTATTTGAGATACAGTTTCAAATTCTGCAGCCGGATCTCCGGGCCAGATGGGAATATTTGGGTGGATTGAATGGGTTAAGTCTACAATTTTGCTGTAGGCGATCGTTTTTAAGTTATTTGAGTTAAAGTTGTTTGTCATCAGGTAAAATATATCTATTATTTATTAAACACAGTTGATTTGTTGATTTTCTGCGAACTAAATCTAAAATCTAAAATCTAAAATCTAAAATTCGATTAGTCGATCGAGCGTTGCTGCCATCACATCCTTTGTTTGCCCGGAAACAGTATACACCAAAGCTTCTCGATAAACTCTCCCGGCCGGGTGAACAATACCGTTAGCAGCACCGCTAGAAACTGCAACCGCAGCGTGCCCGCAACGCACCGCTAAGTCAATGGCTTGAGCTCGCAGCGCTAATTGTTCTGCTTTCGAGCTATGTTGAGATTGTGGGAAATTCTGTTTTAGCCGATCGAGCTTTTGCTCTAGTTTTTGACAAGCTGTCGCTATAAATGGTGAATTTTTAGCAGCCGCCGCTGCTGCTGCAATTACATCCAATCCCGCTCGAATACAGCCAAAAGTAGCCGGAACAAAATTCAGTATATTTTTGCTGTCGTTTTCCGAAATCCAGCCGACAGGTTTAACTGAAATTATTTCCGATTCATGCAGCAACCAATTATCGAGAGTTGCTGTCACAGTATTAGTCGAGTTCATGGCGATTAACTGCATGATTTCGCTGAACGCTATTTTACCATATTCGCGTTCAATATTGGCAAAAGGCACTAAACCGAAAACAGCGCGCTCGTCAGGAAGTACCGCAGCTACAATAAACTTTTGAAACAAGCCAAAACCTGTTACCCAAGGAACTTTTCCTGACAGTAAGTAGCCCGCTTTTGTGGGAGTTGCGGTGACTGCCGGATTGCCCGATCGCCTCAAATGCGAAAAGCCAATACCCAAGCGTAACTCTTTTTGGGCGATCGCCCGCAAGTATCTGCTTTTTAGCATTTCATTGTCGCTGTTGGCAAGCATGGCAGTGGCGCTGTGGTGCTGAGTTTGCAGGAAAGACAAAGCGCCGGAATATCGAGCCGTCAATTCCTGATATTGGTGAAAAATCTCCGGTGCAATTTCAGCGCCGCCCCATTTTTGGGGAACTCGCAATGCTAAGAGCGATCGATCTTCCAATCCCGCAACTGCTTTTTCTAGCGCTTCCGAGTTGCTGTCGATAATTTCCGCGTAGGGTGAAACGCACTTTTGTAGGTAAGTTTCTGTGCTGTTGAGAATATCTTGGGAATCCATTTTATATAATTATAATATAGTTGTTTTTCTCTAAATTCTTGTGAATCAGCCTAAAAATCTGCCCCCAAACTAACTTAGTTTCTCAGATTTTGCACCATTCTATAGAACAGGCAAGATGCCTGTTCCACAAAAAGTAAATTTTTTGTGGAACGGGCATCTTGCCCATTCATAAAAGGCTGACTGAGAATGCCAAAACTAACTTATTTCCACACTTTCCAAGGAGCTTTGCCTTCATCCCAAAGTTCGTTTAAATACTTGTATTCTCGAAAAGTATCCATCGCAAAGAAGAAGCCCTCATGACGGTAAGCCATCAACTGCCCCTCTGCCGCTAAACGCTGCATCGGCTCCTGCTCTAAAATACAATCATCTCCCCCCAAATACTCAAATACCCGGCGGTTAAATATCATATATCCAACACTAATCCAGCCGTCGATTTGAGGTTTTTCAGTAAATTGTACTACGCGGCTGTCGCTGTCTACCTCCAAAATCCCAAAGCGAGAAATCGGGCGAAATGTGGTGACAGTTGCCAGCTTACCGTGAGACTTGTGAAAATCCATCAAGGCGTCAATATTGACATCAGCAACTCCATCGCCGTATGTCACCATGAAATTATCGCGATCGATATATTTTTCGATCCGTTTTACCCGCCCTCCTGTCATGCTTGCCGCGCCAGTTTCAGCCAGTGTCACTTTAAAATCTTGTTCGAGATGTTCCTCGTGATAAGTGATGGTATTTTGGCGTCCCAGACAGATAGTAAAGTCATTGTTCATGGCTTCATAATTGAGGAAATATTCTTTAATCATGTTGCCGCGATAGCCCAAGCACACAATAAAGTTTTGGAAACCGTAGTGTGCATAGATTTTCATGATGTGCCAAATAATCGGATGCCCCCCCACCTCAACTAAGGGTTTGGGACGAAACTCTGTTTCTTCTCTCAGACGAGTACCGAGACCACCTGCTAGGATAACTACTTGCATTTTTTCAATTTTTTAAAGATCGGGACTTACGCATCAAAACCCAAGAAACCGGGTTTTTGGCCGTTTCTGCGGGCGTAACGAAGTATTTCGCAAAAAACCCGGTTTCTGAACCCGTGCGTCAAAGACTAAAGATAATCAATTAATGTATCATCAATCATTAGTGATTTTTTCAAAGAATTATTAACATTCTCTCATAGTGAGTGAAGCTTTGTAAACCACAGACATCGCGAACTACTATGAATAATCGTAGGGCGCGCACTGCACCCCGTATATTTAAATGCTGCGCGTAATTTCTAACTTAGGAATGATAAATTAGGAAAGAGACAAAAAAAGCCAGCATCTATACTAAATATAAGGAAGAGATTTAACAGCAATGAAAAATCAACTCGATCGCCTAAAAAAGTTTTTAGGTATCCTGTGCGCGATCGCCTCCATAATTATATTATTCCAATCGGCTATACCTGCTGTTTACGCCACGGTTGTTGCACCGAAAATCTCAACCATACCACAAACCACCGTAGCTTTTGTACCCAACATACCGGGCGGCGGATTAGACTCTCACGAATCAGCAGGAGGACACACTTTAGAAAGACACGTTGGCAAAACAGAAGCACAACTAGCACAGCGACTCGCAAGCGAAACGAGAATTTCTGCCGCATCTTCTTTTACTAACCGTTCCGTCGCCGAAGCGGCTATTGCAGAAGCAATGAACAGAAATCAAAGTGCGATCGACTCCTGGGTAAAAAGTCGAGGCAATCGTTATACGATCGACTACAATGCCAACAGAATAATTGGCATGACTCTGCGTCGCCGCGCATCCAAAGCAAGTTCAACATCTCGCCTGAGAATCGTCCTCCAGCGCAGCGCCAAATTACCTCCCGGATACTTTATTCTCACAGCCTATCCCCAATGATCGATCGATTTCCTCATTTAACCCAATTTTTCAGTTCCTACTTTCACCAAGACTGGCCATTAGAAGCTGACACTTCCAGCGATGTAGTGAACAACTACCGCAGCAGCGAACCGCCCGCAAGTGTTGAAGCTGCATCGCAAGAACTCAGCAAACTGCTAGAAATGCCGATCGCCCCAGCCGATTTAGAAGCATTCATCCTCGATGAATTAGGGTGTTACTACGACCCGCAATCCGAAAATCAAACAGTCCGAGAGTGGTTGGAATCCGTGCAAAAATCTTTGAATAATCCCAGTTAAAATCTACTGACATCAGGTACCGCGCGATCGATAAACCCGTAGGGGCGGGTTTTACCAACAATATCTAACTCCCACCAACAATCTAGATAAACCCGCCCCCCGCAACAGAATTATGGCTCTTCAATCCAGAATTCTTTATTGTTAAAAGTTTTGAGTTTTAAATTAAAGATTCTTTAACTTAAAACTCAAAACTATTTTCTCTCAATCAACCCATCAATCCCGGCTGTGAGTAGCTCCATTCGGCAAAATCGCCCCGCCCAAAGCTGCTTCATTCAAATTATCAACATTCAAGCTCGCCCCAATCAAATTAGCCTCCGACAAATTAGCTCCTGTCAAATTCGCCCCTGTCAGAGAACTCAGCAGCAAACCCGCTCCCGACAAATTGGCGTGACTCAAATTCGCCCCCCGCAAATCTGCTTCCAGCAAGCTCGCACCTGCCAAATTCGCACCGCTCAAGTTAGCTCCCCGCAAAGAAGCTTTGTTCAAATTCGCAGCCCTCAAATCAGCATTGTGCAGGATCAAACCATTTAAATTAGCTTTACTCAAATTAGCTCCCTGCAAGTCGGCACCGCTCAAATTAGAGCCATTTAAATTGGCCGATTGCAAGTCAACACCGCTCAAGTGGGCACCGCTCAAATTAGCAGCGCAAAGAGAAGCCTCCCGCAGACTCGCTTCGCTCAAACAAGCCCCAACTAAATTGACGCCGCTGAGATTTCCGCGATTGAGATAAGCCCGAGTTAAAGTTGCCCCGCTCAGGTTCGCTCCGGTCAAATCTACCTCGCTGAGAATAGCTCTAGTCAGATTTGCTCTGCTTAAGTCAACCCCGCTCATAATTGCTCGGCTCAGCGTTGCCCCGCTCAAACTAGCCTCCGTTAGTTTTGAGCCGCTTAGCAAACAAGCTCCCACTAAACTCGCTCCCGTCATCACAGCTTTGCTCAAGTCAGCCTGAGAGAAGATTGCTCCGCTGAGATTTGCTCCGCTAAAATCTGCTGCGATCGCCACAGTTCCAGTTAAACTAGAATTCCCGAGGTTAGCTTCAATTAATTTCGCCTTAGACAAATTAGCCCCGCTCAAGTCGGTGGCGTTTAAATTAGCTCCAATCAGTTTGCTTCTAATTAAGTTGGCACCTTTGAAATTAGCGCTGCTCAAATTTGTTCGACTGAGATTAGCTTCACTCAATTGAGCCGCCATGAGGTTAGCCCCTCGAAAATCTCGTTCCCCGTTTCTATGTCTAGTTAAAAGTTCATCGGCACTTAAAAGCTCAGTGAAAGTCATAAAAAAAATGAGTGAGTTTCCTTAATTTCTCGATGTTCAATGTTGTCTGAAAATTTGTACTATCGTGTTTGGCAGTATGTTTTTTCAACCAATACTGCCACATTAACAATTGTCAAAACTGGCTGATTCCTACATCGCTGCGCTCACCTAGTTAGAACTCACGAAAAACCCGGTTTTTCGTAAAGAATCTGGGTGTTTTAAGCGCGGCATTGATGAAGCAACCGAGTTTCTCGCCACGTGTAAGCCCTGTAACTATTATTTTCCTAGTAATTAGTTGGCGGTTGATGTTAGTTGTTAATAGTTAGTTGTATTTATACTAACTGCTAATCACTAACTATTAACTGCTAACCATTTACCAAAATACCGAGAAGTTGTCGATGGATCTTGTCAAGGTCGATCGAATATTTGGGGTATTGCTGGCGGCATCCGCGCCGCATTCTGACCGGAAAAATTGCTGGTACAGGCGATCGAATTTATTAGTGCAATCAAGAAACAAGATATCGGAGCTTCAACCCCAAATGCCTTCTAAATAAGTGCCTTCTATCTTCGATCGTCCATGAAAGCAGAGCCCGGTCAGCTCAGCCAGTTTCACCTCCCCCCACTGTGCTGCCCACAGCGTGAAATCCCACAGGAAGGATCTTTCCCTCGGAATGCTGAGCGAGTCGCAGGCAAAGCAAACAATACGCTGCGGCGAGCCTGAGATTTCGCGAAAAAATGAGCCGCGAGCCATTGTGCTCCCGCGCTGCTGTGCTTGCTGTTAATGTTTACTCGATCCATGAGCGCTTGCGGTTCTAATTAACAGAACACCCGACACCAGACGCGCTCCCGGACATAAAAGCTGTTCCTGGGCTTCTCAAATGTTTCGCTGAGGCATTCCCAGAAAAACTGTATTCCTGTAGCAGGTCTTGCCAACGGCAATTGGGTTGCTACAGCCAACTTAATGACCAGCCTAACTCTTGCCCGAAGGCTCCGGCAATATTATTATTCTAATATTTGCCGACCACCGCAGGCATTTCTGGGCGCGCGGGACTGGTTACTTCACCTGTATAAGTTGGTGAAATTAACCACCCATAATTAAAGATAGTCGCTCTTTGACTAACTGGGCAATATCTGTGGTAATTTAGGTCATCAAATTTGATAATACTGCGGGGTTTAAAATCGAGCAGTAGTGAGTGTTACAGACTAAAAAACCGCTGCGGATTTCTGGTGTAAAAATTCAGGGAGCCGATCATCGATCCTCCGGCCCAAACCCCAGCTCGCGGCCCGGGCCCCCCAATCAAAATTAAACTTTTGACAGGTGGCTTTTTTAAGTTTCCAAAACAAAAGCCGGCTTTCAGAGCAAAAGCCGACTTTGGGGATAATTTTACCTGCGAAGCGTAAAACTCCTAGCAGGCCGGTGTTGGTTGGATCGCTTTCCACAATCCGAGTGCGCGAGTGCAACTACCCGGCAGGAAGTATAAACAATACCCAAACCAAATCTGAAGTATTAAATCAGAGAGCGGCCGGTAACGCCCTGATTGGGATCGTAAATACCAGGCGTAGTATCAACCCCAGGAGTGCCAGGTGCGCCGTAATCAGCCCGAGCGCTATCGACGCTGGGAGTATAGTCGTAAGTGTTCCAATGCTGAATGCCTCCGCGACTCAGAATGGTTTCAGCTTTAGCGACTTCTGCTTCGCTGCCGTCAACCAGTACCAAGTAATCTCCCCTTGCCACGCGATCGTTGTATACTTTAGCTTGCTCTTCGGGAATTCCCAGACCGACTAAAGCTCCTATCAAGCCGCCTGCTGCCGCACCCAAAGCCGTACCGGCTAGTGTAGTGGCGATCGCCGTAGCTGAGGCTCCTGCCAGCATAATCGGCCCGATTCCCGGAATTGCCACTAGGCCCAGACCTACCAACAAGCCTGTCAAACCGCCCAAAGTGCCACCTGTGAGGGCGCCTTTGGTAGCCCCTTCATCGGCCTTGTTGTCGGTGCTGTCGTGCACGTCAATGCCTGCGATGTCGCCTTTAGAGTCAGCATCCTTAGCGATGACCGAAACCCGATTCATGTCGAAACCGGCAGTTCTCAGTTCTCCCAGTGCGTGTTCCGTTTCGCGGCGGGTTGAAAATACTCCCACAGCGCGCTTCTGGCGACCTGAAGCTCTGCGGCCGGTGTCTGCTGGCACATCGTAAATGCCCCAATCCTGAATGCCCCGCACGCTCAGAATTCCTTCGGCTGTGGCAAGTTCGGCATCTGTTCCTTCTACGAATACCAAATATTCTCCGCGCGAGACGCGATCGTTATAAACTTTAGCTTTTGCTTCGGGAACTCCCAAACCGACCAAACCGCCGACCAAACCGCCTGCTGCAGCCCCAATCGCGCCTCCGACTACAGTATCTGCCAGCAGAGTTGCGATCGCGCCCCCCGCCATCACCGGGCCAACTCCCGGAATCGCTAGCGCTCCAATGCTTCCGAGTAACCCAATCAAACCGCCCGTCACGGCTCCTGCTGTCGCGCCTGCTTTTGCGCCGCCGCCCACTTTCTCGTCGGTACCCTTACCAGCGCTAGCGCCGGCAATATCGCTGCGATCGAGATTTTCCCCAACTACCGAAACTTTATTCATCGGAAACCCGCTACTTTGCAGTTCCAGCAGGGCTAGTTCCGTATCTCGGTAATTAGAAAATGCTCCTACAGCTCGCTTGTGTTGACCTAAAGCCATTTTATTTCTCCTGCAAAATATACTGCTTTTACACAACTACAGAATTTATGTTCTGCCATCTATCACATTTATTCATTTTTTCCAACAATTTTCATCGGTCGCTGGGAATAACTTCCCGCTCTATCTTCAGGTTGGTTTTCCACTAATTCTCCGGGATATAAAATCGGAAATTGGGAAGGGGAAGTTGCAGGTATTGCGAGAGTTTTGAATAGGTGAATTTCAAATTTAATTTAAACTTCACTTAAAACCCCGATCTCTCTAAAGAGTCACCTAAGCATTGTAATCTTCTGCTCCGCAAGCAATCTTACAATGCAAAACTTTACCCTCTTCCCTCAGACTTCTATCCTACCTAGATAACTACATCTTTCCATCGGACTTCTTCCGGCTAATTTATTGACTGCTGCTAGGCGATGCGGGTGCAGCAGGGGCGACAACAGCCGTAACATTCACATCTTTGACACCCTTAATCTCTTTAGCTAGCGGCTCAATTTTAGCTAGATCGGTTTGATTGGGAACTGTGCCACCTACAGTGACAACCCCCTCTTTGGCGTCAACAGTTAGCTGACCCTTAGTGATGTTTACTTCTAACTTCGAGCGCACTTCACTTTGGAGGTCGCCATCGGCTCTTATTGCATCGCCGCCCGTCACATTGTTGCGCTGTTCTCTGGCCCTGATATCAGAATTTGCTTGGTTTTTGCGAATATCGCTCGTTGCGTCACCCTGAGTTTTTTGAACTGTCTCGGCTGGGGGCGGGCTGGTGGTATTTTCTGTGGTAGAACTAGGAGCATCAGCGCTAGTTTTAGCCCCCTCGCTGCAAGCAGCAGCTCCAAATAATAGGATGCCGCTGAGGATCATGGGTGTTAGTTTGTTCATAATATGTTAATACCCTCCGGGTAAGCTTTCGATGAGCCTGACTTCCCTGACTTGGTGGAGTCAGGTGTGAGCCAGATGCAGCAAGACAGAATCTTTGTTTGTGCTTTCTGCGATTTAAAAATCCTTATCTCGAAGATATAAAGTTGAAGAAGTATCCACATCGCTCCACGGGTGTAAAATTTATCTATGCCGTTAGATAGAGTACAAAAAACAAAATCAAGTATTAATTCACATTTAACTTAATGACTTCTGACCGAATTATTCCTCAGAAACTCTGTTGATGCCGAATTTTTTCGTTGTCCGAGTCAATATTTTCCTAGACACCCAGTTGAAAAGCGTAAGTTTTATTAATAAATTCCATCGCCAATCCCAACTAATTTTTCCCTCGAACCTCGAACCTCCGACTTCTTCCCTCGACATCCACCGATTAAATCCGTTCAATCTCCTACACTACTCATTGCCGAACCTACTGCTTCAAAACAAACGAAAAGAGTCGAGAAATTTTTGAGCATTTTCTGGTTCTGGGGTAGTGGCAACCAACCCGTAAACGCGCGTTTCCACCAAAAAAACTTGACCTACACCTACAGGTTCAGTGGGGGAAAGCGGCTGAAACTCAAATTCTTTTCCCGGATAGCCTCCGAGGGAAATATCCCGCACTTGCAAGACTTTAGCATTCGCTGCCACGACGAAAACATCAACGGCATTATTTAAAGTAATTCTGATATTATTGATATTATTGTTCCTCAGCCTAAAATCTAGATCGAAGTATTGAAGCAAATAAGTTTCTTTGTTTTTTAAGTTCGATCGGTATGTATGAGCAATAATTTGATTTGAAAAAATTTCGGAATTAATTTTGGGATTGGCCGGCATATCGATCGCAAACTGACCCATCGCCGAGCAAAATGGCTGCCACTCTGGCGTCGGAATGGCTGTCCGCAGCGGGGCTGGTTGAGATGCAGCGGGACGGGCAAACTTGACAGGCCAGACAAGTAATGTAGCAGTAACTAGAAGTAAATACAGAAATTTCATTTGCGTAATAAATATATTTCCCAGATCGATCTGCGCTAGCCTAGAAATATATCTGCAAAGGAACGATTTATGCTGAATATTATATTTACTCAACGGCGAGGCAACTCTCAAGGACGATCTAAAATCACTAAAACCACTAAAACCAATATACTCGCTACTGTAAATACTTGGCTGGCTGTGTGTCTGCTGGCTGCTGTCACAGGTTGTGCAAACAGCCCCAACAGCAAGGCACTCGAAGAATCATTAGCCGCCGATCCGAAATTAACACAAAATCCCGCGGTTTTCTCTTCCGCGCCGCCAGCTACAGCAACTGAGACAAACTCTACCGCCAAACTTCCTCCCGATTTCCCGACAGAGATTCCACTCTATCCTAATGCTGAGTTAATCGAAGTTGGTGGGCCAACCGATCCCTCGCAAAAAAATGTGCGGCTGCGCTGGGAAAGCACCGATCCGGTTAATTCGGTTCAGAACTTTTACTCCACAGAGTTTGGGCGTCGCAACTGGGAAATAGTCAGCCGCCCCACCGCCGAGGGACAAGGTTCTTTGGTAGCAACCCGAGATAATTTGCGGGTAACAGTGTCGCTTTCTCCTACTCAGAAAGTAGGGGGTTCTACAGAATTTGCGATCGACTACAGCAAAGAAAGCCCAGAAATTGCCGCCAGTCCCCAACCTAATAATTCCGAATCTAGCCCATCTCCAACCGCTTCACCAACTCCATCTAATTCAGAGGGAACTACTCCAGGGCCATCCGCCTCGCCAAAATCAGCAAAAGTTAGCCAACAAGACGGCCAAATTCCTCAACAGTTGCGGCAGTATGTGGCAGATTTAACTCAGTTGGAAGTGCTGAAAGTGCCATCTGCCGAAAGTGCTAATTTAGAAACTGGCAGCATTTTGCCCAAACCCAACAAAATTATCACTCGGCGCGAATACGCCCGCTGGTTAGTAGCAGCTAACAATCAGATTTATGCTAGCCGTCAAGCCAAACAAATTAGATTAGCAGTAGACTCTAGCGAACCGGCTTTTTCTGACGTATCCAAAACAGACCCAGATTTTTCAGCAATTCAAGGTTTAGCAGAAGCCGGTGTAATTCCGAGTTCGCTTTCTGGAGAAACTAAAGATGTGAAATTTCGCCCGGATGCACCTTTAACTCGCGAAACAATGATTCTCTGGAAAGTGCCTTTAGATACTCGTCAAGTTTTACCGACAGCTAACATTGACGGAGTGAAAGAAAAGTGGGGTTTTCAAGATGTTTCTAAAATTGATTCCCAGGCATCGCGGGCAGTTTTAGCTGATTTTAACAATGGAGATTTGGCGAATATTCGCCGCGTTTTTGGTTTTACTACACTGTTTCAGCCTAAGAAATCAGTGACTCGCGCCGAAGCTGCTGCTAGTTTGTGGTATTTTGGCGTTCAAGATCAGGGATTGTCTGCTAAAGATGCCCTGGAAGCAAAGTCTCAGCCTGCAGAGTAGAGTTCTTTGGGGTTGTTAAAATTTTGGGACACAGCATCTACTTACCAATACGCCAAAAACCGGGTTTTTTCTTTGGAATAAAACCCGGTTTCTGCGTCGCAGACTGACGAAATTAAACCAATTTTTGATCGGTCGGCGCGCGATCGCCCGCCACAAAAATTGCAGCTTGAGTTTCTTGGGTTTCGGTGAATATAGCTTACGCAGAAACAGACTTTTATCTACGAAAATGCCATGTAAAACGCGAGGCATATCCGGTGAAAAACCCGGTTTCTTTAATACCTTTGGGGGATTTGCCGCAAAAAATCTTTCTATAGATTATACATCGGCTTTTTTGTCCTTGCGGCCTACCCTAGGGGATAGATTTTTTTTCTTTAATCTTAATTTCTGTCTCCTGCCATGCAACTGCTGCATTGGGCTGGCAAATTTTATACATATTTTAACTAACACTTTGTTCAAAACTCTCAGTAGGATTCCGGATGGCTGAGCGACCTTAACGATAAATGAACCAGAGTGTTTGATCTCTTGGAGAGCATTTTTTAATGTACGATATTACCTTATTTACCCCGCAAGACATGGCGAAATGCAGCTTAGTCCTGCGCCAGTTAGGTAGAAATACTGCTAGTATGGAAGCCAGCAGCCAGAAGATTGTTAACTATATTTACCGATATTTTTGCGATTCGCAAACTGGAGAAAATACCTGTGCCTTAGTGCGTTTGTTCAAAACTCATCCCTACGGGGAATTAGAAGACTCATTGCAACAATCCGCGCGCCGCTTGATGAAAGGCAATTCCCCCGCCCCCGACATGAAATGTTGGACTCTGCTAGCAGCCGCAGGCACAGAACCGCAGTGGAATTCTCGGCACACAGCAGCAGAAAATACAGCTATTCCATTAGTTAGTACAAAGTTAGTGGCTCAAATGCCGGCGATTTCGGAAATAATCCGGCAGTTTGGTTTAGACATTCCTACATTCCTTGGAATTGAGCGAGAAAGGTTTCTGCAATTAGAGCCTGCAGTATTAAATATTTTTCACGTATCACAGGCAAAAGGCAGCCCCTTTATTCCAGAGCAAAATTCTTTAATTATCCCCTACAAAGTCAAGTCTGTCTTGGGATTTGGGGGACTTATGCCGTCAGGAAGTTTGTTTGCGGTAGTGATGTTCCTGAAAGTTAAAATTCCCCAAAGCACGGCTGAAATGTTTAAATATTTGGCACTTAGTGTCAAAACAGCATTGTCCATCCCTGACGAACAAAATGTTTTTGACTATTCAGAAAATTCTACAATGTTTGTTACCAATAACAATATTTACGATACCCAATTACTGGAAGCTCAAGTGGCTAATCTAATTCAATTGCTAGACTTTTCAGAACAAGAAATGCTCAGACAAGCCGCCGATTTTCAACAGACTATTGACAATTTACAGCGCGAACTGGCTGAGTACAAAAATCAGGAACAAGCTTTGAAAATAAGGCAAAATTCATTGACAGGCATCCTCAATAATATTCCCAAAGATGGTATTGTGCGCCTAGAAGAAAATCAAGGAATTCAGCGTTTTAATCAAGGGGAAGAACAGATTTAAACCAAGCTCTGTGTTTAGCAACCCGGTTTATCCAAGAAACCGAGTTGTTGCTGTGTTTGTTGAGTAAATTTTGTTTTTACAGGCAGGAGTGCGAGCATCCCGCTCGCTGTGTATAAATGTAAGTAGGTCGGCATAAAAAAATCAAGGTAAATAAATGAATGTTAATAGGAGTTTTCCAAAAAGTTGCTACCATGAAGCTGAGAGTTGGCAGATAAACACAGATTAACGCAGATGAATTAGATGGAGTCCGGCTGTCGGGCGATTGTTGACTGTTGATTGGATTTTACGGCTGGCGATGCTACGGGATTTGAAATTAAAATGAAAATAGAATGGGCTTAAAAAGGATTGAATGAAAAAGAATTACAGCTTTTGGAGTTAAAGCAATAGGGAAAGTTAAATGAAATTTTAATAAAATTGAAAAAAGTCAAAAGTAAGAAAGCTTTCAGTAAAAACAAGTTTTTTGACTTTTGGCTTTTGACTTTTGACTTTTAGCGCATCCAGTATTCAAATCAAAACTCTTAAGGCGCTGCTGCCGCCCTGCGGTTGGCAACAATCAGATTAGCCTGATACTCTGCCGCTTTTTGCTGAGCCTTTTGATAGTTCGGGCTGGTTGACGGTACGGCTCTCATGAGCTTAACCGCTTGCTGCCACTGGCTTGCTACTGCGATCCACTCATTTTGAGACTGAGCCGTTTGGGCCGAAATTGCTGCTTTCTGAGCTGTGTTAACGGCTTCCCTCCAAGAGTCAGGCTTAGGCGCGGCGGCTTTTGGTGCAGGAGAAGCTGGGCTTGCTGGCGCAGCAGCAGTGGGAGCGGGTTTTGGTGCAGGGGAAGCTGCCTGTGGGGTGTCCGGAGATGCGGCGGTCGAGGATGCAGCGGCTTTAGAAGGGGGAGATGCGGGTTGGGGGGAGGGGGAAGCAGCTTCGGGGGCTATTGGTTCTGGGTTGGAGCCTCCGAAGGGGAAAGTGTTAGTAAAGAAAAGCCCTGCGATCGCCGCCAGAGGTACTAAGATACCCACAGGTATTATCCATTTGGGAAATTGTTTTTTCGGAGGCGGGGCTTGCTCTTCGTCTTCGTCTTCGTCTTCCTCGTCATCTCGATCGAATTCTCCTTCTTGATAATAGTCTTCGCCTTCGGGCTCGACATCATCTAAACCTACAGAGTCGTCAGGCATTCCACTATCCAAGGGGTAAGGCATTGAATCGGCAGGCATCAAATCGATTTCATCTTCCCACACAGGCTCACCGTCACCTGTTCGACGCCCGTAAACCTTTACAGTGTGAATTGATTCAAGTCCCAGCTTCGTCATGCCGGTGCGGATGAAATCGACCAATACCATTTGATCCGGTACTTTGTCTGCCTCCAGAATTATGTGGAGGCAGCCGTTGTCGCGCGTCACATCGGCGTTGATGCCTTTGGGTTTGAGTGTACGGTTGATGCTAGATGCGATCGCTTTTGGATCGCCTTGCTTGAGCAGTTCCCGCGGGTTCTGTTGTGTCATGGGTAGCGCTCTTTTTTTGGGGGGGGTGGAGAGCCGGCAAATAATATTAACCGATCGGCATTCGGCGGACAATATTTATTTACCACATTAACTTCTACTTTGGCATTCTGAAAATATTTCTAGTATCTATTGACCTTTTGCCCCCCGATCGGGCATCAAGCACATAGCCGAAGAAAGAAATTTGTTGTAAAAATTTACAGTCAGGGGCCACTCCTGCTGCCCTCATCAGACATCAGCGAAACAAGCTAGAAAGTTCTATAACTTTGGTTTGCAGGGTTGAGATTTCTTCCCGCCCCCTTTTTAAAGAAGCTTCTAAGTCTAGCAGCAAGGGCAAACTTTTTTGCAGTTTTTCTAAGCTGGCGTTCTTGACTTCTTGGCGAAAGTAGTATACTCGTTTGGGATTGCCCAGATCTAGAGCTCGAGCAATTTTATCATCGCGATCGCCCGCTTGGATCATTGCCTTTACCCACAGCCAAGTCCGAAACTTACCAGTCAAGCCAGCCACAATCCTCAAACCAGGCTCGCTGCGGCCAGTTAAGCCTGCCAGTAAATCCAAAGCGGCGGAGGTATTGCCCTCGCGAATCGCATCGGCTAGCTGGAAGGTATTCTGGGCGTGACAGTGCACGAGTGCGGCAACTTCCTCCGGGTTCAGAGGTTGGCTGCGGTTGCCCGCAAACAGCAGCAATTTTTCGAGTTCGCTGTATAGCCCGCGGGTATCGCTGCCGATGGATTCGGCCAAAAGTTCGATCGCCGTGGCGGTCAATTTGACGTTCATTTCGGCGGCGACTTGGCGCACCCGCTGGGCTAATTCTTTGTCATTCCAAGGCGGAATCGGTGAAAATTCTCGAAATTCGGCGGACTCTTTCAGTAACTTGGTAGATTTGAGCCGGCTGTCGGGTTTTTTGACAGATGTCAGCAGCAACACGGTGGTAGGCGGAATCACTGGCAGCGTCCGTTCCAATTGCGCTAACAGTTCTTGAGAACACTGCTGCGTTACAGTCGTATTTGCCAGCCAGACAAAACGGCTGCCGGTACCGAAGGGCGGCGTTAAGGCTCGATCGAGCCCTTCGACCACAGCGTCGGGTCGATCGGCAATAATCTTGTCATAGTTAAAAGTAGCCCAGTTAGGGTCGAGGACTGTTTGGCGCAAACTTGTCACAGCCTGCGCCATGGCAAAGTCGTCTTCCCCCCAAAACAGGTAAATTTGCATGAAGAACGCTCAGCAGCAAAAAAAATCACAGTTGCACGCGAGGCTTGTCCAACATATCCTGAATAGGGCTGTTGGAAGCCCGCGCCATAATATAAAATTTGGTGTGGGAGTATGTCACCGCGAGGAAATCAAGATTGGATGATACTTATCAAGCTTACGTAAATCGGGTGGCGCGAATGACGCTGCTGGACTCCTACAAGTCCCAGGTGGAACACATTCAGGAATCTCCAAAATTTAAGCCCGACGAAGCCGGTCACAGAGATCCTGTACCTTTTCCGGGTTATTCGGTGATTACGCCCCCTGCTGGGGAAGATGCAGAAAATGCTGCACTTTATAGTAATTTGCACTCGATCCAACAACGGCTATTGCAGGAATTAGCGGACGGTGCGATCGTGCCACTGCCTCCTGATAGCTTCCATTTAACCGTAGCCGATTTGATTTGGGACAGCGCTTTTCGAGATGCCTCCGATCAAAATCCCGAATTTGAGGAGCAACTGCGCTCGCGCATGGCCGATCGTTTTGCCGCCTGCAAACCCTTGGCGGGCGGGGGTCCCATTCGCTGGATAGTGCTGGGGTTGATGGTGATGACTAGAGCTGTGGGTGTTTGTTTGGCACCGACGGACGAAAACTCTTACAAGCAAATTCTGGAGTTTCGCCGATCGATCTATCAAAATCCCGATTTAATGGCTTTGGGAATTGAACAGCAATATCATTTTACGGCCCACATTACTCTGGCTTATTTTGGGGACACCGGGCCGAACCTTGACCGCGATCGCTTGTGCGCTTTGCTGTCAGAGTTAAACGAGCAATGGCTGGACACCCCGCAAGAACTGTCCGTAAACCGAGTGGAACTGCGGAAGTTTGACGACATGACCACCTACCTCCGGCAACCGGACTGGCCTGTGTTTGAGTTTTAACGAAGCAAGAGGGAAGAAGGAAGAAGGAAGAAGGAAGAGGGAAGAGGGAAGAGGGAAGAGGATTGATGTGAAGATTTTTTCCATCTCCCACTCTCCCCATCTCCCACTCTCCCCATCTCCCACTCTCCCACTCTCTCGCCCCCTCTCCCCTGTGACAATAGTCAGGATATTGCCTATTAAATGCTTTAATTATTTTTGTTTGACAGTAAAGTCAAGGAAAAAATTTATGAAAAACCAGGAAAAATCAGTAATTCTGGTTTTTTACTTTTTGCTTAAAAAGTGACAGTACACGTTGTTGGTATAGGTTTAGATGGAGCTGCTGGGCTGAGCGAATCGGCGCGGCAGGTTGTAGAAATGGCCGCTCTGCTAATAGGGAGCGAGCGCCATTTGAGCTATTTTCCCCAGCACGACGGAGAGCGCTGGGCGTTGGAAGATTTGACCGAAGCAATTCTGGAAATTCGGCGCTGGTGGGCGACCCAAGCCGAATTAGAATCCTCTGCAGGGACGGTGGAACCCCGCGATCGACCGATCGTAATTTTAGTGGCCGGCGACCCGCTGTTCTACGGCTGGGGAAAGTTGTTAATTTCCCAATTGCCAGCAGAAAAATTGACTTTTCACCCCCACGTCAGTTCTGTGCAGTTGGCTTTTAACCGATTGCAAATCCCTTGGCAAGACGCTCATTTTGTGGGTTCTCAAGGACGTTATTTTGAGGAACTGACTGCAAAACTCAAACTCGGTGTCGAGAAAATTGCGGTGCTCGCCGACGAAACTCATACTCCGGCGGCCCTGGCAAATTGGGTAAAAGCTCTAGATTTGCCTGCACGCTACGAGTTTTGGGTTTGCGAGAATTTGGGTTCGGCCCACGAACGGGTAGTCCTCCGTTCTCTGTCAGCTTTGCTGGGAGAGTCTTTTGCACCGCTGAGCGTGGTTGTGATGCTGCGGGAACCCCCGCCGAGGGCAGAACCTTTGGATTTGGAAAAGTTGCCTTTGTTGGGAATACCCGATGCAGCTTTTATCGGTTGTGGCGACAAGCCTGGTTTGACGGTGGAACGGGAAGTGCGGGTGTTGGTCCTGGCACAATTGGCTTTGCAACCGGGACAAGTTGTCTGGGATGTGGGTGCTGGTAACGGTTCTGTGTCGATCGAAATTGCTCGTTTATTCCCGCAGTCTGAGGTGTACGCGATCGAACAAACGGTTTCTGGTACTTCTGCGATCGAGTTCAACTACGGCCGTTTTGGGCTGCAAAATGTGTTTTCGATTAACGGAACGGCCCCGGAAATTTTGCACCGCTTGCGTCCTCCGCACCGGATTTTTATTGGCGGTAGTGGCGGGGGGTTGACTAAAATTTTGGGCGTTTGCGCGCTGCGGCTGCTCCCTGGAGGCTCGATCGTCCTGGCTTTGGATGCTTTTGAGGATATTGCTACTGTTTTGAGCTGGATGGGCGATCGGGTGCGCCGGGAACCGCACTGGAGTTACCGAATTCTGCAAGTGCAGTTATCGCGTTCTGTGGCTGGGGGGAATTCAACTCGTTTTGATGCGCTGCGGCCAGTTTCGATTGTGACGATCGATCGACACTTGAATTAATCTAAAATCTGTGATATCCGCGCTTCGCAAGTCGGGCGTACAATCGAGTCAACATTCAACACTCAACCATCATTCAGTTTTGCGACCCCGAATCAACAATTAACAGTCATGAGGAGTGCAACCGGAATTGATATAACTCTAACTTTCGGGTGGACCCAGAACACAGAGCATCCTCTGGTTAGCGGACAATCTCCAAGGGGTGCCACAATGAGTTGAGAAAGTCAAATAATTAATTTAAAACCTATGGATCGACTGCTGCGCCAACTAATTGAGGAGGTATGCGAGTACCCCCAAAACAGCTCCCAAAGGCGCAAAGCGATGAATCGATTGCTCGCCGAACTTCAGCAACTTCCCGGACTACTGCGATCGCCACATCCCGATTATTTAGAAGCCTTAAATAAAACCTGGGAATGGGTGAACAAGAGCATTTGCTCGAACTTCAAGCTTAGCGATCCGAATGTTTCAACACGACTTCGACAATGGATAAATAGTTACCTAAAGTGGCGAATTAAGGATTTGAAGTTACCTTCTGAACCGCCCACCTACAGTTTAGATGCCCCCATAGGAAGCTCAGATACTGAAACCGCGTTGCTGGATTTGCTTTCAGAAACAAGTTTTTCTACTCCTACCCGCTGTAGTTTGGATGGCTATATCGCACTGTTAGAGCAAGAAAATTATCATAATATTATTCAACAGCTAGAACAATACGTCCAAGAAGACCCTGATGGGAAATTTCGCTCCTGTCATCCTAAAAATCATCCAGAGTGTAACTGTCAAGTTCTCACGTTAAAGGTGCTGTTTAAAAGCACTCCTGACAAGTTTACTGCGATCGCCAAAGAATTTAACATCAACTACCAAACTCTAAAATCCCACTGGGAAAGGAACTGTCGCCCCTTGCTCCAAGCGATCGCATTAGAGCTAGGATACACAAGAGAGGATTAAATTATGCAAAGCACAAACCCAACGCTATTGACAGTTCCACTAGGTACTGATGCTCACCGCACCGCTCGAAAATTTGCTGCCGAAACTCTGCAACTCGCTCCTGAATTGACAAAGCATGAGGCTGCCAAACGAGTTTATGTGAATACTTTAGCAGTTTATGTTGTCTGTAGTTACCTCAAATGGCAAGCTTACGAACCCGATTTAATTCAAGGCGATAGTTGGCATTCTGTCGTCCGTGCCCAGTGGGATATTGCTGATTTGGTGTTACCAGGGATGGGTAAATTAGAATGCCGCCCGGTTTGGTTTGGAGAAAGTGCGATCGTAGTTCCACCAGCAGCCAGAGAAGACAGAATCGGCTATGTAATAGTTGAATTTGGGGAAAAATTAGACTCAGGAAAACTGCTAGGATTTACCCCATCACTGGATAATTCTCCGTTGCCAAGCCAGATCCAGATTGCCCAACTCCAAAACTTAGATGCTCTGATCGATCATCTCTATCGTCTGGAATTAGGAAATCAGTTTTTGAGAAGTGACGATCCAGTAGCCGTAGAAGTGCGACAACTCTTAGAAACACAAAACTTTTCAGAAATTATCGCTCAATTAGAGCGCATTTACCGAACTACCAAGCCCATTAAATGGCGGTATGCAGGAGCAGATGTATTAGTCGCTAGTCTTCCTATTAATTCTCATCATCAAATACTTGAGTCTTCTCCTGAAAAACAGGCTTTGAGTGGAGAAATTGGTCGCGAACAAAAAGTTATTTCCGCCGATTTACACCGCCAACAATTAGCCCAAAAACTGCTAAATAAACTAGCAGGAATTTGGGGCATTGAAACAAAAAGTTAAATATTTTTTCACCAAACTGAGAACATCCCCATTTTGTAAAAAGCGTTTTTAGGAATGCGAGTATCATGCTCGCTTGCCTATATATTTGTAACGATACACATACTTGCAATCCTGTGATATCAAATCCCTTACCCTCGGAATTAATATTACCCACAGCTTTCGACACAGCGCAGTGTCCCCTGTCCCTAAAATTAATCCTGGTAGGGAAACGGCACTGCCGTCTCCTCTATATCGTGTCACTCGTGCAACCGGAATTGATATGAAATCAAAACTGATATTAACCCAAAAAATGTAACATGAAAGAACAGCTCAACTCTGCTTACCGTCACCTAATTGAAATACTACTTACCTGTCCAGATGGTGAAGAACGAGATATTTTGGATGACTTTTCACACCTCCTTAATGAAGGTTTATTAGAGGTGATGGAGAAGGTAGCCGATGAGTTATTGATTGAGGGAAATGAAGAGGGATCTGACTGGCTGCGGAGTGCTGCGGCGAAGATAAAAGACTTAATGAAAATTCGGTTGCAATTAGCTGATTCTGAAGAGTTATTAATTTTTTTTCTAGAAGTTTTGGAAGCAATCGAAGCAAGTGAAGGAGATGCCGAAGTTGTGTATCCTATTTTAGAGAAAAATTTAGATAAATTAGATGATAATTTTGATTGGTTTTTGCGAAGTTGGGCAACTGACATTTTAGCTAAATTAGAGTCTGAAGAAGCTTACGATATAGCCACGGTAATTAGAACTTTTAGTAGCCTTATTCAAGAATTTACTCTGGGCGATTGTGTAAACAATATTGAAATTGCGATCGCGGGATATCAACAAGTAGCGACTGCAATCGATCGGGAAGATTACCGCGAGGATTGGTTGAGTACTCAAAACCATTTGGGGTTTGCTTATCAAGTTCGCCTTGCTGGGAACCGTAGCAGGAATTTAGAAAGGGCAATTGAGTGTTATGAATTAGCTTTACAATGTTGTAATGATACCGATGAACCGGAATTATGGAGTTTAATTCAACATCGCTTAGGTTTAGTTTATTTTGACAGAGTTGAAGGTGATTTAGAAGAAAATCTGGAGATGGCGATCGCTGCTTTTGAATTAGCATTAAAAGTGTGTAATTGTCAATATCTTCCCTTAAAATGGGCAGAAATTCAGCATGATTTAGGTTTGGCTTATCTCCACCGTGTTAAGGGAGATGAATCGGAAAATATAGAACTAGGAATTAAATATTATCAAGCTGCTTTGGCTGTTTATCCAAAAGAGGATAATCCTACAGATTGGGCAAGAATTCAAAATAATTTGGGTCTAGCTTATTATCATCGTATTCAAGGGCAAAAATTAGATAACATTGAAAGGGCGATCGCCGCTTTTCAAAATGCCTTAAAAGTCCGTACTTATAGTGAGTTACCCATACAGTGGGCAGAAACTCAAGAGAGCTTAGGTAATGCTTATCTTACAATAATTGAAGAGAATCGAGACGACAATCTCCAAAAAGCAATTGAGTGTTATCAAGCGGCTTTAACTGTTTATATTCCTGAAGAATTCCCCGAACAATCGAGTACGATCCAATTTTGTATGGGAGATGCTTACCGTCAAAAAATAGAAAATCGTGCTGATAATCTTGAGAAAGCGATTGAGTGTTATCAAACTGCTCTACAAAGTTGTAATAAAGAAGAGTTTCCTGAATTATGGGCTTTGATTCATAATGATTTAGGGGCGACATATCTCAGCAGATTCAAGGGAAGTCAAGAACAGAATATAGAATTAGGTAGGAGTTTGATAGAGGCTACTTTACAAGTTTATAATCGTGAGGACTATCCCGACAATTGGGCGAACACTCAAAATAATTTAGGATTTTCCTATTATCTTTCTACAACGGGGAAATATTCTGATAACTTGGAACGGGCAATTGCATATTATGAATTAGGATTACAAGTGTATAATTCTGAGTGTTTTACAGAAGTTTGGGGACTGATACAACTTAACTTAGGAGTTGCTTATTTAGAGAGAATAAAAGGAGATTTTTCCGAGAATATTGAAGCATCAATTGCTGCTTCTCAAAATGCATTAACTATTTACGATCCAGAGACTTCTTTAGAAAATTGGTTGAAAATTCAGAATAATTTAGGTTATGGCTATCAAAATAGAGTTAAAGGAGAGCGAGTTGATAACCTTGAGAAAGCTCTCGGCTATTATAAAATTGCTTTAGATGCTTGCTGTTATAGTCAATTTCCTGAAATTTGGGGTTTGCTCAAGAATAACTTAGGAACTTTTTATTTAAGAAATGCTCGAGGGAATCAAGCTGAAAATGTAGAAGAAGCTATTGTTCTTTATCTTACCTGTGTTGAATCATATCAAAAAGCATTTAATCGTAAACAATGGTCGATGATTCAAAATAATGTAGGGATTGCTTACCTCAATCGCAAATATGGTAGCCGTCTCGAAAATATAGAATTAGCAATCGAAGCTTTTAATAATGCCTTGCAAGTTCGTAACTATGAAAATTATCCCGAACAGTGGGCGGAAACACAACAGCATTTAGGAATTGCTCATAGTGAACGAATTTATGGAGATTCTTTACAAAATTTAGAAAGTGCTATCAAATGTTATGAAAATGCTTTACTAATATATACTCGTTCAGATTTCCCTGAACAGTGGGCAATGCTGCAAAATAATATTGGTAGTGCTTATAGCGAACGTCAGCTAGGAGATGAGGATAATAACTTAGAAATAGCTATTAATTACTATCAAATGGCTTTGCAAGTAAATACCCGTCAAATTTCCCCTGAAGATTGGGCAATGATCCAAAATAATTTAGGAAATGCCTATAGGAGTCGCACTATTCAAAATGAAGTTGAAAATTTAGAAATGGCTATTTTTTACTATAAGTCAGCTTTGGAAGTTTATACTCAGAAAGATTTTCCTGAAGATTGGGCTATGGTGCAATTAAACTTAGGTTATGCTTATAGCGATCGCACTCAAGGAAGTTTTGACGAAAACCTAAAACTGGCGAGGGACTATTACCAAGCTGCTTTAGAAGTTTATACTCTCAACGATTTTCCTGAAAATTGGGCAACTGTACAAAATAATTTAGGTTATCTCTACCACAATTTAGAAGAGTTTACCGAAGCAATGCAATACTTTAAGTTAGCATTAAAAGTTAGAACTCCTCAAGCTTTCCCCCAACCTTGTCTAATTTCGGGACAATTTTTAGGCCAAATTGCCTTCAAATTAGGACTATGGATAGAAGCTATTGAAGGGTATTCTCTTGCTATTGAAGCTTTAGAACAATTGCGAGTTTGGGCTAATACCGATCGACGGCGCCAAGAAATTTTAGGAGAAGATATATATCTTTATGAACATATTGTACAAGCATTAGTTAATACGAAAAATTTTCAACAAGCTTTTGAATATGTAGAACGTTCTCGCTCTCGTCGCTTAGTAGATTTAATTGCCAGTAATGACCTTTACTCTCATGGAGATATACCTTCAGAAGTAGAAGAATATTTAGCAGAATTTGAAGGAATTCAACGACAGATAGATTGCGAACGTTCCGGTTTAAATAAATTAAGTAAAAAGCAGAAGTTAATTGCAGTTAGAGCTAAGGATCTAATGGATATGGATCGTACACGCAATAGAGCAGCTTTAGAAGCCATTAGTGAAAATATCCACGGTTTAGAAAGTGAAAAACAACAAATTTGGGAACAACTAAGACGTTTAGATCCGGTTTTAGCGGGCGAAATTCAAGTCAGTACCCCTAATTTAACCGCTATCCAAGAACTCATAGATCGCCCTACTACAGCTATACTTAATTTTTACACTACTGATGAAGATACATATATATTCGTTTTGCGACAAACCGAACTTAATTTGTACAAAATAAGCAGAAAACGAGGAAAAAACTTACAAAAATGGATTAATGAAAATTGGCTAAAACCCTACTTGGATTCTGGCGATTCAAGTAAATCAGCCCAAGATCAATTACAATGTAAAGCTAAGTGGAGAAATCGAATTCCGCAGTTTTTAGCGAAACTTTCCCGCCGCCTGCAAATCGATAACCTGATTCGTCAGTACCTTAATAATATCGAGGAACTGATTATTGTTCCTCACCTTTGCCTACACCAAATTCCTTTTGCTGCTTTACCCTTAGAAAATGGTCAATACTTAGGCGATAAATTTCTAATTCGTTACAGTCCTAGCTGTCAAGTTTTAGAATTTTGCCACAAACGTCCACCTGTCAACGATCGACTAATGTATGGTATTGTGGAAGATGCAACGGAAGATTTACCCTGTGCAAGTTTTGAGGGTGAACAAATTGCCAAACTGTATAATATTCGCCACGAACAACACTTACGAGGACGCAGCCAAGCAACGGTCAGCAACTATCGGCAACTGTCTCAAGAAGTCCAGGGAATTATCTCTAGCCATCACGCTCAATCTCGCCTTGATAATCCGTTAGAATCCAGACTGGAATTGGCAGATGGTAGCATTACTTTGGGGCAGTTAATGACACCGGGCTGGCGGCTTCCTCATCTAGTTGATGTGTTTTTATCCTGTTGTGAAACAGGGTTAGGAACTACGGAAATTACTGATGATATTTTGACATTATCGACTGGCTTTTTATGTGCGGGTGCTCGGAGTGTTGTGAGCACGCTGTGGGCTGTAGATGATTTAGCAACAGCCTTATTTTCAATTTTTTATCACAAACTTCGGCAGCAAGGAATTAGCCGCCTAAAAGCCTTGCAGCAAGCACAAATAAATTTGCGATCGCTCTCTGGATCGGAATTTGTCGCTTGCTATTCTCGCCAACTTGCTGATTTATTAGAACGCAAATTTGAAGAGGCGGAGGGCGATCGCCAGTTTGCAGAAAACCAGCGTAATTCCTATTCTGAAGGTTCCCCCGACTACCTGCAATGGCTACAAGAGGAAGAAAAGCGGGCCGAAACAGCAACACGCAATTACAAAACTTTGCAACGACTGGAAATAATTAGTTGCTTAGATTTCCCTTTTGCTAACCCTTTTTATTGGGCGGCTTTCACTTGTTCCGGTTTACGGTAAAATTCAGCCTCAATCTAAATCTGGACTCTTCAGCATCCCCATTAATTTCCGCTTCCGATTGTGTACTTGCATAAGTTGAGAACGATAAGCAGACCACTGAAGATTTTGCCCCATTTGTAAATAGGCAGCGCGGGCTTTTTCCAACCACTTAATTGCACGATCGTAGTCCTCTGATTTCCCGCGATCCATAATCGATTCAGCAAGCCGACAAGCATTGGCGATCGTCCAATCGGGGCGGTGGGCGATCGCAGCCCCCATTACTCGGTGAATCAGTGCCGATTCGTAGCCACTCAAGCCATCAGCAACAGCGATCGCATCTTCAATAAGCCCCTCATAGAGAAAAATATCAACCTGTGCTTCAGAAACTCCCCAACTTCTATCACTTCTCAGAGTTGCTAACAAATTTGCTTTCACAGTTGACCAACTGTTTCCTGCAAACTCCTTCACTAAAAGATAATCGGCAAAGGATGGTTTGATTTCAAAAACCCGCATTCTAGAATTTAATGCAACTTCGTTTTGTCCCAATTCAACAGCCAACTCACTCGTCCAAATTGCCAGTTTATAAAGGCAGTTACCTGACAACTTCAACCCAGTTTGAGCAATTTTGAGAGCTTCAGCTTGAGCTTCCTGTGCTTGTAAACTTTGAGCTAGAGCAAAAGCATCTTCCGCTGATTTCATCTGAGTAGCAGCAGCTTCCACTGCTTCTTCTACTCTCCCCAAACGACTTAACATCGTCAAGTATTGTTGAGGGCAGTTTTCTGCTTGCGCTAAATATAAGTATTCTTGATAGCGTTCCTGGCGATCGAGGATTTGCAAGCGAATTAATGCTAAGCTCTTAGCACATTCTGGTGCGTCATTAGCTTCTATTTCTTGCCCCGTAATATTTCCTTGAAGTACCTGTTGAATTAGGGGGTCATCCCAACCTTGGCGTAAAGCTTTCAAGCTCATGGTGAAATCGCAATCCCATTCATCTTGCCAACCTTCTAACATCACCTGGAGATCGATCTCTTCTTCAGCAGTTAGTTCAGCCGTCAAAATGGCTTCTGTCCAAGCTTCATCCAAAGCGTTAGCTATATCAGAACTTTCAGCGCCATATTCTTCTACGTCATCCCAATCTTTAACGCAGGCTTCGGTGATGGCTTGTAAAATTACTAAGGCGTTGTTACCATCTCCCTCTGCAATCAATTCCTGCGCTTGCTGAATCACATCTAATAGTTCTTCTGTAATGGGGTCTTCTTCCTCCCATCCCTCGTCGAAATAACGCACAGCATTTCGCAAAATTTGTCGTACTTGTTGTCGAAAGGGAGCAGGATTAATGGAGGTGGGACGGGGTGCTTTAGTAGGTTGCTGTGGAGGCGTAGGAATAGCAATTAAGTTAACGTATCGTTCGATCGGATCGATGAGTGAGGGTTCCTTTTCTACTAAATTTTGTATTAATTGCTGGGTTTGTACATCGTTTAGGCGATCGAGTAACTGTTCCAGTGTCGGGCGCTGCTCAATTATTTGTGGTTGTCGCAGACATAATAACAGGGTAGCAGCAATATGTTTACACCACCCAACGCGATCGTAAGCACAAGTGCAATTTGATGATGCCACATTAGCGTCATCAAAGTTTATCGTAATACGGTAAGGTTGAACTTCAGAACCCTCCACTATTGCTTGCACGATATTTCCACGCAGGACAGCGCTAGTAACATTACCGGCTAAATAGTAAGTTTCACCGCGCTTGAGGGATGCGGCAGAGGTATTATGCTGGATCGTCGCTTCACTAAGCTTGGGAATTGGCATGAGACTATGCCTGAGCAATTAAAGGATTAGACTTGATTTTACCTCAGAGATGTACTCTGCCTAGGATTTAATTGTGTCTCAATGTAAGATTTTCAGAAATTTCAATAATCCGTAAAGCAAGCACTGAGAAGGTTTGCAGCTTGATGAGGGGAAATTTTTTCTGAAAATTTTGCATAATTGTCTCCCTACCCCCTGGTTAATAATAGAGCGCAGTTGGCCAACTAGCTTCTCCCCGATCCCTTTCTTTGACGGAGAAACGAGCTGTGATACCTATAATTTCATCTACCCCCCTGACATTATTAGCAATGGTGGTTCCCAATGCTGCGGGAGAAATCATTGCCAATATAGAGGCAAGTTTAGTATCAGCCATTGGTAGTTACCTCTTGATGGAAATTGCCCAAGCTGAGCGCAGAACAAAATGCAGTTCAGGAGAGGACGATCCGATAGTTCCTCCGAACTAAATAACTTTAATTGTTAGCGATCGTTCAGTAGGGTGCGTCAGCTAGTTAAATGGTGAAGTAGGAGCGAAAAACTGAGAACTACTGACGCACCCTACAGTAATTCAATTAATTAGCTTCTCTGCCCGAAGCGCTGAGGCGATCGCGGGCAAAACTCTTCCAAATACTTAATTCTGGAAGTTTCCACGCCACACCTTTTTGTTGTTGGTCTTGTGCAGAGCAATTCAGGCATTTTTGCCAGCAAGAAAGAGCTGCTATTGTATCCCCTTTTGCTTCGAGAACTTGTGCTAGCAAGCAGTGTGCAATAGGATAGGAGTTATCTAATTCAATTGCTTTTTCCAAGTGAGTCTCTGCGTCACTGTAAAGTTGCAGTCCTAGATAAGCCCATCCCAGATTTTTGTGGAGCGTGGCTTGCATCATTTTGTCATTAACTTGTGGTAAAATGGAGAGAATTAGTTCTACGGCTACGTCAAAATTTTCGCTGAGAATTTCCAATCGAGCTAAATTATTGACAGCAGCACCGGCAGCGCGACTGTTTTTATATTCGGCTGCTTTTTTGTAGTGCTGGCGAGCGTTGGGCAAATCTTCTAGTTTTTCGTAGGTTGACCCTAAATTGTAGTTAGCTGCTGGCAGTTCTGGATTGTAGCGAATGGCTTGTGTTAAATAACATTTTGCCGTCTGTAACTCACTCTCTAAGTATTTCTTGTAACCAATTTGATTCAGGTATTTAGCAATTAATTGATGGGTGATAAATAGCCTAGCCTGCGGGCTGACTGTCAGGCGTTCTTCCCCGGAGTCGGTGAGGGCTTGCAGGAGCGATCGCTCGATGAGAATTTCTACAGCCAGTTTCAATTCTGATAAGTCTTCCGCAAATAGTAGACTGGATTGCAACTCGCTAAGGGTGGCGGGTTTATTGCTCGCCAAGCAAGACAACACTTTTACTTCTAATTCAGAAAACTCCTGAAATTGATGCTCAAAATAATCTCGGACAATGCCCTCAATAACCGACGGAGTTTTTTTAATGAGTTGTGCTAAATTGCCCGCTAACATATCTTGAGCGTGAGTGACGGCTATTTTTAAAAGGAGGGGATTACCACCATATAGGTAAATGAGTTCTGATAGTAAATTACTCTCTGAAGTAGAAAGTTGGGGGGCGGATAAAATGATTTGTTTGGCATCCTTTTCTGGTAACTCACTCAGTTCTAAAGCTCGACAATGTAAGGCTCTTTCTGCTACATTATAAATTTCTATAGGGTGAGTCCAACTGATGATAAGCAGGCAACTTCGGTGAGGGGTTTGTGCTATTTGTTGGAAGAGTTCCCGGTAACTTTCGTATCCGGGGCGGTAGTGTCCTGATAGCTGTCCGCTTTCGAGGATAGTTTCGACTTCATCGAAGACTAATAAACAGCGGGTTAAACGCAAATATTCTATTAATTGGGAGATGAGTGAGTTGCTGGGTTTGGGAAGCTCGATTTCTGAATTATGAGATAGGAATTGCAAGAGGTCTGGCAAGAGTTTTTCAAGGGGGCCAGAGGTGGCGATATTTCGCCAGATTATGGTTTGAAATTCCCCTTGAATTTGTTGTAGAGTTTGGGTAGCTAATGCTGTTTTTCCAATCCCTCCCATGCCACAAATTGTGACTACTCGACAACGGTTTGTTACTATCCATTTTTTGAGAGTTTCTATTTCGGAATGACGCCCGTAGAAAGGTTCTTGAGCTGGGACTTCTCCCCAATCAATACGCGGTGAGAATTGAGGGATAGTTGCGTCTGGGAAGCGGGTATTGTCTAGGGTGGGATCGACTTCGCGGTCGGTTGTAGCATCGTGACGGTTAGTGGCAACTTGTTTCTGGTATTCAGTTACGAGAATTTGCTGGAGTTTTGCTAATTTTCCAGGCCCAGCACCTTGAACTTCAAATTTTTTATACACTTCGCCCAGGCGTTTTTGTAAGGCATCTTTGCGAACGCGAAGCTGGTCTGAAATATCAGACATGGATTCGCCTTTGATTGCTCTTGATAAGACTTCAAATTCGTTTTCGGAAATCCCAACTTTAGTGGCTAAAGTTATTAAAAAATCTTCGGGAAGTTTCATACTACATTGAATACAGGTATTACAAAGCGGGCGGTTCTACTCAAAGATAGCTGGGAAACGACGGGGCGATCGCTGGAAGTAAGCTAACACAGGAATTTTGGCATTGGAAACAGAGGCTTCTGGGCTGTAACTTGATTATATAGGCTTTTTTCTCACTTAGAACGAGGTAAACGAGATAGACAACAGAAGAACTGAGGGGTGGGGCAAACAGAGGCTTCTGGGCTGTAACTTGATTCTACGGGCTTTTTTCTCACTTATCGCGAGAAAAACGAGATGCCAAGCAGCATAATTGAGGGGCGACCGGCTGAAATTTGGAGCCATTGCTCGATCGGGATACTTGATTGGTGGAGGTTTAGAGCTTGTTTCAGTTGCCGTTAGAGGGGCTAGAGCCTTGTGAAATCGACTTTTGATGCTTTCAACTCACTTAATGAGATTTTTTTGAGCATTAGCTTGACAAACTAGAACTGTACTTGATACATTAATCTCAGTTAGGCGCGGTGGATGTTTCAGAAAGTCGGTACAGCCGGAGAGCTTTCTGAGTTCAGCGAACCTGAATACAGTTTCCCCCTCAGCTTTGCATAATTTTTGGGTTTGACCCTGGTTAATCAGTAGAGGTCGAAACCAGATTTACCTGCGAAAACTGCTGGACTAAAACAACTTACGAGTATCGTTGCTGATTGGAGAGTAAAAGGCCATGTTTAGGTGCGTCAAGTTGATAACCGCTTTACCGACGATCGCGCTTCTGTCTGTTTTCAATCTGTTTCCGAGGGCGATCGCCCAAGAATATCCGGGGTGTTTTCAGTTGAATTCTGAAAGAAAACAGTATGAATCTCTCGATCGGCTTTGTCGATTTCCCAAACCACCTGAAAACACGCGGAAGCCAGACCCTTTTAGGGTTCAGCTTGTGAATGGACTGGAGTTAACGGGATTAGCGATGGAAAATACAGGAACTCAGCGATTTCTTGTAGGGCGGTTGACCAACAAGCAAAGTAAGACGGCAAAAGTTCAGTCTATCAGCGTCCAATTTATCGATAAACGAGACGGGGCTGTCGTCGAATTTTTGACTGTTCCGCTTGGGGGTGTATTAGCTCGCAATCAGGGTTATGAATTCAGGAGAATTATGGATAATGCTCTTCAACTAGGCGATCGCAGTAACAATGATTTGTCTATCAAGTTTTTGGAGTGGGACTAGGTAATATCCTAGAGATCAAACTTAAACACATACCAAATCCTTCAATCAATTAGAAAAAATTAATGAAATGAGTAAATAAATTTTTGTGCTTGTTTCATAGAAGAATTTTGTTAAAGGTAAGTCAATGTCAAAAAACAAAAAATCTCTGATTTGTAATCCCTCTATATACAGACTAGGAGCGACATTATGGACGAGTTTGTTAGGAAAGCAGCAGGACTAGGATTGCCTGTGATTTTACTTCTAATCGTGATGGCAACTACAGGTTTTGCAGGAGCTGCCGCAATTACGACGGCTTTGGCAATGTTAGGTGGGCCAGCAGGAATGTTCGGTGGCATTGCTTTGCTGGGCATCATCGGTTTAGCGACAGAAATGTTATCTAAGTACGGTCTAGAAGCGCTGTTAATTGGAATTTACAGGCAGCGCATTCAAAATGGAGAATCTCATGCTGCAATTTGCAAAGAAATCCGCCAATTACCACTATCTGGAGATTTGAGGCGGAGACTTGCGGAAGAGTTTGGGTGTTAGTAAATATAAAATGAGCAATTTTATTTGTAAATTGCCCAAGAGAGAACGCTGCTAATTGCTTAGAGAATCGAATAGGATGAACAGATGGAGAGCGAATTGATTGGAGAGGTTAGATTACGCAACTGCCACCTCGTCTACCGTGAAGGCTCAAACTATCGAGTAGATGTGCTTAAGGCTCAAAGACCTACCATCGTATTTACAAAAAACATTACTTGTGAAGTAGTCGAGTATTTGTACAATCAACTCAAGGGACATCAAGTTAATAAAGATGAAGCAGCAAATGTCCTCAAACCAGTGGCCAGCCAGTTAGATTTACCTTACAGCTATGGGCATCAGCTTTCCTATTATACGCAAGAGGTTTTAGTGGTACTTGTGGCGATAGGTAGAGCAAGTTTGAGTCAACAAGTAGGTCGAGGTTGTTGTTATACAATTCTTCGGACGTGCTAAATCCTAAAACGAGGCGATCTAATAGCTTTTCCGAACCGCCAATAGACAATAAATATGAAATCTAATCAAGTTATCCAAATCAGCGGTACGCCTGGTCAAATTGTGGGGATTGTTCCAGTTCAAAGTAATGGCACAATTGCGGTTAAATTAGTTGGCGAAATGTTACAAATCAGCTCGGAATCTTTTTTCGGCTTAGAAACAAAAGAGGTGTTTATTCCGATTGAGGATGTTAGAGCGATTGAAACAGGAGAGGGTTGTACTTGGTGGCTGTTTTGGTTAGGAATTCCAACTCTCAGTATTTTTATCGGTGTTGTTTTTATTATTCTTGCCTTCATTGTCAAACAGCGCTATCTGACTATTTACAGCAGTCGGGTTAATGTGATAGTATTTCACAGGAAGGGAGAAAAAGTGGCTCAGTTTAGAACTGGTGTTTTAGAGGCTCGCTATTCTAAGTCTCTGGCGATCGCTAAACCGCCAATGCCACCACCGCCATCCCGTCCTTTGAATATTTGAGTCAAGAGAGTAGATATCATATCAAATCCGCGCTCGATCGTCGGGCGTAAAATCGAGTCACCATTCAACACTCAACCATCATTGAGTTTTGCGACATCGAGTTAACAGTTAACAATTAACAGTCAACTATTATGAGGAGTGCAACCGGAATTGATATCATAATCCAAATCTCCTGAGTTTATGGTGATCAGCAAAATAAAAATTCTCGTGGTGCGGGCCCCATATCCCGGATGAAGAAGACGCTTATATAGCAATTCTTGCAGGAGTCATAAATTTTTTAACCCCACCCCATCCCCAGGGTAAGAGCATCTCAATTAGGCTTGACACAAGGACTCAGAAGAATCTAATGTAGGGTCAAGAAAACAAGAAAAGAGAACTTGAATCATATAATCGTTATCCATAGCAGTGCGTTTCATTTTTTGTCTGAGACTGCGTTTGTAAGTCAGTTCTCGATTGAGGGCATTAAGAGCGATGCGTCGTAAAAGAGCAAAATTCCGAGGACTGTGGAAAGAGCGAATGCGACAAGCATCCTCGGCGAATGTACAGTCAAGAGTCCAATGAGCCTGGTTTTCAATACCCCAATGTTTTCGGATAGCCAGACCAATAAGTTGAGCATTACTGTGTAAAGAAGTCAAATAAAATTGCACCTCACGGGTAGTTTTGTTCCAGAGAGGACGGACTCGTACAACCATGACAACGCTTTGAAGTCCTGCCCATAATCGGGGTTGATAAAGATGATTAATTGCAGAAACCGGAACCGACCAGACTTGACGAATTTCTCGGCGATGGTGTCCTTTTTCGATGCGTTTTTCATAACTGACATCAATGCCTTGAAATTGCTGAGAAGAAGCTGTTTCAAACCATTCTTGAACCTGATTGTAGAGAGTGGGATGATTTGCCTTGAGCGCCAAAACGTAATCTCCTTTCTTGTCGATAATCTTTTTGGCAATTTCTGTTTGTGTCCCCATTGCATCAATAGTGATAATGGAACCGGTGATATCCAGTAATTCTAATAATGCAGGAATAGCAGTAATTTCATTAGATTTATCTTCTACTTTCATCTGTCCCAAAACTCAACGTTGTTCACTCGACCAGGCACTAATAATATGGAGTGCCGATTTACCTTGATTTCGGTCATACGAACCCCTAATGGTCTTCCCATCTATGGGAATTATTTCTCCTCCCATCTTGGTGACAAGGGTTTCTACCCATTGAAGAAAACAACGATTCAATTCTTCTGGGTTAATAAACTCAAATACCCGACGAAAAGTGTCATCAGAGGGAATACCGTGAGGTAATGCCAAAAACTTTTCTAACCACTGTTTTTTGCTAATGCCATAATTTTCCATGTCTTCCCATCCTTGCGCTCCAGCAATTACTGCTAAAATCGCAATTACTAAGATATCTGTGAGTTGATGTTTCTTCGTTCTCTCCACTCTGGGATCTTTAATATCTTGGAAGTGCCGAACTAAACTTTTTTGAATACAAGCGATATCTGCCACTTCTGTTAGCTTTCTCTCAGGAGGAAAAATTTTCTGAGTATCGGCAGTTTTGTTGTCAAAGCCTTGAAACATATAGGGTATTTTTTGAGATTTTCAACTACAGTATTACTGTCATCTCACTGATCTGTGTTAGGAGTCAAGCGTGCTGTCTACACAGTCTCTTATGCTTATTTTGTTAACTTTGTCAAGTTCATCTTATACCAAATTAGATGAGCTTACCCTGACCCCATCCCTCCCCAAGGCATCGGGGAGGGAGTAAGAAATTCACAAATGATTTAGGATTGCTATACTATCATTTCTACCACAAATCCAGGAGAGCCAATCTTTTATAAGAAACCGGATTTTTTAGAGTAAGTCTTATTTAAATTAACAAAAGCACGGCTGCTGTTGCTAGCAATAACAGAATTCCGGCGACACCAGCTAGGGGTTTCGCTGCTATTCCTGTAATCCATTCCGGTGCGCGGCCTGTGGGATTAATTGCGCCTTCTGTATCTACGGTAGTTATACCCCAAATCCAAGCTGCGTGAATGCCGATCGCCAATCCCAAACTACCATTGTCGGCGATGCGGGCTAATGTTAAAACCATCCCCATCAGCCACAATCCGGGCAGTTGCGGTAGAGTTTCTTTGGCGGCCCAAATTAGGTGGGCGATCGCGAAAATGAAACTGGCGATCGCTGCTGCGATTAGCATTGAGTAATCTTGCTGGAGGATTGTTTGCAAGCAGCCGCGAAAAATCAACTCTTCTGTGGCGCTAATCCACATTGCTAATAACAGAGTCAGCAGACTAGCAGGGTTAACGATTAAAGTCCAAAAATTAAATTTTTTTTCGCCTGTTTCGGTGGAACTTTCGCGGTTTTTTAGATAGATCCAGCCTGCGGTTAATTGCAGACCGAATAAAATTACTAAGCTAATTATTCCTAATCCTAATCCCCGCAGTAATGACATCAAAACTGCGGGTTGCAATTCCCAACCCCAGTTGGCAAAAGATGTGTTTTCGATCCAACTTGTCGCCCATAAAATGAAGGGAACAATCAGATATAGGGAAGCTAGTAAAGGTAGTTTTTTGTTTCCCAGGGGTTGGGGTGGATGCCATTTGAGGGCGATCGCCAGCACAATCGCTGCGGGAAGCCACACAACAATCCAAGTTGAGAAAAACAAGATTATTTTGACAATTGCTGGTATTGACGGCGACAGGAGTCGCAGGTTGTTTATGCTATTCACATTTAAGGGGTTGCAACTATAATACTGTTGGCTGTTGACTGTTAACTGTTAACTAATGACTACTGACTACTGCCAACTGCCAATTGACTACCGATCGAGCTTGCGCTGAATTTGCCTCAGAGACTGGTACATTTCCGGCAAGCGGTTGTAGACGGCTGCGGCTTTGAGAAATAGTTTGTGGGGAATTGCTGGAACGCCCGTCACGATCGCCCCTGCTGCAACATCGCTGTGAATTCCGGCTTTAGCAGTGGCGATCGCCCCATCTCCGATTTTGGCTTGATTGGCAATTCCCACTTGACCTGCCAAAATTACATTGTTGCCAATTTTCACCCCGCCAGCCATGCCAACGTGAGCGGCAAACGCGCAATTTTTCCCGACTTGACAGCCGTGACCTACGTGTACTAAATTGTCGATTTTTGTATTTTGACCGATGCGGGTTTCTCCGACAGCGGGCCTGTCGATCGTGCTGTTGCAGCCAACCTCAACGCCCTCTTCTAATACAGTGCAGCCAGACTGCTCCATTTTCACCCACCCGGAGGCTGTCGGCACGAACCCAAAACCTTCGGAACCGATCGCCGCACCGCTGTGAATCACGCAATTTGCCCCGATGCGAGTACGTTCGTGAATGACACAGTTAGCGTGTAAAACAGTGCCTTCGCCTATTTCCGCATCTGGGTAAATTACGACATTTGGATGAATGCAAACGTTGCTGCCAATTTTGACTTTTGCTTGAATAACGACGTGGGGGCCGATATAGACATTTTCACCAATTTCTGCTGAGGGGTGAACGACGGCTGAGGGATGAATTTCGGATGCTGGGCGAAACGGTTGATAGAAAATGGCGATGGTTTCAGCAAACAGCAATCGCGGATCTGCTGCGGCAACCCAAGCAATGTTGCGATCGTCACATTGAGCTTGGAGGTTTTCATCTAAGGGTAAAATTAAAGCCGAAGCATTTGTAGTGGCTGTATGAACGGCAAATTTAGCACCTTCTATATAACTGATAGTACCGGGTGCAGCTTCATCAACAGGTGCCGCGCCTGTAATTTCTGGATCGGTAGCAACCGACGCTGTGAGGGTGCGACTGGTGGCTAAGTTAAGTTTTTGTACTATTTCGCTAAACTTCATCTCTAAAAAAATTTGTTGTTAACACAGATGGATTATCAGAAAATTTGGGTAGAAACCCCGTCCTTTTAGGACGGCTTTACTGGTATAATTTGAGTGGTCAATGACCCACCCGTGACGATGGAGACATAAACCCTAACACCAAAGCTTGCAACAATTGCAACGGGGAAGAAAAATCGGTAGACCGGGAAAAGAGGATGGGGCAATGGTAAACACCCCCAGAATCAAATAGTATACAAGAATTCCTTTTGGTATTCGACACGTAAAAACCGCAGGGCTTGCGGGGTTAGTCTGTGGAGCGAGCATAAGACCAAATCTCCTTGAGGGTGGAGGCCGCTGCATTCGAAGCAGAAAGGTTCAAGAAGTGATTCTTGGAATCACCGTGCCTTTAGGTCGGTGAGGATGTCAAAGTTAAAATTACCAGCTTTGGAGCACGATCTGAGCAGTTGCCATTTAAAAAACAAGAACCCCGATTTCTGGAAGAAGTCGGGGCTGTAGCGATAGATTATTTTTGGCAATTATTTTACAGAAACTGCATCTACGTCAACGGTGCTGCCTTTGGCTTCAGAATAAGGGGCACCGGTAGCTTCGGATGCTGAAGCTGTCTCTGTTTGGCGGGATTTAAAGTAGTCGATCGCCATTTGGGACACTTCGGAAATCAGCAAGACTGCGATCGCCACATCGTCAATTTGTCCGACGACGGGGAGAAAGTCTGGGGCAATGTCGATCGGGCTTACCAGATATGCCAGGGTTCCCAGAATAATCCACCAGCGGTATTTGGGGTTGCGGAGGGTGTCGCGGTACCAGTTGTAAACAGATTGTATAGAAAAGTTCATGGTGTTGTCCTCTACTTATATTTTCAATCTTGACAAATTTTCGCTCAAAATGCTTGTGGAGATATCCCCCCTAGGGTTGGCAAGAGACTTCTACCTGGGAGTATAGGGAATGGGGGAGGGAGAAGTTGTCAAGCTGTGTCGGAAGGGCGGGGACTCTTGACAACGCCCCTACGGAAACCTGACAGATGAAAGGCGATAATGAATCTGCGTTTATCTGCGTTTATCTGCGGTTTAAAAGCATCTTTATCTATTACGTGTATGTAGTGATGAAATCAAGTTACTTAAATTGGGATTTTTTAACCGCAGATGTCAGCAGATAAACACAGATGAACGCTGATGGGATTCATCTGTGTTTATCTGCTGTTTAAACAAATCTTCATCTCTCTCACTCACGAATTTTGAAAGATCCATTTTTGGTCGCCGATCGCAATTTCGCAGCCATTTGGCAGCCAAAAAGGCTCGTTAGCAGCCAGCCTCTGCCCACCCACAAAAGTGCCGTTGGAACTGCCGCTATCGACAAGCTGATATCGCTGTTTGCCAAGTTCGTCAGTGGCGCGGCGGATTTGAGCGTGGTAGCGCGAACTTTGCGGATCTTGCAATACTAAAGTGTTGGTTGGTTCGCGTCCAATGGTAAAGGGATTGGCTGTTAGGGCGATCGCTTCTCCAGAAAGTTTGTAGATTAAATATGCGGTTGTTTTGCGATCGCTGCTTGCGAGTACCGTTGGTGCAAGTTGGGGAGGATTTCTCCCAGGAGGAAGGCTGTTTTGAGCAAGTTGTTCTGTCAGTTGTTGTAAATCTCGATCGAACCCGGCTGCTGTGTCTGAAGCTGGAAGACTCGCAGGAGAATTACCTGAAATTAAGTTTAACTGCTGTACGGGAGATTGAGGAAGAATCGGGCGGCCGGCTTCGGCAATTCTCATTTGCAGGGCGGCGGCATTTTCTGCTTCTTGTCGGGCACTCATTCCCTCAACTTGGCGAATAACTCCGTTGGTTTCTGGAAAGCTGACATCGCCAATTCGCACGTCTTCTAAGTTAAAACCTAGGGTATAAAAATCTTGGACGCGATCGAGCAAATTTTGCCGCAGCAACAGCCGTCCTTGACTGATAAGCTGTTGTAGGGGTATTTGCCCGATCGCTAATCCCATACAATCCTTAACTGCACTTGCTAAAACAGCTAAAGGATCGGACAATTCCAAAGCTACTCGTTTCGGATCTATAACTTGATAAATAACAGTCAGAGTGGCATCAATTAAATATCGATCCTTAGACAAAAAATCTCCGTGCGACTGCACGTCCAAATTGCGGAGTTTGGTGTCTACGATGACAATTTGAGACTGTTCCAGCAGGGGAAGGGCGAAGCTGAAATGCCGCCCGGATTTCAGGGTACGCACGGCGCGGCCGTTTTTGACCAACAAACCTGTGTAACCCGCCCCGATAAAGTCCATGCTAAACCCGGCCCAGCGTTCTGGAGTCACGGTTTGAATCAGGGGAGAGGCGTTGTTCATGGGATGCAGTTGAGGGAGGTTCGATTCTATTTTTAGGGTAACAAATTGCTGGGGGCGAGCGATCGGGCGGTGTGCCGGTTCCGCAACCTCTATTCTATACTTCTAGACTCCCCGCGATTCAGGCGGGACTGGATCTAGCTTGCATCTAGTTGGTAGTGGGGACAATCGAAATACTGTCCGTAGGGTGCGTCCGATCCTTCAAACCTGTTGAAATCGAAAGAATTAATGTCTAACGCATCCTACAATTTGGTTTAACGGTGACTAAACGTCAGTAATTTATTGGCTATACTTAAGGCATTATGCTAGGAGCGTAAGTCAGATGAATACGATCGCGATCGCCCTTTCAGATGAGCGCCTCCTGAAGTTACAAAAACTCGCTAACGACTTGAATGTATCGATAGAAGAGTTAGTTTTAATAGGCATCGAAAACTTACTCGCACAGCCAGAAAGTCTTTCACCCAATACTGCTCAAAATATTCTCAACAAAAATGCTAAAATTCCCCCTGATATAGTTGACAAATTTTATGCACTAGCCTCTGATTGGGAGAAAGATGTTGCTGGACTTTCTTCAACTGCCCAAATGTCTCAGCATCCTGCCTATCAGGAAATTATTAGTATGGGAACACAAATCGTGCCGCTGTTGCTATCGGAACTGAAAATAAATCCCCTTTACTGGTTATCGGCGTTGAGTGCAATTACGGGTGAAAATCCCATTAAACCCGAACAAAGGGGAAGGGTAAAACAGATGGCATCGGCTTGGATAGATTGGGGGATAAATCAAGGCTACGCGATTGAATAGAATGTATAGAAGATTTGAGCAGTCCTCATAAATGCCGGCTTGGCTGACTTACGCAAGCTAAACAGGCTTTTCATTCTCCCGCGAACTAAATGCAGAAAGCGATCGCCCATTGATAGAGTTTCAGTGCTACACTAAAATTACAGCATTGCTCGGTGGCAATTGCGTGATACCCTACTTGCACGAGGAAAATATATGGTAACTACGCTCGAAATTGACAAAACTCTCCTTCAAGAAGCCCTTGATTTGAGTAACCATCCAACACCTACTACATTAATAGAAGCAGCTTTACGCGAGTACATTCAACGTCGCAAACAACTAAAAGTAATGGAATTGTTTGGTACTATTGACTACGATGAAGATTATAACTACAAGCAACAGCGACAAACTTTATGAATGTTCTTGTTGATAGTTCCGTTTGGTCGTTGGCCTTGCGGCGCAACACAACAAATGAGGCGATCTCTATTGTTAATGTACTGCGCGATTTGATTGCAGACGGACGAGTTGTTTTACTGGGAGCGATTCGTCAGGAGGTACTTTCTGGTGTACGCTACAAGGAACAGTTTGCTCGATTGAGAGAGTATCTTCGTGCTTTTCCTGATTTAGAGCTAACAACTGAAGATTATGAGTTAGCTGCAGAGTTTTTCAATACCTGTCGCAGTCATGGCGTTCAGGGTTCAAATACTGATTTTCTGTTATGTGCCGTTGCTCATCGTCGCGGCTACAGCATTTTCACTACTGATAAAGATTTTGAGAATTTCCGATCGCACATTCCTGTCGTATTACTATGAGGATAACATAGGTGCGATCGCACTTTTGGATTTGAGATGTCCCAGAGGCGATCGCAATGCAGGGAAAATAAGGGCGATCGCACTTTAAGATTGAGGATGGGAGAGGGGCGATCGCATCTCGATTTGCTCACTGCTTGTTAACGCCAGCCTAGCTCGTACTTCTACTGCTGAAAAGGTTTTTGTTTGTTGTTCGCGCTCGTTGATAAATGCCATCAACTCTTAATTATAGCGAGTTAGTTCAATTTGTTCATCAAAGTTATTAATTTCAGTGCGCTTCGCTTGAGTTTTCATTAACTTCTCTGCCTTCCAAATTTTCAACTATCTTAGCAATCAGTGGACGATAAATTGTGTTATCTAAGTGTCCCTTGTACCACTCCTTATAATCTCCACTATTATATAGATGCTCTTCAATCTGTCGAGCCTCTTCCAGTAGTATCCACAAGTTATGAGTAGCTCGATTACAAAAACCTTCCATACCACCTATTTTCAGTCCATTTAATTTATACTGACGACAAGCAGGACAGAGACATTCCTCTAGTTTTTTTTCTTCTTCTTGACTGACTTGACGACCCCTCCAGTTACCTAAAGGAGCCACAATTCGCTCTCCGGTTCCAGGCAATTGTATCATCCCCCGTGCCGCCCGACTGCGCCAACCGCTTGAGTCTACTGAGTTAATCTTCAATAAAGAGGCTAAATGTATAGTTGCTGTGCCACCAATGCCAAAAACATGAAGTTTTGTATTTTTAAATTCTTCGCGTATATGTTGAATGCTAGAGAGAATTTTCTGATAAGGTATTGCTTTAGGAGCGCGTAGTAAATTTGGTACAATGCCACCCAAAGCAATATATGGTTTTGCTAAGAATTCCTTATGTGCTTTGATTTCATTTACATACTCTTCAAGCAATTCGCTAATGTGAATAACAGGTATGTATGATGGATGGTCTTTATAAGCCAGATTCATTTCCATTGTGCGCTTAAAACATTGTTTCTGCTCCTTAAATGTCATTTTGGGAGTAGGAATAAAGTCTTGAGGAATTGGATACCAGTCTGGTTTAGCTTTTTCTACAAACTCTTCATACTCTTTTCTTGGCGTTTCACCATCACGCTTTATAAAGTAAAAAGCACCGTTATCAAGATAAATTTGAACTTGAGTAGGAATACCCAGAGATTCGTGCAGTCCCTTTTCCATTGCCTCACGCCTGCGTTTAGGCATTTTGTGAAAATCCGCGTAGGAAACCATTACCGCGTGTAGCTGGGGAAGGTAATACTCTGAGGTGCTATCCCATACACGCGGTTTTATTCCCTTTAAACTAATACCGGCGACGATTTTCACAGTTGATATTCCTTATACAATTTCTGACAGAAAAGTTTTATATCGAGACATAAGTAACTGTTTAGTGTGTTGAGTTAAATATTCACCAATATTTTTTGATTCGCGGTGAGCTTGCATAGTAACTCTTGGGATCAGATAAATAATGGCTTCTTCGTCTGGAGACATAGAAAATGAATGTTCATTGTCAGCAAATACACCTGAATAGTGTATAGCAGTAAGAATTTTTTGTGCTACGCTTGTTGCTGAACCTAGAGAAGCATCGTGGAAAAATTCATAGCGCGGTAAAAGTTGACTGGGACTTTTGGAATGCCCCATAAAAAACATATACACATGAAAAATATTACACAGCTCACGATAGGGACTAATGTTAAAATCATGTATTTTTTCATAGCGATTAAAATAGGAATCCAGAACCTGAAGATTAGCTTTTTCATTCAAAGCTGCTCTTGTCGTAAAAGAACGACGAATTAAACAAGTAGCAATGGTTTCTGTTAAATCCTTTTTAAACCTATAACCCCCCAATAACAATGTCATCATCTGACCATCATTAAGAGTATAATTACCTGTTTCCCAATCGGGATCTATTTCCTTGGTAATATACCAGTCTAAAATAGCACTATATACTTTTAATTGGACATTTTTTGACACACCACAGTAAATTGTTTTGTAAGCTCTAGCGCAGTGAATACAGTTCAAAAGTTCTCGGATAGCTTCACGAGTAAACTCACCTCGTCTGTTGTCTATTAAGAAGTTATCTAAGTAGGCATCTTGTGGAAACAAACTACCATCTCTAAGAATTATGTCAGGGCGATCTTTATCCGCATTTAACAAGTATTGATGATCGAATTTATATTGACCAACATCCATAGCAGAAGCAGTACATCGTTGATAGTCTTCGGGTTCTAATTCATCTTCATAAGATGGATCAATTAGCATCCACCTAATTAATTCTTGGTCGGGTTGAGGATTAAATCTTGGCAGATCAAATTCTGCTTTTCCATTTTTTACCCTCAAAATAGCACCAACAGCATTGTTCAGCACAAAAGGAACAGTTCGCGTGAAAAAACGGGCACGAGTAGGAACTGAACTACGATGTTGACTGACATCAGAAGAGGCGATAATTAGGTTACGTTTCCAGTCTGTATTGTCAGCAGTAATCAGATTAAGAAAATTTTCTCCTACTATATGGCTTTCTAAATGTTGCTCTACTAATTTAGTATTGATATCAACTCTCCATTGACCACTTCCTTTAGGGGGATCATATATTTTTACTTGTTCCTTTGTCATTCCCAATCCCCGAATAGCTACCTGTTTTAATAAACGAGCTAATCTCGGTGATTTGGGTGAATTTTCCTCTATTTGATGTTTAATATCCAGTAAGAAATCTAAGTAGAGTTGCTTAGCGTTTGTTGTCAGTAGTTTTTCCCGTGCTTTTTTAAGCGTACTTTTCCAGGCTTTCTGCGAAGCAACTATTTTTCTAACATATTCAGCCGTTATTTCTACAGGATCGTAGCTATTATTGATAACCTGCTCACGAGTTAAAATTTTATGTGAATCAGAATTAATGATTGAATCCCACTCAAGATTTAGTTCCAACTGTTGATATTGGCTAGCTTCGGTATTGTTGGATTTGGATTGACGTTTTCTAGGCATAAATTCTATTCCTTATAATTTCAATTGTTCAATTACTGGTATCCATTTATCTTGCATATCTTGAAAAACATTCGGTGTTTTTCCTCCTTCTGAATCTTTCGTTTCGCGCTCCCTAATTCTTACTGGAATCGTATGCTTAACACTTTCATAAGTACCTGAAAGCAAACAAGTACCGCGTGGCATCTTAGGTAGGGCGCGTAACATTTCTTCAGAGGCATCTGACTTTACGCCCCGAATGGCATCAAGTTGATCTGGTTCTAACGCAAACACCAGTCTTGTATTACACTGACGGATAATACTTCTATCAATATCAATAGGGCTTTGTGTCATTAATACCATACAGATGCCGTGATGTCTTCCGATTCGTACACCTTCTCGTATTATTTGTTTGCAAGAGCTACCCTCACCTTGTGGTACAAACAAGTGAGCCTCATCAACAACCGCCACATAAGGTGGAATATGATTGTGAAGTCGCAGGTTTTGGAGCTCTCGAAGTACAGCAGTTGCAATAGGTTGAAGTTGAGAAGATGTTAAACGCTTACAATCAATTGCTAAGCAAGGCACCATTAGTTTACGCCAATCAGCCCTATTAATACCATTTCCAAAAATAGGGTTTCGCTTGAGAGAGCCTACACGACTAATTGCCATGTTCACACTTGGCGTGTTATTAGTTAGCTGAGGTCCAATAATCTTCATTCGTTCTAGTAAGTCATCTATAGAAAATTTAGCAATATTGTCAGCAACAAGTTCTATTTGCAACTCACTAAATGCACGGGTGGCAATGTCTTTCTGTAACTCGGTTGTCGCTGCCGGAAGAAGATCCAAAAGTTCACTTTCACTTAACGAGGAAATGCGAATAGTAAAGTCATGACCTGGGCGTTTTACAGTTCCATTTAACTTAGTTACAAGTTGTGAATATTCGTCTTGTGTATCAATAAAAATAATAGGGAGCTTATGTTTAATCAGTTCTTCTGCTATTACACCCATTGCATAACTTTTACCACTCCCTGTAGTTCCACCTATAAAAAAGTGACGCTGAATAGCCTCACGTTTGAGAATAATTTTTGTTTTTGTACCACTTACTGTTTCACCAATGTACAAACCTTTAGATGGCTCTGTCTCCATACCCAAAACACGGATGGTTTCATTACTATCAGCGATAAAGACATCCGCGCCTGCGTTGGGCAGATTTTGTGGCGCTCTGATTTCTGTAGCAGTAATTTCCTCTATTAATTCAGCTTCAACAACCCGAAAGATATCTGTGCTATATTCTTCTTTTGGGTGAACTTGTCGCCCACCTACATGATCGCTGATATTAACATTAACTGCACTTTGATATGGGTTGTTCTCGTAACCGCTTTGAATTCGACCAATGAGGATGGTTTTTTCACTTCTGGACACTGAAATCCGCACAAGTGCCCCTGGTTTTACATCTTGTTTAGCTTTTAATTTAATGCGTACAGTTTCAAAGCTTGGAGTTTCATTATCAGAAATAACTGTGCCAATTGATGAAGGTTTTCTACTCATTTTTTAACTCCCAAAGATAGATTTAATAATGACGCAACTATTCTGCATAGACTGTTATCCCCAATTGTTGGAGCATTCGCCTAGCCGCAATTGAATGGAAATCGCTGACAGGCAATCCTGTCAACAGACTCACCACCCACTTCGGCGATACTCGTCGATCGCCCACTAGCACGTACCACGACTGGTAACAACCAGGGTTGCCCTTGCCTTCCACCAAAGCCTGACGCGCTAAATCAAGCACTTCTGCTGGTGTCAAAACAACCTCAATCCCTTTAAGACTCGCTTTCCCTTGGGGGACAACAGCCTCTCCACTAGCTAGTTCCGGGCGCTTCCCGTACAGCCAATCATGCAAGGTTGCCAGCTTTTTACCCAAGGAGCCTGTAGCAATTCGCACAGCTAATCCTGATTTGATTAGCATATCGTATTTATCCAGTGCAAGGAAATAATCTCGACCCAGACAAATGCAAAGTTTCTGATATGACTTTGCGCTGAGGATATCTTCAAATTTAGCAATGACCTCTGGCTGCAATTGACGCGATCGCATTTTTGTCATTCGTTGGTCATAATTTGGAATCAGATAGTCACTCGGTATCAAGCCAAACTTAGCTGACAAAATATATATCTCTAACGGTGCTGATGGTTGTTTCCGCAAAAAACGACGCAGCAAACGGAATGTTGGGCCATCATAGCGCTCAATAGCAGGCAGCGAATCAGCATCCGAACGTTTACGCTGCGAGCAAGCCAAAATTAGCAGATGTCGCAAATTCAGAACTCACTATATATTATTCATGTTATTTACCACATTATTCTATTTCTTGCTTTACAACTAGCCTGATGAAGTAGAAGTAGCAGATGCGATCGCCCTTTCGTTCCCTAAAAGCGATCGCCCTTGTGACAAAACATTATCAGTGCGATCGCAACAGCCTAAGCAACACCATAGCTCGTAAACTGCCTTGCATAGGGAGGCTGAAGCCCCAAAACAATATCTTCCCGCGCCACACCCATCAGCACTAACTCCTCAGCAATCAGTTCATCGGTTTGATTGCGTTGAATCCAGACTTTCCCATCTCTGATGTCTAAGTGGATCGGGCAACTATAAATCCGATTGTGACCGTCCCAACCTAAATCTAATATCTGATAATGGTCATGTTCGGTGTCAAACAAAACCTGGATTTCTATGTCACCATTGATGGGTTTACTTTTGCTATATTCCATCAGGAAATTGCGAACAATCTGCCGATATTTAGTTAATCTATCCATTCCACAATCACCTCATTAGTAGGGTCATATACTAACAACTTTAGATCGTACTCAGCTATCGCCGCTTGGGGCAAAGCACGAGAGAAAAATGAATTATAAGCAGCGATCGGAACTGCCAAATAGAGCGATCGATCTGGCTCCAAATTTCTGAGTGCTAGTCGATAATTCAAAAATTGACCGAGGGCTAGGTGGAAATCAAACATAGCTGATTCACTCAGAAAGCTTTTAACCTCCACCGCAATCTTCTGCACACCTCGCTCTGCGGCTAAAAGCTGTTCCGCCCCCTAGTCAATCCTGAGCCGATCGTCTTCGCTAAACTTTAGCTTCAGCGGATCGTGGGTAATTACCCAATTATCCTTCAGGAGAGCGGATTTCACAGACTCATGGAAAACATCCCTAGCCGACATAGACTTTACTCAAAGACCTACTTTCCATTCTCTCCAAACCCACGCACTTAAGAACTTAGCACTAATAGTATTATAACACTCAACCCAAATGCCAAGAATCAAATAAGGGCGATCGCCCTTTCATTCCCAAAAACCGATCGCCCTTTCATTCACCTGACCAAAAAAGCCGCACACTCAACATGAGAAGTCTGAGGAAAGAAATCCGCCGGCTGCACTCGCGCTAACTTATAATCCCCATTTTCGCACAAAATTTTCAGGTCGCGAGCCAAAGTAGCCGGCTTGCAGCTAACATAAACAATGCGATTTGGTTTGATTTCCTCGATCGCTTCCAAAACCGCGCGATCGCACCCTTTCCTCGGCGGATCTAGCAGCAGAATATCCGGTGTCAATCCCAAGGAAGGCAGCAAACTCTCTACAGTTCCCGCCTGAAACTCGACATTTCCCACGTCATTTAACTCAGCATTTAATTGGGCTTGTTCGATCGCCGCCGGTTGCACTTCTAAACCTATCGCTATTTTTACTTGTTTTGCCAGGGGTAAAGTAAAAGTACCAATTCCGCAGAAAGCGTCAACCAAAACCTCGTTTCCCTGCAAATTCAATTCCCCTACGATCGTCTCTAACAACGCTTCAGCAGCCTCTGTATTAACCTGAAAAAAAGTATCGCCCCTTAGCTGAAATTTCAAACCAGCAAAGCTTTCTCGCAGATAAGAACGACCCGCTATGCAGCGAGTCTCTGCACCAAAAATCACATTAGTTTTAGCGGGATTTATATTCAAACAAACACCTGCCAGTTGAGGATATTGTTTCAGCCACTCTGATGCTTGCTCTTCGATTCCAGGCAAGTCTCCAGTGCGAACTATTAAAGTTAGCAGCATCTCGCCAGTGCGCCGTCCGATCCGCAAGGACAAGTGACGCAATTCTCCTGTATGTTTCTTTTCATCGTAGACTTGCCAATCCCGCCAGTGGATGTCTTCTTTGACTCCTTTTAACAAAGGATTGAGGCGCGGGTCTTGCACCGGACACTGATTGAGATTGACTAATTTGTGGGTGTTTTTTTGATAGTAACCTGCTTGGACTTGACCTGTCGCAGATATTGCCACGGGATAAGTCGCTTTGTTGCGGTATCCCAAAAATTGGGGAAATCCCTCGATTTTTCCCGTTAAAATTTCATCAACTTGCAGATTGCTAAATCCGCCAATCCGTTCTAAGGCTTGAATGATTTGATTTTGCTTGGCTGCAAGCTGATATTGATAATCTACGTGCTGCCACTGACAGCCGCCGCACTTGTCGGCGACAATGCAGTTAGCTCGGATGCGGTGTTCGGATGCTTCGAGAATTGTGTCCAGCTTGCCTGTAGCATAGGTGGATTTGACTTGCACGAGGCGGACAAGGACTCGATCGCCCGTCACGGTATCGGGCACAAACACTACTAACTCACCAAAACGACCAACTCCGTCGCCGGTGTCACTCAAGTCGGTAATCTCTATCTCAATCAGTTGACCTTGCTGGCAAGGGTTTGCCAATTTCGTCGAGTTTGGGGTGGGGAATTTAGATTTGGTCACAAGTAGTCGTGGTAGGATTTAATATGGTAATGCAATATCGCTCTCTCTTTCCCGAGATAAGTCGTAGCGAAGCGGGGCGCAAGCCATCGCACTCAAACTCAATTGCAGGCTGTCTTCCTGCTGCTGAACGTCTTGCTGCTAAAGCCAAGCTTCAACCGGGGAGTCGAGCTTGTTGCGAGTTGCCTCGATATCGTCGGTGCGATATGCTCTTGGGGCGATTTAGCAAAAACTGGTTAAACAGTCAAAGTGCCTGCCGACATCAAAACTCTCACTCACAATTTTTGAGTTTTTCCCGCAGTACCTTGGAACACAAGGAAACTGGCTTGAACATCAAGCATAACGCTTGGGGAGATTTACCCTCTACTTCTAGGATTGATAAATGTTAGGAGCAAGGCGAGTCTGCGAACCAAGAATCCCGTCGCCAACAGATGGGAATGTTTATTAATGTTATCCTCAAATTTGAATAACAATGAGCGTAGTTAGCCAATTAATTCTCCAAGCCGACGACGAACTTCGTTATCCCAGTACCGGCGAACTCCAAAGTATCAATGATTTCTTTAAAACCGGAGAACAGCGGGTGCGTATTGCTACTGCGCTGTCTGACAGTGAGAAGAAAATTGTTGAAGAAGCTAGTAAAAAACTCTGGAAAAAACGACCTGATTTTATCTCTCCTGGGGGCAATGCTTACGGCCAGCGCGAACGGGCTTTGTGTCTGCGCGACTACGGCTGGTACTTGCGCCTGATTACTTACGGTATCTTGGCCGGTGACAAGGAGCCGATCGAGAGCATCGGTTTGATTGGCGTTCGGGAAATGTATAATTCTCTGGGCGTTCCTGTTCCTGGCATGGTCGAAGCTATCCGCTGTTTGAAGGAAGCTTCTTTGGCTTTGCTCAATCAGGATGATGCTAAGGAAGCAGCTCCTTATTTTGATTATATAGCTCAGGCAATGTCTTAATTGCTTTGGCGATCGCTTTCATGGATGTGGCGGAGCATTCGCGGGTGATTTTTGGGGTGGTTCGATCTCGCAATTGCTCGCAAATGTTTCGCTTCTGTTTTGGGCAACGAAATCTGCCTAATTTCTGCTAGCAAGCAATGCTGTTTAAGCTTTCCCAGATGTTGAGCTCGTCTTGTCTTTCAATGCACATTTGATTTAAAAAGTCAAGGGTTTTTGGGAGACATTGTTTTGGGAATTTCCCGCTGTCGAAGTGAATGGATGTTTTGAGCTGCGAGAGTTCTCTAAGAGTGGGGCAGGTTTGGATATGATGGGCGATCGCATTTTGCCATTCTTCCAGCCTGCGGTAGCTGAGAAATTGTCCGCCTCTGTCCCGCCGATGCACGAAAACCACGAAAGCCCAGGATTCGACTCGCTTAATTTGATTTTGGCTGATTTTGAGCAGTTGGGCGATCGACCTGACGGTGATGCGGAGCTTTGTCGAGGGTTGGATGCGGCGAAACAGTGCTGTCATGGCTGTATACTCAGGGCTTGAGAGGGAAGTTCTGTTTAGAGTCAATTACATATTAATATATCAGATTCTTATTGCACAAGTGCAAAGAGATTTAATTTAAACTTCTTAAGCTCAGATGTTGCTCGTGCAACCCTCAATCATTGATGCTGTGCTAGTTTGAGAGTTAACGTAGGTGGGAAAAATGTCAGGACTCTCTAACAAGGCTGTGGTAGACAAAGAGCAGGAATTGCGTCCCGTTCGCTTCACTGAAACGGGGCGGATGCGTTTGGGGAAGATTTTAAAAGCAGCAAGACAGACAACAGGCTGGTCTGTCAGCGAAACAGAGTTTAAAACCAAGGGATATGAAGAGGCGCTGTTCACAGCTACAAATCAACCCGTACCCAAAGATGTGGGTATCAGTGCCGCAACCGTCAACCGTTACGAACGCGGGAAGCTGGATAATTTGGATTGGCGATCGCTCAGTCTGTTATGCTTTGTCCTCAAGCCGATCGATCCGGTGACTGGGGAAGCCTTGGAACCGACAAATGCTTTATATATCGCTTGCGAACATCCCCCATACAACGATGCGAAGCTTTATGAGTAGTTGATTGCTGATATTTAGTTAGATTGGGAGTTTTTAACCGCAGATGTCAATGGATGAACGCTGATGAACGCTGATGTCATTTTATCTTTGTTGATCTGCGGTGATTGATTACCGATCGCCCTTTTGTTTAGCAATTAAAGCTTTAGCTTGCTGCCACAGAGATTCTAACTCTTCTGGGGCATAATCCGATAAAGGTCGATCGCACGCAGCCTCTACCTTCGCAAACCGCTGCACGAAGCGATCGTTTGTTCCTTGCAAAGCAGCCGACGGATCTAAATCGTACCAGCGAGCTAATTGAATCAACACAAACATAATATCTCCCAATTCTGACTCCTGCGCTGCCCGATCTTCGTGTTTGAGAGCGTGTTCAAATTCTGCCATTTCTTCGTGAAATTTATCCCAAACTCCGTCTACACTGTCCCAATCAAAACTCACTTCCGCAGCTTTTTGGGAGATTTTCATCCCGGCGGCGATCGGCGGCAAAGTGCTGGCATAACGGCTCATTTTCGAGGATAAAGTTGCCGGCTTTTCCGCAGTTGTACCTTTTTCTGCTGCTTTGATTTTTTCCCAGTTTTCGTTGACTTCATCGACGCTGTTGAGTTCGACCTCGCCGAAGACGTGGGGATGGCGTCGAATTAGTTTTTCTGTAATGCCCGCAGCGATTTCGGCGAAGGTAAATTGATTGGATTCGCTGGCAATTTGAGCTTGCAGAATTACTTGTAACAGTAAATCGCCCAATTCTTCGACGATCGCATCTTTATCTCCTTTGCGAATCGCGTCGGCGGTTTCATAAGCTTCTTCGATGATGTGAGGAATTAGAGTTTGGGGAGTTTGGGCTAAATCCCAAGGACATCCGCCGTCGGGCGATCGCAATTTAGCCACAACTTCTATCAGTTCTTGGAGTGCTGTGAGCGATCGACTTTCAGAATTAGACATCATAATTTACCTTTTATCTTTTATCTCAACCGCCAAGACGGTTATAACGTTGTTAATGGCTCCAACAATTGATTTTATTCCTTCTTCCTTCTTTTCACCCTGAGCGAAGCCGAAGGGCTTTCTTCCTTCTTCCTTCTTCCTTCTGCTATGGATTTGCTAGATGTGCGAGTGGGAGCTTTGATTTTGGGCCTCTTAATTGTCTTAGGAGGGCGCAACCCGCTCAATCCTTTCTTTTTGAATCTTTTGTAAGCCGAGCCGCCCCAATCGCTCAGATAGTGGCTCATCGCGCCCAATTCTAGACCGATGTAAACGGCTAAAATTTTGATGCGGTGTTCCCAGAGCGATCGCCCGTAACTCAAAACCACATCCTGCCAATTCCCGCCTAAGTTCCCGACTTTTTCGGCAATTACCAATCCCAACACTCCGAAAACCGCTATCCAGATAGCGAGGTACAAGATTCGCAAAGCAGTGCCGATCAGAGGGCCGTGGGACAAAAAAGAGCGGTGGCGCAGGCTTTTTTGGTACGGGAGCCAAATCGGTTTGAACCATCCCCAGCGCTGATACTGGCAGGAGTAGATATCCAAGTCAGGACCAAACATCAGCCCGCCGAATAAGAAACTGCCGGAAACGAGCAAAGTCAGGTTGCTGCTGCTCGTCTGGCTAAAGGTGAGGGCTGCCACAGCGGGCAAACTCCACATGGTTATTCGATCGTGGGTGCGGCCAGAGGGCATTTAAAGTTTAGGATTTTTTTTACTTGATCTTTCTGAGTTACTGTGATATGATAAATCCTGGTGAGTGCAATTGGGTGATTAGCTCAGTGGTAGAGCGCCTGCTTTACACGCAGGATGCCGTAGGTTCAAATCCTACATTACCCATCCGATAACTCAATATCAACAGTTAAAGCCGTTTTTAGCCGTCAAGCCGAGAACGGCTTTAATTGTGGCTGTTGAGGGTTGATTGTTGAATTGGGTGACGACTAAATTTAACATTCTGTGGCGAATGTCTCAAAAGTTGGCACCCAATGCTAGAAAATTAATTTATTGATTTTCTTTTTTAGAACAGTGTATATGAAGCCTAAAATAACCAGCCCGATCGCGTGGCAGCAAGCTGAACTGCTCATGCAGCCAGCGATGATCCGAGTGCTCGACAACATCCGCAAACAATTAGAGGAGTCAGTTTGGACGGGCACTTACAAAGAAGTGCAGATTCCGATTCCGGGCTATCAACTAATTTTAGAGCATCAAGGCGAGCAAATATCCGTCGATATTTGGGAACTTTGCTATCGAGTCTGCTTTGTCAACTACCAGCCCGGCCACAGTCAAATCCAAAGCCAAGAAGTTGTAATTGATACTAGTTTGATTGAGGATGACACTGGGGATGTAGATTGGAATCGTCTTGATGCAAAAGCCAGTCAATTAATACAAGAAATATTCGCCAATTTGGGCAAATAGTCAGTTGTCAGTTGTCAGTGGTGAGCTTTCCAGCCAACAGCAAACAGCCAACAGTCAACAGTTAACAGTCATCAGTCAACACTCAACAGTCAACAGTCATCAGTCAACACTCAACAGTCAACAAAATTTTATGCTGATTCAAGAATTGCACGACATTCAAGCAGCGGCTGGTGCTACTTTTGCAGAGTTAACAACCAAAGAAATTGTGCCAGTCAGTTTTGGTAACGACGCAGAAGCAATTGCAGCAACTAAACAAGGTGCGGCTTTGTACGATCGCACTCACTGGGGACGCATTCAAATTTCAGACAGCGATCGACTGCGGTTCTTGCACAATCAAAGTACCAATAACTTTAATATACTCAAACCCGGTCAAGGTTGCGACACTGTTTTCGTCACATCCACCGCCCGGACGATCGACCTCGCCACCGCTTACGCTACAGAAGATGCCGTACTGCTGTTAGTTTCGCCCAACCGCCGCCGCCAACTCCTAGAATTGCTCGATCGCTATATTTTCCCAATGGATCGCGTCGAGTTAACAGATTTAACCGATACAACTGTTGCTTTCAGTTTCCTCGGCCCGGAAAGCACTCAACTATTAGAAAAAATCGGAGTTACCGAACTCGAAAATCAACCTTACGCTACTCACAAATTGATAAAAACCCCCCTTCTTTCCCCCCCTTACCAAAGGGGGGATGAAGGAGGGGTTCGAGTGGCGGTTGGTAGCGGTTTAGCAACTCCCGGATACACGTTAATTGCGCAAGCTGGCGATGCAGCCAACTTGTGGAAGGAATTAGTCAAAGCTGGGGCCGTACCGATGGGCGATCGAGTTTGGGAACAACTGCGAATCGAACAAGGACGCCCCGCCCCCGATTTTGAACTCACAGATGATTACAACCCCCTAGAAGCCCGCCTTTTACACACGATTACCTATGACAAAGGCTGCTACATCGGTCAAGAAACCATTGCCCGGTTGAACACCTACAAAGGAGTCAAACAGCAACTTTGGGGGGTGCATTTGAGCGGTGCGGTTGAACCCGGAACAGCAGTCACAATCGGAGAAGAAAAAGTTGGCAAGCTCACCAGTTTTACGGAAACTGAATCCGGCTTTTTTGGTCTTGCTTACATCCGCACAAAAGCGGGCGGCGAAGGACTGAAAGTGCAAGTCGGTTCGGTGTCGGGGGAAGTAGTAAATGTACCTTTCTTGAGTTCGTAGTTGCGATCGGTCGCCTGTTGACGCCGCAGACCAAAAACTTTTTCGTTGAGATTGATTTGGTAAAAATGCTAACACCATAAATTGACACCCAATCCAATCTTTAGATAGATTTGCAAACCAACAACAGCAATTATTCTGTATAACAATCATCACAAAAAACACCGAGTTTTTAAATGAAAAATTTTACGTCGGACGCAGTTACAACTGGGACTTGGGCGACGAGTATTTATAATTAAACATTTCTTCGCTTACCAATTAAGCCATTTAAGTAAGCACATCGATGAGCCAATACCTGCCCAATATGTTCTGATTTCCAACTTGCTCCAGATATTTTAATTCGTCTAGTTATTTGCTTAATTCCTGATTCTACTGCGCCAGAGCCAATTTAACATATTTCATCTATGAAGGAAACTTCGTAATTAATAATTCTTTCTTGGTGCTTTTCCTTCATATTTGGAAAAATTAACTGCTGGTTTTTTCTTTAACTCTGTAAATAGTGCTTTTGCACTTTTTACATTAGACCTCCTGCGAAAGTCTGATATAATTGTAAAACTGTTGGGGGGGGTGACAAAGAGGTTTAGGAGATATACTCAATCAGAGTTGCAGCCTGTAGACCCTGTCGGTCGAAGCGACGTTTATTTCGAGTTAACTTGCGTTGACTCGCTTAATTTCTAACGAATGCTGTCCCTTGATAATTAACCCACTGCTCTCCATCTTGCGCCAAAGCCAAATGTACTCCGTCTTCGGTAGTTTTTTATTGCTTTGGAGCGGCGAGATACATATTTATGTACCTGAAGAGTGTGAATTTTAGTGCCTTGAAATATGCCCCAAATGTAGGCGATCGCCATTAACACAATCATCTCAATCAGTCTATCTCATCTTCAACCACTCCCTTCTAGATGATGACCTCCAAAGAAAGCAGTCTCGAAACATTTCTTCAATTCCCATTCGCTGTTTATAAGCGGAGATCGCTTGAGGCAACTCGCTGTAAATCTGTAAGAATAAACCAGGCATCTTTGACTTTCAACCCCCGGTAGTCCCGTTTCCATTTACAAGCAATATCAAATCCTGAAGCGTGGTTGCGTTTTTCGCTCCTCTCACTCCTTGAAAATACAAAGAAGTTCCTAGCTTTACTCCTAATCGATCTAGGCGTTGCCAAATTAAATTTTCTGTTTCTAGACAATGATTTTTTTTGAGCCTCAAGCAAAAAAGATACACCCATTGTTCTGGGTCAGTCTCCCAAGTCTACCGAACAAAATTCCCGTGAAGCGAAGGTATCTTCCCGCAGGGGTTCCCGTTCCCCGTAGGGTAGGGCAGGGAATCGCCCAAAACGATGACTTTATATTCTTTCAACATCGGTAAAACTTGTTGTAGAACTAGAGTTTGTTCCTCTAAGTTACTGTTTCCTAATTTGGGCAACAGATCCCAATATAATGGAATGGCTCTTTGCTCCCTTATTGAGACTGACAATGAATAGATTAATGCACCCCCAGCAGGCTGCGGTCGATCGCGATTGACACAGTTTGTCCAGCGCGACAATAGAGGGTTCACCAATGAGTAATTAATGGGAACCAAATATGTGCGATCGTTAATTGAGGTAAATCGAGAAATCTTATGCCGCTTACGACGGCGAATTTCGGTAGTAATTGGGTAGGGAAATACTCTCACGCTTACGCTCTAATCTCACTTGTTGTTCGGATTGTATCAAGTTCAACAATATTGTCAGTAAAAGGAACTGGGCTTGCGTCAGTTGTTTTTACAAGTGAGGCAAGGTAAAATGTTGGTAACATTTATTTTTGGGATAGCCAAGTGTGTAACCATTCTGCTGCCTATCTTTTTTTACCATAACTCGGCTGAATCTTTACCCAGTATGGGTTTTGGGCGGGTTGTCACCCCTTCGGCCAGGGTACAAAATCAAGCAAATGGGAATTCACAAATATACGGGACGGTTGACTGAATGCAAGCGACCGTATCGCCGTCATAGCAGTTTTTGGATTGGATTATTGCCGTCAATTTTGGGTGTTTGGAATGGAGTTTTGCCAAGAAATAGTTGCGCTCATTAATGAGAATTAGACGTAACAAGCTGCCATTTTTTTAGAGGGGTTTGAGAGCTATGTCCTTGATTTTATCAGGATTTTGACTCTGTTGTCACCCCGTCAGAGCTATGAGTTTTAACGGGGTTGTCACCCCGTCAGGTAGATGTTGTGTGTCCGGGAGTAGAATAGCTAAAGGGAGACTTGCGCGCCTTGAGTATCGATGCCGATCGTCCTTACATCAGCCTTTACCCCAAATTCCATCCAAGCAGCAGCCATTTCCCTCACAACCGCACCAGCATTAGTAGCATCCGTTAAAGCCAAAAGCGTCGGCCCCGCACCGCTAATGACCATTCCACAGGCCCCTGCATTCAGTGCAGCTTGTTGCACCGCTTCATATCCCTTAATCAGAGATTGGCGGTAAGGCTGGTGAATTTTGTCTTGGAGGGCGCAGCGCAGCCAGTTTTCATTGCCCGTTTCCAAAGCCCGCAACAGCAAACCGAGGTGTGCGGTATTGAAAATCGCGTCAGCCTTACTGTAATCTGCGGGCAAAACTTTGCGGGCTTCGGCTGTAGACAGTTCAAAATTGGGAATCGCTACCACCGGGACAATATTGGGATGCCAGGGAATATCGCAAATTTCCCAAGAACCCCCCCCCTGCCCCCCCTTAGCAAGGGGGGGTGTAAGAGGGGATTCTTCTCTTAGCCCCCCCTTAGCAAGGGGGGGTTGGGGGGGTGGATTGCTAGCAGCGAGGCGACATCCTCCGAGTAAAGCGGGGACAACGTTGTCGGGATGTCCTTCAAGTTCGATCGCCAACTGCATCACTTCCACCTGACTCAAAGGCGCACCGGCTAATTGATTTGCACCGACTAACCCGCCGACAATAGCTGTAGCGGAACTTCCCAAGCCTCTAGCCAGCGGCACTTGCATATCTATATGTATGGCTACAGAGGGCGGCGATTGTTGGAGGCGATCGTATAACTTGAGAAAAGCTTGATAAGGGAGATTGCTTTCGTCCGTCTTGACTTTGGCGGCTTCTTGGCCTGTAACTGTAATTTTTAGTTTCTCGGTTGCTGAGGGTTCGAGTCGGGAGAATTGGAAGCGGTTGTAGAGGCTTAAAGCGGCACCGATGCAGTCGAATCCTGGGCCCAGGTTGGCGGTTGTAGCGGGTACGGTAACGGTGACGGTAGAGATTACGGACATTTTTTGAATAGTTAATTTGGAGTGTTTAACCGCAGATGAACGCGGATGAACGCAGATCGAAAGATATTATACTATGTTTTCTAAAGCACTCTATTCTTGCAGCATTTCAAGATGCTCGATCGCATCTTGATAATCGTTGGTATTGCCGTCTTTTTGATAGAGTTCGGCTGCTTTATGATAATCGGCGATCGCCCCCGGTTTGTCTTCTAAGAACTCGCGGACTCTGGCGCGGTTGTAGTAGGCGTCGCCGTAGTTGGGGTTGATTTCAATTGCGCGATCGAAATCTGCTTTAGCTGCTGGATAATCTTTGAGGTTGCGGGCGCGAATTATGCCGAGTTTGTTGTGGGCTTTGGCGTAGTTGGGGTTGAGGCGGATGGCTTCGGTGTAATCGGCGATCGCCCCTTGAATATCTCCTGCTTCTGATTTGGCTAAAGCGCTGTTAAATAAGTCTTCAGCAGAATTTTGAACGATGAGTATTGGTGAGGGTTGGGTACAAATGGCAGGAGATATGCCGCCCACAACGGTAACAAATCCCCAAAGGGCGATCGTCCGGTAAAAGTGTTTCATAAATTTAAGCAAAAATCCCAGCGACAGAGCAACTAAAACCAGGTAACAAAGGCGAGGTCAATTCATCAGCGCTCAACAGCGTAGCAACTAGCCTTAAACTTGTTTGTTCCCTGCGATAAACTTCTATTTGTCGCAACCGCCAATTCGCAATCCAGTATTCCTGTACTCCTCGTACCGAATAGAGTCGGAGTTTCAAATCTCTATCCCGTCTTTCATTGTCTGTACCGGGGGACAATACTTCAACAATTAACTCGGGTGCGGCGGTTAAATGTCCCGCTTCGTCTAGCAAGATAGCCAAGCATTCGTTGCTAATCCAAACCACATCAGGAATAACACAATCTACATCTGTAAAAATAACCCCTGGACTAATTACTGATTCTCCTAATCCTGTTTTTTGTGACCAAGTTTTTAACTCCATGTAGATATTAGCACAAACTTCTTGATGATTCCAGTGTGCCGCCCATGTCACAAATAGCTCCCCATCAATAATTTCGTAACGATCGCCGTTATCGGGCAATAGTTCTAAATCGGCGGTAGTCCAGCGTACTTTATCAGATATTGTCTGGTTCATACAAACACTCTTGATAGGTGATAGAAACATTGTAAACGATCGAGCTTCTACACGCTCCACAGCTTGAAAAAATCGGGCTACACAGACTTTCGCTTTTTGCAGCCGAGACTCAAAATATTGAAACCCGCTTCCAGGCGGGTTTCGTTTTTGTAGAGGCGATTTCGCATCGCCGAATTGTCAGATCGCCCAATTTAAAATTATTTAAAATTTCAAATCGCGCGATTACTTCAAAATAGTTTTAGAGGCAATCCGAGTTTTCTTGCGATCGGCTTCACTCAATTGTTCGCCAGACTGCAAGCGAGTAGCAGAAGTTTGCAGCACAGTTGCGGCACTTTTATCGCCCATTTGCAGAGCAGTTTTAGCAGCAGTTTGCAGCATTGTCGCCGCGCCGGCGCGATCGCCCTGTTGCAATCTAGTTTCTGCCAGTTGAGTTTGGCGGTATTTAGCCAAAGCTAAAATGTGCTGCTGCACAGTCGGGTTAAGGGCCGGCTGATAAACTTTCAAGACATTAGCAGAAACTGCAACGGGATCGGAAAGCAAACTTTGACCGACAGTCGGATCGTCGTAACGAATTTGCAATTTCCCGATCGCCTGTGTACCTTCGGGCAACTGTCCAATATAAATATTAGCCAAAACTACTCGCTCTATATCCTTCATTAAATCTCCCAGGCGCACCATAAAACGATCGCCCTCTTGCTGTACCGGTAATTCGATCGTATCCGGAGCAACTTGGGCGATCGGTTTGAGTTCGGCTAACCGTACTTTTGGCATCAGTGAAAATAGCAAATAAGCATTAGTCAAACCTACACCTTGGATGCGAGTAAATAGTTTGCCAAACTCGTCAACCGCATCTTCGGGACGCTGAATGTGAGCCAGAGCACCGCCGCCAGCGTCAGCAATCTTTTCCAAAATATCCTGGTTCCAGTTATCGCCAAATCCCAAAGAATTTAAAGTCATGTTGTAGTCGGCAGCCAATTTAGCCAACTTCAAACAGCGGCTGTCGTCGCCGTGTTCGTTTTCGCCGTCAGTCAGCAGAAACGCTTGAGATATAGCTTCTTTTTTGCCTTTGCCCAACTCTTCAATACCTAACTTAATGCCCTCATCAATTGCTGTGCCGCCGGCCGAGCGCAATTGCTCAATTTGCCGTTTAATGCTGCTGGGATCTCCTACAATTTGATTGGGGACGAGGACTTTGGCTTTGTGGTCGAAAGCCACCGCGCAAAAGCGATCCCCGGGCTTCAACCTGTCTAGCAACCGTCCGGCGGCTTGTTTGACGGTTTCCAAGGGGCGTCCGCCCATCGAACCGCTGTGGTCGAGAATCAGGCACAGGTTTAAGGGTACGCTGGAGTCGATCGAGCTTGCTGTCGCAGACACCGAAATCGCTAGCTGGCGCTGCGTTGAGGGCGCAGCAGCGTCAAGGTTAGGGTCGTTTAAAACCGGGAGCAAACTAACTTTCATGCGGGATACCTAAAGATTGCGTTACTATTTCTTTAAGAATAGCTCCATCAGTTCAGGCAACATTTCGGTTATATGAACACACCAATTAAAGCTGTGCAATCGCCATACTACGGGGAAGGGAACTCTCGGACGCCACCTCCCGATTTGCCATCCCTGTTGCTGAAGGAGCGGATCGTTTATCTGGGTATGCCTTTAGTGCCTGCGGTAACAGAACTGATTATCGCTGAACTGTTGTTCTTGCAGTACGAAGATCCCGAGAAGCCGATCAAAATCTACATCAACTCGACCGGCACTTCTGGTTACAGCGGCGAACCCGTCGGCTTTGAAACAGAAGCCTTCGCTATCTGCGATACGATCAGGTACATTAAGCCGCCCGTACACACTATTTGCCTCGGTTCGGCAATGGGGATGTCTGCGATGCTGTTAGCGGCTGGTACAAAAGGCTTTCGAGCGAGTTTGCCGCACGCTTCGATTGTGTTGCACCAACCCAAGGCTTACACGCGGGGTCAAGCAAGCGACATTCAAATTCGGGCTAAGGAAGTGCTGGCAAATAAAGCGACGATGCTTGAGATTTTTGCAAGCTGTACTGGTCAACCGATCGAAAAGATTGCTAAAGATATGGATCGGTTGCTGTACATGACGCCCCATGAAGCTAAAGAATACGGTTTGATCGATCGCGTTCTTGAAAGTTCGGAAGAATTGCCGAAACCGCTGCCGGCTGGAGTCATCTAATGGGGAATGGGGAATGGGGAATGGGTAATGGCATGAGTAATAGTTAAGGGTTAATGGCTAGTAGTTTCTACCCTGATTAGTTATTCAATAGTCTTTTTATGACTAACAATAGCCCAATGCCCGATGCCCCATGCCCAATTCCCAATGCCCGATGCCCCATGCCCAATCCCCCATGCCCGATGCCCGATGCCCAATTGCCCGATGCCCAATTGCCCGATCGCCAATTACTAACTAAACGGAGTTCCGAATTATGCCTATAGGTGTGCCAAAAGTTCCCTACAAAATGCCGGGTGGTTATGATACTCAGTGGATTAATATCTACGATCGCCTCTACCGGGAACGAATTATTTTCTTGGGCAGGGACATTGACGATGAAATTGCCAATCAAATCATCGCTGTGATGCTCTATCTCGATTCGGAAGATTCAGGTAAGGATATTATTTTGTACATCAATTCCCCAGGCGGAATGGTGTCGGCAGGCATGGCTATTTTTGATACCATGCAGCACATTAAATCGGACGTGGTGACGATTTGTGTGGGCTTGGCTGCTTCGATGGGTTCTTTCCTGTTAGCTGCAGGTGCGAAAGGAAAACGGTTAGCTTTGCCTCACTCGCGCATCATGATTCACCAGCCTTCTGGGGGGACGCGGGGACAAGCAACGGATATTCAGATTGAGGCAAAAGAGATTCTGCGGCTGCGCCACGAACTCAATAATATCTATGCTAAGAATACTGGCAAGCCGATCGAGAAAATCGAGAAAGACATGGATCGCGACTATTTCATGTCCGCTGAGGAAGCTAAGGAATACGGCTTGATTGACAGAGTGATCGAAGATCGTCCGTAAGTTATTTTTTCGCGACCGTAGTGCGGGCAACCCTCGCACGACAACCTAGTTCGCAGTAAATTTTGGCAGAATCTTTACATTTAAGGATTCTGCCATATTTAATGGTATTATCAACGCTCATTCATGCTAAATGGATATTGCAGATTATTACCGACAGTTAGGATTGAGGTCTGGTGCGAGTTTATCGCAAGTTAAGGCCTCTTATCGGCAGTTAGCCAGACAGTATCACCCCGATGTGAATCCGGGAAACGAACAGGCTAAGAATAAGTTTATTGCTATTACTGAGGCTTATAAGTTCTTGGTGAATGTTGCCCCCCACCATGTTGCGGAGTCGAAAGTTGCCAATTCAACTGTGCAGGCTACTTCGACACCGCCGGATCGGGGGGTGAAAACTCAACCGCAGGCAGTTAAAGTGACTCGAAAAGAGGCCGCAGTTCAATCTGATGCGGATCTGTCGGCGGTAGAACAAAAGTTAAAGCAAGATGCTTATTTTGAGTTGCAGCAGTTGCTGAAATATCAGAGGTTCCCGCGGGCGATCGCTTTGATTGAGGGTTTGGCCCAGCGGGTTCCCGAAGATTTGGAGGTGCGTCAGTGGCAGGCGATCGCCTATCAGCGCTGGGGACGGCATTTGATCGGAGAAAAGCAGGTTGATAAGGCGAGAATTTATTTGAAAAAGGCTGTGAAAACTGACCCTCACAATCGGGCTTTGTGGGCGGAAGTTGAGCGGGATTTTCGCAGGTTGGAACAGATTTATTGAAGCGATGTTGCGTCCCCCTTTTGCAGGGGGTCTGCGTCGTGAATTTTTAATTTTTCTAATTTTTCTAAAATAACTTGGGTATTTTCAGGTCGGTTTTCCGGTAGCGGTTCCATTAATTTGTCGATCGAGTCTAGGAGTAACGGGTCAATATCTACCGCCTGATTCTTCCAATTAATTTTACCAGTTTTTTCATTAACGGGAAAGTCGATCGGCTTTATGCCTGTTAATAAATGTACAAAAGTACGCCCCAGGGCAAAAAAGTCCGATCGCACGCCTGCTTTACCTGCAATTTGTTCCGGTGCGGCGTATCCAGCAGAACCTATGGGTGCGGTATCTATATCTGCTTCTGTTGCAGCGCCGAAGTCAATTAATCTCAATTTCCCGTTGGCTTCAACCATCATGTTGGATGGCTTGATATCCCGATGTACTAAATGATATTTGTGGATTTCCTGCAAAATATGAAGCATTTGTTGCAGCCAATCAACAGCGAGCGTTTGAGAAATGTACTGTTGTTTAGTTAAGAATTCTGCTAAGTTTTCTCCGCAAATTTTTTCCATCACCAAACAAGACAATTTCTGGAAATTATTGGGGAGTTTAGTTGGGAAATAACCGTCAGGTTCGACTTGGGGAACTGGGCCCTTTCCAGCAAGCCAAATCAAGGCTCGCGCTTCTTGCTGGAACAAGCGAACTAAATCGGGATTGTGGGTGTGTTTCAAGACTTTTAAAATTTTGACAGTCCCCCATTCGTTTTCCCCTGTTCCCAAATCTTCGACTTCAAAGATGTCTGTGGGGCGTGCGGGATTGGGCGATCGCACTGGTTTAAGGATACGATAGCGATCGCCAATTAACAAATCCGTGCCGCAAGCCTGACACTTTTGAGCAGCAGCAGGATTTTCGCGTTGTTCGCATTGAGGATTGATGCAGTAAATCATACCATTTTAGATTTTAGATTTTAGATTTTAGATTGGCAATGACTGACGCTGTATCGGTTTAGAGCTTGCTTTTGCATTCTTTTTTGGGAAGTCGTATCACTTCGATCGATAAATTAGCATAAAACATCACTAAAACCCAGTAGTTCTGACCTTACTACTGGGTTTATATTTACCGCCCATTTGCGCACGCTATCACATTTAAGTCAAGGATTTAAGATTAATAGCATCGCGCTCTACCGATTGAGCTACTCCCCAGCGTTTGGTTGAGGAGGCTGGAGTTGAACCAGCAACATCGATGATGTGATTTTCCTGACATTCGTTTGAGCGATCGGCGGTGAATGCTGAGTTTAGAGTAATAACTTGCTGTTGAATTTGTACGCAATGCTGCCTCTGCCAATTGGGCTACCCCCCTATTTTGGGCCTATTTTGGGTAGGAGGGACAGGAGTCGAACCTGCACTATCACATTTGTACGGTTTAAGTTGAAGTTTTAGATTGAACTTGTACTCTGTTGATATCTTAAACCATAACTATCAAAAAAGCAAGCACTTAGCGGAAAATAAACTGAAAAATTCGCTCTCCTACTCTCTGTTCCTCAACTTCAGAATTGTTAGCTTCTTCGCGGGCGAACATAACAGCTTGCTGCAAGATTTCCACCCTTTGCAGCAACTCATTGATCCGCCGCGCCGGCAAACATCCAGAAAACTTGACAGTCCGCCAGTAGCCGATCGTAATATCTTCGTAATAAACATCGACTTGCGCCGGGTGGTGTTCGGTAGCTTCAGCTTTAACGTGATTGCGCGGAGTTTTAAAAGTCTTGAGAGTTTGCACCGGTTCTGTGGCCCAGCAGTCGGCCGAAGCATCAAAGTTCCAAGTCTCGGAAGCATCTAAGACTGGAAGTTTTTTGATGAATGCTTGCAAATCTGTCAACTGCTTTTCAAGGAATAGCAAATAGCTGACAGGAACTTGGCTCAAAAGCACGTTTCCGTCTACAGTTACGTCAGCGCGGGCGCTACAATTTGTCCAATCTTTGGTTGCAGTTACGTCGAAGAGTTTGGTCAAAACTTCTGTTGTTTTGCGGATAATCTCTTCGGCTTTGACTTCAACTTTTTTGGACTCGGACGGCAGTTGTTCGCCTTCTTCGTCTTTGGGGCGGTAAGTACGGGAGATTCCAGAAAGCACAGCAGGCTTCTGGAGTGCTTTTTGAGCTTCTGCGAGTTCTTGGACGGATCGGCTTTTGATGCCTTTTTCGATCGCAATAATCTGATTTAAGCGTGCCATTGTTCGATTTTCTTGAGGCTGAACTCATATCAAGCCTGGTTGATACCGATCGTCAAATTGTTTGTCCTGTGGCTTTTAGGGCTTTGATAACTCTCCCTCCTCAGTACAAACCTCGCGATCGTTCTTGAACCAGACTGGCTCTTTTTGTAGTATTACATAATTCAATATAAATTACAAGTTTTTTTGTAGGCGCGGTGCCAAGAGCTCCCGTCGCTACCCGTACCCAGCAATTTATCTCTCAAAAAATCGGCAAAATCTCTAGCGTCGCTGCCAAAGTGTAGCAAATACCACTCTTTGTTGGGGCTGCAACTACCTCTTGAGATAGATGCGGAAATCCCTCCCAGGGCGCGTTGTCAGAGCGGGAAATATTTCTTAACATATAGATAACAAAGGGAATCCGAGGAGACACCAAAAATCCTTAAGCCCTTGGGGTGCCCCGGTTAATCAGACTTTTCGCAAACAAGGGCTAAATTAATGAACCAGCAAAATTTGGAAGTTTCAGCATTTTTGCCCATCCTCCAAAAAGGCATTTGGCTGTTTGGGATTCTCTCTTGGATATTCGGGCTGACAGATAGAACTATTGCACTATTATCTGACGGATATTTGTCGGCGGTTGATATTGTCCAGCTATTTACAGCATCTTTTTTCTTCATTAGCTGGCTGTTGTTAAGCCCGTTTTTGGGTCTAAACTCCCAGATTCGGCCAAAGGAAGAAGTATCTTCCTAGTATTTAATTAGTAATGTTAGTTTCTCGATCGCTCTTCGTTTCTTCTGGGGCAAAGCGGGCCGGCCAAATGCGATCGCAAAAAAACAAAGTTCCCGCCGTCACGCACAGCGGAATCGCCAACAAATTCAACAGCGGAATACTCACCAAACCCAAACAAACCACACCAAAACTCCCGCTGGCGGGCAAACTCGCCCGAATTATCTCCAATTTTTCTCGAAAAGGCCGCCTCCGCCTCTCCAAAGGTGCATCTAAAAAGTCCAAACAGACAATAGTCGCGCCCAAAGCTATGCCACCCAAACTGCTAAGAATAGAGCCGACACCAGGCACAAAATGCAGCAGCAGCAGCGGTATGCCGACGCTCAACAAAATTTGTAGTTTTCGCAGTTCAAAGGCGATCGCCCTTTGAATATCCCCAAAACTACTCGCCAAATTCATTGGTGCTTCTGCGGGCAATTGACCGTTCCGCAGGAGTTCCAATTGTTCGGAAAGTTTGCCGTACCAGGGCGAACCTAAAATCACGCCAAACTGCACTAACAAAAATCCAATGATCAGCAAAAGTCCTGACACTAGGAGTACGCGCAGCAGCCAGCCGAAAGCGACTGTTAACACGCCCAGAAAGCTCAGCCAAGCTGGAAAACTCGCAATTAGAGCATTAAATCGGACGGACAAATCGGCAACTAAAACATCTATCCCTGCCAAACTGGGAAATAGCAAGCTTAAATAAAGACCGATACCAATTATAAAATTCAGCACCACGGGAACTAATACATAAGTCCACAGCTTGGGAGTTTGCAAAATCAGCGTGAAAGCTCGCAAAGGATAGGTAAAACCTGCCAGGAGTCCAATTGGTGCGGTAATGGCGGCGCGGGCGGGATTTGAATTGAGCTGTTTAGACATATTTTCTGCTTTCGAGGACTTGACTCTATTTTCTATTATCCACTTTCCCTTATTATTAATGATGAGGATTTATTGCAGGTAGCCCCAAAAGTGAAGCTTTTTATTTACCATACCCCGGAACTTACGCCAACCGACAAAATGCCGGCTTGCGCGATCGCAGTTGATGTGCTGCGGGCGACTACGACAATGGCAACGGCCCTGAATAATGGGGCGGAAGCTGTCCAAGTTTTCAGCGACTTAGATAAGCTGATGGCAAGCAGCGAAAAATGGCCTGCAGATAAGCGGATTCGCGCCGGAGAGCGCGGCGGCAGCAAAGTTGACGGATTTGACATGGGGAATTCCCCCTTCGACTGCACGCCAGAAAAGGTGACTGGGAAGCGAATTTTTATCAGCACAACTAACGGTACTCGGGCTCTGGAGAGAGTGCAAGCTGCTGCAACTGTGTTGACGGCGGCTTTGATTAACCGCAAATCTGCGGTGCAGTTTTTGTTAAACAAACAGCCGGAAACTATTTGGATTGTGGGTTCTGGTTGGGAAGGGGGTTATTCGTTGGAAGATACGGTTTGTGCTGGTGCGATCGCCCAAAGTCTGCTAGCAGAAAGCGGTATTCCTGCGAGCGATTTTGCTGGTAACGATGAAGTATTTGCGGCTATTGCTCTTTATTTGCACTGGCAAGATAGGTTGCACGAATTGTTGGAAAGGGCCAGTCACGGCCAGCGCCTCCTCGGTTTAGGTGTTATTGAAGATTTAAAATATTGCGCGCAAACGGATACTTTAGATGTGCTGCCCGTGCAGCGAGAACCGGGAGTTTTGGTTAAGTCTGATTTTACAATTCCTCAAGCTGATTTCTGGGCTCGATCTTCGGAAAAAACGGCGAATTAAATTTTTCTGGGAATGCATTATTACTAAGGTGCGCCTGGGCGCACCCTACGGAAATTAGTAGGTAATTAGCGAACAATATTTTTTTAAAGCAAGTAGAATTAAACATACTCAGCAGGCACAAAACAATGTTTTGTCTCTAGTCTCTTGCAGGCAATTGAGAATTGCTGTATTCACTGCCGAAGCGCTGAATTAAACACTCGGCAATTCTGGCTGCGGCACCGGGTTCTCCCATGCGGCGCAAGCCATTTTCAGCGATTAGCTGCAATCTGTCGGGATCGCGGAGCAAAGACTGGACGGCGCCGGCAACTTCAGCGGGATGTTTGACTAAAATTAATGACGGGCCTAACAGGCGACTTTGAGCTTCTGCAAAAGCTGGAGTAAATTGCGGGCCGTTTCCGGGAATGGCGATCGCGGGTTTTCCTAAACCTACAAATTGTTCTGTAGCCGTTCCGGCCATTGCTATTGCTAAATCGGCTTCGTACAAACAATCGTTAAAACTTTGCTGAGTCAAAATCATCGTGGCGTTTCTCTGCACAAATGTTAAGGGCAATAGTAAATTAGGAGATTCTTTCCGAATTTCTCGAGCATTAGAAACAGGAGGTTGCAAAATACTTCCTTCTCGCCACTGCGTTCTAGTTTCGCGGTCTTGGCGCCAGCCAAAAAATTCTAAAATAGGTCGCAAAGCTTCTAAATTTAATTCTGGGGAAATCGCTCCGAAAAATAACAATTTGCGATCGGCAAACAGCGATAAAATTCCGGCAGCAGCCTCTACTATTAGCTGCCAATTAGCATAGGCTTCCGGCGCTCTAGAACCGGGGAGTAAGGTGATAACTAGCGATCGCTCGATTTCCCGAAACTCTGCGTCAGGGCCGTAAAAACCGGCGGGATTTTCCGGTTCGAGTCCGTCCATCATCGGGTTTCCGAGATTGTAAGCGGGAATTCCCAGCTTTTGTAAAGTCTCGGCGGTTAGCGCGTCCCTGGCAAAAACGGCCCGACAGCGCGATCGACTCATCAACCAGCGTTCCCAAGGCAAATAAACCGATCGCGACCAACCCCACCAACCAAAGACCCTAGATCTGCGACCCAGAGGCCCGTCCTCGTCCCGCAAATAATACTCGGACTTGGCAGTACCGACAAAGGCATAGGGCGCGCCGCCCAGCCAAGCAAACAGCAGCGGTACAATATCCCCGCAGGCTAAAATAACCGCGTCTTGATTCCCAGACTGTTGTTGAGTCCGCACCCAAGCGCGGATGGCTTTAAACTGAGCGACGGTCAACTGAAGCAGGCCGCCTTTGACATCGCGCAAAAATTCCCTCCCGTCCATGTAAATAAAGCCGCCTGAAGGCATCCGCTGCACCCGGCCGATGATGCGGGCGTTTTCTAGTTGAGCGAAAGCTTGCCCTTCACCCACTAGCGGAAACACGGCTAATTCTGGCGGATGCGGGTGCTGTTGCAGTTCCTGCAAGATGCGAAGGGCGATCGCGTCTTCTCCGTGGCCGTTACTGAGGCAAAGTAATTTCAATCCCAACTCTCTCAAAAACTGTCTCTGAATATATAGAAGCAAGATTAGCCACCGGATGCAAGGTGGTATAGCCGGATGTTGAAGTAAGTGGATCGCCGATCGCGCGAGTCCGGGACTTTTTGGTAAAATAGCAGGTGAAACTCTATTTTATAGGTAAAATTGGATGGTATCAACCCTGCCAAAATCTTTGACACTCCAGGAGTTTCTGAAGTTGCCAGAAACCAAACCAGCCAGCGAGTACATTGACGGTGAAATCATTCAAAAACCGATGCCTCAAGGAGAACACAGTGTCATTCAAGGCGAGTTGACAAGCGCTGCTAATGCTACTCTCAAACCTCAAAAGGTGGCGCGAGCATTTCCCGAACTAAGGTGCATTTTTGGCGGTCGAGCGATCGTTCCAGACGTGACTGTATTCACTTGGGAGCACATTCCCCGTCAAGAAAATGGTGGTGTGGCAAATGTGTTTGCGATCGCCCCGGATTGGACAATTGAAATCCTCTCCCCCGACCAAAACCAAACTAAAGTTACTAAAAATATTTTACATTGTCTCAAACACGGAACTCACATGGGTTGGTTAATCGATCCAGAAGATCGATCTGTTTTTGTATATCGGCCGACTCAATCAACCGAGGTGTTTGACGAACCGGAACAGTTATTGCCCGTGCCATCTTTTGCCAGGGAATTGCAACTGACAGTAGGAGAATTATTTGGTTGGCTATTAGAGTGAAACAACAGAATACGCATACCCCCCGACAATACAAACAACTATGAAAAATAATAATAAACCAGCTTTGATCCTGACTGTATTCGTCGTTTTGGGGCTATTTAGTCTTGCAGGAGCCGTGATTTGGCTGGGTCTGAGAATGCAGTCAAATAACCCAGCGGCTTCTGTAGCGCCGGTTTCTTCCCCCAGTGCCTTAAGTGCAGAAATACCTCAGCAATCGGGCGATGTGGCGCAACAATTAAATCAAGTTCCGCTAGAGAGCGATCGCAGTGTAGACTACCGGAAACTCCGCGATACTTTGCTACAGAAAAACTGGAGAGCCGCCGATCGAGAAACCTACGAACGTTTGCTAGAGGCGGCGGGCCCGAAAGCCCGAGCAACAGGCTTGATTCCTAAAGAAGAAATGGACTTACTTCCTTGCAAAGACTTGAACACAGTCGATCGACTTTGGAGTAGCGCCAGCAACGGCTTATTTGGCTTTACGGCTCAGCAAGGCGTCCTCAAAGCCCTGGGCGACTACCGCAAAATGTATGACGAAGTGGGATGGCAAAATCGATCGGGCGAATGGGCGATCGAATGGACTTACAATCCGCAAATCAAACGCATAGATTACAAACCCGGCAAAGAACCAAACTTTACCAAACCCCCAGCCGGACATTTTCCTACAGTTGAACGGGGCTATAATTTTGATGCTTCCCTAGACAGTGCACTCAAAAGGTGCAAATTCTGAATTGGGAATTGGGAATTGGGAATTGGGAATTGGGAATTGGGAATTGGGACTGATAACCAATAACTAATGACTAATGACTAATGACTGCTGACTGCTGACTGCTGACTGCTGACTGCTGACTACTGCCCCTCGATATATTGGTTTAAAGTCTTCCGAATTTGTTTGAGCTGAAATCCCTTAGCAAGTTGGCGCAGCTTCGAGACAAACGGCACTAAATTAGGTTCTAAACTCTCCAGCTTAGCACTCTCCTCAAAAATTTCTTCAATGTCGCCCATAGCTGCGAGTTTCAAAAGTTTGGCTACTGACTCCGAAGCCGCAGGTAACAGAGAAGAATAAGCAGGAAAATCAGAGGCTGGTGACAAACTGGGAGTTTTGCGCTTTTTATTTTCCGAAGATTCCCCATAAATCCATTCGAGTCCCAAATGCACGCGCAACTGTTCCAAAAAGTGATTTGCTGCGATCGGTTTGGGAAGAAAATCATCGTACCCTGCGAAAAGGCTGTCTTGCTGCGTAGACTCGAAAACGCTAGCTGACATAGCCATTAACACGACATCTTTTACTTCCGGCAACTGCCGGAGTTTTCTTGCAGTTTCTAAGCCATCCATTACAGGCATCCGCAAGTCCATTAAAATCACATCCGGTTGAAATTCAACTGTTTTGCAGAGGCATTCTTGCCCGTTGTTCGCCTCTGCCACCTCAAATCCCAAACGCCGCAGCAGCCTGCACAACAAATCGCGATCCAGTTGATTGTCATCCACGATTAGCACTTTCCGCTTGTTGCCGATAAAACCGACAACCCAGCGTTTTTCCTGCAAAGGAGACACCTCTAAGTACCGTTTAGCTGCTGGCAATTCTAAATCTACCCAAAAAGTGCTGCCTTTTCCCAAAGTGCTGTGGACGCGAATTTCGGTTCCCATTAGTTTCGCTAATTTCTGGCTAATTGAGAGTCCGAGACCTGTACCTTCAACAAATGTATTGCCTCCTACTTGGTGGAAGGGCAAAAATATTTCTTCTAACTTACTTTGATCTATTCCCGTGCCCGTATCCTCGACTTGAAAGCGGATTTTTAAAGCGTGTTTTGCTGCGATCGCATTGTGGGCGAAGCGTATATAATTTTCTTTCAGTTCCGAACTCAAAGTCGAGAACTCATAATTTTCTCCTTGCCCTCGACTCCAGCCTCCTGTGCCGACATAGCCGACTTTGAAAGTCACACCGCCGCTGTTAGTAAATTTAACGGCATTGCTGAGTAAATTTATGAGAATTTGGCGCAATCTTTTTGGATCGACACGAACGCAGCTAGGCAGGGGAGAGACTTGTTCGTAATGGAATAAAATTTGTTTTTGAGAGGCCCGCATCTGAAAGAGATCGGCAATGTTTTTGGTAAAATTTAGAAAATTTAACTCTTCCGGGTAGAGTTCCATTTTTCTAGCTTCTATTTTGGAAAGATCTAAAACATCGTTGATTAACATCAGCAGGTGTTGACCGCACTGTTGAATATTGCTGAGACTTTCTTGGTGATCGGAGCTTAAGTCTTTGTCGGTTTTGAGGATTTGAGCGTAACCTAAAACGCCGTTTAAAGGCGTGCGCAGTTCGTGGCTCATATTGGCAAGAAATTCGCTTTTGGCGCGGTTGGCGCTTTCTGCTGCTAATGCAGCTTGTTGGAGGGCAGATTCTGCAAGTTTGCGATCGGCAATTTCGGTTTGTGCTTGTTCAAATAGCGTCGATTGCTGGATCGCGATCGCCAATTGTACGCACAATTGCCGGAGGGATTCTATTTCTGAGGCATCCCAGGGACGGGGGCCGCTGCAATCCTGGGCGATCAGCAGTCCCCAGAGGTGATTTTCTGCGGTCTGTTGGGTCTGGGAAATGCTTTCTCGTGCTTTTAAAATTGGGACTATTAAGTTAGCTTTTACTTCAATTCCTTCGAGAAATTTCATGTGGCATTCCGTCAATTTTTCCCGGTAAATATCTTCCATAGCTCTAATACAGCCTTGCTGATAAATCTCAACAAATTTCTCTCTAAAACAGCCATCTATATTGTGAATATTTAGCAGCGATATTCTATTTTTTGCCACGGATTCCACAACGACAAAGCCGCTCCAATCGGGATTGAAACGGTAAATAACTGTGCGGTCTGTTTGCAAAAAATGCCGAACTTCTTCGACAGCAGTTGTCAAGACTTCTTCTAAATTTAGGGAGGAGCGAATGCGATCGAGCATGGCAACTACTAGCCGTTCTCGCCTTAATTGCTGCTGCAGGGCCATCTCCGCTTGTTTCCGTTCGGTGATGTCGGTAATTACTCCCACTAATCCGATTAAATGACCAGTTTCATCTTTAATGCCGTCGGCGCGAAATAAAGTTGTTACCAGTTCGTCGTTTTTAGTGTTGATTTTGAGTTCGCCTTGCCAAGATTTGCCTTTACGGATCGTTTTAAACATTTTTAGCAGCACTTTAGTTTGAGGGTAAATTGCTGTTAATCCGCCTGCTGTGTTTAGTGCTTCTGCGGTGTAGCCGTACTGTTGAACAAAGGCTTGATTGTGGTAGATCGATCGCCCTGTCAAGTCAGCAATACCGATCGCATCGCTGGTGCTTTCCACCGCTTGAGTAACTCGCAGCAAATCTAATTCTGCTTGTTTGCGATCGGTGATATCAGTTATAGTGCCGATATAGCCTTTAATTTCCTGCTTGTCTCCGATTTCTGCAATTGCCTGACCGATCACCCAAATTACACGACCGTCTGGACGCTGAAATCGGTATTCTGATTTAAAATGAATTTTCTCAATAATTGCTCGATCCCATTCATTTTTTACCCGCTCCGTATCATCGGGATGTATGGCATTAATCCAGCCAGTTTCTGCTGCTAATTCTGCGGTTAATCCCGTAATTTCGCTCCACCGTTGATTCACATAAAGGCAATTTCCCAACGTGTCGGTATGGAATATGCAAACTGGCGATGCTTCTGCTAAAGTTTGGTAGCGGCGCTGGCTCGATCGCAGGGCTGATTCTACCTGTTTTCTATTAGTTATATCGCGGACTATAGAAATGATTTCGCCACCCTCAAGCATTGTCAGCGACAATTCTTGAGGGAACTTAGTACCGTCCGGTCGCTGACCGCTCGCTTCTATATTGCAGTAGCCTTTTTGCAGGAGCGTCGGCATTATTTGGAGTTCAAAAAATAAATTTTCTGCTTTGCTGTAGAGCATTTTCCATTTCTTCCCATACAGTTCGCTAGGGCTAGTCAAGCCGTACATTTTGAGATAAGCGTCGTTGGAATAAATACATTCTTTATGATTATTAAAAATGGCGATGCCGTCATAAGCAGCGGCCATTGCTACTGCTTGTCGCTGGAGTTGGCACTCTGCTTGTTTGCGAGAGGTAATGTCGTGACCGACTGAGTAGATTAAACCTTCTTCAATAAATGGCGATGATGTCCACAGGAAGCATTTGTAAGAACCATCTTTGCAGAGATAGCGGTTTTCAAAAGAGATACTGGAGGTACCTGCTATTAGTTTTGATTCTTCGGCTGCGGTAGCTTGCCGATCGTCTGGATGGACAAATTCGAGCATCGGCTTGGCAAAAAGTTCAGCACTACTGTAGCCTAGAACCGTTGACCAAGCAGGATTTAAACGTTTAAAACAACCGTCGAAACCTACAATACAAAGCAAGTCTAAGGAGATGGTAAAAAAGCGGTCGCGCTCTGTTTGTGCCTGCTTTAATTCAGTGATATCCATCACTAAACCGTCCCAGAGAATATCGCCTTCGCTCCCAGAGTTTGTCTCGTTATTGAGCCTTTCCGGTCTCGCCGCTCCTTGCAGCCACTTAACTTTTCCCGATGGCAAAGTCTGCCGCCACTGCTGCTGCCAAGGTTCTAAGCTAGCGGCAGAAATTTCGATCGATGCTTCTAAATCTAAGAGATCGTCTGCGTGAATTCCGCTGAAAACCAGTTCCGCATTTTGCTCGATTGATTCTGCTTCTAATTCGTACAGTTGGCGGCTGCCTGAAGAGACGTAGGGAAAAGATATTTCTCCCGTTGCTGACCTTCGTAATTGATAAATTGCTCCCGGCAGGTTAGCTACCAGTTTTTGAAATCGAGCTTCGCTGTGTTGCAGGGCTTTTTGCTGCCGTCTGTATTCGGTAAAATCTCTAATTATGCCTACTATTACTTTACTGCCAGCCGATGTTTTAAATACGCTTTTTTTGGTAGAGATGATGTGTTCTTTTCCGGCAGTATCTGTGAACTTTTCCTCAGTTTCCAAGCAGATACCCGTTGTCAATACTTCTTCATCTTTTGCCCAAAAAACATCAGCCTCTGATTTGGGGAAAAAGTCATAATCTGATTTGCCGATCAGTTCTTGCCGCGATTTGCCGAGCAACTGACAAAAAGCATCATTTAATATCATCCAGCGGTGTTGCTCGTCTTTGACAAAAATTGGGTCTGGCGTAGCATTTATGGTGTGGTTTAAAAATTCTTCTGACGCTTTGAGTTTGGCTTCGTAGCGGTAGCGATCGCTCACGTCCAACACTACTTCGATAATCCGGTCGATCGCCCCGTCCAGGCGGCGGATGCAGCGCAGGGAAACTCGCGTGTGAACTATTTCGCCGTCTTTTTTGAGCCACCTTTTGTCTGAGATGTAACCGTCGATCGTACCTGCTAACATCTCAGACAGTTTTTCAACATTGGCATCAAAATCCTCTGGATGAGTCAACTCCAGCCAATTCTTTTGCACGAGTTCGTCGCGCTCGTAGCCCAGCAAATTGCACAGCGCATCGTTAACTTCTATCCAGTTGCAATTTTTAGGAATTTCGCGGTCAATAATTGGAGCGATGATGGTAATTCCGATCAGGGAATTTTCGACCACCGAGCGATATTTTTCTTCACTTTTTCGCAAAGCATCTTGACTGTTCTGGCGTTCTATGGCGTAACGGAGCGATCGAATTAACAGTTCGCCGTCGATTTTTCTTTTTACTAAATAATCCTGTACCCCGACGGAAATCAACCGCAGGGCAAGCTCTTCGTCATTTTGGGAAGTCAAAACTACGATCGGCACATTTACCCCGTACTCTTGTATCCGAGCCACCGTCTCGATTCCCAGACTATCTGGCAGTGAAAGGTCTAATAAAATTATGTCAAAAGTTTCTTGATTCAATCGCTGCTGCGCTTCGCTAAGGCGCTCTACTTTCGTCACCACTATACGCTGCGCGCCGCCAATTTCTGACAGCAAATCTTCAATCAACTCAGCTTCCTGAGGGTTGTCTTCTACTAACAAAACTTTAAAGCAGATAGGAGGCAAAGCTAAGTTAAAAACTGCTTTCATAATATCTATAATCAATAAAATGTTAAATTAACTTGAATTTTGCCTGGTATTTTCAGAGCAGTCATTCAGTTGCAAGTAAACCTACATCTACCGTCTGGTTGGGGGCAAGCAAGCGCTACAAAAATTTTGTTTAATAATTAAAACTATATCACGCACTAAGTAGACTGTCAATGGAAAAATTTTTTTCGTCTAACTTGCTATTTATACCATTAAAAAAAGAATCTAACTGTAGCCCCTCTCCCAACCAGACAGTCACAGTTATTCCCAATTATTCAAGGCTTTCACCTACACTACTAAATAGTATTAACTTCTAGATTGTACCTTTTGGGTGAGTATTTAATTATTATACAATAATAAATTTCACCTACTTGATAGATTATACCTTTTGCCAAAAATATGTCTCGATTAAGCGAGAGTAAAGTAAAAAGTTGAACCTCGATCCGGTTCCGATTCCACCCAGATACATCCGCCGTGAAGTTCCACAATTTTTTGACAAATTGCTAAACCAATACCTGTCCCAGAATATTCTCTTTGAGTGTGCAAGCGCTGGAAAATTTGAAAGATGCGTTTTTGATGCTGCGGAGCAATACCAATTCCATTATCTGAGACAGAAATTAACCAGTTTTCCTCATGTTTGCAAGCGGTAATATGAACCACAGGCGGTGCATCGTGGCGATATTTAATTGCATTGCTGATTAAATTTTGAAATAGCTGTACGAGTTGAGAAATATCTCCCATTACCGCGGGTAATTCGCTGTAGGTGACAACGGCTTTAGTCTCGCGGATCGCCCCTTGCAAGTTCGCGAGTGCTTGCTCGACTGCTTGATTGCAATCTGTCACTTCAAAAGGTTTCCGACTCCGGCCAACGCGCGAATATTCGAGTAAATCGTCAATTAAATTTTGCATTCTGGTGCAGCCCTGAACGATATTGCCGATAAACTTACTACCTTGGCTGTCGAGTTGGTCTTTGTAGCGTTTTTCTAAAAGTTGAGCGTAACTGGCAATGGTTGCTAAAGGCGCTTGCAAGTCATGAGAAGCCACATAAGCAAATTGTTCTAGTTCTGCATTTGAACGCGCCAATTCTTGGTTAGATTTTAATAGAGCAGATTCGGCACGCTGGCGGTGGGATATCTCTTGTTGGAGTACCAAATTTTGCTCTTGCAGAGCTTTTTCTACGGCGCGACGGGTGCTGATTTCTTGTTGCAGAATTTTATTTTTCTCCTGAAGTGTTTTTTCGACTGCTAAGCGGCTTGTGATTTCTTCTTGCAGCAGCATATTTTGTTCTTTTAGCTGCTTTTGTAAATTCCGCAGGCTAAGGTGACTTTCGATGCGGGCGAGCACTTCTTCAAACTGAAATGGCTTGCTGATATAGTCAACAGCTCCCACAGCAAATGCGTTTACTTTGTCAAATACTTCATCTTTAGCGCTGATAAAAATTACCGGAATTTCGCGAGTTTTAGGCTCTAGTTTCAAGTACTGACAAACTTCGTAACCGTTCATTTCCGGCATCATTATGTCGAGCAAAATCAAATCTGGTGGATTAGAATTGCAGGCTCTCAAAGCCATTTTTCCGTTAATTACGCAGCGGGGGGTGTACCCCCTCTGAGTCAACATCGTAGACAACAGACGCAGGTTTTCTGCTGTATCATCTACTACTAAAATGTTTCCTAACCGCGTCCCTGGTTGCTGATTGTTCATTGATTATTTCTCAGTTCCTGTTTTATTCACAAATAAAATGTTGGCAGCTATTTTATTTAGGACTTACGGAAAACACCCGCTTCCTAGTAGGAATATGGGGGAAAGGAAACGAGGAAGCCGGTCATAAACCGGGTGTTTAGCCATTTGTGAAAAAGCAAGTCCTGTTATTATTCGTTTACCAATCCTCAAATCCCCAGCAGTAGAGTCAGAGCATTATTGTTCCAAGTCCATCCTTTATCTAAAACCTTAAATCCCGCGACTTTACACATAGATTCTAAAGCCGAAGCTGTAGGCAGCCACCACCACGGCTCAAAGTCGTTAATATCAAAAACTGCTTTCTGAATTACTCCTAAAATGGGTGAACCGTCGGTGTGCTGCTGCCAGTAAGCTGTTAAGATAGCTCGTTCTGCTTCGCCTAAAGCGGGAATGAAGATTACCCCAGAAGCTGGAATTTCGTAGCGTCCCCGCTCGTTTTCTATAACTTCTCGAGTAATAGCTGAAGTTAAGATTAAATACTCCCCAGTTATTTGACGCAAACTCGTTAAAATTTGCAAAGGGTGAGGGTGATGGTACAAAACTCCTGCACAGTGAACTACATCGTAAGGCTCGCCAATTTCTGCAAGCTGAATCTGAGTTATATCTCGATTGATACAATTATAATTAGCAATATTTAAACTTGTCATGCGATCGCGAAAATCTTGCCACCAGTGGATGGATGCGGGCATGGCATCAATCATCGTCAGAGAAACTGCACCGTATTTGCTAGCTACAGATACTTTTTCGCTGACAGTTCCCCACAAGCCGCCGACTTCTGCAAAAGTCTTGCCTTTGGCGACTCTGGCGATATAGCGATCGCGAATATCCTCAGCCTCCAACTCTAATAATAGAGTTGATTCCCCTGTTTGACGCTGTTTTTCTAAAATCTCCTCTAATTTTTGGGATATTTCTGGATCTTTGGGTCTAATTTCTAATGCCATCAAGTACAACATTATGGCTTCGTTAGGCCTCGCGCTCTCGCCAAACTTTTGGGCTATTTCGCAGTAAAATTCAGGAGGATGCTGCTGCTGCATTTTGTGGTGATAGTAGCTAGTTGCTACATCTGCATCTACCGGAGTTCTTTTAATTAGAGCCTCACCTAACTTTATGTAAATTCCCGGTAGAGACGGCTCGATTTTAAGCGCACAAAGGTAGGCGGAAACAGCATCGTTCCATGCGTGACTTCCACTCAAAGCATCGCCTAAATTGTAATAAGACCAAGAAATACTGGGATTAAGTTCAATAGCACGTTGGTAAGCGGTAGCTGCAGCTTTCCACTGTTGAGTTTTTAACAGCGCTTCTCCTAAATTGTGGTAAGTCCAAGAGAATTCGGGGTTGAGTGCGATCGCCCGCCGATAAGCGAGTATTGCTGCTGCAAACTTTTGAAGTTTAACTAAAGTCAAAGCTAAGTTATAATGAGACCAAAATAAATCTGCATTTAGTGCGATCGCCCGTTCGTATGCCGCCTCAGCTTCTGACCATTTTTCTAGCTGAAAAAGAGCATCTCCTAACTTGTGAAAAGCTGCGAAAAAATTCGGGTCTACTTCAGTAGCGCGCTGGTAAGCTGCGGCGGATTCAGACCATTTTTCTAATCGATCGCAAGCTGCACCGATGCTGTAGTAAGACCAAGAATAATCAGGATTAATTTCAACAGCCGTGCGGTAAGCGATCGCAGCTTCTTGCCATTTTTCTAAATTGAGCAGCGCGCTGCCTAAGTTGTAGTATGACAAAAAAGAATTGGGATTTAAATCAATACTTTTTCGGTAGGCAGCCTCCGCTTCGCGCCAGAGTTCCTTAGCTTGCAAAACATTGCCTAATTTGTAATGAAATTCCGAAATATCCGGCTGGAGTTGAATAGCTTTGCGGTAGTTAACAATAGCTTCGTCCCACTGCTTTAGCTCGCTAGCCGCTTCGGCTATTTTGCAATAAGCTTCGCAAAAGCTCGGGTTTAAATAAATCGTGCGGTGGTAACAAACTAGCGCTTTTTCTGGCTTGTTTTGGGCAAGCAAAGTATTACCTAAATCGAGATATTCTTCTGCTATTTCTATGGGTTCCACGATCAGTGCTTGATACCAAAAGTCTGCTGCTTCTTCGGCTTGACCGACTTGGGTAAATATCCGGCTCAAATTACGGTAAAATCCTGCAAAGTTTGGTTGCAGGGAGATGGCTTTTTGGTAACACGCGATCGCCTCTTGCCACTGTTCCAAAGTAGCGCAGAGAGTGCCGAGGTTAGCAAAAGCTTCGGCAAAATCCGGTTGGTGGGCGATCGCAACTTTATACCAATACCTTGCGTCTTCTAGTTTACCCCGAGCTTGCAGCGCCTTCCCCAAGGTCTTGCAAGTCTTGGCCGAATTGGGGTGCGATGCCAAAACTTGCTGGCAAAGTGCGATCGCCTCATCCAAATTCCCTAAAGCCAAATAGACTTCTGCCTGTTGTTGAAAATCTACCGCTGCTGTTTCTGAATTCACTTCCTGCGTTCCTGTTGAATAATAATTCTATGTATTATTGTATGGTACAACTTGTCAAAATTCAAATTCAAGTAAATACATCGGCCGATGGGCCAATAAATAGCGCTAAATGTCAGCGACATTAATATAAACTAGATAATCATAGGTTAACAGCGAGCTAAATAATGTCAACAGCTACTCGAACACCGCAAGTAAGCGTAATTATACCTGTATATAATGGATCTCGCTACATCGTACAAGCCGTGGAGAGCGCGCTGTCCCAAACTTTTACTAATTTGGAGATTATAGTTGTAGACGACGGTTCAACAGATAGCACGCAGCAAGTATTGCAGCCTTATTTTGACAGAATTCGCTACACCTATCAGGAAAATCAAGGCGCAGCAATAGCTCGGAATCGTGCTTGCCAGCTAGCCAAAGGCGAGTTTTTAGCTTTTCTAGATGCCGATGACTATTTCCTCCCAGAAAAGCTAGAGAAACAGGTAGCTTGCTTTGACGCTGACCCCACATTAGATATGGTGCAAACAGGTTGGTTCATCGTAGATGAAAAAGGGCAAAATATTTCTGCGGTCAAGCCTTGGCAGCAAGCGCCTAAATTAAATTTAGAAAGCTTTATTCTCTATAAATGCGTGCGCCCGAGTGCGATGCTGCTGCGGCGTAAGTGGTGGGAATACTTGGGGGGTTTCGATTCTGGGCTTCCCCCGACGGAAGATTTAGACTTTGCCTTGCGTTTAGCTTTAAAGGGGTGCAAAGCAGTTTGGTTAGAAGAGACACTTACCTGTTATCGCCAGCACGATACCAATCTCATGTCAAGCGGTTTTCGGCTAATGAAGAATACAGAAATTCTGATGAAACAATTCTTCGCTAGACCCGATTTGCCTCAGTCAATCCGGCAGTTAAAAAACCAGGAACGCTATCAATGCTTAAAGTGGCTGGCATGGCGGATGTATCGCGACGGTCATCTAGCAGAGATGGCCCAGTGTTTGGAAAAATCATTGCACTATACGCCTTTTTCGCCCACGAAAACAGTCTTGAATTGGCTGGAAAGTTTTCAGATGGCTTCTGAAGAATACGGTGAAAAATTTGACGCTTATTCGCTGAGTAAGTTAGCCCAATGGCAAGAGATAATTTTGATGGTGATGACTAATCCACCCCAATCTCAACAGAGTTCTATTCCCACACCTTCCAAAGCGCGTGAATCGACGCTATCCCCTAGGGAATCCCACATTCTACTCTACAACACGGACGATCCGGGCGTGGGAGGATTAGCGCAGTACAACCATGCCATTCTCTGTAAGTTAGCCCTATTAGGCTATCGAGTCACCTGCGCGCAAGCCAAACATTCTAGCCCCTTGCTCGATCGAGAACGAGAGTTAGGTATAGAACACTTGTGGCTGGATTTTAGCGGGCATAAAGATTTACAGCGGGTGTTAAGAAATACTCGGGATGCACGAGAGCTTTTTGCTAGCAATCAACCGGATATAATTATTTTTAGCGATGGTTGGCCCTTTTCCAATTTTGCAGCTAAACAGGTAGTTATTGAAATGGGAATACCATACATGATGGTAATCGGGTTAGTCATGCCAGAACACGCAACTTTTGCCTGCGGGGATGTAGTGCCTTATGCAGAAGGAGTGCTCTACCACTGCCTGCAAGCTAGAGCCTTGATTGTTGGGGCTTACGAACATTTGAATTTATTGTGCCAACATTTCAAGTTGCCAAAAGAGCGAGGACAAGTGATTTACTTGGGGCGTTCTCCTGAATATTTTGCACCTCCTAATGCTGCGAATCGTCAACGCCTGCGACAAGAAATAGGAATTCCTGAAGATGCGATCGTCTGTTTCACATCTGCTAGATTGGCATCGATTAAAGGGCATCGATATCAGATCGAAGCAATCAAGCAGTTGCGGCAGTCTCCTGTGTGGTCTAAACTGTATTTTGTCTGGGCAGGAACTGGTGAGGGAAGCGCTGACAATGTAGAAATAGAATTGAGGGAAACTATTAAAGAGTTAGGGGTTAGCGATCGCGTGAAGGCGATCGGACAGCGCTGGGATATCCTAGATTGGCTGGATGCTAGCGACATATTCATTTTGACTTCCCTAGCAGATGCAGCGCCTTCTCTAGCAGTCATGGAAGCGATGGCTAAGGGATTGCCGGTAGTTGCAACGGCTGTGGGCGGCATTCCTGAAGGGCTTGGCGATACTGGGAAATTGTTGCCAGATCCGAATGCAGATCCAGAGGGAACCGCGAGGGAATTGGCGAAAACTGTAGAAGCTTGGGCGATGAATCCAGAATTACGGCATCAAATCGGTCAAGCTTGCAAGCAGCGGGCCGAGAAACTATTCAAAGAGGAACGGATGTTGGCAGAGTCGATTGAGGCGATCGAAAAAGCTTTACTTTGCGATCGCCAAACAGATCCATTTGTTACTAAAAAAGAGGTGCAGAGGTCAATGGCGAAGATAGAAAGCCGGGTGCATTACAGCTCTTTAGTATGGAATGCTTGGCAGGCTTACTGTCAAGAAGATCTAAGCAGAATGCAGAAGTCGCTTCAAGAATCTTTGAAGTACACACCTTTTTTGACTACAGAAACGCTGTTAAACTGGGTAGAATATTTTGGCAATTTTTCGTCACATCGAGGGCATAAATTAGATACATATTCTTTAATTAATTCAGCAGAATGGCAACAATTAGTCGAGGGATTACAGGGTATTGAAGCTGTATTGTATGCACGCTAAAATATCAGATTTATATTTCAAATTAGGATGGCTGTCAGCAGTAGAATTGCTTCTGCCTTCTGCCTTCTGCCTGACATCCGTTACATCCGTTTCAGAATCCGTTGCCGAACCCTTCCTTCTCACCGATAAAACTCATGTCAATGGCAAATTCGACACCGCGAGTAAGTGTAATTATTCCCGCATATAATGGATATCGCTACATCGCGCAAGCGGTAGAAAGCGTCATCAGCCAAACCTATAAAAACTGGGAAATTATAGTCGTAGACGACGGCTCAACCGACGACACCCGCCAAGCATTGCAGCCTTATTTTGACAAAATTCGCTATGTTTATCAGAAAAACCAAGGAGTAGCTGCCGCCCGCAACCGAGGAATTCAGGAATCCCGAGGTGAATTAATTGCTTTTTTAGATCAAGATGACTTTTTCTTGTCCGATAAGTTAGCTGGACAAGTTGCGTTATTTGACGCTCAACCATCACTAGGAATTGTTAATAGTGGCTGGCGAATAGTTAAAGAGCAAGGCGAAAGTATTTTCGATGTAACACCCTGGGAATACTTGCCTCAGCTAGACTTAAAAACCTGGATTGTTTATATGCCCCTACTTCCCAGCGCCATGATGTTTTCGCGGCAGTGGCTGGAACGAGTCGGTGGTTTTGATTCTCAGTATGATTCAGTAGATGATGCCGACTTAATCTTGCGTTTAGCACTATCTGGTTGCGAAGCTGCTTGGTTGCCTCAAGTGACAGCATGCTACCGCCAGCACGGGCAAAATGTCTCCATCCAGAGAGCGCTAAAACAGGCCAACCTTTGTATTAAATTAAAGCAAAGTTTCTTCAGTAGAGCCGACTTGCCAGAGGACATCCGCCAATTAGAAAAGCAGGCTCTTTATGAAGCTCTGACATGGATGGCGTGGCAACTTTACTACAGCGGTTATCCGGCAGAAATGACGGAATATTTGCAAAAATCTTTAGATTACACCCCGTCCTCGCTGACACTAACTATAATAGATTGGGTAAAGCGCCTTATCGGAATTTCTAACACCTACGGCTGCCCAATTGATGGCGTTGCTCTCAGAAAAATACCAGAATGGAAACAGTTAATGGCTAATATCATTCCTCCCAAAAAAGTGCGCGTCAGTGTCATCATCCCGGCTTACAACTGCGAGCGCTACATTGTCAGATCCGTAGAGAGTGTTCTGGGGCAGACTTATCAAAACTGGGAAATTATCGTCGTAGACGACGGCTCAACTGACAACACTCGCCAAGTTTTAGCACCTTACCTCGATTTAATTCAATACATCTATCAAGATAACCAAGGAGCAGCAATTGCTCGAAATCGTGCTTGCCAATTAGCAAAAGGGGAGTTTTTAGCGTTTTTAGATGCTGACGACTTCTTCTTACCAGAAAAACTAGAAAAACAAGTAGCTTGCTTTGACGCTGACCCCACATTAGATATGGTGCAAACAGGTTGGGTTATCGTTGGCAAAAACGACGAAGGCATTTATGCAGTAAAGCCTTGGGAAGAAGCACCAAAATTAGATTTAGAAGCCTTTGTTTTCTACAAATCAGTGCGTCCCAGCGCGATGATGCTGCGGCGAGAGTGGTGGGAACGCTTGGGGGGTTTCGATCATCGCTTGCCGCCAACCGAAGATTTAGATTTTGTGCTGCGTTTAGCTTTAAAAGGCTGCAAGTCAGTTTGGTTAAAAGAGATATTAACCTGCTATCGTCAGCACGACAGCAATATCATGTCCAACGGCTTCAGATTAATGAAAAATACGGAAATTTTGATGGAGCAATTTTTCGCGCGGCCTGATTTGCCTCAGCACATCCGCGACTTGAAACGCGCGGAACGTTACAAGTGTTTAGTATGGATAGCATGGCGGATGTACCGCGACGGATATTTGGCAGAAATGGTCGAAAGTCTGGAAAAATCTCTGTATTACACTCATTTGACAGGCACTGAAACTGTTTTTAATTGGCTGGAAACTTTTAAGGGAGTTTCGGAACAGTACGGCTACAGCTTTGATGCCTATGCCTTAACCAATTTACAGGAATGGCAAGACATAGTGGCGATCGCAGCTAACAATCCTTATCAGTTTCAATCGCCTCCCAGTTCGATTTATCGGCAGCAAACAAAGCACGTACTCCTGTACACTGAAGACCCCGGAGTCGGCGGTTTGGCTCAGTTCAACCACTCGCTGATGTGTAAATTAGCGTCGGATGGCTACCGAGTGACCAGCGTTCAAAGTCAAGCTTCTAACCCTTTAATTACCGAACAAAAACAGCTAGGTATCGAACATATTTGGCTAGAGTTCGACACGATGAAAGAGTTTTTGCGAATTGCTTACAATTTGGATGATGCTCAAAAGATTTACGCCCGGGCTCAACCGGATTTAATTATATTTAGTGACGGCTGGCCGATGGCTAACTTTGCAGCTAAACAAGTTGCGATCGAGCAAAATATACCGTACATAATCAGTCTGGGTTATATCAATCGCAATTATGAAACCTTCGACCGCGGCGATCGAATCCCCTATTTCGATGCAGTTGCCTACCAGTACATGGTAGCCAAAGCAGCAGTAGCAGTTTCCCACGAGAATTTAAACTTGTTCCGAAGTCTATTTAAAGCGCGTCTAGAACGAGGAAAAGTAATCTATTATGGCAGACCAAATAGTTATTTTGAGCCGCCGAATCTTTCCACTCGCAAACGCCTGCGCCAAGAACAAGGAATCCCCGAAAATGCTGTGGTTTGTTTTACGGCTGCGAGATTGACTCCAATTAAAGGATATCAGTATCAATTGCAGGCGATCGCCCAATTAAAAAATCGTCCAATTTGGCCCCAAATTTACTTTGTGTGGGCCGGGCCAGGGTCTACTACTCACGACAATATGGAACCTGAATTAAGAGCAACTGCGAGCAAATTGGGAGTAGAAGAACAGGTTAAATTCTTAGGACAGCGCTGGGATATTGCCGATTGGCTAGACGCCAGCGACATCTTTATTTTATCTCCCCAAGCAGAAGGAATGCCGCTAGCAATTATGGAAGCAATGGCGAAAGGATTGCCCGTAATTGCCACAGCAGTCAGCGGGATTCCTGAAGAATTGGGAGATACGGGAAAGTTGCTCCCCGATCCTACAATCGACCCAGAAGGAACAGTAAAAGAGTTGGTAGAAACGGTGGAAATATGGGCAGAAAATCCCGAATTGCGCCGACTTGCAGGACAAGCGTGCAAAGCGCGAGCCCGAGAACTATTCAAAGAAGAACGGATGCTTCGGGAATATGGAGAAATAATTGAACAGGCATTTGTAAGTGACGGTGAGAGCGACAGTTTCTCTATTAGTCAGAAAATCAAAAAGCAGCTACAGCAAGGGGAGAAACTGCTGAAATACTATTATTTAGTGTGGAAAGCTTGGGAGGCTTACGATCGGGGAGATATGTCGGAGATGGTGAATAATTTGCAATCTGCTTGGGCCTGCACCCCTTATTTTACCACAGAAACTATCTTTGATTGGGTGAAAAATTTTGGTATTTTTGCTGCGGAAAAAGGAGTTCCGTTCGATACCAACGAGCTGGTTAACTCGCGTTACTGGCAACAAGTGATAGAATCAATACAGGGTTTTGAAGTGTTTTCATCCGTTCGTTAAAACTGAGTTATTGCAGCATTATTAGGAACGGGCTCTCCAGTCCATTCCACAAAACATCAACCAAAGCAAAGATATGCAATTTACATTCAAGTTCCCACGTATTAATAAACTGCTGCCAATTTGTTTAGCTATTGTCACTCTCCTGTTAATCACATATTTGGGACAGCAACCAACTGTTGCCCAACTGCGATCGAACGTTACAGTAGATTTTGGACAGCCAGCCACCGGTACAATTTCCATGAGCGGCATCCTGCACGGAATCGACACTGCCAAACCGCCGGATAGTTCTATCAAACCCTTGCAGCCGAAACTTTGGCGGGCGGGGAGACTCGATATTTACGATCGCATAATCGCCAGCGGAGCCGAGTTTCAGTTAGTAGTTAGCGACTTGTGGGGCTACGGTAGCAATCCCAATGGCTGGCCCTATCAAAACTACCCCGCGTGGGAAGCATTCATCCGACAGTTAGCCCAGCAAAATAAAGGCAAGAAAATTATTTGGGATGTATGGAATGAACCAGATTTAAAAAATCCGTTTTGGAATGGAAGCAGAGAACAATTCTTTGAAACCTACAAAAGAGCTTACAAAATTTTGCGAGAAGAATTGGGGCCGTCAGCCACGATCGGCGGGCCGAGCATTGCCAAGTACAACAAAGGATATCTCGCCGCTTTTTTGGATTACTGCAAAGCGAACAAACTTGAAGTAAACTTCCTCTCATGGCACGAACTCAACGATACCGCGATCTTATTTATTGACGACCATGTAATTGATGCTAAACGTAATTTTCAGCAAAGTCCCTCTTACAAGGAACTGAAATTGCAAAAAATTTACGTCAACGAAATTGTCGGGAACTTAGCGCAGTACCAGCCGGGGGAAATATTAGGTTATTTGTATAACTTAGAGTATGCAAAAGCTGACGGTGCTTGCAGAGCTTGTTGGGAGAGTAAAGGACCAAATAAAGTTAGCAATTGCTTCAACAATACGTTGAGTGGGATGGTCACGCCTAATACTTTTGAGCCAAGAGCAGCTTGGTGGACTTACAAAGCTTATGCTGACGGAGTTAATTCGCGGGTGCGGAGTTGGTCAAATAACAATCGGCTTGTCGCTTTAGCCAGCAAGTCAAATCCTGAAGGTAAAGCACAGATACTTTTAGGTTATTTCGACCCCAATTTTTCCTCAGCAACAACGGTAACATTAAGCCTCGGCAATTTGGAGCAGCTAGGTATTCAAAGGGGTCAGAAAATAAGTATAAAGTTAGAAAAGATTCCCAACACTCAAGAAGGGGCCGTGCCACAGCTTGTCACGGTTAAAGAAGAAAACTTTTCGGTGGGTAGTGGCAGCTTGGCTTATGTTATCCCTAATTTCAACGTTCACGAAGGCTACTTGTTGACGGTTAGCAAGTGAGCTTGATTTGAAGAGAAATCGCCGGGTGGGGGCGGGTTTCACTAGCAATAATGGACGATCGCCGACAATCTATTAAAATTCGGAGTCAGCGATGCAGTTAGCTTGACGTTTCCTTAGCAATGTCACGATTGCTGTGACTAACTCATGGGATTCGACAGGTTTTGCCAGATGACGTTGAAACCCAGCAGCAAGAGCTTGCTTCTGATTAAAGTCTCCAGCATAAGCACTCAGGGCGATCGCCGGAATTTGCCCGCCCTGCTCAGGTGGTAGAGCTCTCACTTGCCGCACTAGCATATAGCCATCCATATCTGGCATTCCGATGTCGCTCAGGAGGATATCGAAGGGTCTGGTTGAGAGCAATTGCAGTGCCTCGATCGCAGACCCAGCAGCAGTCACTTCGCCGCCCGCTTGTTCGGCTACAAACGTCACAAACTCGCGCGAATCGAGTTCGTCATCCACAACCAACACGCGCACAGAGGCCAGATGAAGATCGTTCGATCGAGCTTCAGCCCGGCCGCCAACTTCTTCAACCGGATTCGCGGTACGCAAGAGGGGAAGTTCAACGGTGAAGGTAGTCCCCTGTCCTTCACCCCTACTCTGGACCCAAATTCTGCCGCCGTGCATCTCGACAACTTGCCGCGCGATCGCCAGCCCCAATCCCAAACCCCCAAATTTACGAGTTGTGGCTCCATCCTCTTGCCGAAAATGCTCAAACACATAAGGCAGAAACTCGGGATGGATGCCTTTTCCAGTATCGGTGACAAGAATCTGGACATGAGTTTTAGTTTGGATTAACCTAACAGTAATTTCCCCGCCTTGAGGGGTGAATTTCACTGCATTAGATAAAAGATTCCAGATTACTTGCTGCAAACGCCTGGAATCGCCAATAACCATTCCAATGCCGGGTGAAAAGGTTGTTTTAATTTGCAGTGACTTGGCTTCGGCGGCTAGTCGAACGGTTTCCAAGGCGGCTGAGATAACCGTATTCAAATCAACGGACATTGCATTCAAACTCAGTTTGCCACTCAGAATGCGGGAGATGTCGAGCAGGTCATCAATCAGTTGTAACTGGAGTTGGGCGTTGCGTTCGATCGAGGCAAGGGCGCTAGCCGTTTTTGCAGGGCCCAGTTTGTTTTCCTGCAACAGCTTCGACCAGCCGAGAATAGGGTTGAGGGGCGTTCGCAACTCATGGGACAACACTGCCAAAAATTCATCTTTGATTCGGTTGGCGGTTTCGGCGGCTTCTCGTGCAGTTTGTTCGCGTTGCAGGAGTTGTTCGCGTTCAGCTTCGTGCGAAACGCGATCGCTAATATCTTTGAACACGACGGCAACTTTGCGGGCTTCTGGCTGCCCGGTGCGGCAAGCATAAACGTCAAACCAACGGTTCATCGCTTCGGAGCCATTTTCAAAGCGAACGGATTTACCCGTCAGCGCGACTTGTCCGTAAATCTTCATCCAGTGGTCTTCAAGATCTGGAAGTAACTGACGCGCCGTTTTACCAACTGCTTGTCGAAGTCCTGTTTGTTGCTCGAAGACGGGATTGATTTCCAAAAAGCGGTAGTCGATCGGCGTATCATTGGCATCAAACAGCATCTCAATGACGCAAAAGCCCTCATCGATCGACTCAAACAGCGTGCGGTAGCGTTCCTCCGATTGGCGCATGGCTGCTTCCGATTGAATTCGATCGGTCACATTGCTGAAATAAACGGTGATTCCATGTGTGGCAGGGTAGGTGCGGACTTCGTACCAACGATCGTGGTCGGGATAAAACCCCGTCACTGACCCAGCCACGCGACGATCGCGCATGGCGCTCCAATAAATCGGCTCAAACTCGCTGCCAACGAGTCCTGAGTATTCTTCCCATAAATTCTTGCCAATCAAATCACCCGGAATGCGATCGAGCAGCGTATAGGCGGATTGATTGACGTAGGTAAACCGCCAGTTTTCATCCACGGCAAAGAATGCTTCAGCAATGCTCTCCAGAACATTCCGGCTCTGATCCTCGCTTTCGCGCAAGGCTTGTTGGACCTGTTGGCGCTCCTGTTCGACGCGGACGCGATCGGTGATGTCAACGGCAGCACCGTAAATCACTTGTTCTTCTGGGTACGGCTGAGCATTCCAGAGAAACCAGCGATAGGAACCGTCTCTGTGCCGGTAACGGTTTTCAAACGTAAAGGTTTCGTTACCCGAGAACAGACTGTCGGTTTCTGCAATGGAGGCGCTGAGGTCTTCTGGGTGGACAAATTCAGTCCAGGGGCGGGATGTCATTTCGTCCGGTGTCCAGCCGAGGGTTCGTTCAAAGGTTGGGCTGACCCAGCGGAAATACCCGTTGATGCCCGCAATCACTTGCAAATCCGAGCCGACGGCAAGAAACCGTTCCCGTTCCTGCTCAATTTTTTTGCGATCGTTGATATCCCGGAAGAAAAGAGAGAGTCCAGTGGGTGAAGGATAAACGCGAACCTCAAGCCACAAATCAAACGGAGCATAATATTCCTCAAAGTCCACCGCAACCTGCTCGCTGAGCGATCGGCGATACTGCAATTCAAACTGAGTGCCGATCGTGCCTGGGAATGCTTCCCACATCGTTTTGCCCAGCATTGCTTCTAGGGGAGTTCGCGACACTCGCTGTGCGGCTTGGTTGGCGTAGGTAAAGCGAAAGTCGAGATCCATTGCCATAAACGCATCGGTTATGCGCCCCAGAATGGTTCGCTCTCGCACTGTTGCTTCCTGCCGCTGCCGGGAGAGCTTCAAACTTGCTTCTACCCTTGCCAGCAGTTCGCGCGCCGAGAACGGTTTGATCAGATAGTCGTCGGCTCCGGCTGCGAGTCCTTCAATGCGGGATTCTTCGCCCGCGCGGGCTGATAATAGAATGATGGGAATGTCTTGGGTTGCCGGATTAGAGCGCAGCGATCGCAACAACTCGAACCCATCCATTCCCGGCATCATCACATCTGTCAATACCAAATCCGGTGGATTCTTCTCAATGGCAGTCAATGCGGCAACGCCATCGGCGACGGTTTGAACAATATAAGAACCGCTCAGGAGTCGCCGAATATAATCGCGCATATCAGCGTTATCATCTGCCAATAAGATATCGGGCATCGGCCATCGGGCACTTGTGCTGAGCAAAGTCGAAGCATCGGGGATCGGCCATCGGGCATCGGGCATCGGGCATCGGGCATCGGTAGCTTCTTCCGACTTCCATTTCTCTTCTGACAACCAGCGTTGAGCTTCTTCGATATATGGCATCGCGCCTAACGCCGTTGATGTTAAAGTGCGACTGGCGCCAATGCGCTCCGGCTGCAGATGAGCTGTTCCGGTGGGCATCGTCACCGTAAAGCAACTGCCTTGCCCAAAAGTGCTGCTGACACCGATCGCTCCCCCATGTAGTTTGACGAGTTCTTGCACCAGCGACAGCCCTATGCCGGAGCCTTCAAAACTCCGTCCTTGAGAATTTTTGATTCGATGAAATCGCTCAAATAAATGCGGCAGTTCTTCGGAGGGAATACCGACTCCTGTATCTGAAACAGTTAATTCAACACAATTTTTTATGCACTGCAATCGAACAGTAATTGTTCCTGCTAACGTAAACTTAAAAGCATTTGATAACAGATTGAGAACGATTTTTTCCCACATTTCGCGATCGACATAAATCCCTTCGGACAGGCTGGGACAGTCAACAATCAGCGACATTCCTGCGCGTTCAATCAGCGATCGAAACGTGCTGGCAAGTTCCGCCGTATAGGTTGCCAAATCTACAGGTTCATAAGATGCTTGGACTCGACCTGCTTCGATGCGCGAGAAATCGAGCAAGCTATTGACGAGTTTGAGCAGCCGCATTCCATTGCGCTGCACCAACTGTAATTGTTCGCATTCTTGAGGTGGAATTGTTCCATCCAGGTTGGCGATCGTTTCTTCCAACGGCGACAGCATTAAGGTCAGCGGCGTGCGGAATTCGTGCGAAACATTGCTAAAAAACGCCGTTTTGGCGCGGTCTAACTCAGCTAATGCTTCGGCGCGTTTGCGTTCTGCTTCGTAAGCTCGGGCATTGACGATCGCTGTTGTCACCTGTCCTGCCATCAAGTCAAAAAAACCTTTGTAATCATCATCAAACGTTCTCAGCGGACTCACTCCAGCAATCAGGAACCCGAAGGTTTCTCCCGATCGACCTAGTGGTAGAACTACCGCTTGATGAGGAGATTGGGACCACGCGCCGCCCGGTAAAAGTCCAAATTGCGCCTGCAAATTTTCAATGATTCTGCTTTCGCCGGTCTCGATGACTTGCTTCAATTGCCACTGGCACTTTTGGGCGGATGCAAGCTCGATCGCCTCACAAGAGGCAAGGGTTCCGGCTGCTAACCTGGTTGTAGCGGCGAGTCGTGCGATCTTGCTTTCGCCATCGAGTAGATAAAACAGCGCAAACGGGATGTCATAGGCGTTATTGGTCAATACGGTGGCGGAAATCTCGCAAGCTGCTTCTTGCGTCTTGGCAGTGAGTGTTTCTGCTGCTAATTCGCGCAATGTTGCCAAACGCCGATCGCTCAACACGCGCTGAGTGTCCTCGCTACAGGCGCAGAAAACGCCCCCCACCTGGCCATCATCATTCGCCACCGGACTGTAGGAAAAGGTAAAGTAGGTTTCCTCTGTATACCCGTTGCGTTCCATTACCAGAAGCAATTCTTGATTCCACGTCGATTGTCCCTGGTTCAAAACCGCTTCTGCTTGGGGCCTTAGCGTGTCCCAGATTTCAGCCCATATCTGTGAGGCAGGCTGACCTAGTGCTTGCGGATGTCGCTTGCCGAGGATAGGAATGTAAGCATCGTTATAAAACTTGGTCATCTCCTGTCCCCACCAGACGAACATGGGGTAGCGAGACCCTAAGACGATCCGAATGGCGGTTTTCAAGCTTTGAGGCCAGGTTTCGACAGCCCCCGGCGGCGTTTGCGACCAATCGTGCGATCGCATCAGCCTTGCCATCTCGCTATTGCCTGCAAAAATCTGTTCAACGAGTTGATACTGCTGGATCATGGGCTTGTCTTTCCCTTTGGCCGACACAAACGGGCAACTATCTTCACTATCTCTGCTGACCGGGCGGGTTTAGCTAGGTGACGCAGAAACCCAGCGGCGCCGGTTGCGGGTCAACTTCTCCAGCATAGGCTGCCAAAGCGAGCGCGGGCATCTGCCCGCCGGGCGATCGTCTAGGATCTGTCGAATTTTACCCGTGAGAGCATAGCCGTCCATCTTTGGCATTTAGATATCTTATCAATTGGGCCACAGCCGGAACGATCGGGCTTTAGTTTTTTTTGCCATCAATGAAAACAAGAGATCGCTATTAATCAAAGAAGGTTGTTTGAGAATAACAAGGCAGGGCTAAAATAACATTTTTTCCATAAGTGGCCTGTGCGTGTGAGACTGTTCGACCCCAACATCTCGCCAGCGGTTGGTGATGCGTACTTCTGCTAATCTTCATCTTTCTTTGTAAAACTTACTTGCAAAATTTTTTACATGGTGCTAATGTAAGAAGGTTTGAGACATTATAAGTTAGAGGTAAAACCCCGAAGAATGAAACAATTGGGAACCCATCTGGTCGCTGATGCTTGGCAGTCTCCTGGAGACCTGCTCAACGATCCTGAACGTATCCGCCGCGCTATACTAGATGCGATCGAAGCCGGAGGAGCTACTCTCATCGATTTGTGCGTACACCAGTTTAGTCCTCACGGAGTGACAGCTACTGCTACTTTGGCAGAGTCTCATATAGCAATCCATACTTGGCCTGAACACGGTTATTTTGCTGCAGACTTATTTTTCTGCGGAGCCGGCGACCCTCACCGAGCCATGAAGGTGCTACAGACAGCTTTGGAAGCTAAACAGGTAAAACTCACTGAGTTCACGCGCGGTTTCGAGCCAGGGGTGGGAATCGTAGGTTCTGCTTGTGAAGAGCAGTACGCCCCTCGTTCAGTAGAAACGATTGCCGCCAGAGGATGATGGCCAATTAGCGTAACTTTGAACAATTTATGCTAGGTTTTGTTTAAAATCCCACGGCTCAACCCGTGGGATTCTTGTGGGAATTTACTTTTTCATTAATAAAGGGCGGACAACTAAATAACCCGCGCCGAAAGCTGCAATCACAATCAGAAAAATCGCGATCGCCAACCACAATCCGCTTAAGTCTGAGGTTTTTTTGATTTGAGGTCGCACGCGGTAAGGAGTTTCCGGCACCTCTGTAAATAATTTTTCGGGAAGTGGCTGCGGCATCGAGGTGGCTGTTGGTTCCGGTTCCGGTAGCGGGAAGGGGAAAGCCACTGTCTGAGGTGGTTGAGGTAAGGCAGAGTTAGTCTGGGAGGTTGCAGGTGGTGCGGGCGGAGGTTGAACGCTGAAATTGAATTTGTTGACTGACGGCATTTGAGGCATCCCTGTCTGGGTGATGCTTTGAGCCGAGTTGACTACTTCCTGTAACTGTTGGGATACTTGAACTACTGTTTCTACTTCTCGCCGCAGTTGTTGATTTTGTTGGACTAATTGCTGATTGTGGGTTTTGAGGGAGTCCACCATCGCTTGGGCTGCTTGGAGCTCCGCCGTGACTTCTCGATAGAGGGAAATTGGTACCGATGGAGAGTAACTATTTGAGTTTTCAGGGGAAGTATTGTCAGATAAGGTAGTATTTTGCATAATTGTAGATGGCGAGAGTGAGCTTGTTTTAGTTTAGCCTGAGAGTATTTGCAATTAGATCGATCGCAACACAATTCGTCAAGATATTTGTTACAGATATTGAAGGTAAATTTAATTTAATGTTACAAGTTTTTAGTCGATCGCTATGAACAACTACGCACCGGAACAAACTATGTCGCAAAAGTCAAGCACCGAGGAAATGAAATACGGCGAACGCCAGATTTTGGAAGGGGAGTTAATTACTTTCCCGAATCCGCGAGTCGGGCGGCGCTACTCGATTAACATTACGTTGCCGGAGTTTACTTGCAAGTGTCCGTTTTCTGGCTATCCCGATTTTGCGACAATTCACGTTACTTACGTGCCCGACGAGCGGGTGGTAGAGTTAAAGGCGCTGAAACTGTACGTTAACAGTTATCGCGATCGCTACATTTCTCACGAAGAATCGATCAATCAAATTTTAGACGATTTTGTGGCCGCTTGCGCGCCCCTAGAAGCGACGATTAAAGGCGATTTTTCGCCGCGGGGGAACGTCCACACCGTGATTGAGGTGTCGCACCAGAAGTAGGTGCAGTCGCTGTGAGTGTCCGCCCGCTGGAACTGCTTTAGCGGGTAGGTATCTCATCGGAGAGAGATTCCAATGACATAAATTGTTTGACATTTAATATTTCAATCAACACCAGTTCTCCGCTGCTAGAATAGTGCAGAATCATGTTCCCTTCATCTTCGGCATAGGCGATCGGGTCATCGGAAATTTCGATCAGCATCGCGTCTACATCAGGGCTATATCTAATCTTTTTCATCAGAAAAATGGGTAGAAACCCCGTGCTTTTACCACGGCTTTACATTAATTTAAATCCCCTTGCGGGGTGGAGGGGTATGGTTGCCCCTCCAATGAGGTATGGTTGCCTCAAACTCCCATTTCTGGGGTAAAGTTAGCTTCGCCAAGGTTTTCTGAGCTTGTTAGGCTAGCAGCACTGTTCCAGTGACCTTAGAACTGTTTAACCACTAGCGACAGAGCAGGGAACTAGCTTCGCATTCTCCCGGTGTCGTGACTCAAAAAACGTAGTCAGTTAAGACTTAGGCTGGTCAGGATGGCTTGTGAGATTTCTCTTTCAAGCCTCATGCCGTCGGGGCTGAGGTTCCTGACATCTTGACCTCTTACCAGGATAAGCAGTAATTACTAAAATTTTATCATCATATTCTTGGTAAACTACTCTTAGGACAAGTCCATTCAATCTATGTTGACAAATAAACTTTCCTTCACCACTTGCTTCTAACTTACTAGGGGCTCTGATAGTTTCAGAAATCAAATCAGTTGATATTGTAACCCCGCGACTTTCTAGAATCTCTATTTTTAGTAAGGCGTGTTGACTGAACTCAATCCTTTTTATCACAATTTCCTGTTTAATTATCCATTTTTCACCTGGTGTAAGGTGCGCCGCGCGCACCCTACGGTTAGTTTTGATTCGCTAGAGAAGTCGGTGCTATTTCGCTCTTTTCTTCCTCTTTTTTCGATTCTGCCAACTTGTCCAAAATCTCCACAACTTCTCTTTCAAAAGTCACCTGAGCGCGATTTGTGCGCCCGCCGACGTATAGTTTGCCGTTGGTTTCCACAGCCCAAATCTGCGAGTGAGACAGATAGCTCATCAGCACGCTAAGCATCAACAACCCGAAGCCAGTATAAACGATCGGAATGCCCGGATCGGCTTTAATTTGCAATCCCGTACTGCCTACAACTTCGTCAACTGCCAGCATGACTCCGTTAACTTCTACCGCCGTGCCTGCGCGAACTGTAGTTAACAATTTGCCATCCGTACCGTACACTAACATCGTTCCTTGCAAGTCTTTTGCTAGCAGAGAAACTCCCGCACTCAAATCTGGTTTTGTCGGAATCCAAGCACCCCAAATCCGGCCTTTACCTTGAGTGTCTAACTGGGCCATTGGCAATTGCAAAACCGGGCTTTTGTTGAGGCGAACTCGCACGGCGGCTATTGCCCAATCTGCTTGATAAAATGTGACTCCCCGGTATCTGAGGGGCTCGTTAACGTGAATGGTTTTGCGATCGACCTCTTGGCCTGTTTTGTCCAAAACTGATAGGTCAGAGTAAAATTGGTCGATGCCGCCTTCGGGGGTATAATCAATCCAGAACCGATTAACTCGCATCGACCAATCCTTCGGTATTTGCGGCCGGGCCCAAGGTCCGGCATCCATGATATTTTGCACCTGAAATGTTTCGCCGCTGGGAACCATTTCTTGACCTAGAAATCCCGTCATCGCGCCCCACATCGACCCAGCTAAAATAATTAGCATACTGGCGTGAACAATAATCGGGCCGATTTTACCAATTATTCCCTTGCGAGCATAAACTTTTTCGCCTTCTCGAAATATGCGGTAGTTTTTTTGCTGCAAAAGTGGTTCTAACGAACTTAAAGCAACTGTTTCTAATTCCGCACTGAGAGCTAATTTTTCAAACTGCTTTGGTTCCTCATAAAATTTCCAGCGGCGGGCGGCTTTTAATGCGGGAAATTGTCGGGTAAACGTACAAGCTGTTAAGCTGCTGCCGAACAAAATTAGGATTGACAAAAACCACCAAGTACGGTATACGTGGTCTAGCCCTGCAATTAGCACAAATTTCCAAGTTAGGAAGCCGAACAAAGCGGGGTGTTCTGGATAGTTAGATTGGTAAAAAGGTACTGATTGACCTTGTTCGATGACGGTGCCGGAAATGCTGAAAAATGCGATCGCCAGCAGCAAGATAATTGCCAGCCGCAAATCTGCTAGCACCGGCAAGATTTCTCGCTTGAAAAACCTTTGAGGGGCCCTCGCCCAGTTTGAGAGTTGTGATAGAAATACTTCTTTTGATGTCATTGGTAATTATGAAGGAAGTTCGGCAACGAGCAATGTACGGGATGTAACGGATGTCAGGAAGTTCGGCAACGAGCAATGTACGGGATGTAACGGATGGAAGAAGAAAGAAAGAAAGAAAGAGGAGGGAACAACAAAAAATGAATATAATATTATTATTTTTATCGAGCAAGTCTCAATCAATTTTGAAGTCTTTCTCTTTCCTTCCTTCCTTCCTTCCTTCCTTCCTTCCTTCCTTCGTGTTCTTAGCGTCTTCGCGTTTCGTAAAAAAAACTCAATTTACGCATTCCGTAGTGGGTACTCTATCTCTAAATAAGGATTGAAGTCCTTACTACGAAACTTACGCCGGAAGTATCCGGGAAAGCAGGGAGAAAACCCCAAATCCTACTAGCAAAACGCCGCTAACAGGCGTAATCCAACTCGACCACCGACGCAATTCTAACAACTTTTTAATGCTAGCAGTGAAAGTACCTGCTACAATCAGCGGAGCGACGTAGCCAGCAGCGTAAAACAGCAGCAACACACCGCCTAAAACTGTATCCCCCGTTTTGGAAACCCAAGCTAAGAGTGTAGCTAAAACCGGCGTGCTGCAGGGAGAGGCTACTAAACCAAAAGTTAAGCCCAATAAGTACGATCGCACCCCCGCAGGCAAATCTTTCGGCACCCACCCCACAGCGTCGAAAGACGGCATTTGCAAGGGTAAAGCTTCGAGTAAATTCAGCCCCATTAGAATAGCAATAATGCTGACAAGAATTGGCAAACCCAGGCCAATTTTGCCGTAAACTTGTCCGGCAAATGATGCTACAATACCTAAACCCGCAAGGGTGGTGGCTAATCCCAGGGAAAACCACGCCGACTGGGCAGCAGCTTGCAGGCGACTTTTTGCTTCGTATCCGCCGATGTAGCCGATCGTGATCGGCAACATTGAAAGCATACAGGGCGTCAAGCTCGTTAGCAACCCTGCCAGAAAAATGACTCCGACGCTGACTAAACTGAGGTTTGTCAGTTGAGTATTTACTAAATTATTAGCAAATTGTGCGAGTTCGTAAAGTTGGGTTTGCAGGGTTTCCATCAGTCGATTTTAGATTTTAGATTTTAGATTTTAGATTGACTTCACAGCCGAGGGATTTTAGATTTTAGATTTTAGATTTTAGATTAACTTCACAGCCCATCGATTTTAGATTTTAGATTTTAGAGGGACTCTACAGATGACTCTGGGAGCTTAAACTAGATATCTAATATTTTTGCTCTTCGCGACTCCTGTCGGGGGCTTGTATCCCTAGGCAGGGGACTTCAGGTTCGGGGCTGTTCTGGGTTTGTTGAAAATTGTAACAGATGCGCGCAGGTTTGGTTTGAAATTTAAGATTTTAGCGAGATTTACTGGTTGGAGCTAAAAGGTCGATCGCACCCTGGTTTAAATTGATATCTTGACAGCATCCTCAACAAGCTGTTGGCAACGGGCGCCGGTTGGGAGTTAAAAGGTCGATCGCACCCTGGTTTAAATTGATATCTTGACAGCATCCTCAACAAGCTGTTGGCAACGGGCGCCGCCGCTTGTACCAGATCGGTCATTGACTGCGAAATCGGCCCGAAAGCCTGTTGTTAAAATTATTCAAGCAGACTTTAATTTTACTCTACTTTAAATTAAAGCCACTTTCTTCATTAATGGACCCGTCCGGCATTATTGCCCCTGCCAGCACCGCACCTCTGAGATTTGCGCCAGTTAAAATAGCGCCTTCTAAATTAGCATTGCTCAAATTTGTGACTTGTTTGGAACCTCGGAAAAAGAAACTGTGCAAGTCAGCACCTGTTAAATTAGTGTCTGCCAAATTAGCATATTGCAAATCAGCACCGTGCAGCGTCGCATCAGTTAAATTAGCCTGGGTGAGATTGCTTCCCCAAAGTCGAGAATCTAAGACATTAGCCTCTTGTAAATTGGCGCGGCTCAGATTTGCCAAAGTCAGATTGGCATCCCACAACTTCGTGCCGTTGAAATTAGCTTCGGTCAAATTGGCTCTACTCAGATCCGTGCCTAAAATATCAGCCTTGGCTAAATTAGCGCCACTCAGGTCTGCGCCAGAAAGGTCAGCATTTTTTAAGTTAGCACCGGACAAATTAGCGCCGCTCAAATTAGCGCCGCTCAAATTGGCTTCTTGGAAATTAGCTCCCTGCAAATCGACAGCCCTCAAATCGCACTGCTTCCACAGAAAGCTGACGCACCAATTATCTTTTAATAGGTGATTCAAATCCTCCCCATTCGCGGCCATCACAGGAGGAGTTAAGTAGAGAGCGAACAAGACGATCGCCAACAATGCAGCGAAGAAAGTTTTCAACTTCATAACTTTTTTCATTGACACTAATTTGTGCCATAAATTATTGATGTCTAATCAAAGCATAGCAAATAATCGGCAATTTCCCTCAGCAAGATTACTCAAAAATATTAGTGCAGTCAAAGGTTAATCAGGGTTGGCGCAGGTACAAACTTAACTCAGCCAGTCTTAGACGCCCTTTGAGCTAGAAACGCGGTTGATTCACAAATGCTTTGCTTCCAAACTAATATTTTTCCTCAAAACCTGGTATGAGATGACCGCAAGTTCGATCGGGGATTTGCCAGTGCAATATCGCTACAAAGTAATACTTGCTGCAGGCAGTTGCGATCCCCAGGGGCATACCTGCAAACAATCCCAGTAGGAAGTGCTCAACACGGGAAAAAATCAACCGCAAATATCGCCTAAAAACCTTTTATTTAAAGGGTTGTAGGCGCATTTGTTCAAAATTGCGATCGCCATCACTAACTCAGCCGAACTTTCATCACACCAGCCAATGCCCCAGTATCACCAAATCTTATCAAACTTATCACGTTCCTGAGACTGTGGATATCACTGTCAATAGCTCAACTGTGGAGGAAGATAAGAGCATACAGTTAAACAGCACTTCTCTCATGCCTACTATCCCCCTTCTCTCAACCCAATTAGTTGTCACAACAATTTTCAATTCGATCGAATCTTTGGGATTCACTAATATTGCCGGCGTATTTTCGGGGGAGCAAGCTGAATCCCGACAAGAGGTAAATTTAAAAGTTAGTACCAAAAAGTTTTACACTCAGGGTTTAAAAAATCTCGAACAACAAGACTGGCACGGCGCTATTAAAAAGTTTACTACCACAATTAACATTAATCCGCAATTCGCGTCAGCTTACAACGATCGCGGTGTGGCCCGCTACAAATTAGGTCACAAGCAATCGGCGATCGAAGATTTAACTAGAGCCATCGAGCTCAATCCTTACCGGGCCAAGTATTACAGCAATCGGGGGTTTATGCTGACTGGTTTAAAACATTATGCTGCGGCGATCGCCGATTACAACTCGGCACTCCTGCTCAACCCCAATCTACCTCAATCTTACTTTAACCGAGGTGCTATCTGCCTGAAAATGGAGAATTCCCTGGCAGCACTAGCTGATTTTGAGTCAGCAATTCGCCTCGATAGCGATTTTGCTAAAGCTTACTTTAATCGAGGAGTGATTAGATATAAATTGAGAGAGGTTCATGGAGCCTTTGAGGATTTCCAGAGAGCGGCCGAGCTTTTTAAGCAGCAGGGAAAAATGGATTATTATGAAGAGGCAGTTTCTCAAATTACCAAGCTATGGTGTTAGTTGAATTGGGAAATTGGGAATGGGGAATTGGGAATTGGGGAATTTGTAAGGTGCGCCGCCAGCACCCTACAACTATAGTTAAAGTTAGCCAACTCTCAAGGCTGCATCCCCAGTTGGTAGATCGTTAGGACGAGGAACCGTAGATAAAGGAATTGCAAAGACTGCATTTTGAACAGAGGCGACAGTAGCATTTTCTACCACAGTAGAAGCGCCTGCCAAGTTAATGACAGTATTGCTTCCAGATTGAGTGAATGTAGTATCAGATAAATTTCCTGTCACAGCAATGCGATCGCCTTCCTGCGGTCTAAAATCAACTATTGTATGACTTGTCGGGAGTAGGAGAATAAAAGGAAGAGTAGCAGGATCTACTCCGAGCAAAACAAAAGTATCTGCACCACTACCTCCTGTGAGAGTATTGTTGCCTGTATCTCCAATCAAAATATCATTGCCATCACCACCAATTAAGATATCATTCTCTTGACCGCCTCGCAAAAAGTCGTTGCCAGCATCGCCATTAAGAATATCGTCACCGATATTGCCAATCAGAATATCGTTCCCAACACCGCCGCTAATGGAGTCGTCACCTTTGCCGCCTCGCAAAAAGTCGTCGCCTGCTTCGCCAGTGGTGGTATCGTTACCTTGGCTGCCATTAATTGCATCATCAGTGGGTGAACCGACGATGCGATCGTTGGCGCTACCTCCCACTACACCGCTGGGATTTTGCTGAGAGTCTTGGAGAGTGACTTGATAGTTGTTGGCGGTGTTTGGCAGTCTGAGCGCTCGCAAAGATAGATTTACGAAATTGGTAGTATTAATTAAATCGTTGAGCGCATTAACATCGCTAATGATGCTAGAAACCCGACTGGGAACGATTCCTTGAACGACTTTTGCAGTTGAAATGCGATCGCCCTGCTGCACCGCATTCACCGTTTCAAAACCTCCAATAACGTTGCCAAAAACAGCATAACTACCGTCCAAAAATGGCAAATCATCCAAAGCAAAATAAAACTGCGAAGAAGCCGAATTCAAAGGCTCCCTAGAACGAGCCATTGCCACAGCCCCTTGATTGTGCTGCAACTGCGGCGTCTGAGTGACAATTTGGTTGTAAACAGGTTGCGCGGCCCCTTGCGGCTTAATTTCCAAAGGAATAAAACGCGCCTGATTGGTATCCGGGTCAATAAAACTCCCCGTTCCCAATTGACTGGCTGGAATTGAAGTATCTTGGCTGCGCGGATCGCCTCCTTGCACCACAAAAGGATCTGGCTGGCGCACAACTCGGTGAAACATCACCCCGTCGTAAATGCCGCGTTCAACTAAGTCAACAAAATTTCCTCCAGTAATCGGGGCATTAGTGCCGTCTACTTCGATCGCAACGGGTTGACCGTTAATTACCTGGACTACTATAGCTTTGCCTGTTAACGGGAGTGCAGCGCTCATGGGTAAATTGCTATTTGAGTGAGTGATCTTTGGGTTTTAGAAGCAATCCGCGAATTGCCCCTACCCATTTAATCAGAAAACTGTAAACTTGTCTTAAGTACAGTTCTACTTCTAAATTTATGATGTCCCGCCGCCAGTTTTTTAGCACTTTATTGGCAATTTGTCTAGTTTTTCTAAGTTTCAATTTTGCCGCACCTGCATTTGCCCTCGGTGGCAAGCTTCCCGCAGTGAATGAAGCCGCACCGGATTTTAGTTTGCCGACAAACAGCGGCGACGGACAAGTCTCCCTCTCCGATTATCGGGGTAAGTGGCTGGTAGTCTATTTCTATCCGAAAGACTTTACATCGGGTTGTACGATCGAAGCCCGGAGATTTCAGCAAGACTTGTCGCAATACTTGGCAAAGAATACTCAAATTATCGGTATTAGCGCTGATGATGTCAACTCTCACGCGGAATTTTGCGATTCGGAAGGTTTGAAATTTCCGCTGTTAGCTGATACCGACGGCAAAGTGAGTAAAGCTTACGGTTCTTGGATGAGTTTTATCTCGGCGCGGCACAGTTTTATTATTGACCCTGAAGGCATTTTGCGGGAAACTTTTGTGAAGGTTAATCCGGCTACTCACTCGAAAGAAGTGTTGGCTCGTTTGGGTGAATTGCAGGCTAACGGGTAATTCCATTTTAGATTTGAGATTTGAGATTTTAGATTGGAATCATTGGGAATGACTGATGAAGCTTGTGTTTGTAGTTAAGACTGCATTCCTCTGTATTTTCAGAGGATTTTATTTTTTACTGCAAACGTTATCAGGTTGATTTGACCTCACATCTTGCACCATTCTCAATCATCCTTTTTTGGGTGGATCTCCTGCCCACCCTACAAGAAAATCTACTCTTCGCTTCACGGGCCGAAGCGCCCGTTCTTGACAAAGGTGCAAAAGGGAGCATCTCAATGAAAGCAGCCCTCCGCTTGAAATTGGAGCTAGGAGTCAGGAGTCAGGAGTCAGGAGGAAAGAGTCAGAAGGAAGAAGGAAAAAGGAAGAAGGCAGGAGCCAGAATCAGTGTTTTTACAAATATGAGATGCTCCCGGTGCAAAATCTCAGTTTTACCGGAAATGATAGCTGGTAACGTGACAAGCGATAAAAGACTAAATCTAAAATCTAAAATCTAAAATCGCCTGTCCTGCCATATTCAATGAGAATTAAACTTGCTATCGACTGCAACAGGTTCGGAAGAAGATTCATTTTCAGAAAATTTTCTATTTCTGCTAGCCATGCGGCGTTCCGGGTCAATTCCCTCGAAGGTTGGCGGCAACCAAACTCGGACTACCAACAACACTCCCAAAACCAGCAAAAATACCCCTGTTGATAATATTTGAACCCAGGGAGTTTCCAGCACTCCCCGCACGATGACTTCTCGCAAAACAGATACTATACAAACTTCCACAGCCACCCCTATCGAAACGCGCTGCTCTTGCAAGTAAATAATTAGCAGCCGAAATAATTCCACCAAAACCAATAAAAATAGAATGTCGGCAGTCACTTGCTGAAAATTCAAAGGAGGTAGCAGCGAGAAGAACATTTCTCGCAGTTCTAGCACCATGAAACAAAACAAACCAATACATAGGGAAATTACAATTAAGTCTTGGACTGTTTCCAGAGCGGTGACGATTAATTGCAAATTCAACCATTGAGGAGGGTGGCTGGACGAGTTGTTTAAACGCTTTTCCATTGACATATCCTGCAACTTGTTTGACTTTATTACAGCTTAATTGAACTTAGGTTAATCTTTGAGAATTTACAGGTTTAATCTCTTTATCAGTCTCATAAAATTTCGATCGGTTGACAATTTCACACAAACTTTTATTTGCCTCCTAGGTGGCTTGACATTTAGTAAGAGTTTATGCTATCCAAAGCCGACAATAAGTAGCTTTGATATCTAAAAAATAGAAGTCTGAATGCTGAAATGCTGCAACTGCTATAAAATATGAAAATTGTAAAGAATTATTGACCGCAGCTTGATAAACTCAAGCTAGTGACTCTCGGCTTTAATCGTACAAAAGCCGGAAAGTCAACCGAAAAACCAAAAGTAATCCAGAGAGGATTGAACACCATGGCATTTGAACTTGCACCGTTACCGTTCGCCGCTGACGCCCTAGAGTCAGATCATATGTCGGCCGAGACGTTTTCGTTCCACCACGACAAGCACCACGCTGCTTACGTCACAAATCTGAATAAAATGATTGAAGGGACTGAAATGGCGAGCAAATCCCTTGAAGAAATTGTCAAGGAATCTGCTAAAGACCCATCCAAATCCGGCATTTTCAACAATGCAGGTCAAGTTTGGAACCACAATTTCTTTTGGAATTCCCTAAAACCGGGCGGCGGCGGCACTCCGACAGGAGCTTTAGCTGACAAAATCAACGCTGACTTCGGCAGCTTCGACAAATTCAAAGAAGAATTCAAGACTGCTGCGACAACTCAGTTCGGTAGCGGCTGGGCTTGGCTGGTTGTGGACAACGGCACTTTGAAAGTTACCAAAACTGCTAACGCGGACACCCCGGTTGCACACGGTCAAACTCCGCTGCTGACTTTGGATGTGTGGGAACACGCTTATTATTTGGATTTCCAAAACCGCCGTCCCGACTACATTACTAATTTCTTGGATAATTTGGCTAACTGGGATTTCGCAGCAGCCAATTTGGCTGCGGCTTAGTAGCATCTTAGTTTGAGGACTTTCGTCCTCATATCGTGTCCGATCGATTAACCATAATATCCCGGTAGGGGCGGGTTTTTGAGATTGTCCATTGTTGGCAGGTATTGTTGGCGAACCCTCCCCTACACAAATCGCGGTCGCTCGATCGGACATGATATCACTACAAACCGATAAAGTTTGTAGTGAGGACTAATATCAAATCCGTTAGCACCGGAATAGTAAATTCGAGTTGACTGTTGACTGTCAACCGTCAACAGTCAACATCATGTATGACTGTAACCGGAAATGGTATTAGCAAACAAAAACAGCTTTCAACATTCCTTCGCCTCGGTCTGGTTGGAGTTCAAATCCCAGTTTTTTACAGAGGCTCTGCATCTTGTAGTTGCTATTGAGAATGTAGCCGACGATCGCATCTAATTTCTCTTCCCGACCAATTTGCAGCAGCCGCCTCAATAATTCTGTTCCCAAACCGCGCTGCTGATAGCTGTCGCTAACGATCAGGGCAAATTCGGCTTCGTTTGTGCCGTGGAGTTTGCTCAGACGCGCTACTCCCAAAATCCGGTGCTCTGAGGTTTCCGGGTCTTGACGATCGGCTACTAACAGCATTTCGCGATCGTAATCAATAAAACAAATCCGGGTCAAACGTTCGTGAGCGATGCGGTGCTTTAACTTTACCATGTGAGCGTAGCGCAAATACACGCTCTCTTCCGAAAGTTCTTCGTGGAACAGCACCATCAGCGGCTCATCTTCTGGACGAATCGGACGGATTGTAATGGGACGATCGCCCTTGGTTGACCATTCTTGAACGTATTGCGTAGGATAGGGGCGAATCGCGGGAGAAATGGGGTTTTCCGTTGTTTGGAGAACAACGCGGGCATCAAGAGCGATCGCACCAGAGGGAGAAACCAACAGCGGATTAATATCGAGCTCGGAAATTAGAGGTTGCTCGACAATCAGTTGACTGAAACGAACTAATAACTGTTCGAGTTGTACCAGGTCAATTGCCTTGCGGCCGCGCACTCCTTGCAAAGCTTTATAGATGCGCGTTTGCTCCATCATCCGCCGCGCTAGGGTGGTATTTAAAGGCGGAAGTGCCAGCGATCGATCTTGAAAAACTTCCACTAATTGTCCGCCGGAACCAAACAGCATCACCGGCCCGAATTGCGGGTCAATACTGCTACCCAAAATTAGTTCGTAGCCTTCCAAATGCACCATCGGCTGCACGGTGACACCGAGAAACGCTGCGGGATCGATCGCCCGCACTCGATCGGATATCCCCTCAAAGGCACTAATTACAGCGTTAGAACTGCTTAAATTTAGTTGTACGCCCCCCACCTCAGTTTTGTGAGTAATCGTCTCAGAATGGAGTTTTAGCACCACTGGATAACCGAGGCGATCGGCAATTTCCACAGCTTCGGCCGCACTCGCTGCAATTTCTGTCGCTACGGTGGGAATGCCGTAAGCTGCCAGCAACTGTTTTGATTCGTATTCTGTTAACAAAGTGCGATTGTTTTGGCCCGCGGCAGTCAAAATCTTCGCAGCAGTCGCACACCCGGAAGTCTCGGTTTCGCAATCAGCGGGGAGAGATGGCGTTTCGTAGATCGCGCGCAGGTTGTAGCTGTACTGCCACATATAATTGAACAACCTGACAGCGGTATCGGGATAGGGGAAAGTCGGAATATTTGCCTGATTGAGAATTTGCGTTCCCGCTGACACTTCCACACCGCCCATCCAGCTTGCTAATAAGGGCTTTGGGAGTTTGCTGTAAGACTTGAGTTTTTCTGCGGTTTGGGTGGGATTTGTCATCGCTTGCGGCGTCAGGATGACCAGCAATCCGTCACTATTGGGATCGGGAGCGACAACTTCTAGAGTTTTGGCGTAACGATCGCTACTAGCATCGCCCAAAATATCGATCGGGTTGTGATGGCTCCACTGAGGCGGCAAAAACTCATCAAGCTGCTGCACCGTCTCCGGTGCCAGATCAGCCAGCGCACCGCCGTCGCTAATTAACTCATCAGTGGCGATCGCCCCCGGGCCTCCGGCATTGGTGACGATCGACAGGCGGTTGCCCTGCGGTCGCGGTTGCTTAGCCAGAATTTCTGCCATGTCGAACAAATCGGAAATCGTATGTACCCGCAAGGCGCCGCAGCGGCGGAAAGCAGCGTTAAGCACGTCATCGCTGCCGGTCAAAGCTCCCGTATGGGAAGCGGCGGCTTGGGCGGCGGCGGCGGTACGTCCTACCTTGAGTACGATAATTGGTTTGTCGATCGCCACTGGGCGGGCGGCGGACAGGAACGATCGAGCATCACCCATAGATTCCATGTACAAAACGATACTGTGAGTGTGTGGATCGTCTCCGAAATACTCGATCAGATCGCCCCAACCGACATCGAGTATAGAGCCGATCGACACAAAAGCGCTAAAACCGACATTTTCCCCCAAACTCCAGTCTAGGATCGAAGTACAGAGGGCGCCGCTTTGACTGATGAAGGCGACATTACCCGGACGGGCGATCGTACCTGCAAAAGTAGCATTGAGCCCCAGCACAGGATTCATCACGCCGAGGCAATTTGGGCCGATAATCCGCATTCCGCCCCGACGCGCCTCGGCCATAACTTGCTGTTCTAAAGCCTCCCCAGCCGCACCAATCTCTTTAAAGCCAGCAGAAACAATAATTGCCCCTTTCACCCCAGCAGCGATACATTCGCGAATTACTTGGGGTACGGTAGCAGCAGGAGTGGCGATCGCTGCCAGATCCACTCTTTCCGGGACGCTAGCAATGTCAGGATAAGACTTGAGCCCCAAGACGCTGCGGCGCTGCGGATTCACCGGAAAAACTGTTCCGCCAAACGGATTCCGAATCAAGTTCCACAACAGAGTGCGCCCGACGCTGCCTTCTCTCTCTGTTGCGCCGATTACAGCCACGGACTGAGGTTTAAAAATTCGATCGAGCGGATGGCGCTGTTCTTTCCAAATATCGTGAGCCGGATCGCTCGCAGTGCTTTGATTTCTTGAATTTATCTGCATAATACCCTACTTCAATTAATCAGCAATTAATATTGCTCTGCTTTCGATAAAACTTTTGGCATCAAATCAGAACTATTTTTCTGCTATTCTTCTGCTTTTTATTCCTCTTCTTCTGGTCTTCGCGGTTCGCGACCAAAAATCTCATTGCGGGTTTCCGACCGACCCGCCCTTAAACAACATTTCCGTTGTCAAAGTGTTAGTTCGGAATCCCATTTTGTCAGAGCTTCCTCAAACATCCCAGAGGATGTTCTGCATACTATCTATCTTAATTCTTCCCACAGAATTAGGAAGTCAAGTTTTGTAACAAAGAGCGAACAGGCTATTTAAAATATTGAGATTAAATATATAGTAGATATAGCGGTAGAAAAATAAAAAGTCTATCGCTAACAAAAGATTGAGGTGAAAGGAAGCTATGTTAGTACAATGGCACGGCTTTACTGAAGGCAACTGGACAAAGGAAGTCAACGTCAGAGACTTCATTCAAAAAAACTACACCCCCTACGAAGGGAATGCAGAATTTCTCACAGCACCAACAGAAAAAACCCAGCAGCTTTGGCAAAAAGTTCTGGAACTAATGAAGCAAGAGCGCGAAAAAGGTGTATTGGATGTTGATACAAAAGTTCCCACATCTATCACGGCTCATGCAGCAGGATACATCGATCGCGACTTAGAACAAATAGTAGGTTTGCAAACAGATCGACCTTTGAAACGCGCGATTATGCCCTTTGGTGGAATTCGCGTTGTCAAGGCAGGTTTAGAAGCTTACGGCTATCAACTAGACCCGCAAACTGAAGAAATATTTACGAAATATCGCAAAACTCATAACGATGGTGTATTCGATGTTTACACGCGCTCGATGCGTCTGGCGAGACGTTCTGGTATCATCACAGGTTTGCCGGATGCCTACGGACGCGGGCGGATCATCGGTGACTACCGGCGCGTGGCTTTGTACGGTGTCGATCGCCTGATTGATGATAAAAAAACACAGCAAGAATCGCTCGAACTAGACGCGATGGACGAGGCAACAATTCGGTTGCGCGAAGAGTTATCCGAGCAAATTCGGGCATTGTTTGAGTTAAAAGAAATGGCTGCTAGCTACGGCTTTGATATTGGCCGTCCGGCGGCCAATGCACGAGAAGCTGTCCAGTGGGTGTATTTTGGCTACTTGGGAGCAGTGAAAGAACAAAACGGGGCAGCGATGTCTCTCGGCCGCGTATCGACGTTTTTAGACATTTATTTCGAGCGCGATTTGCAAAGTGGCGCGAGTTCCGAACAAGAATTGCAAGAACTGATCGACCATTTTGTTATGAAACTCCGCATGGTGCGGTTTTTGCGAACTCCCGACTATAACGCTCTGTTTTCTGGCGATCCAACTTGGGTAACAGAGGCGATCGGCGGTATCAGCACTGACGGCAGAACATTGGTAACTCGCAACAGTTTCCGATTCTTGCACACTCTCTCCAACCTCGGTACTGCACCAGAACCAAATCTCACCGTTTTGTGGTCGGAAAACTTGCCGGAAAACTTCAAAGAATTCTGTGCGAAGGTATCCAGCGACACAAGTTCGATTCAGTACGAAAACGACGATTTGATGCGCCCTCAATACGGCGATGATTACGCGATCGCCTGTTGTGTCTCCGCGATGCGAATTGGCAAGCAAATGCAGTTTTTCGGCGCGCGAGTTAACTTGGCCAAGACTTTGCTCTATGCGATTAACGGCGGTAAAGATGAGAAGTCCGGCGACCAAATCGCGCCGCAGTTCCCACCGATTACTACCGAATATCTCGATTATGACGAGGTAAGAGCGCGGTTCCATGACATGATGGCGTGGTTGGCAAAAACGTATATCAATACGTTGAATGTCATTCACTATATGCACGACAAATACTGCTACGAACGGCTGGAAATGGCATTGCACGATCGCGATGTTTACCGGACAATGGCCTGCGGAATTGCGGGACTGTCGGTGGTGGCGGACTCGCTATCGGCGATTAAACACGCGAAAGTTAAGGTGATTCGCAACGAGCAAGGTTTGGCAGTAGATTACTCGATCGAAGGAGAATATCCCAAATATGGCAATAATGACGATCGCGCAGACAGTCTGGCCATCGAACTCGTGCAAAGGTTCATGAACGAAATTCGCCAGCACAAAACCTACCGCTGCGCTGTAGCGACTCAATCGGTACTGACGATTACTTCTAACGTAGTGTACGGCAAAAAAACTGGTAGCACTCCCGACGGACGTAAAGCCGGCGAACCCTTTGCGCCCGGTGCTAACCCGATGCACGGCCGAGATTCCTGCGGGGCGATCGCATCCTTATCTTCTGTAGCGAAACTGCCTTACAGCGATTGTCAAGATGGCATATCGAATACTTTTTCGATTTTACCGCAGGCCTTGGGCAGAATGGAGAGCGATCGGACTAACAACCTAGTTAGTCTCCTAGACGGTTACTTCCACGATGGCGGCCATCACATCAATGTTAACGCCCTCGATCGGCAAACATTAATAGATGCGATGGAACATCCAGAAAACTATCCCCAGCTAACAATTCGCGTCTCCGGTTATGCGGTTAATTTCATCAAACTTACCCGCGAACAGCAATTAGATGTGATTAAACGCACATTCCACGAACGCGTCTAAATCCCAGCAGAAAAAACTCGGCGATTGAAACCGCTCAAGAGTCAAACAGGTACGTAGTTGGGCTTTAGCCCTCTTGAGACGTATATATTAAAGAGGGCTAAAGCCCAACTACGTACCTATTTCTAGGATGACAATTAATCCACCCTGCTTCTTAAGGGGGATGTAGGGCGATCGAGCCTCAGCAACACAACGATAGCTCCAAAAGCTTTCACGCTATTGTTAACACCGCTCTCTCGCTCATCCCTACTCTCAAAATCCCAACCAACAGCAAAATCAATGTCTGGAATTGGTCGCATTCATTCAATCGAAACATTTGGTACAGTAGACGGCCCCGGAATCCGGTTTATCGTCTTCACCCAAGGCTGTCCGTTACGCTGTCTTTACTGTCACAATCCCGACTGCCGCAATTCCCACGATGGTAAAGAAGTAACCGTCGATTATTTAATCGATCGAATTACCAAATGTAAATCCTACCTGCGGAAAGGAGGCGTTACAGTCAGCGGCGGCGAACCGTTGATGCAGCCGGATTTTGTCAGAGAAATCTTTACCCGCTGCCATCAAATGGGCTTGCATACAGCCCTCGACACATCAGGATTCTGTCTTTTAGAAGTTGCTAAACCGGTTCTGGAAATGACCGATCTGGTTTTATTGGACATCAAATCCTACATTCCCGAACTGTATTACAAAGTCACCAACGTTTCGATCGAGCCTACTTTAGCAATGGCAAAATATCTCAGCGAAATTGGCAAACCGACGTGGATTCGATTCGTTCTAGTTCCTCACCTCACCGATGACATCGAAAACATAGAAAAACTAGCGGACTTCATTGCCAATCTGACCAACGTAGAAAAAGTAGAAGTCTTACCATTTCATAAAATGGGAGAATACAAATGGGAACAATTAAAACTAGATTACGAACTCAAAGATACACCTCCAGCTTCACCCGAACTCGTGCAACAAACAGTTGATATTTTTCGCAGTCGCGGGGTGAATGCGATCGGAGCAAGCGGTATATAATTAATGAAAATACCTCGTGCAAAAAACACAAACTATCTCGAAATTATCTGCGTTGCTCTGCGTTAATCTGCGGTTCCCCTACCACTCAAAAAGTTAGGCAATAATTATCTCAAAAAATCACTGAGGAGAAAAGACATGAAAGTTACCAATTTAGAAGAATTAGAAGTCCTAATTCAAAAAGTGAAAGCAGCCCAAGCTGAATTTGCCACCTACACTCAAGAACAAGTCGATCGCATATTCAAGCAAGCAGCTTTAGCCGCTAATGCCGCCCGCATTCCCTTAGCAAAGGCAGCAGTCAAAGAATCGGGAATGGGAGTCATCGAAGATAAGGCAATCAAAAATCATTTTGCCTCGGAAATGATTTACAACAAATACAAAAACGACAAGACTTGCGGTATCATCGAGTCCGATCGGCATTTTGGCTACGAACGCATTGCCGAACCCGTGGGATTGCTGGCGGGAATCGTTCCTGTAACTAACCCGACTTCCACCACCATCTTTAAATCTTTAATCGCGATCAAGACGAGAAATGGCATTATATTTTCGCCCCATCCCCGCGCCAAATCCTGCACGGCTGCGGCGGCAAAAATCATCCTCGATGCTGCTGTAGCTGCCGGAGCACCGCCGGATATTATTGGGTGGATTGATGAGCCAACTGTGCCGCTTTCCCAAGCTTTGATGCAGCACCCCGATATCAAACTAATTTTGGCAACTGGCGGGCCGGGAATGGTAAAAGCTGCCTACTCTTCAGGACATCCCTCCCTCGGTGTCGGCGCGGGAAATACTCCCGCCATCATCGATGAAACCGCCCACATCCAAATGGCTGTCAGCTCAATTTTGCTCAGCAAAACTTTCGACAACGGCACGATTTGTGCTTCGGAACAATCGGTGATTGTTGTGGATGAGGTGTACGATGCCGTGCAACTAGAATTTATCAAGCGCGGTGCTTATTTCCTCAATGCAGAAGAACGGGAAAAAGTGCGACAGGTAATCTTAATTGATGGGCGATTGAATGCCGAGATTGTCGGACAATCGGTGCAAAAAGTGGCGCAGATTGCTGGTTTTACAGTGCCGTCAAACATCAGGGTTTTGATTGGAGAAGTGGAGGCGGTTGGTAAAGAAGAACCCTTTGCTTGTGAAAAACTTTCGCCGATTCTCGCCATGTACCGCGCCAAGGACTTTACTGAAGCGGTAGACAAAGCGGAAGCGCTGATAATTTTTGGCGGACACGGACATACTTCTGTACTCTATACCGCCCCCCACAATCAGAACCACATTCGTTATTTTGAAGGCAAAGTAGAGACTTCGCGGGTGCTGATTAATACGCCTTCTTCTCAAGGTGCGATCGGCGATTTGTACAATTTCCGCCTCGATCCCTCCCTTACCCTCGGTTGCGGTAGCTGGGGCGATAATTCCATTTCTGTCAACGTGACACCCCATCACCTGCTCAATATCAAAACCGTAGCAGAACGGCGCGAGAATATGCTCTGGTTCCGCATTCCTCCCAAGATTTATTTTAAGTCGGGCTGTCTTCCTGTAGCTTTGAGGGATCTTGCAGGTAAGAAACGTGCTTTGATCGTGACGGATAAACCTTTGTTTGAGTTGGGATTGACTAAGGAAGTCACAGATAGTTTGGAAGAAATCGGCATCGATCACTACACATTTTACGATGTGGAACCCGATCCTTCGCTTGCTACTGTTCGCAAAGGTTTAGAAATCTGCAATAGCTTCCATCCAGATGTGATTGTTGCCTTTGGTGGTGGCTCGCCGATGGATGCTGCTAAAGTAATGTGGCTGATGTACGAGCATCCAGAAATTGAGTTTGAAGGATTGGCGATGCGGTTTATGGATATTCGCAAGCGGGTATACGAACTACCGCCTTTGGGCTCGAAGGCAATTATGGTGGCAATTCCAACTACTTCGGGAACGGGTTCGGAAGTCACGCCTTTTGCGGTTGTTACGGATGAACGATCGGGGATTAAGTATCCGCTGGCTGATTATGCTCTGACTCCGAATATGGCGATCGTCGATCCAGAACTTACGCTGAATATGCCCCGGAAACTGACTGCTTACGGCGGCATTGATGCGCTAACCCACGCTTTAGAAGCTTATGTTTCGGTGTTGGCTTCTGAGTATACAAATGGTTTGGCTTTAGAAGCGATTCGTTTGCTGTTTAAATACCTGCCCAGCGCTTACAAAAATGGTGCGAACGATCCGAAAGCGCGGGAGAAAGTACATTATGCTGCTACGATCGCCGGGATGGCATTTGCCAACGCTTTTCTGGGGGTTTGTCACTCAATGGCTCACCAATTAGGTGCAACTTGCCACGTCCCTCACGGTTTAGCGAATGCGCTGATGATTTCCCACGTAATTCGCTACAATGCAACGGATGTTCCGTTCAAACAAGCGATTTTTTCTCAGAACAAATATCCTAACAGCAAGTGGCGTTACGCTCGAATTGCAGACTATCTAAATTTAGGCGGCGATACGGAAGATGAGAAAGTTGAGAAGTTGATCGCAGCCGTTGAAGATTTGAAGCGTCAGGTAGATATTCCGAGTACAATTCAGGAGGCTCTTGCCAGTCAGGGAATGAGCGATGATTTCTTTTTTGCTCGCGTTGAGGAAATGGCCGATCGCGCTTTTGACGATCAGTGCACCGGAGCGAACCCCCGCTATCCGCTGATTGAAGATTTAAAGCAACTTCTGCTGCAAGCGTATTCTGACGGCGACACTTCTTTTGTCGATCGAGTGTTAACTGCAGTTTAATCGGCGCGGTGCCATAGATTTCTCCTCAAAAGCCTGTCAATGGGGAGCAGGATGCCTAACCCCTACTCCCCACAGTTTCTGGAAAATTCTAACGCAGGGCCCGGCGGTGAAAATAAAACCCCGAAGCGGATCGAAATACCAAGTAGGGGTTAAAAAATTCTGAAATTGTGTTATAATTTTATCGGTAACTCTTTTACGAATTTTGTAGTTTCAGTGGCTGTTCGCGCGATGACCTCTTCACCAACCATAGCACCCGTTCGATCGAGTCAAGTTACCCGCAAGCCTTATCCCAATTACCGGGTGATTGTCCTCAACGACGATTTCAACACATTTCAGCACGTAGCTGAATGTTTGGTAAAATACATTCCCGGAATGACGAGCGATCGGGCTTGGAAACTCACCAACCAAGTTCATCACGAAGGGCAAGCCACCGTCTGGGTTGGCCCGCAAGAGCAAGCAGAACTTTATCATATGCAATTGAGCCGTGCGGGACTGACAATGGCTCCGCTAGAGTCAGCTTGAAAAGCGTGTAGAAGGCCCGAAAGTTCGATCGATTGTTTGTCGGTAATTAATGGGAATTTAATAGGATTTCCGGTGAGGCGACGGAGACTGGCGTTAAGAGGCGATCGTAATTTTGCCAATCATCCCCGCCTCTGTATGTCCGGCTACCGTACAGCGCAGGTTGTAACTTCCCGATTTCATCGGCACAAACACCCATTCTGCCATAGCGCCCGGTTTAAGTTCCAATTCGTGAATCGCTCCTTTAATTTCCACATTACCAGCTTCAACTTTTTGAGTCCAACTCGCATCAGCAAAGTTTTTGGCAGTGAAATAATGTTTCTGCGAACTGGGATTTTTTAGCACTAATTTATAGCGTTTTCCCGATTCAAATTCTAGCAAATTGGGAAAAAATTTGAGTTCCCCAGCTTCGTTACCCAAACTAACAGTAATTTCGGTGACAGGTTGGCGAGACAAATCACCGGCAGCACTAGCAATTGCCGCCGGCACCAAGATTGTCCCCAAACACAAAATTAGTCCCAAAATCACCTTGAGAGCTTGTTGTAACCGCTCGCTGCGGTAAAATTCACCTAATTGCAAACCGAGTAAATTGCTCATGGTTGTTCAGACTACTGTTAACTGTTAACTATTAACTGACTGCTGACTGCTGACTAATGACTGATGACTTAATTCGATCGCCAAACTTCATCCCAAGGGCCGCCCCCAACCTCCAAACCCGATAAAGAACTTTGAGCCTCCAAGATAATTCTAGAACGCTGCTTGCCATTTTTTTCAACATTTCCCCCCAACAACTCTCGCAGTTGCAAGCGCAATTCGCCGTGCGTCGTATCCCGGCAGCAAAAAGCCATGCCTTTTTCTGTAGGAGTTCGCACATAAGTACCAAGACTGTTTGTAGTGCCAATCAACTCAACTTCAAATTGGCTGTTTCTAGCCTGCATTTTCCAGCTTCCCCAAGGGTGAATAGTCCAACTAACTTGCGAATTCCAAGGGACAAATTCGTAAAACTTGCCTCGGTAATGCAGACAAATCATTGCTACCGATTCCATCCACCACAGCACGCCCCGCTTCCCGCCGCCAGCAGTTAAAGCTAAATCCTTTTCGCCTTGAAAACAATTGCAATTAATCCAAAACCACTTTTGCGGAAAAGCACCGCCCCAGTTTTTTTCGCTGTAAGCGGGAGCCTCTTTGAATTCGTAGCGTTGGCCGTTCCAATCAATCCAGCCCGTGGCTAAACCGTGAGCCATTAAAATTTGCCATCCAGGCTCAAAGACGGGCAGAAAAGATAGCATTCCCGCCGTAGATTTCTGGATATCATCTGAGTTTCCCCAGCCGTAAATAGGTTGAATTTCGTACTGCCAAAAACAGCGGCTGCCGCTTCCCGGATCGTGCAGATAACCTTGATTCAAAGTAGCAGTAGCTTGATAGCCTTCTTCGACGCTGCTGTCGAATACTTGCGGCTCTAAATAGTCGGCTTTAATTTGTAAATCTGTTTTGCCCCAATGTCCGAAACCCAAGCTTTCTCGGTGCGCCCAAAACTTATTTACATCGGGGAAGGTGCGGCACAAATAGCTATCTTTCGGGCCGAGAATTTGAGCTGCACCGCCGCTGTAAGGTTGACCGCCTCTGGGGTCTTCGATGGAATACATGAATGCAAAAGATTGTCCGTGAATCGGTAATGTTATTCGATAGTACCAGCCTTCAAAAAAGCGCCGGGAACTGCCGTCCCAGTGGTAGCCGCTGTGGGGAGTTTCAATAGTTTTGAGTTTTGAAAGTGAATTTGACATAAAATTACCAATAGCAAGATTTTAATAGTTGTAAATTGTGAGTTTAGAGAAAAAATCAGGAGGCAGAAGTAAAAGTAAAAATGCACTAATTACCCATTACCAATTACTCGCTACCCATCTGTCGTGGCTTGACTGCTGCGTAAAGTTTTTTTTAAGGTCAACTAATTTTATGGGATTTTAGATGCTGACACAAATTGACTCTTGCCTGTGCTGAGTGGACTCCCCCACGATCGCCCGCCGGTGATTCAACCGCGAGCAAAATCCGTACTATTGACCCTTTGTCGGCGGGCTAATTGTTTTTGAGAGATCCCCCTCAACCAAGATGACTGTCGCCTCAGTCTTTGAAGCTGCTTGTCATCAACTTACTCTGGTTTGAGCTTCCGGCCGCGCCCGATTGCCTGTAACTCACCCCGATCGATTGCCGTGCGATCGAACGCAAGAACCTCTCAACCCCAAATTTTACTGTACCTCATACACCTCCAATCTGCTGTATGTTCCATTAAAAAGAAACTGACGATCGGACAACAGACCGGACGATGGCATCGCCGTCAGAACAAATTTGGCAAACAGAAGGGAGCTCTTGCAATGAAATGAGTAGTTAGGTTTTCAAAATAGTGCTTGCTACAATACTCATACGCTTTTCTTCAGCTATTACGCCGTGAGCAAGAGGCTTAACCTGAGCAAGGACACCAACATTTTTGAAATATTCCTGAAACTGAAAGCCTGTGTAGACGAGTATTTCCCCAATGTCAAGCGTTACCATTTGAGGTTCAGTAGCGCCTTCAGGCTGGATCGTTAAATTGGATGTAGGCCCTATAATGCTTTGGATAAAGCTCTTGTCCCGATGCAACTCTAGTATCACTTTTTCCCGATAATAAGTCGGTTTGATTTGGAGAATACACGAAAGATGTGAATTGGGATCTAAGTAACTTCTCAACTCTTCAAGCAGAGGAGAATTTATGTGACGGTTAACAAACTGTGCAATATCATATCCTTGGTTATGAGGCAATTTTTCAACTTCAGGTAGGCTTTCTGGGTTCACATTATTCTCAGGTACAAAGAATCCATCTCTGTCACCTGAATATAATTTTTTAGAATTGTAGTATTCCAGGGGAAACTTTTTAGCCTCATAGATATCGTCATATACTGTTTGAGGCCAGTAACCTGCCAGATATCCTGAACTCCGAAAAACATAATCGCCCGACTTAAACAAGTCTCTCTCCCGATCTGGTCTTTCAAAAAATTTTCGCATTCCCTCACGAAATAAGACGATATTTTGATGCAATATCTCTAAATCACTTGGATTTACGACTGTTTTCAAGTAATCTTGTCTTAAAATTACGTAGCTTTGCTCGATAAACTGTTGAAACTTCATGCTAATTCTCTCCCGATCCGCTGTATAGTGTTGTGTTTTTAAGGGGAAAACTAAATATTGGCAGCCAATAATCCTGATTTTGCGATTTCAGTTCCCCTCTCTTCAGTTAGCTTTTCTGTATGTTGGCTCGCTTTGTGCCGATCGTGGCTTTATAGTATAGGGGGCGTCCGTCCATGTGAAATCGATGCTGATAGTCATGCCTCTGAGCAATCTCAAAAATGTCCGTTTCCGCTACCCAAGGATGCCGTGCCACAAAAGAAGCCTCGCCTTTCTCCTCCCAGCCTTCTTTCTGCACGTTGAAGGCAATCCAGCCATTGGGTGCTATCAGGTTAAATGCGGTAGCCAAGCCTAAAGCAGGAATGTGATTAGACGAGAGTGCGGAAGCACAAACCAGACAATTAAACCCTCGGCTGCTTAGAGTGTCCAGTGCCTTTTCGCTTAAATTGGTCAGATCTTCAACGTAGTAATTCTCGTAAACTCCTAGACATTCGCGTTTTGCTGCTTGGGCCGCTTCTGGAAGAATGTCAATTCCAGTCATTGATTTCACCCCCAAATCTGCTAGAGCTTGGCCTAGCATTCCACTTCCTGCCCCAACTTCTAGCACTATCAAATCTTTAACATCGCCGCCAGCTTTGGTGACTAGATCTATCAGTAAAGAAGACAGTACGATATGGGATTTAGCCTGCAACTTTTCCATTAAATATTCGTACAGATGTGGAATCCGATAAATTTGAGCATAGTCGTGTAATCTCAGCTTGCCTTCTTTTCCATTTTGGCTTAACCAAAAGAATTCTTCCTGGATGGGTAAGTTCCGAACAATTTCGGTTTCTGGGAGTTGAATCTCAAAATCCACTTTCTGCATATGTGTGTCGAATGTTACTGTTGATTGAATTAGAAATTATTAACCGATGAAAGATCGGGGTGAAATGATATCATGTCCGGTAACACGACCGTAATCAAATATCTGTAGATACTTTACACGTAAGGTCTCTCCATTATAGGTATTATGGGTAAGCTCCCGGACATGATATTGAGTCAAGAAAAATTTTTGAAAAGTCGTGTGGCTGTGGTAACGGACCGTGCCTCTGGAATAGGCAGGGCTATCGCTCTCGCTTTTGCTGAAGCTGGGGCTGATGTAGCGCTATCGCACTGCTAGCAAAAATCCATACAAAGACGAAATTGAAGCACTGGGAGTTAGGGCACTTCCGATGAACCTTGATGTCACATCAACCCACTTAGGATCGCGAATTAAATAATTTACACTCTTGAAAGTGCGGTTGGCGTCCCGCCCCCCCTTTCTTTCTGGACGGGCGGGACGCCCATCCCACAAGAAAATCACGCATTGTAAGTTATTTAATTCTCATTCCTTAGTCAAAGCTGGGTACTGGTACTGGGTGGAATGGTACTAAGAAAAGTGTAAATCCTTGGTGTTCCTGGCTTTGGAGTGTGAGGTTGCAGGTTCGAGTGTGGGGAATTAAGAATTTGAACTTAACGAACAAGAAACTTTTCGTGAAATTTATGAATAGTTTTTGTATCCATCAACTGTTTGAGGTACAGGTAGAACGAACGCCAGAAGCCATAGCTGTGGTTTTTGAAGATGAGCAGCTAACTTACCGAGAGCTAAATCAGCGATCGAATCAACTTGCACGCTACCTGCGAGGCTTGGGAGTGAGACCAGAGGTGCTGGTGGGCATTTGCTTGGAGCGAGCGCTTAATCTAGTCGTTGGGCTCTTGGCAATCCTGAAAGCTGGTGGGGCTTACGTTCCATTAGATCCCACCTATCCGGTAAAACGTCTAGCCTTCATGGTAGAAGATGCCCAATTACCAATAATCTTGACTCAGGAAAAGTTGGCAACGGGACTGCTAGATTTCGCCACACCGGCGTCGCCCCATCCTAACAGCAAAAAGCTAAAGCTGCTCTGCCTAGATAACACAGAAGAGGCGCGGTTTGAAAACAGTTTCGAGAATCCAGACAGCGGGGTAATAGATGAAAATTTAGCCTACGTCATTTACACATCAGGCTCTACTGGTAAGCCTAAAGGAGTTGAAATAACCCACAAATCTGCGGTCAACTTCTTAAATTCCATGCGCCTTTCTCCGGGACTGACCCAACAAGATACCCTTGTTGCCGTCACCACCATATCCTTTGATATTGCGGTACTAGAAATTTACTTGCCCTTGATTACTGGCGCACGCCTTGTGTTGGCAAGTCGTGAAGTTGCTACAGACGCAGCACAACTGATAAAACTGCTGAGAAAATCTGATGCTAACGTTATGCAAGCCACTCCAGCAACGTGGCGAATGCTGCTAGAAGCCGGGTGGGGTGGCAGCAAAAAACTGAAACTTCTCTGCGGTGGGGAAAGCTTATCGCGAGAGTTAGCCAATCAGTTGCTAGAAAAAAGTCACAGCCTGTGGAACCTCTACGGCCCCACAGAAGCTACCGTCTGGTCAGCTATTCACAAAGTGCAACTAGGAGAGGACCCAGTTCCTATCGGACATCCCATCGCCAACACCCAGATTTATCTGCTTCAAGAAACGGGCAAGCTAGCTCCCTTCGGCATCCCAGGTGAATTACATATCGGTGGAGTTGGTGTTGCACGAGGCTACCTCAACCGCAGCAAACTGACTAACGAGAAGTTTATTCTCAACCCATTTACCCAAGAACCAGATTCGCGCCTGTACAAAACTGGCGACTTGGCTCGCTATTTACCAGATGGCACTATTGAATTCCTCGGTCGCATAGACAACCAAGTGAAAATTCGCGGCTTCCGCATCGAACTTGGAGAAATTGAAGCCTTACTTAATCAACACCCTGCCGTGAAGCAAGCTGTCGTTATTGCTAGGGAAGATGTAGCCAACGACAAAGGCTTGGTGGCTTATGTTCGGCTCCACCCATCCCCACCCGAAGAAGTACAAGAGTTAGAAACTAACAGCCCGGACGAGCAAACAGAGCAGTGGCAGAAAATCTGGGATGAAACCTACAGCAAGACAGATGCAGATGGGGATGGAACATTCCATATCGGCGGCTGGAACGATAGCTATACAGGTTTGCCGCTGGCGGAAATCCAGGTGCGGGAATGGGTCGAGCTGACTGTGGAACGCATTCTCTCCTTGCTACCCAAGCGGTTGCTGGAAATAGGTTGTGGTACGGGTCTGCTGCTGTTTCGCATCGCTCCCTACTGTCAGCATTACTGTGGCACGGATATTTCTGCTGAGGCAATTCGTTACATTGAGCAGCAGGTTAGCAGTAGCGTTTTAGCGCAATCAGTGATACTGAAACAAAGCGCCGCAGACGGATTGGAGGGCATAGATACTGAAGCCTTTGACGCCGTGGTGATTAATTCGGTAATCCAGTATTTTCCAAGTATTGAATATTTGGTGAAGGTATTAGAAAAAGTCGTAAAATTATTGCAGTCAGAAGGCTGCATTTTTATTGGGGACGTGCTCAGCTTCCCGTTGCTAGAAGCTTTCCATACCTCCGTTCAGCTACATCAGGCTCCTGCCTCTCTATCTACAGTCGCGCTACATGAACGCATCCAGCAACGCATCGCCGAAGAAAAGAAACTGACTGTCAACCCAGCTTTTTTCATAGCACTCCAGCAGCATCTACCCCAGATTAGTCGTGTGGAAATTCAGCTCAAGCGGGGGCGCTATCAAAATGAGCTGACTCGATATCGTTATGATGTAGTTCTCTATGTGGGTAAAAAGACCTCTGTCGCGATCGCCGAGCCGTTAGAGTTAGATTGGCAACACGATAATTTAACATTGGCTACTGTCCGAGAGCGAGTCAGAGAAATCAATCCAGAGAGGTTGAGAATTACGCGCATTCCCAACGCACGGATTTGGGCAGATGTTCAGGCGATAAAATTGCTAACTAGCGCTCATCCTCCCCAGACTGTAGGTGAGTTGCGATCGCAAATCCAGGTAGCAGGAATAGAACCAGAAGATTGGTGGTCTTTGCAGTCCGAACTCCCTTATACGATCTGCACTACTTGGTCTGGAGACGGTGCCAACGGCTGCTATGACGTGGTGTTTGTGCGACAAGGAATAGAAGCAACGGTAGACGAGGTAGTTCCTGCCATCACTGCACCACCAGAGTTCCAAGCTTGGAGTGCCTATGCCAATAACCCAATGCAGAGCAAGGAAGCGCTGATGCCAAAGCTGCGGAACTTCCTCAAACAGAAGCTGCCGGATTACATGATTCCCTCCGCTTTTGTCTTTTTGGAGGCTCTACCCCTAACTCCTAATGGTAAGGTGGACAGGCGATCGCTCCCAGCACCCACCCACGACAGACCGATTTTGGAGCAAGAGTTTGCCGCACCCAATAGCCCAGTCGAGAAGCAGTTGGCTGATATCTGGGTTAAAGTGCTAAACGTCCATCCAGTTGGTGTTCGGGACAACTTCTTTGAGTTGGGAGGACATTCCCTACTGATAATGCAGTTGCTCTCCCAAGTGAAAGATGCTTTTGGAGTCAATTTACCCCTGCATTCCCTGTTTGAGAACCCTACGGTTATCGGTATGGTGCAAGCGATAGCCGAATATACGTCGCAGTTCCCTATTGAATCCTTCCATCACTCAGGCGTAGCAACTCCTCTAGAAGGGATAACGGTCAAAGATTTGCAACGGGAAGCGGTTCTAGATCCCAGCATCCGCCCTGTAGCCAACACAGGTGCGGCTGTAACTGAGCCAAATGCTATTTTCTTAACGGGAGCAACTGGTTTTTTGGGAGCATTTTTACTTGAAGAACTTCTTGGACAAACCAAGAATAAAGTTTATTGCCTGGTTCGGAACTGCAAAACTGAAGCACAAGCCAAGCAAAAAATCCAAAAAAACCTGCAACGCTATTTACTGGGACATTTACTGGAAAATGAGAACCTCAACTCCCGGATTATTCCCGTACTTGGCGATTTATCCCAGCCGCTTTTGGGACTAGACGAGCAACAGTTTTACCAGCTAGCTAGCGAAATTGATATTATTTATCACGCTGGGGCTGATGTAAATATACTTTATCCCTACACTGCCGTGCGATCGACTAACGTGCAGGGGACTCAGGAAATTTTGAGATTAGCCAGTCTTAGCAAACTCAAACCCGTACATTACATTTCATCCCTTGGTGTGTTTGAATCTAGTGGCTATTCGGAGGAGAAAAAGCGCATCCAAGAAGTAGATAACCTCAATGATTGTGAAGTGGTCTATGGTGGCTACTGTCAAAGTAAATGGGTGGCAGAAAAAATGCTGCAAACTGCGCGATCGCGAGGAATTCCAGTTAGTATATACCGCCCCGGAATGATTAGCTGCCACAGCCAAACGGGTGCTTCTAATACTGAGGATATTCTGTCCCGCCTGATCGAGCAGTTTATCCAGCAAGGCACTGCACCTGACTTAGATATAACGATAGATATGACACCTGTAGACTATGTGAGCAAAGCCATTGTCTATCTATCAAAGCAGAAAGAATCTCAGGGGCAGGTATTTCATTTAGTTAATCCTCAGTCTTTACACTTGAGCCAACTCATCAAAGAAATTCTTACTCTTGGCTATTCCATCAAACAACTAGAATATGTCCAGTGGCAATCCAATTTGAGAAATCTCGCTATGAGTTCCCAAGAGACGGCGTTGGGTATTATGTTGCCTCTTTTCAGTGAAAAAATTACTGGAACGGAGTTAAGCTATCTGGAACTCTGCTCCATCGGGTTACAGTTTGACTGCCAAAATACCCTGGGAAGACTGACAGATACTTCCATTTTTTGTCCACCAGCAGACAGCAAATTTATTCGCACTTTGTTTTCATACTTGATCGGTAGCGGTTTTGTCAATACTCCGGTAACTGAAAAAGTGTAACTTCTGCATACTTTAGGACTTAAGTTTATGGTAAATAACAGAATACTTGCACCTTATCAGCATCTGCTCGAAATATTAAATCGGCGAGCTAGTACCTGGAATATAACTGTGTTTAGCCGTATCAGAGGATTCCTCAGCGAAGAAACTGTAAGACAAGCTCTGGAAGTGGCGCAGTATCGTCACCCTTATCTGAATTGTCGGATTGTTGGGGATCTGGATCGCCTGCGCTTTGAAACGGAAGGAACGCAGAAAATTCCTCTGCGAGTTGTGGACCGAATCCATGAAAAACACTGGCAAGAAATTGTATTATCAGAACTCAACGAAAAAATAGATTCTAGCAGGTATCTGATGCGAGCTGTGCTGGTTAGGGATGAAGGTGAAAATGGTACTAGCCATCTGATTACAACCGTGCATCATGCGATCGCAGATGGATTGTCATTTCTGCAACTGCAATCTGAAATCTTGACATACTGCTGCCAAAAAAATTCTGGTGAACTCCTAAATCAGGTGGCACAATTGCCTGCACTTTCCTCCCTAGAAGAACTCTTGCCAAAGCCAGCAAAAGCAAGCCTGGAAAACCAGACTAAAATAGCAGAGATAGACAGCTTAGGGGTTGAGAAGTTGGTATCTATCGAGTCCCGTTGCAGTGGCTGGTTTTACAGACAACTGGACGAAGGCTTAATTCAAAAGCTCCAAAAAATGGCCCGCCAGGAAAAAACAACAGTGAATGGAGCTTTGTGTGCTGCCATGCTATTGGCAATAGCAAAAATAATTCGGCAGACAAAGAGAACAGATAGCCTGCGCCTTAGCTGTGAATCCTCTATTAATTTGCGTCCCTATTTAGAACCTGCTGTTAGCAACGAACATCTGAGTTGGTTAGTTTCGGTTGTGTATTCACGGCACGTTATAGAAACAAACACCGCATTCTGGGATTTAGCGAGGGAGGTCAGACAACAGATTAAAGAAGGTTTACCGCACAGCGTTCAATTTAACTTATGGCAGTTTGATAAGGAGTTGGCGCAGAAGATGCTCGTCAGTCCCAATGAGCTAGGGATAACGGTGGAGATCAGCAATATGGGAAAACTGAATATCCCTACAGCTTACGGAGTACTAGAACTCGAAGAAATTAGCGCGATTTTTGGACAGGCTGGTTTTGCAGGAGTCCCAGCTCTTGCTGTCACAACGTTTCGCAAAAAAGCAATTTTGAATTTTCTATTTTCCGAGCCTTCCATCAGTCGAGAAACAATGGAGATATTGGCAGACAGTGTAGTGTATTATTTGCATGAAGCTTGCGGTGAGGAGGTTCATACAGGTTTAACGGAAATGGGAATATAACATGAACCAAGAAAAATTTTTGTTAGGTCGTGTGGCTGCGGTAACGGGCGGAGCCTCTGGCATGGGCCGGGCTATGGCTCTTGCTTTTGCTGAAGCTGGGGCTGATGTAGCGATAGGTTCCGGTACTGCTAACACAAGTCCGTGCAAAGCCGAAATTGAAGCACGGGGAGTTAGGGCACTGGCGATCAACCTTGATGTCACATCAACTGACTCGGTGCAGGCTTTTTACAATGCTGTGGTCAAAGCCTTTGACAAAGTAGATATCCTAGCCAATTCGGCCGCAATCGGTGCCGAGCAGGCAATGTGCGGTCATTCTGACGAACTCTGGCATCAAGTCATCGATGTCAACCTCAACGGTGTCTATCGCACTATAAAGCTTTGTCTGCCAGGAATGATCGATCGCAAGTGGGGTCGCATTATTAACATTGCCTCCACCGCTGCCTCAGTGGGTTCTCCTACCAATGCCGCCTACTGCGCTTCTAAGGCCGCAGTAGTGGGACTAACTCGATGTGTGGCTTTGGAAGCAGCACCTCACGGTGTAACCTGCAACTCTATTAGTCCTGGCTGGGTAGAAACTGATTTCGGCAAAAACTGGATGAGGGAACTTGCTGAAACCGAAGGCAAAGGCTTGGCTGAATACATGGAGGAAATCAAGCAGACAAATCCGCAGAAAAGAATGATACAGCCGGAAGAAATCGGCGAACTGGCTGTTTTCTTGTGCCGCGATGAAGCCTTGGGAATTACGATGCAGGATATCACTGTATCGGCTGGTTCGCTTTGGTAAGCCTTAAACTTGGCTCTCCTTTAACAATGGGGGAAACTCAGCTTTCAGCTTTCTGGGGCATAGGGGATGGGTCATCGAAAATTCTTGACGGGCAAGGATTTCTGGCGATTAATTAGTTTTAATTATCACCATAAGTACGGTAGGAGCCGTTGCTACCTTGAATTTTACATCCTGAACTGCTATTTTTAAAGCATAGCAATTCAACACAAAACAGCCTCTAACAACACAGTACAAAAGCACTTACACAATGAGCGTTTGGATATATATATTGTTGGCAATTGTTCTAGAAGTGGTAGCCACGAGTTGTATGAAATTATCAGAAGGCTTTTCTAAAGTATTGCCTTCTGTTTTGATGTTTGTCTGCTATGGCCTCTGTTTTACTATACTGGCGTTTGCTCTCAAAAAAATTGAATTGGGCGTCGTTTATGCAGTGTGGTCGGGTTTGGGAACAATCTCGATCGCAGCGATCGGCATTATTTGCTTCCACGAGTCGGCAAGTCCGCTAAAAATAGGAGCTATTCTCCTGATAATAATTGGAGTAGTTATTCTGAAATTGAATCACGAACCTGTAACGACGATTCAGGGAAAAGAGATGTTATTAGAAGAAAGCGCCCTGAATGTTTATTTGGAAACTACAGAGCCTGTCAAAACACAAGATATGCTTCCGACAGTTGAAGAGGCTGCCCTCTTAATGTCGCAAATGCCAATAAAATCGCCTGAGCTAGAAAATTTATAAAAGCGTTTTTCTGGGACGCTGCACTAGCTTAGCTAAGGTTAAACCATCCAAGTCAAGAGGATTGAGCTTCAATATGTTGTAGCAGCGCCCCAGAAAACCCACATTGTTTAGAGGAGTGGCTCCCTTAGAGGTAGTGCGATCCATATTTGTGCTTGTTATCAAAAAACTTCACTATTTATTATTCAGTTATTGAGCTTCAACGAGAAATAGATAAAGTTGGTATGTTTGTGTACGGTTATATTGCTGTAAACCACTAACCATACAATTAGTTACTTTTGTTAACAATCAAACAGAATCGATCGCCCGCCCGTGATTCCACCGCGAGCAAAATCGGTACTATTGACCCTTTGTCGGCGGGCTAATTGTTTTTGAGAGCGATCGCCCCTCAACCAAGATGACTGTCGCCTCAGTCTTTGAAGCTGCTTGTCACCAACTCATGTTTCAGCTTCCGGCCGCGACCGATTGCCTGTAACTCACCCCGATCGATTGCCGTGCGATCGAACGCAAGAACCTCTCAACCCAAAATTTTACTGTACCTCATACACCTGCAATCTGCTGTAATTATGTCTTTAGCAATTTGGCGATCGCCCTTAGCTCGGGCCCTCCACCGCAACCGCAGTCTAGCTTTTGCCCGCTACTTGCAACTAGCAACTGTTCGCGCCACCGGGCGTCCGGCCAACCGCACTGTGGTGTTTCGAGGCTTTTTAGGAGATACTAATCAGTTGAAATTTATTACAGATATTCGCAGTGAAAAGGCTGAGGAAATTAACCTCTATCCTTGGGGTGAAATTTGCTGGTATTTCCCCAAAACTCGCGAACAATTTCGGATAGCTGGACAACTGATTTTGGTAGGGGCAGATTATCCAGAGACCCAGTTGTGCTCGTCGCGCCGCACAGCTTGGCAGGAGCTTTCTGAGGCGGCTAGAGCACAGTTTGCTTGGCCGCATCCGGGGGATGACAAAGCCGAGGCTAGTGCTTTTGATTCTACTTCCCCAAATGCGATCGAACCGCTGCCTAATTTTTGCTTGCTGTTGTTGGAACCGGAAACGGTGGATTTTTTGGAGTTGCGGGGGGAACCGCAAAATCGGTCGCTTTATCGGCGGGACGGGGAGGGAAATTGGTCTGTGCGATCGGTTAATCCTTGAAAAAGAATTCAGCAGTCATTAGTCAGCAGTCATTAGTTATTAGTCATCTGTTAACAGTTAACATTCACCAATGCCTTATGCCCAATTCCCTATGCCCTATGCCCAATTCAAATTTTAGATGCCGCTGCCGTCGAAAAATTCTTGAATTGCTTTATCTTTTAACTTGCAGCTAGGGGTTGTACCTAGCTGTGTTTTTTCGGCTAAGGCTACATTGCTGGCTTGGTTTAAAGCTTCTGATACTGAGTGGAAATTGTGGGAATTGGGAACAGAATTTAAGGAGACAGATGCTTGAGGAAGCAAACTTTTTACTTGCTGTTCGAGGGATTCGATGCGATCGAGCAAAGAGCGAATTACCGCAGCTTCCGAATCCGGCAAACTGCCGTGCTCTAGGGGATTGACGCGCACTCCCGACCGATAGACGATGCGGCCGGGAATCCCTACCACCGTACAGTCAGATGGTACGTCGCGGAGAACGACGGAACCTGCGCCGATGCGAACGTTGTTGCCAATTAGCAGATTGCCGAGTACCTTGGCGCCGGCACCGACAACTACATTTTCGCCGACGGTAGGGTGACGCTTGCCGCTTTCCTTGCCTGTTCCGCCAAGGGTGACACCTTGGTAAATTAGGGCAAAATCGCCGATAATTGCTGTTTCGCCGATCACAACCCCCATACCGTGGTCGATGAATACGCTTTTGCCGATGGTTGCCCCCGGGTGGATTTCAATTCCGGTCAAAAAGCGAGCAATGTGAGAAATCAAGCGGGGGATGAAGGGAAGCCCCAATACGTAAAGCCAGTGTGCGAGGCGGTGCAGCACTAGGGCCTGAAGACCGGGGTAGCAAAACAAAACTTCCAGCCAGTTGCGAGCGGCAGGGTCGCGATCGAAAATTATACTGAAGTCAGCTCTAAGAGTCTTTAGCACTTTCGGAGTTACCTATATTGGTTAAACACGCCACTTTCGATTTTACATTTTAGTGGATGGGGAAGTGAGCGGTCGATGGGGAGATTGGGTAGCGGGAGATTAATAGAGTGGGAGATTGGGGGAAATTAGGGGAGGGGGAGTGGGGGAGAGTGGCATGGGGCATGGGCAATTGGCATGGGGCATGGGCAATTGCTAATTCTTCCTACTGACTAATGACTGATGACTGCTGACTATTCCTGTACCGAGATTGTATAGTTAGACTTGACTCCGGGTTCGACAGTACCTACCCAAATCCTGTAAGAGCCTGCTTGCCAGTCTGAATCAAGTATGCCGGCATCTTTATTCTGACCTATATCGTCTCCGCAGCGCACCGCTTTACCGGGGCCTTTGACGAGTAAGGTCGTGTCCTTGCCTCCGCTGTTGACTTGGAGTGTGAGTTTTGAAAAGTTTTGCTGCAAGACTATGATGTGGTCGGGAGTTGGGGTGGCAAAACCCAAACATTTGTTTTTGTGGCGATCGGCGTTGGCTATGGCAGATAGAGAGTACGATCCGCCCGTGGAACCTCTCAAAACTGCTGTTGGGGTTGCAAAACCTCGCGATAAAGTTAAAGTGCCGAAATTGGCTGTTTCTGCTAAAACTGGTAGGGCGGCAATCGCGGCGATCGCAGCCAAGAACGCACCGTTTTTGAAATTGGCTAGCTCATTAAACAACATGGCAATACTCCTCGGTCACAAATTAAAATCACAACTCAGAATTTACCCATCGCAGCCCCTAGAATACAAACTGTGGAGGAAGAATAATTTTTTTTAAATTTGTTCAAAACCTCCTGGCTTCTCTTCTTTATGTCTATCAGGACAATCCCTGTAAGATCGCGCTCGCTTGTGCCACTCGGATTTCTGCCACAGGCGACCGACTCATATCCGAAATTGTACGGTGTCAAGATGATAAATTTGATACTCCTAGCCTTGCTGTTGGCGATCGGTTCCCTATTGACACAGGCCTTGGTATTGTTACCTATAGGTCTATCCGGCTGGCTCCACCTCCCTAATTGGCTGAGCCTGGTCTCGCTCGTGCTGGCTATTTCTTGGTGCTTGGAGGATTAGTTAACAGTCATGAGTGATTAGCGATCGGTCAAAAGTTAACGATCGATTATTCCGTTTCCCCCAACGGTCAAAGCCCGATCCTCCGCGGTTTGATGATGTATACTTCACAATTGACAATTCAAGAATCTAAAATCTAGGATTTGACATCTACCTATAGAATGATGCAACGACAAGTTTATTCGATATCAGGATTTCACTCTTCTGACAAAACCAAAACCCTGGCGGAAACTCCTAAGAAACAGGAGCGTCCGATACACCGGGCGATCGTGTTCATGCTGGTGGCAACCGGTTTGCTGGGCCTGCACGCTAGTCGGCTGGTGGAATTGCAACTGGTACAAGGGAAGCAACACCGGGAACGAGCCGAAAACAATCGCGTTCGCCTAGTGCCAATGCCAGCCAATCGCGGACACATTATCGATCGCCAAGGCAAGCTGCTAGCAGGAAACAATTTAGCTCGATCGGTATATTTGTGGCCGAAAGAACAAACGCTGGAAGAGTGGAAAGCGACAGCAGAAAAGTTGAGTCCGTTGGTGAAAATCCCGGTCAAAGAAATTTTAAAAAAATTAAAAGAGGTCGATCCTCAATCCTACAGACCGGTGCGGCTCAAGCAAGCAATGCCGCCAGAGGTATTTGTGCCGCTAGCAGAACAGGTGGGACAAATGCGGGGAGTGGAAGTGCGACCAGAAGCGAACCGCTACTATCCCGAAGGCAGTTTGGCGGCTCACGCGATCGGATATATTGGCGAAGCTACCGCAGCAGACTTAAAAGCTCACCCGGAATATCCGATGGGGATGATTGTCGGTCAAATGGGCATAGAAGCGAGTTCTAACAAGCAGATTGCGGGAGTTTGGGGCGATCGGCTGATCGAGGTAAACGCCCAAAATCAAGAATTGCGGCTGATGGGAGAAACACCGCCCAAACCCGGTGAGGCGGTGCAGCTAACCATAGATTTGTCCATGCAAAAAGCAGCCGAAAAAGCCCTGGGGAACCGCCGGGGAGCAGTAGTGGCGCTGGATGTCAAAACCGGGGCGGTATTAGTAATGGCCAGCCACCCGACTTTTGACCCCAATCTGTTTACGCGAAAAATCACTAAGGACGAGTGGGAAACTCTTCAAGACCCAGAAAATCCATTTTTGAACCGGGCCATGCAAGGCTATCCCCCCGGCAGCACCTTTAAAATTGTGACTTCCGTCGCGGGCCTGGAGTCGGGCAAATTTTCGCCGGACTCAATTCTGGGTACTTCGTCTTACATTACGGTGGGGGGAATTGATTTTAACGAACACAGCGGCGGTTACGGCTACATCGGCTTTCGGGATGCTTTGGCTTTCAGCAGCAATACATTTTTTTATCAAGTGGGGATTAGTACCGGGCCGGAGCAAATTTCTAAGTGGGGACACCGCTTGGGAATTGGCAAGGATACGGATTTGAATCTTTTGGGGCTAGGCGGCGGCACTCACGGTCAAATCCCGACGCCGGAGGAGAAGGAGAAAATTTATAAAGAACCTTGGTATGCGGGTGATACGGTAACGATGTCGATCGGTCAGGGGTTGGTGCTGGTGACTCCTTTAGAGGCGGCGGTGATGGTGAGTTCGATCGCTAATGGGGGCTATCGGGTGAAGCCTCATCTTTTGACTTCTATGACTGGCAAACCCGAGACTAAATCGGTACATACGGGGATGAAGCCTTCGACGATTAAGGTGGTTAAGGAAGGACTGATCGCGGTGGTTGCCGAGGGTACTGGACAGGGATTGAATGACGGTTCGATTCCGCTGACGGCGGGCAAAACAGGGACTTCGGAGGTGATCGGACAGCAGGATCACTCTTTGTATGTAGCCTTCGGGCCCGCCCAGAAGCCGGAAATTGCGATCGCCGTGGTTGTGGAAAATGGCGGCTATGGTTCTGTTGCCGCGGCCCCGATCGCCAAAGAGGTGTTTCAAGCTTATTTTGGGCAACCGAAAAAGGTGAACGAGTCAGTAGTTATTAGTCCTTAGTTATTGGAAATGGGGAATGGGAATGGGGAATGGGACGTAGTTTCTTCCAGGGCTGTTTCATTCTCGGTTGATGGGGAGAGGGGGAGAGGGGGAGATGGTCCGATGGGGATCGGGGGAGAAAAGCCCCAATCAAGAGAGTGATTAATTTTTGAGCTTTTGAGTCATCCCTCCGACTGCCCTTCTCCCCATCCCCCTCTCCCCCCATCTCCCGATCATTTGAGTTTTTTGGTGAGAATGAAACAGCCCTGAGTTTCTTCCTTCTAACTTCTTCCTTCTTCCTTCTAACTAATGACTGCTGACTGCTGAATGCTAACTAATTCAGCCGCATAAATATTGTAGCTTTGCGAATTCCTGTTATTTCTCCCGTACTGGTGACAGTGAGCGATCGCAAGTGGTCGAACAATGGTCTTGCCGAAAGTTCAATTAACCTCAACAGCGGGATTTGTTTTTCCCAAATTCTCCTGCTGGAGGGCCAGTCTAAATAAAAATAGCCGTCGTTAGATAGCGGTAGCGGTTCAATGCTGGTTTGAAAATCTTGATTGGCAACTAAAGAGCCTGTTTCTGCTGCTTTTAGTGCTGCGTCCATTGCTTCTACTGAAGTGGTGAAAATTTCGTATTTGCCGACGGTGGATCGGACTCCTTTTGCCTCGGTTTCGATCGCACTTTTTCTATTATTTTCTTTACCATAATTCTGGTTCGTTGTCAACTGCGTCCAAGCGGTAATTTTTTGGTTTCTGAGAGTGAAGCTGCCGATGCTGTATTCTTTGCTGCGGGCAATTTCATCGAGTTTGTCGATCGCCTTTTGGGAATCAGCAGAGTTTTCGGCGGCAAAAATCCAGTCAGCACTATTCGACGAATTCGGAACCAGTGCTAAAGCGTATTCTCCTTGTACCCAGTCAAATATATCCAGCTGCAGGTTGACGCCCCAAACTTGTTGAATATCTGCGAGAGTGCGATCGACTAAATTTGAGACTTCTGCATTGCTGGACACCGCAGATGACAAATCAGCCCAAAAATTCCTTAAATCGGTGCTGGCGACCGCTAAAGGACTGGCTGACGGAATGTATTGCAAGGCTTTCACAGGTTCGGAGAGTGTTGGAGAAGCTGTGTTTTCTCGCGATGTCACTAAAGCAGTTTGAGCCAGCAATCCCCGTCGGTTGACTCCGACAGCAACTGCGAGAGAATTAAGAGAAACTTGGGGATTTTGCTCGGTTGCTGACTGCGGGAGATTGACAAATGCTAAAGCGATTCTGCCTTGAGTTAGCTGCTGCAAAGCTTTTTGATATTCCGGGGTATTGTTGAGATTTAGGTTTGTTGATTCAACGTTATTAATTGCATCTCGAATCACGTTCTGGCTATTGGCAAATAAAACAAAATTTTGGTTGTTACCAGAATTTTGATTGCCGCCGATGGCTGCGGTTGCGAAGCTAGATGGCAACTTTGAATTCGGCAGAGAAAACGGGTTAAAAGGCGAAAGCGAAGCCGATTTTTTCTTGGCTATTTGTGCTTGTTTATAATTGATTTTCACGCCTTTATATAGTTCAGAATGAACTGTTTTATCGGCACGAGATTGTTGGCGCCAGTAGGAGTCGAGAAATTTTTGGCTGCGATCGGCATTTTGGGAGGAAACTGCCAGCAAAAACCCGGTTTGTTTGCCGTTGCTGCTGTCACCGTCAAAATCTGGCGTTGTGACGGCGAGGGTAATTTCGTCACCTATCCAAGGTTGGATATCTCTACTGTAATCGAGGCCTGTATTTGCGAGGAGACTTTTTTTGATTTGCTCAAATTCCGCGTGCGATCGACTTCTTTCTTCGGGACTGGCAAAAACCTGCCGCAATGCTTCGAGGCGATCGGGATTTACCAGCATTGATGCTAACAAAGGTGCTTTTTTCGAGACAAACACAGCCGCAGCCGGAGTAGTTGTCGGCCCGCCGGCAAGCAAATTCAGGGGAGTTTGAGTTGTCAGCCAGTAAAAACCGCCGCCACTCAAGCCTAAGAGTGCCAAGACGCCAGCAATGAGGAAAGAAAAGAACGATCGCAGCTTCATACAACAAGGACTAATGACCACAGTCTATTATTAACTAGAGTAGCGCATGACCGCAGCTATCGGCAGATACTTTTTGTTCAGTTCGCAAAACAAAAATATCGACTAAAATATACTCAAGCTTTAAAACCCAAGTAAAATGCTAACAATATCAACGCCCCCCGAACAGCGAGTTTTACTCCCCAATATCAGTTGGCAGTTATATGAAAGCCTGCTTGGGGAACTGGGCAACAAACGTTCCACCAGAATTGCTTATCATCAAGGTCAATTAGAAATTTTGGTGCCGCTACCGGAACATGAAAATCGCAACAGGCTGATCGATCGCTTAATTGTAACTCTCATAGAAGAACTCAATCTGGAGTACAACCCCTTTGGCTCGATGACGATTAAAAAACGCAAAAAAGCAGCAGGAAAAGAACCAGATTCATGCTATTATATCCAGAATGAAGCACTGGTCAGAGGGAGAACAGAATTAGACTTTTCTCAAGATCCGCCGCCAGATTTAGCACTAGAAATTGATATTACCAGCAGTTCATTAAATCAATTCGATTTATATGCAGATTTAGGCGTACCAGAAATTTGGCGGTACGACGGACGAAACATCAAGTTTTATCAACTGCAAAATGGCGAATATGCCGAGTGCAATTTTTCTCTGGCTTTCCCGATGCTACCGACTGCAAAAGTTGACGAATTTATCGATCGCACTCAAACTGCAGGCGCAACCGCAGCAGTGCGAGAATTCCGGGAATGGGTAAAAAATCAGTAATTGTGCAGTCTACCACGGCAATCCTCGCGCATCGGAAAAATCAGCATCTAGAACCGCCCCCGGATCGAATACAGCATCAGTTAAATCAGCCTTTCTAAACGACGTTACCGACAATTTTTCTATTTGTTCAACAGCGATAAAAAATCCGATCGCCGTTAACCCCAGAATTACCCCAGAAACCAAAAATAAGACAATTCCCCTGATAGTATCTCCGCCCAAAAATGTCACAATACCGCTAGCCCCGATCGCAGCAGCAGCCCCAGCCACAGCCCCCGCCACAATCCCAGCCTCGCCGCGAGTCGCAGCAATCGCCGTCGCAGCCGTTCCAGCCACCGCCACAGCCCCCGCATCCGCCCCGGCAATCAGTCCAGTCAAAGCCCCAGCCGTCGTGACTGTCACCGCCGTTACCCCAGCCCTAGCAATCAAATTTCTCACCCGCCTGCGGCTTTGTCCGGTTCTAACACCCTGAAAATTTGCCCCCCTCAAAATCGCCCCGGTGAAATTGCAGCCTCGAATGTCGCAACCGCTGAAATTCGCCCCTGACAAATCAAGACCTTTAAAAGAACGGTTCCGCAAGTTTTGGTTGGCAAAATTGAGATTTCGAGGTAAAGTCATTCGATTTTAGATTTTAGATTTTAGATTTTAGATTAACTTACCAAAGAGTAACATTCTCACGCATCCTGTAGGGGCGGGTTCACCAATATCTGTGTCACCAAACAGATATACTAAAAAACCCGCCCCATCCCCACCGACAATACCGACAAGTCCCGAATTAATTGGATTTAATCATTGGGTTTGGCGGGTTTGTTGAACTTATTTGTTGGTACGATAAATCTCAGTGAACCCGCCCCTACAAACCCAAAATTCTTCCTATAGGGGCGGATTTCCCAAGCGATTGTAAATTTGAGATTTAAGATTTTAGATTAACCAACCACAGGCCATTTAGAATATAGCCTGTGGTTTATAACGAGTTTCCATGTCTCCCATCTCCGAATCCCCATTTTCCCCCGAACAAATTGCCGGTGAAAGACTCACACCTGAAGAATATGAAGAAATCGTTCACCGTCTCGGCCGCCATCCTAATAAAGCTGAATTGGGAATGTTCGGCGTTATGTGGAGCGAACACTGCTGTTACAAAAATTCGCGGCCGCTATTAAAACAGTTTCCCACAGAGGGCGATCGAATTCTCGTCGGGCCTGGAGAAAATGCCGGCGTCGTAGACTTGGGATACGGCTTGCAACTCGCCTTCAAAATTGAATCCCACAACCACCCCTCAGCAGTCGAACCCTTCCAAGGCGCGGCGACAGGAGTAGGGGGAATTCTCCGCGATATCTTCACAATGGGTGCACGCCCGATCGCACTTTTAAATTCCCTGCGTTTCGGCAACTTAGACGACGCCAAAACTCAGAGATTGTTCAAAGGCGTAGTATCGGGAATTTCCCATTATGGAAATTGCATCGGAGTACCCACAGTTGGCGGGGAAGTTTACTTCGATCCGGCTTATTCCGGCAACCCATTAGTTAACGTCATGGCTTTGGGTTTAATGGAAACTCAAGAAATCGTTAAATCCGGCGCTTCTGGAATCGGAAATCCCGTGCTTTACGTAGGTTCAACTACTGGCAGAGATGGCATGGGAGGAGCAAGTTTTGCCAGTGCCGAATTGACCGACAAATCAATGGACGATCGCCCCGCAGTCCAAGTAGGAGATCCATTTTTAGAAAAATCTTTAATTGAAGCTTGTTTAGAAGCATTCAAAACAGGTGCAGTCGTCGCCGCCCAAGACATGGGCGCGGCCGGAATCACCTGTTCCACATCAGAAATGGCAGCCAAAGGCGGCGTCGGCATTGAATTCGATCTAGATAAAGTTCCCGTTCGAGAAAGCGGCATGGTTCCCTACGAATACCTGCTTTCGGAATCGCAAGAACGGATGTTGTTTGTTGCCGAAAAAGGACGCGAACAGGAATTAATCGATATTTTCCACCGCTGGGGATTGCACGCCGTAGTAGCGGGGACAGTGATCGAAAAGCCGATCGTCCGAATTCTCTTTAAAGGCGAAATCGCTGCCGAAATTACCGCCACTGCTTTGGCAGATAACACGCCAATTTATCACAGAGAATTGTTGACAGAACCGCCAGAATATGCTAAAAAAGCATGGGAATGGACAGCGGATTCGCTGCCACAATCCACAGTTACAGGTATCGAAATTAACGGCAATTTCCAAACTTGGAATCAGATTTTGCTGACGCTTTTAGATACTCCCACCATCGCTTCTAAACGCTGGGTTTATCGCCAATACGACCATCAAGTGCAAAACAATACTGTTGTTTTACCGGGAGGCGCTGATGCTGCGGTTGTCCGATTGCGTCCGCTAGAACCCTGCCAATCTTCCCTTGCTGAAGGGGTAGAAGTACACCCCCTTGCTAAGGGGGATCTACAGAGAAAAAATGCTGTTTCTCTAGCTTCCGAAATCAAACAGGAAGAAGAAGTAATTCCTCTATTTACAAAGGCACAAGGTAGGGAAACTCCAAAAGTTTCTCCCCCCCTTAGCAAGAAGCAAGCGCCCCTGGGGATGATTCCTGGAGTTGCTGCAACGGTTGATTGCAATTCTCGTTATGTTTATCTCGATCCTTATGAAGGTGCAAAAGCAGTCGTAGCGGAAGCAGCGAGAAATTTAAGCTGTGTGGGTGCTGAACCTCTCGCAGTTACTGATAATTTGAATTTTGGCAGTCCCGAAAAGCCGATCGGATATTGGCAGTTAGCGTCAGCTTGTCGCGGGATTGCTGATGCTTGTCGGGAGTTGGGAACGCCTGTGACTGGCGGCAATGTTTCTCTTTACAATGAAACGGTTGATGCTGAGGGGAATCCTCAACCAATTTATCCGACTCCGGTAATCGGAATGGTGGGGTTAATTCCCGATTTGAAGAAGATTTGCGGCCAAGCTTGGCTAAAGAAAGGTGATTTAATTTATGTGCTGGGAATGGGGGATGCAAAGGAAGCAGAAAAGTCTCAAGATTCTGAACTTACCTTTTTTAAATTTGCCAATTCTGAACTCAAAACAGAAAATCCAAAACTTCCTACTTCTCCTACTTTGGGAGGTTCGGAATATTTAGCCGCAATTCACGGGATTGTCGCTGGGAAACCGCCAAGAATAGATTTTGAGTTAGAAAGAAAAGTGCAATCGGTTTGTCGCGATGGAATTCGGCAAGGTTGGGTAGGTTCTGCCCATGATTGTGCTGAGGGTGGAATTGCGATCGCCCTCGCGGAATGCTGTATTTCTGCTAAAATGGGTGCAGAAATTCATCTCAGTTGCAATTCGACAAATGTCGGTCGCTGGGATGAAATTTTGTTTGGTGAAATGGGCAACTGCATTGTTGTTTCAGTCGCCCCTAAAAATCAAAAAAATTGGGAGTCTTACCTGCAAGAACATTTGACCAAAATGTGGCAAAAAATTGGTTTAGTTGGCGGGGCTGAATCACCTTTGCGGATTGTGAGTGCTGACAATCAAGCGTTAATTGAGGTTTCGATGGGTGAGATGGGCGATCGATTCTATAATGCGATCGAGCGTCGGATTGCATCTGTCTAATCGCATTCCCTACAAAGGGTAATTGAAACCGCAGAAACCGTAGGGTGCGTCGCCTCAAAAATCTGCAAGTAAGATAGACAATTTCACAGCGACGCACCACACAATAGTCAGGTGCGTCACCATCTAAACTCTGCAAATCCCATCGGAAATCTGACAGCGACGCACCCTACAAATTAGCTCACTCAATTCATCGGCGAGTTAATCACCCAATTAATCTATACAATATAAACAATATCATTCATAAAATAAATGATTTGCTGTATCAATCCCGACTGCCCCAATCCTCAAAACCCCGACGGACAAACATATTGCATCAGTTGTGGTATTGAACTCGTACCCCTCCTGCGAAATCGTTTCCGCACGATCGAATTCCTCGGTCAAGGTGGCTTCGGCAGAACTTATTTAGCAGAAGATATTGATAAACTAAATCAACGCTGTGTCGTTAAACAATTAGCACCAAATGTCCGGGGAACTTGGGCGATTAACAAAGCGGTAGAATTATTTCAGCAAGAAGCCAGACAACTGCAACAGCTAGGACAACATCCCCAAATTCCGTCACTTGATGCCTATTTTGAACAAGACAACTATTTGTATCTCGTACAGCAGTTTGTCGATGGAGATAATTTGTTGACGCTTTGCCAAAATCAGGGAATTTGGCACGAAAACCAAGTTAAGCAACTATTACTCGAACTTCTACCTGTTCTCAAGTTTGTTCACGAACAAAAAATTATTCACCGAGATATCAAGCCTGAGAATATTATGCGCCGTCGCAGCGACGGTGTGTTAATGCTGATTGATTTCGGAGTTTCCAAACAGTTGTCGGGAACAGTGATATCGCGACAGGGAACGCAAATTGGTTCGCACGGTTATGCACCCCTCGAACAAATGCAAGGGGGTGAAGCTTATGCAGCCAGCGATTTGTTTAGCTTGGGGGCGACGGCTTTTCATCTACTGACGGGGGTACATCCTTATGGTTTGTGGACGGAACACGGTTATAGCTGGACTGCAAATTGGCAGCAACATTTGAAAAGTCCCATAGATAAGGGATTGGAATTAATTTTATCTAAGTTGTTGGCAAAAGATATCCAGCAGCGCTACCAATCAGCAGAGGAAGTTTTAAGAGATTTTCAAGGTCAGTCAAGACCAACTCCCGCACCGATACTAAATCCCACAATTGCTGTGATTCCACAAAACTCTTTGCCGTTACCAACTAAGACAACAAGGCGAGGTTTATTGCAATTAGCTGGTTTTGCTGGGGGAGGATTTGCATTAGCTGTGTTGAGTCAAAGTTTGTTGAACAACAAATCTTCTTCATCTTCACCAAATCTTCCCCCTTCATCCAACAAGGAGGCGCCATCTCCTAAATCATCAGCTCAAAAATCATCTCCAAAAACTACAGCCAAAAGTTCATCGCCAAAACCATCTCCACAATCTGTAGCAGAAAGTCCATCGCCAAAACCATCTCCAAAACCCGCACCAGAACCTCCAAAACCTCAGCCATCTTCCAATGCTTTAAAAAGCTTTACTTTTGAAGCAGTGACAGTCAACTCAACGGGGCAAATCGTCAACCGCAGTCCCGGAAAAGCACAGGCTTTTATAGAAAATCTGGGGAATGGTATTACTCTAGACATGGTAGCAATTCCTGGTGGCAGTTTCCTGATGGGTTCCCCCGATACGGAAGCCGGACGAAGTAGCTATGAAGGGCCGCAGCGTACCGTGAATATGCCTGCTTTTTTTATGGGTAAATATGAGATAACTCAAGAACAATACCAAGCGGTGATGGGAAATAACCCTTCTGAGTTCAAAGGTGCGAAACTTCCTGTCGAAAAAGTAAGCTGGAATGACGCTGTGGAATTCTGCAAGCGGCTTTCTAAAACAACAGGCAAGACTTATCGCTTACCTTCACAAGCGGAATGGGAATATGCTTGTCGCGCCGGAACTAAAACACCTTTCTATTTTGGTGAAACAATTACCCCGGATTTAGTTAATTATAATGGCAATAATCCCTACGCTGGGGCATCTAAGGGACTTTTCCGCAAACAAACAACTAATGTCGGGAGTTTTGGGCCCAATGCTTTTGGGCTTTATGATATGCACGGGAATGTTTGGGAATGGTGCAGTCATCCCGAGAACGATCGCAACGATCGCCCGGTGCGGTGTGGCGGTTCCTGGAACGACGCTGCGGTGAATTGTCGCAGTGCGTATCGTCTTAGCAATTCGGCGGGCGATCGTTTCTCGGACATCGGTTTTCGCGTGGCTTTGGTTTCCGGGTAGTCTTCGGTTTTCGGTTCTTTGTTGTAGTCTCCCGCGAGGACTATTTTTTTAAGACTCGGCGGTTGAAACCGCGCCTACACAAGACTTTACCCGGATGGTGCGCGGGTTGAACCCGTAAGGTGCGTCGCCCGAAACAATCTGCAAGTTCGATCGACTATTTCACAGCGACCCACCACAAATTAGTAAGGTGCGTCGCCCGAAACAATCTGCAAGTTCGATCGAGAATCTCGCAGCGACGCACCCTACAAATTAAACTGAAAAACTTATCTGCTCCGTGCTATTGCCATAACTTGGCGCGCCCAAATTGACTTGACATGGCCGCACAGATTCCCATGATGACATAGTAGGTCAATTTTATGAATAAGTCAAGCTCGATCGCCTTAAATTCTACTATTTCAAAAAGCCCATAAAACAAGTTTCTAATTTATTTTCCATTGCACGATCGCCTATCTCTTCAGTCTGGCGTTGCGCCCACTTCGTTGGACAATCACCGAATTCCTCGCCGCATCCCTCGCCCGCCCTTAATCAAGGTTAGTATAGGATTTGGGCGCGATCGATACTACAATGCCCTTAAAGGCCGCATCGCTTCTGTCTGAAATGCTACACGAGTTGGAAATAATGACAGATACGTGGCAAGATTAAGGGAATGTTAAGTTATGCGGCGCTTTCGCAAACAAGATTTCCCGCTGATACTGTCCCCCTAACCCACCTTCCCCATTAGGAACCCACCCATCTATGATTCCCAACCATTCCTTCGCGGCTGACGAGCATTCTAGCAAACCCGACAAGCCAGAGGAAGCTTGTGGCGTTTTCGGTATCTACGCACCGGGTGAAGATGTCGCCAAGTTGACCTACTTCGGTTTGTATGCCTTGCAGCACCGCGGTCAGGAATCCGCAGGGATTGCCACCTTTGACGGTGAAACAGTCCACCTGCACAAAGATATGGGACTGGTTTCCCAAGTCTTTAACGAATCGAGTTTAGGTCACTTGCCCGGTAACTTAGCCATAGGCCACACTCGCTACTCTACTACCGGCTCGTCGCGGGTTGTCAACGCTCAGCCTGTGGTTGTCGAAACCCGTTTGGGAAGTATGGCTCTAGCACATAACGGGAATCTTGTCAATACAAAACAATTGCGGGAAGAGTTGCTGTCTCGCAATTGCGAGTTTGTGAGCACGACGGATTCAGAGGCGATCGCGGTGGCGATCGGCTCGGAGGTAGACAAGGGCAAAGGCTGGCTGGAAGCAGCGATCAGTGCCTTTGCTATGTGCCAAGGAGCCTTTAGTTTGACGATCGCCACCCCCAAAGGCGTGATGGGAGTCCGAGACCCGCACGGCGTCCGCCCGCTGGTAATTGGCACTCTCCCCACAACTCCGGTACGGTATGTTTTAGCATCGGAAACTTGCGGCTTGGATATTATCGGTGCTGAATTTTTGCGGGACGTAGAACCGGGAGAATTAGTTTGGATTACAGAGCAAGGTATGGCTTCGTTCCACTGGAGCCAGCAGCAGAAGCGCAAACTTTGCATCTTTGAAATGATCTATTTTGCTCGACCCGACAGCCAGATGGAAGGTGAAAGTTTGTACAGCTACCGGCTGCGGATCGGGCGTTTGTTGGCAGCAGAATCTCCGGCTGATGCTGATATAGTCATCGGCGTTCCCGATTCTGGAATCCCGGCGGCGATCGGCTTTTCTCAAGCTTCCGGCATTCCTTACGCCGAAGGATTGATTAAAAATCGCTACGTCGGGCGCACTTTTATTCAACCGACTCAGACAATGCGGGAGTCAGGAATCCGCATGAAACTCAACCCTCTCAAAGATGTGTTGGAAGGAAAGCGAGTAATTATTATCGACGATTCGATCGTGCGCGGCACTACCAGCGGCAAAATTGTCAAAGCCTTGCGGGACGCGGGTGCAACCGCAGTTCACATGAGAATTTCCTCGCCGCCGGTGACACATCCTTGTTTCTACGGGATCGACACCGACAATCAAGATCAGTTGATTGCTGCTACTAAGTCAGTCGCGGAAATCGGCGCCCAAATTGGGGTTGATTCTTTGGCTTTCTTGAGTTGGGATGGAATGCTGAAGGCCACTAACGAAGACCCGATGAGTTTTTGTTCGGCGTGTTTTACCGGCGATTATCCGATCGACGTTCCCGAAACGGTAAAACGGTCTAAGCTCATATTAGAAAAGGCTGCAACCTAGAAAATCAAAAAGCGCTGGCTCGCCCGTCAGTTTCCCGGATTTATGGATTTTCAAATTTTTCGGGTAACTCGTTGCCAGACTGTGTGTAGAAATGTTAAATTAACTTAGCTTTAGCAATTCTTGCAGAATTTGTGAACTGTAGCGAACTGTCGGTTGGGTAGAACTTGCGTGAAACCCAACACTCCGATTTGATATTTTGGATTTGAGATTGGAGATTTGTCCTTCAATCTAAAATCTCAAATCTCCAATCCAAAATCGATGGGCATTTCCCTACACTCTCGTTCACAATTTCTGCTGCAAGTGCTGTATGCTATCTGCAGACTGGAGGTAGTTCCTCCAGATGTCCACTCTCAGATTGAAGTCGCATTTCGCACCAACAACGGGCACATGAGATTTTTTCAAATAACAGGGTCGATCGCACTAATTTTTCCCATACAAGTATTTCACAAGCCAACTTGCTTGAGAATCGAGGACGGGCTCTTCATGCGAACGAAAGAACTTTAGAAACCCTTGCAGAGTAAAAAATATGGCTCCTTGCAGGTTGAATGTTACCTCACCTGCATAGGGATACAAGCCCCCGACACGAGTCGGAGAGAGCCAAAAAATTTAGATATTAGTTAAGCCCCCAAATTCATCTGTGGAGTGAAGCTAAAATCTCAAATCTAAAATCTAAAATCGATTGACTGTTACAAGGCGGAATGCGGTTTCTCAAGTCAGCTTAAATCGGAAACTTCGTGCAATCAAATACTGTTCTCAATCACCCGATCGATCGAGGCTCGTCCTCTCGTACAACAGAGTTACCTTTTACTCTTCAAGATATCAAGGCAGCCATTCCAGCCCACTGTTTTGAACCCTCGCCCTGGAAATCTCTGGCGTACTTCTTTTTAGATATTGGCATCATCGCAGGTTTGTATGCGATCGCCTACACCGTCGATTCCTGGTTCTTTTACCCAATTTTCTGGTTGATGCAGGGAACCATGTTTTGGGCATTGTTTGTAGTGGGCCACGACTGCGGACACGGTTCATTTTCTAAGAGCAAATGGCTCAACAACCTGATCGGACACCTCTCCCACGCTCCAATTCTCGTGCCCTTCCACGGTTGGCGGATCAGTCACAGAACCCACCACGCAAATACAGGCAGCTTGGATAACGATGAAAGCTGGTATCCGGTATCGGAGACGAGATACAATCAAATGCACTGGTACGAAAAGCTGGGACGCTTCTATTTGATGTTATTTGCCTACCCAATTTATCTGTTTCGCGGATCGGGCGATGAGGTAAGTTCTCACTTCGTGCCCGGTAGCCGGCTTTTCCGTCCTTCCGAAAAATGGGACGTGTTGACCAGTTCCGCATCCTTGGTGCTGATGGTAGGCTTTTTAGGCGCGCTAACCTATCAGTTTGGTTGGCTGTTTTTGCTGAAATTCTACTTGGTTCCCTATGTAGTATTCGTGATGTGGCTGGATTTGGTAACATTCCTGCACCACACAGAAGCCGATATTCCCTGGTATCGCGGTAATGATTGGTATTTCTTGAAAGGTGCATTGTCTACGATCGATCGCGACTACGGAATCATCAATTCCATCCACCACAACATCGGGACTCACGTAGCCCACCACATTTTCTCGACCATGCCGCACTATCACTTGAAGGAAGCAACGGAAGCAATTAAACCAGTGTTGGGCGATTATTATCGCAAGTCAACAGATCCAATTTGGAAGAGCTTTATTCGCTCTTACTGGGACTGTCATTTTGTCTCGGATACAGGTTCTGGAGTTTACTACGAATCGCCTAAAAGTCGGCGATCTGCTGAAGTTAAGTAGCTTAAATAAACAATAGAATACGCAAAAACCCGGCTTCTTAAAGAAACCGGGTTTTTCATTATTTTTGCGCGTTTTTCATCAGATGTTCCACATCTGGAGGGGTGACAAGCCGCCCCAAACTCAGAGGTCTCTTCTTTGTGGAACAGGCCGGAAAGCCTGTTCAGAAAAAATGTATCAGCCGCTGCTTTTTACCCCAAACATCCGGGATAGCCGACAGTTTTTAAATTTAAGACTGCGATGTTTCCAAAGCTTGTATTACTACTTCAGCCCTCGCAGTCCAACCAATAATACCGCCTTGGGCGCGAATCATATCGATCGCGCTTTGTTTAAACTCTGGAAAGTAGCTGGCTGTAGCATCCTCAACGAGTAAACATTCAAATCCCCGATCGTTAGCCTCGCGCATAGTTGTTTGAACGCAAACCTCAGTCGTGACTCCAGTAAAAATTAGGTGAGTAACCCCTTTTTCACGAAGTATTAATTCCAAATTAGTGTGATAAAAAGCGCCCTTACCTGGTTTATTAATTACTATTTCATCAGGCCTAGGCGTCAATTCTGAGATAATTGAATTGCCAGGTTCTCCCAAAATTAAAATTCGTCCCATCGGGCCTCGATCGCCAATTTTTAGTTGACTTTGACCCCGCTTTTGCTTGGAGGGAGGACAATCAGAAAGGTCAGGTTGATGACCTTCAATAGTGTGAACAATAGGGAGATGGCGATCGCGAAATGCCTCTAACAACTGCTTGACCGTTGGTACGATCGCCTGTAGTTGGCTGACATCATTGCCTAAAGCTTCACCAAATCCCCCAAGCTCCAAAAAATCTCGCTGCATATCGATGATAACCAAAGCCACACCGCCAGATACTGGCAGTTCATAATCATAAGGTTGGGCAGATATTAAGACCATAGCGATATAGGTTTTTCCCAAATTACTAAGACTATGCAGCCAGCTTGGCTGAAAACACTGTGATTGCTGTTAGGGGGATTAATGACAAAAGTTCCGGCTTGGTATTCGCCATTTTGGTCAGTTTGCGACCCAGTTAGTACATAAATATGTTCAAAACCAGTATGCGCGTGCCTTGGGACACTTGCTCCCGGCTGATACCGCAGCAGAGCAGCAGCCGATCCACTTTGGTTGTCACCATAAAGTCGGTAGATTTCCACCCCATCGCGGAATGGTTGCCAAGCCAACTCATTCTGCCACGTCGCGATACTAGGTAAATCCTTAAGGAGCAAAGTTTGCTTGAGCAATTCAGTCATAGATATTCCAAAATTGATTAGTGTCCTGCCATACTCTTACCGATCTGAACAAAATCTGCATCTGCGATCGCACTTTCATAAGTAAAATTCCCGCCACTGATTACCAATATTCGATCGGACAATTTCAGCAGTTCATCTAAATCTTCGCTCACCAGCAATACAGCTACTCCTCGGTTTCTCGCCTCAACAATCTGACCGTGAATGTACTCCACAGCAGCAAAATCAAGACCAAAGCAAGGATTCGCGGCAATTAGTAACTTAATATGTTCGGCGGAGAGTTCCCGCGCTAGCACTGTGCGCTGTACATTTCCCCCCGACAGATTGCCTATAGGGGTATCTGGCGAAGGCGTTTTAATTTTGAAAGTATTAATTAAGCTCTTAGCCGCCTGCCTAATTGCTTTCAGGATGAGTAAGATATTTGCTTTAGCTTGAGGAGGGCGATCGAACGTCCGCAGCGCTAAATTTTCTGCTACGCTCATGTGTGGCACACAAGCATTGTGAAGGGGTTCTTCTGGTAGCGCAAAGACCTGATGTTTAAACATCTCGGCTCGTGTTGCCGTATAAACTTCCCCATTGACCAGCACATCTCCACCTGTAGCAGAACGCTGACCGGCCAACACCTCCACCAATTCCCGCTGACCGTTGCCAGAAATACCTGCAATACCGACAATTTCGCCGCTGTGAACAGTGAGATTTACTCCTGTTAATATTTCCACTCCGTTGTCTTTATTGGCATGAAGATTTTGGACTTGAAGGACAGGAATAGTCGTTGGGGGGGCTGTCTTTTCAACTTGTTTTGGCTCGCGCCTTTCACCCATCATCATTTCAGACATATCCGAGACAGTCAGATCCTTTACCAAACCCTGACCTGCAAATTTCCCTTTACGCAGCACCGTGATTCGATCGCAAAATGCCATCACTTCCCGGAATTTGTGGCTGATAATTAATACGGTTAATCTTCCGGCAGTAACTTCTGCGCGCAGTAAACCTAAAACCTCATCGGCTTCCTGCGGGGTCAGCACCGAAGTGGGTTCGTCCAGAATCAAGATCCGACTCTGAAGATAGATCTGTTTTAGAATTTCTAACTTTTGCTTTTCTCCTGCAGCTAACTGAAAGATCGGGGTATCTAGAGGAACTCGGAAAGGAGCAGTTTTCATAAAAGCCTTTAACCCCTCGTACTCGGCTTTCCAATTAATCAAATTGGGGCTATCGAAGCGGGACAAAACCAGATTTTCGGCTACAGTCATGGCAGGCACAGAAGTGAAGTGCTGGTAAACCATGCCAATGCCGTACTTATGAGCATCGCGAGGACTGGCGATCGCGGCTTCCTGCTTATCAATCAAAACTTGACCTGAAGTAGGAGTATAGAAACCCATGATACATTTAACAAGGGTACTTTTGCCTGCTCCATTCTCGCCCAGCAAAGCATGAAACGTCCCTGGTTTTAGCGTCATCGAGAAGTTATCAAGTGCAGTCATCGTGCCAAACCGCTTAGTCATGTTAACCACCTCTAGTTCTGGTGGTTGAATAAAGTTTTGAGTTTGGAATTGTGAGTTGTGAATTTCCAGTGCTGATTTTCGATCTATAGAATCAGTTACTTCCGTCATGTTTTTGTCTCCCCTGTAAAGTTTCCAACTTATCGGCTACTTATGAGATTTAAATTTTTAGTGAGAGCGCAGGCTTCATTTCAATGTTTGAAGTATTAATCTCACCACTAGCAATATCTACCTTCTTATCTGCGTTCATCTGCGTTTATCTATTTTCATCTGCGGTTAAAATTTCACCCCTGATTCCTACAGATAAATTATCGCATCACTCTTACACCACCGATACAACCCGACCTGATATAACTTGACTTTTCCCTCAAAACTCATCCTTTAAAGCTTTGATAAATGCTTGGGAATTAGCAACAGTTCCAAACACTCCTCCCTGCATCTGGATCATCTTGAGCGCCGCCAGATGGTTGCCATAATCTGTTGCGCCCGTACAGTCAGATAAGAGCAAACATTCATAACCGCGATCGTTTGCATCGCGCATTGTGGTATGCACGCAGACATCAGTTGTAATGCCAGCCAAAACAATATTTTGAATGCCTTTGCGTTTCAGTAACAGATCTAAATCCGTGGCATAAAAGGAGCCTTTTCCCGGCTTGTCGATCACCGCTTCTCCAGGCAAAGGCGCGAGTTCTGGAATGATTTCCCACCCTGCTTCACCTCGAACAAGAATTCTGCCGCAGGGGCCGGGATCGCCAATTCCGGCGTTAATTTGGCGCGATCGCCACTGCTTGTTTTCTGGTAAATCTGCTAAGTCGGGGCGGTGTCCTTCGCGGGTGTGCATGATATGGAAGTGCTTCGCCCGTGCGACTTCTAAGACTTGCTCGATCGGCTCGATAGGAGCGCGAGTCAGTGACAAGTCGTAGCCCATCTTGTCAACATATCCACCAATGCCGCAGAAATCAATTTGCATATCAATTATCAGCAGCACCGTATTTTCTGGGCGCAAATCGCCATTGTAAGGATAAGGATATGGTTCAGCTTCTACAAAACGTCCCATGTTTATCTTCCTTGCTATAAATTCCTGTTTTACGTGCTAGTTCCTAAAGATCCAGGCGCACCTGTCAAAGTTCGTTTTGGGGAACAAGTAATAATCATGATCGCCAGCGTCAGAATGTAGGGCGAAGCATTGAATAAGTAGTAATAGGAATCCACCCCTACTGATTGCAAAGCGGGGCCGATCGCCTGTGCTCCCCCAAATAGCAACGAGGCGTACAAGCACTGAACAGGATTCCAACGGGCGAAAATTACCAGCGCTACCGCCATGAGTCCTTGACCGCTAGAGATGCGTTCTGTCCAACTACCGGGATAGTAAAGGGATAAATAAGCACCACCAATTCCCGCTAAAAAACTGCCCGCGATAATGCACAGCATACGAACTTTAATAATGGAGATTCCCATTGCTTTGGCAGCATCGGGACTATCCCCAACTGCACGAATGAATAACCCCCAGCGAGTTGATTTAAAGAACCACTGCATTAGAGGAGCGATCGCTACACCTAACAAAAATAGGGGACAAATTTGTAGCGCTGATTGCACCGGAGGCAGATGACTCCAACCAGCCAGAGGTATACTAGGTAACTGAGGGGCGCTCGGTTGAATAAAAGGTTTGCCCAAAAAGAAAGCAATCCCACTACCAAAAATAATCATGGCGATGCCTACAGCAACATCATTTACTTTTGGTTGCACGCACAGCCAAGCGTGAATCAAACCCAATACCATACCAGCTAAACCAGCAACTAAAACACCCAACCAAGGCGATCCAGTCAGATAGGAAATAGCATAAGCACTCATCGCCCCCGTTAATAGCGTCCCTTCTAGCCCCAAATTAATCTTGCCGCTTTTTTCAGTTAGGCATTCACCCAAACTAACGAACAGAAATGGAGCGCTACCCCGCAAAGTTCCTGCCAAGATACCCAAAGGTACTCCCCACCAACCTAATACTTCTCCTGCCATTGTGAATTCCTCCGATTTGAGATTTTGGCTTAACGTATTGCTTAGACAGTGGTTGCCGATGGCTGCTGAGGACTTACAATTGACTGCTCTTTGAAAAATGGCAAACGTCCGTAGAGCGAATCGCTAAATAGAACCACCAAAAAGACTAATCCTTGGAACACTAAAACCGTTGCATCTGGCAGTCCGTGTGCCCGTTGCAAGATGCCGCCACTAGCCAGAATGCCGCCCAACACAATTGCCACTATTGTGGCAGCAAGAGGGTTGTGTCGAGCAATGAACGCAACTAAGATGCTGCTGTAACCGTAGTTAGCATTTAGTGATTCGTTAGCTCGACCGTGCACGGCTGCGACTTCCACCATGCCTGCCAAACCAGCACAAGAGCCAGCTAAGAAACAGATTGCCATTGTCAACTTGCCGACAGGAAGTCCGGCAATTCGAGCAGCGCGGATGTTACCTCCTGCGGTTCTAGCTGCAAAGCCGAAGGTAGTGCGCTGGATCAGGAAGTAGGCGATCGCACAAGCAACCAACCCATAAATTAGACCGTAGTGAACGCGGGTTCCTGGAATATTTCCCAACATATTCACATCAGGAATCGGGTAACTAGAAATTTTATTGACACTGCTGGGGTCGCGCATCACGCCGCCGACTAAATGATTCAGCAGGGCGATCGCAATATAGTTCAACAACAAGCTGCTAATTGTCTCATTTACTGCTCGGTAATAGCGCAAAGCTCCCACTGCACCAATCCACACACCTCCACAGACAATTCCTGCGATCGCCATTGCAATTTGAACTAACGTCGGCGGTGCAGAAGATAAAGCCAGTCCAGCGGCTACAGCCCCCAAACCTCCAACTACTAAAGCGCCTTCGTTGCCGATAATCACCAGCCCCAAACGGGCAGGCAAAGCCGTGCACAAGGAACTCAACATCAACGGTGCAGCCCTGATCAGCGTGTTTTGGAATGAATGCCAACTGCCAAACGCTGCTTTGTAGATTGAGGCATAGACAGCAAAGGGATTAGATCCGGCCGCCGCACAAAAAATTCCAAACAATACCAATGAGAACAGGATGGCAGCGATCGGGATACAAACCGCTTCCAAAGTTTTACGCCAGTTTTGATGGTTAATTGTCATTATTCTGAATAATGAATTCTTAAGAAAGTCATGAGTGTTGAACAGACATCTGGTAAAAAGAATCTCAATCTTTGAGATCGATGTAGGGGGTAGGGGCGGTGCCAAGAAAGCCCGCCCCGAGGGCGACAATTTATGCCCAAAACCGGATATTTTATGTCCAAATGCTTCACCCTCCCCCACTAATTAACTCGTAACTTTGCCGACGACGCCTGATGCCAGCCAATTCATCTTTTCTAGTTCTGCGTCTTGCTGCTTGTAATCCTTACCTTCAGGAATCACAACTTTCCCGGTGTTATCTTTTATTTCCCCCTTATAAATGACCATGCTGCCATCTTGAAACTTACTCTTAGCAGCATCAGCATCCTTTTTCGCTTCGGCCGTTACGGCGCTACCGTAGGGCGATAGCTTCAAAAAACCATCCTTCAAACCACCGCGTACTAAATGGGGAATGCCTCCGTTCATCAGTGTCTTGCCAGCTTGAAGCATTTCAGCATACTTAGAATAGACATTCGTCCAGTCCCACTCGGCACCCGTTAAATATCCTTTGGGCGCAAGTTGGGCTTGACTCGCATGGTAGCCAGTACAGAAAATGCCTCGTTTCTCAGCCGTTTCCATCACTACTTTGGGGCTATCTACGTGACAGGTAATTACATCAACACCCTGGTCTGCCATGCTATTAGCAGCATCAGCTTCTTTAACAGGCAAAGACCAATCTCCTGTAAAAATCACCTGAGTTGTAACTTCTGGCTTAACACTGCGTGCCCCCAAGGTAAAGCTATTGATATTGCGTAATACTTGCGGTATGGGTTTAGCAGCAATAAATCCTAATTTTCCAGTCTTGGAAGCGTGGGCGGCAACAATGCCTGCTACGTACTCACCCTCATCAATGTAGCCAAAATAGCTGCCAACGTTATTTGGATGTTTACCTTCTTGATAAAGTCCACCGCAGTGAAAGAATTGTACCTCCGGGTAATCCTTTGCCAGTTTCAGAATATGCGGGTCAAAGTACCCGAAGGACGTAGGGAACAGAACCGTTGCCCCATCCTGTTCGATCATGTTCCTCATGGTTTCTTGTACCGCCGTAGTTTCAGGAACATTTGCTTCCTCTACGGTTTTTACCCAGGCTAATTTTGAAACCCCAGCGTTCCCTTCTGCTTGGGCTTGATTGTAGCCGTAGTCATCTTTGGGACCAACATAAATAAATCCCATCACAATTGGCTTATCTTTACCAGCCGAGTTTGCTTGAACCTCTTTAGCAGGACTACATCCAGTCCAAAGGCGCGATGTAACTGCAAACGCTGTAGTAGATAAAATCCCGCGAATTACTTGACGCCGAGGTATAAACAATGACTTTTTGGTACTCATTCTCTATGTTCTCACTAAAAGTCTTTAAGAAGAATTCATAGCTAAGCTTTAACGCTTATACTTGCTGGGAATTGCTAGATATATTCACGCTAAATTTGTCAGCTTTTATTCGAGCTATTCAACAATGAGATTAAATGCGTTAATAAGTATCTACATTCAAATCACATCTTGAATTTAATGTAAAAGATACATGGTGAACCCAAACTAATTTTTATAAAAAATTAGTTTTTGCTTGAAATGTTGTTTTAGGAAAGTCGAATACCCTAAAAATCAATGACATTTATCTTATCCCAATTACTTTTAGTAGCAAGTCTTTTTATAAAAACTTAATAATATTAGCCAAATTCTGTCCCAAAAAGTTCGCTAGAAACAAAATTAAATAATAATGTTCACCACGAACAAAAATGAATTTTTGAGTTCTGGCACGCAACTAGCTTTTTAGTCTTGGACGAAACGTAAAAATAAGTCGAGGCTGAATCAAAAACCACAGTAATCGATGTTACAAAATCCGAAAAACTGTTATTGATTTCTAATAACAGTCAATAAGAGGTATTTTACAGCGTATTCCAGCTTTATCAAGTACACCGCGCTCTCACGGGGTTTCTTTACAGTTCTCGCATCCTTACTGATTCTGTTGCTCGAAACCCGGTCGATCGCGATCTACATCTACATGGAATACGCTGTATTGTTATGGGAACTCTTTTGGGGTGGCTTTCTAGCCCGCCCCAAATGTAAAAGCTAAATGCAGTAAAGCTTAGTGAGGACTTCAGTCCGAGCAAGTTCGTAGTGAGGACTTCAGTCCTCACTAAGCTGTTGTGCATTTAAATTGTATGTTGAGGGCGGGCTAGAAGCCCACCCCACAAGAGTGAAAGTTTATTTGACCGTGAAATTTAAATGCGGATTAGCTTACGAACTTGATAACGGTTGTTGTACCGGAGTTGACACTCCCCTGGCTAAAGCCGAGGGGATTCTTGATTCGCAGAATCGACTTGCCGATGCAGAATTACTTCAACA